>CAWHOL010000010.1:0-193621 GCA_963830965.1 uncultured Verrucomicrobiae bacterium | reverse complement strand
CAAGGGCCCGGAGGACCGAAAGGTCGACGGGCTTGTGAAGGATCTTTTCAATGCCGAGCCGGCGGTATTCGACCTCCACGTCGTCGTTCAGCTCGGAACTCACGACGGCGATCCTGCCCGGGAAATTGGCCTCGCGCAGCCTCATCACGAGCTCGAGTCCGTTCATCGTCTCCATGTGGTGGTCCGTAATGACGATGTCGAATGAGGTGGGATCTGCCTTGATCATCTCAAGGGCGTCCTTGCCGTCGGAGGCTCCCTCAACCCGGTGGCCGACCCTCGTGAGGGCGAGCCGTGCCACCTCCCGCAGCTCGCGCATGTCATCGACGTAGAGAACGCGCTTCGACTCCGCCGCCATGACAACTTTTACGGGCGCGTATGAGGTCGCTGCTTTCAAGAGGAATGCCTATTGACTGAACGCATTGACGCCTGATTCCCACATTTGTTTCGCCATTTCCTGCTAAAAATTGGCGAATCTCCGCACGCCTTTCGGGTCAGTTGTGCGCGATCCGGTCATCGGGAAGTTCGCCCTGCAGCTGCCTGTTGATGATGGCCGCGCTGATTTCGGTGCGCAGCGACTGCAGGAGCATGACGAGCCTGCGGTTCACATCGAGGGTCTCGAGGAGTTTCTGCTTCAGGAACGCGTTGTCGCAGAGGTTGAACGCTGCGATGTCCGCGAAGATCTCGGGGTCCTCGACCGTCTTCAGAAGGTCGGTCACGCCCTCCGATCCGTCCGGGGAAAGGCGCAGTTTCAGCCGGATGAGCCGCGAGAGCTCCTTCCTCAGCTTCGCGTTCTCGCCGGGCGCGGCGCCCGGCTCGCTCGCGAGGGGCCGGATCCGGATCTTCCGGTAGGGATCGTCGGAGACGATGGCCTCAATCGCCACCCGGCAAAGCCCCTGGAGAAGCAGGTTGGACGTTCCGTTCTCGTTCTTCTGGCATGCGCGGACGAGGCCGATGCAGGCGACTCGGTGCGGAGGCTCGAACCGCGCCTTTGCTGCGGAGGTCGTATCGAGGCACGCAACGGCGAAAATGCGGTTGCTCTCGAGGACATCCCCAAGCATCCGGCGATATCGGGGCTCGAAAATGTGGAGCGGAAGAAGCGCCTGGGGGAAGAACGCCAGGTTCGGCAAGGTCATCACCGGGACCTCGTCGGGCACTTGTATTTCGACCTCCATGGGTGGGGTAATCTGGGGCGATTGTTCCGATTTACAAGAATTCGGTCGAAAATCTTGGATTTAGGGTTAAGTCGACACTGCCCTGAAGCCGGGGAGGTGCACCGGTTGCCTGCATCCCCATCGCAAACCGCCTAAATCACTCCCTGTTTGACCCTTCGACCCAAGACGTGTCTGCCGCTCCTTCTGGCGGCCCTCCTGCCTGCGGCGGCGGAGCCCGTACACGTGGCTTATTGGGAAAAATGGGTCGGATTCGAGGGTCAGGCGGTCCAGACGGTTGTGGACAGGTTCAACCGCTCGCAGAGCCGTGTCTTCGTCGACTACTACGCGACGTCCCAGATCGACCGGAAGACCCTCGTGGCGACGGCGGGCGGCGATCCCCCTGACATTGCGGGCCTTCACGAGCAGAACATAGCCACCTTTGCCGATGCCGAGGCCCTCCTTCCCCTCGACGGATTCATCCGCGCCGAGGGGATGTCGAACGAGGAATGGCTCGCGCGGTATTATCCCGTCTACGCCCGGATCTGCTCCCACGGGGGCCACGTCTATGGCGGGATCAGCACGCCGGCGGTCATGGCGCTCTACTGGAACAAGACGCTTTTCCGCGAGGCGGGCCTCGACCCGGACCGGCCGCCCCGCACATTGGCGGAGTTCAACGACTTCAGCCGGCGCCTGACCAAGCGCGATCCCGTGACGGGGCGCCTCACCCAGGTGGGTTTCCTTCCGCAGGATCCTGGTTGGTGGCCGTGGATTTTCTGCCGGTGGTTCGGGGGAAAGCTCTTTGATGGCCGCGACATCACCCTGGCCACCGATCCCAGGAACGTCGCCGCGTTCGCATGGATCCAGTCGTTCACGAAATACTACGGCCTGGACGATGTTAAGCGCCTCTCGTCCGAGTTCGGGCCATGGGCGTCCCCGTCGGCGCCCTTTTTCACAGGGAAGATCGCCATGGTGTTTCAAGGAGTCTTCTACGATAACTATATCCGTCAGTATAAGCCGGGCCTGGATTACGGCGTTGGGCCCTGGCCCGAGGCGGTGCCTGGGATCACGGATTTCGCCATGGCGGAGGCGGACGTTCTGACGATTCCCCGGGGGGCCCGGCACCCGCGCGAGGCCTGGGAATTCATAAAGTACGTCAATTCGGCCAACGCCAAGGCCGAGACCTTTGACGAGATGAGCGGCGCTGAACTCCTCGACTTCCTGCAGGTCAAGATTTCGCCCCTGAAGGTCTGGAGCCCCTTCTTCACCAATCACAACACCCATCCCTACATTGGGATGATGCGCCGTTTGGCTTCGGGTCCGAACGCAACCTCGGTGCCGGACATCGGAATCTGGCAGGAATACTACCGGGAGGTGATCTCGGCCTTCGACAAGGTGAGGCTCCTGGACGCCACGCCCGAGGAGGCGCTCGATTATTCACAGGCCCGCCTCGAGAGCAGCTGGGAGCGCTACAGGAGGAGCCTCGAACGCCACGGGCAATGGGCCGCATTGGGGGAGGCGCCTCCAAAATGACCCGAAACGAAAGAAAACGGCTTCGGGCTGGCCTCGGGTTCACAAGCCTGTGGATCGTCGGGCTTGCCGCGTTTACGGCCTACCCGGTCGTTGCCTCGCTTTTCTACAGCTTCTGCGATTATTCGATTCTCAAATCTCCGGTCTGGTGCGGCCTCGAGAACTACCACCAGCTCCTGCAGGACGGGCTGTTCTGGAAGTCGCTGCGCAATACCCTGTTCTATGCGGGATTGTCCGTCCCGCTCGGCACCGCGGTTGCGCTCGGACTTGCGATGCTCCTCAACCGCCCGGTGAAGGGCAGGTCGGTCTTCCGGCTGCTCTTCTTCATGCCCTCGATCGTGCCCGTGGTCGCCTCCGCCATGCTCTGGCTCTGGATTTTCAACGGGGAATACGGCCTCATGAACGGCTTCCTGAACCCGATCCTCGCGCCGTTCGGCCTTCACGGCCCCGCCTGGCTCGCCGATCCCTCGTGGTCGAAGCCGGCGCTGGTCATCATGAGCCTGTGGGGCACGGGCAATGCGATGGTCATCTATCTGGCCGGACTCCAGAATGTGCCGAGCGAACTCTATGAGGCCGCTGAGATAGACGGCGCCACGGCGTGGCAGCGCTTTCGGCACGTCACGCTCCCCACGATCGCGCCCGTGGTGGCGTTCAATGCAATCATGGCGCTCATCAGCGCCATGCAGCTTTTCGCCCAGGCCTACATCATGTCGGAGGCCGCCAACGGCAATGGCAACGCCTCGGATGGCAATCCCGAGCGATCGACGCTCTTCTATTCCATCTACCTTTTCTCGACGGCCTTCCAGGACCTCCGGATGGGCTACGCGAGCGCGATGGCCTACATCCTCTTCCTGATCACGGCGGCCCTGACCTGGGTGGCGGCCCGTCTGTCGCGCGGCGGCCGCGACGACACCTTCTGAAGCCATGGCGCGCGAGCACAAGGCATCCCGGAGGCTCGTTCAGGCGCTCCTCGTCGCGCTGGCCGCGGCGTTTGCCCTGCCTTTCGTCTGGCTCCTGAGCACCTCCCTGAAGCCGATCGAGCAGACGATCTCGCTTCCGCTTTCCTTTATCCCAAGGGCCTATTATGCGGAGCTGGGAGGGCGCCGCATGGAGGTGACCCTCGACTTCGAGGTGACGCAGCCTGGGGCCGTTGTGAGGTACTTGGCCGGGGAGGAGGCGGGGGAGCTGGGCTTCGAGGGCTCAAAGCAGCTCGAAAACGGCTCCGCCCCGGTGACGATCCTCCATTACGTCGCCGCGGGCTCGTGGCACGTGACCCAGAGGCTCGACCGTCGCCCGGGGGAGGGCGGGCCCGCTCCGATCTGGGACGTCATTCCGCGCGAGAAAGTGGAGTCCCGCATCAGGTTCCGATGGGAGAATTACCCGAGGGCTCTCGCCGAACTCGGCGGCGACTCCCCGGGCGACCGCCACCGGGTTGGATTCTGGACCTTCCTCGGCAACTCCCTGACGGTCGCCGTCCTCGGCGTCCTCGGGACCGTCTTCTCAAACGCGGTGATCGCCTACGGTTTCGCGCGCCTGAAATGGCGCGGCCGCGACGCATTCTTCGCATTGACCCTCGCCACGATGATGGTGCCTTTCCCCGTGCTCATGGTCCCCCTCTACGGCGTGTTCAAGGCCATGGGGCTCATCGGGACGCTGCTTCCCCTGTGGCTTCCCACATGGTTCGGAAGCGCGTTTAACATCTTCCTCATGAGGCAGTTCTTCCGGACCATTCCCGAGGAGCTGAGCGAGGCCGCGCGGATAGACGGGTGCAGCGAATGGCGGATCTTCTGGCGGATCATCATTCCCCTCAGCACGCCCGTGCTCGTTGTCGCGGCGCTCTTCCATTTCATCTTTGCCTGGAACGACTTTCTCGCCCCCCTGCTTTACCTCACCCGGAAAGACACCTACACGCTGGCGCTGGCGCTCGAGAGCTATCAGTCCCAGAACGGCGGCGTCCAATGGCACTACCTCATGGCGGCCAGCGCCGTAACCATTCTGCCGGTCATCCTCCTCTTCCTCTTCGCCCAGAAGACGTTCATTCGGGGGATTGCGACCACCGGATCCAAGGGTTAGCGCCGCTTCCGGATCGATGAGACAGGCCTGTCTCATTCGCCCAGAACATGAGACATTATGGCATGAATTTGCCTGTTTTTTTGGATCTAGATCCGCGAGGAATCTTTTTAACAACAATGATATTAAACGAATAACAAAATTGACGTAATAGAGGCACACCCATTGCTGGGCTAGGGTTCATGAGCCGTATTCTAGGCATCGATTTAGGCACCACGAACTCCTGCATGGCCGTTATGGAAGGTGGAGAACCCGTCGTCATCCCCAACGCCGAGGGGGCGCGCACGACCCCGTCGGTGGTCGCATTCACAAAAACGGGCGAACGCGTCGTCGGACAGGCGGCGAAGCGCCAGGCGGTCACCAACCCCAGGAACACGATTTTTTCGGCAAAGCGCCTCATCGGCCGCAAATTCACCGAGATCCGCGAGGAGGCGAAGAACATGCCCTTCAACGTCGTCGAGGGAAAGAACGGCGACGCCTACGTCGAGGTGAAGCTCGGCGACAAGGTCGAGCAGTACGCCCCGCAGCAGATTTCCGCCTTCGTCCTCGGCAAGCTGAAGGCTGACGCCGAGGCCTACCTCGGCGAGAAGATCACGCAGGCCGTGATCACGGTGCCGGCGTATTTCAACGACTCCCAGCGCCAGGCGACCAAGGACGCCGGCAAGATCGCGGGCCTCGAGGTGCTCCGCATCATCAACGAGCCGACCGCGGCTTCGCTGGCCTACGGCCTCGACAAGAAGAAGGACGAAAAGATCGCCGTATTCGACCTTGGTGGCGGCACCTTTGACGTCTCCGTCCTCGAGATCGGCGACGGCGTGTTTGAGGTCAAGGCGACCAACGGCGACACCCACCTGGGCGGCGACAACTGGGACGACGCCCTGATCCAATGGCTCGTCGACAATTTCAAGAAGGACAACGGTATCGACCTGAGGAAGGACCCGATGGCGCTCCAACGCCTCAAGGAGGAGGCCGAGAAGGCCAAGATAGCCCTGTCCTCGACCCAGTCCGTTGACATCAACCTGCCGTTCATCACGGCGGACGCTTCGGGCCCGAAGCATCTGAATGTCCAGCTCACCCGGGCAAAGATGGAGCAGATCTGCGAGAGCCTTTTCGAGCGCTGCATTCAGCCGTTCAAGAATTGCCTCAAGGATTCCTCGCTGACGTCGGCCCAGATCGACGAGCTCGTCCTCGTGGGCGGCATGACCCGCATGCCGAAGGTGGTCGAGATCGCCAAGACGCTCGGCGGCAAGCAGCCGCACCAGGGCGTAAACCCCGACGAGGTGGTGGCGGTCGGCGCCGCCATCCAGGGCGGAGTCCTCAAGGGCGAGGTGCGCGACGTGCTCCTCCTCGACGTGACGCCGCTCACGCTCGGCATCATGACGGCGGGCGATGTGGCCACGCCCATGATCCCGCGCAACACGACGATTCCCTCCAAGAAGACCCAGATCTTCTCGACCTACAGCGACAACCAGCCCTCGGTCGAGATCATCGTCCTCCAGGGCGAGCGCCCGATGGCGCGCGACAACAAGACCCTGGGCACCTTCAGGCTCGACGGCATCCCGCCGGCGGCCCGCGGAACCCCGCAGATCGAGGTCACCTTCGACATCGACGCGAACGGCATCCTGCACGTCTCCGCAAAGGACCTCGGCACCGGAAAGGACCAGAAGATCACGATCCAGGGATCTTCCGGGCTTTCCAAGGACGAGGTCGAGAAGATGACCAAGGAGGCCGAGCTCAACGCGGCCGAGGACAAGAAGCGCCGCGAGGCGGTCGAGGCCCGCAACCAGCTCGACACGTCCATTTACCAGCTCGAAAAGGCGCTCAAGGAGGCGGGTGACAAGCTGCCCGCGGACAGGAAGTCCAAGGTGGAAGGGGTCCTCGCCGAGGCGAAGAAGGCCCTGGAATCCAATGACGGCGACAAGATGAAGTCCGCTCTCGAGGATCTCTCGAAGGCCGGCGCCGAGTTCTATGCGGACGCGCAGGCCGCCGCGAAGGCGGCCGAGGCCGGAGCCTCAGGCCACGCCGCGGATGCGGGCACGCATCCCAAGGCCGAGAAGAAGGCCGACGTCGTCGACGCCGACTTCGAGGTCGTCGACGAGGAAAAATCCAAGAAGTAAGCCTTTCCGGAGCCGGGGCGACTTGTCGTCCCGTTCCGACCTTCAACCCAAAACAAAAACCATATGGCTAAAGTCAAAATCAGACCGATAGGTGATCGCGTCCTCGTGAAGCATCTCGAGGACAAAGAGCAGGTCCGCGGAGGCATCATCATCCCGGACAGCGCCAAAGAAAAGCCGCAGGAGGCCGAAGTCATCGCACTCGGCACCGGCAAGAGAGACGACAGCGGGAAGGTTCACCCCTTCGAGGTGAAGGTCGGCGACCGCGTCCTCGTCAGCAAGTACGGCGGCACAGAGGTGAAGCTGGACGAACAGAAGTACACCCTCGTTCGCGAGGACGACATCCTGGGCGTAATTGCCTGAGTCGGTAACCCAACAGCAGAAACAAAAAAACTTAATCAAAATGGCTGCCAAACAACTCTTATTCGACGAGTCCGCTCGTCAGAAAATCCTTCGGGGCGTCGAGCTCCTCTCGCGCGCCGTCAAGGTGACCCTTGGACCCAAGGGCCGCAACGTCGTCATCGACAAGAAATTCGGATCGCCGACCGTCACCAAGGACGGCGTAACGGTCGCCAAGGAAATCGAGCTGCCGGACCCCTATGAGAACATGGGCGCGCAGATGGTGAAGGAAGTGGCCTCCAAGACCTCCGACGCGGCCGGCGACGGCACGACGACGGCAACGGTCCTCGCCGAGGGCATCTACCGCGAGGGGCTCAAGAATGTCACCGCGGGATCGAACCCGATCTTCCTGAAGCGCGGAATCGACAAGGCCGTGGAGGCCGCCGTCGCCGAGCTCGCCCGGATCTCGAAGAAGGTCTCGGACCGCGAGGAGATCCGCCAGGTCGCCACCGTCTCGGCAAACTGGGACGACACGATCGGCAACATTATCGCCGACGCCATGGACAAGGTCGGCAAGGACGGCACGATCACGGTCGAAGAGGCGAAGTCCATCGAGACGACCCTTGAGGTCGTTGAGGGCATGCAGTTCGACAAGGGATACCTCTCCCCGTATTTCGTCACCAACGCCGAGGCCATGGAGGCCGTCATCGAGGACGCCTACGTCCTCATCCACGAGAAGAAGATCAGCGCCCTGAACGACCTGCTCCCGCTTCTCCAGACGGTTGCCAAGAGCGGAAAGCCCCTCCTCATCATCGCTGAAGAGGTCGAGGGCGAGGCCCTCGCGGCGCTCGTCGTCAACAAGATCCGCGGAACGCTCAATGTCGTGGCCGTCAAGGCCCCCGGCTTCGGCGACCGTCGCAAGGCCATCCTCGAGGACATAGCGATCCTCACCGGCGGCCGCTGCTTCACCGAGGACCTCGGCATCAAGCTTGAGAACGTCCAGGTCAGCGACCTCGGCCGCGCAAAGCGGATCGTCGTCGACAAGGAGAACACGACGATCGTGGAAGGCGCCGGCAAGGGCTCCGACATCCAGGGTCGCGTCAAGCAGATCCGTCGCCAGATCGACGAGACCACCTCCGACTACGACCGCGAGAAGCTCCAGGAGCGCCTCGCCAAGCTCGCAGGCGGCGTCGCCGTCATCAATGTCGGCGCGTCGACCGAGGTCGAGATGAAGGAGAAGAAGGCCCGCGTCGAGGACGCCCTCCACGCGACCCGCGCGGCTGTCGAGGAGGGCATCGTCGCCGGCGGCGGCGTTGCGCTCCTGCGCACGGCCAAGGTCATCGAGAACCTCGCCCTGGAGGGCGATGAGAAGATTGGCGCGCAGATCGTGCGCCGGGCCATCGAGCACCCGATCCGGATGCTCTGCTCGAACGCCGGTGTTGAAGGTGCGGTTGTCGTTGGCGAGGTCCTCGCCAACAAGGGCAACTACGGCTACAACGTCGCGACCGACAAGTACGAGGACCTCGTGAAGGCCGGCGTCGTAGACCCCACGAAGGTCACGCGCACCGCGCTGCAGAATGCATCCTCGATCGCCGGGCTCCTGCTCACGACCGAATGCATGATCACCGAGATCCCGGAGAAGAAGGATCCCGCTCCCGCCCATCCGCAGGGCGGCGGCATGGATTACTGATCCGGCCAAAGACTGTTCCAGGAGCGCCCCGTCCGAAAGGCCGGGGCGCTCTTTTTTTACCCCGAGCGGGGCGGCCGGGCGCCGATGGCCGCCTTGCATTGGCGGCCCGGGGCCTCAATCTCGGCGCAAGAACATGGAAGTGATCGTACTAGGAAGCGGCACGTCCCAGGGCGTGCCCATGATCGGATGCTCCTGCCCCATCTGCATGTCGGCGGACCCGCGCAACAAGAGAACGAGGGCCTCGGTCCACATCGTCATGGACGGTCTTCACGTGCAGGTCGACGCGGCGCCGGAATTCCGCGTGCAGTGCGTCAGGGAGGGCGTGGACCGCCTCGACCTCTTTGTCCTCACCCACGGCCACACGGACCACCTTGCCGGAATGGATGACCTGCGCAGGTTCTGCGACCTTCGAGGCGGGCTGGCGCTGCCGATCCACACGACCCGCGCGGCTTGGGAGCGGGTGCGGGCGATCTATCCCTATGCCATCGTGGAGAAGGCGGTCGTTCGCGGCTATCCGGCCTTCACGCTCGCCGAGATGCCTCCCCTGATCGAGCTTCCCCAGGGAACGATCCGGTCGACGCTCCTGCCTCACGGCGACGCGGATACGATAGGTCTTGTTTTTCAGGAGCGGAGCGGCGGCGCAAAATTCACGTACTATACGGATTGCAAGCGGCTCACGGCGGAGGCGGTCGCGCTGGCCCAGGGCTCCGACGCCGTGATCCTCGACGGTCTCCGTCCGCAGCCGCACCCGACGCACATGAGCATCGAGGAGGCGGTCGCGGCCGGCAAGGGCCTCGGGTCGAAGCGTGTCTGGCTCACCCACCTCACGCACTTGACCGACCATGCGGCCGCTTCGGCGGAGCTCCCGGACGGGTTTTGTCTCGCTCACGACGGACTGCGGATCCGTATTTAGGGCCCCCTTTAGCCGGGCCCCATGCTCACACGTTCCAAATTGACTGCAGTCTGCGCCCTGACCGCGGGCGCCGCACTGCTTCTCGGAACGCTGGCGGCGGAGGAGCCGCGCGGCCTCATGCCCATCTCCGGCTCGGTCCGCTCTCCTGGTCCCGGGGCGACGACCCTGGGGGGGCTCAGCATCGTCCGAACGGCGCTCACCGCCGGGGAGCTGTCGGCACCGTTTTCCTTCTCAGTCTCGCTGAGGATGCGCGACTTTGCGGGCCTCGAGGCCAGGGTGGCCTCCGGCGCCCAGGTTCAGGCCTCGGAGTTGGAGTCGCGGTACCTTCCGCTGAGGAGCGACTATGAGCGGGTGGCAGCATGGCTGGCGTCGCAGGGCTTCACCGCGACCCTCGAGGACCGTTCCCACATGACGGTCTTCGTCCGCGGCACGGCTGCGAGCGTAGCGCGGACGTTTGGAGTCCGTCTCGCCAGGGTCGCTGCCTCCGACGGTGAGTACACGTCGGCCATCTCGGAGCCCGCCATGCCCGCGGGGCTTGCTCCGCTCGTCCTCAGCGTGAACGGCCTCCAGCCCGAATTCCGCCTCCGGCACCTGCCGGCGCCCGCGGTGGCAACGCCGATGGACATTGTCGGTGGCGGGGCCTTCGTGACGCCCGACGACATCGCCTCCGCGTACAATATTCCGAAAACGGCGACCGGGGAGGGCCAGATCGTCGCGATCGTCGCGATGGCGCCGGCTCTCACGGCGGACCTGACGACCTTCTGGTCCGTCGCCGGGATTTCGCAGACCATGGGCAATTACCAGGAAGTCGACGTCAACGGGGGCGCGGGGGCGGATCCGTCGACGAGCGGCACGATCGAGGCCAACCTCGACACCCAATGGGTGAGTTCGGTGGCGCCCGCGGCCGGCGTCCGGCTCTATGTGGCGACGGATGCGCTTGCAAGTGTCACCCAGGTCCTGAGCGACCTTCCTCTCTACCCGAACATGAGGGTCCTTTCGATCAGCCTCGGGAACACCGAGGGCTCCGACGGCCCCGCGGTGATCCAGGCGTACTCCCAGGTGCTGGCGAGCCTCGCCGCTTCGGGCGTGTCGGTGTTCGCATCGAGCGGCGACTGCGGCTCGAATCCCTCCAACGGCGCCGGCGCGGGCAGCTACCTGGCCACCGCGCCGCTCGGCGTCACCTATCCCGCGAGCGATCCCAGCGTCACGGCGGTCGGCGGCACGACCGTGTCGTTTGCGGCGAACTGGCAGAACGCGGGCGAGGTGGCCTGGAACCAGCTCGCGGACGAGGACGACGCGAGCGGAGGGGGGCTCAGCAGCTTTTTCCCGAAGCCGTCGTGGCAGACGGGGAATTCGGTCCTTGCCGCTCAGACCATGCGGTGCGTTCCCGATGTCGCGGCCCTCGCGATCGCCTCGCTCTTCGACATCAACCAGGGTCCGGGCTATCCGCCTTTCTCGGCGACGGGCATCGGTGCGCTGACTTACTTCGGCGGAACGCAGCTCTCCCTCGGCGGCACGAGCCTCTCGTGCCCGATCTGGTCCGGCGTCGCGGCCCTGATCAACCAGGGCCGTGCGACGGCGGGCCTGGGCCCGGTCGGGTTTCTGAACCCCCAAATCTATCCCCTTTCCGGGACGAAGGCATTCAATGACATCACGAGCGGGACAAACGGGGCCTACCAGGCGGGCACGGGCTATGACCTCTGCACGGGCCTCGGAAGCCCGAACGTGGCAAACCTGATTTCGGCGCTCGGGGGAATGCAGGCGGTCAGCCAGAGGCTGTCGAACATTTCGGCCCGCGTGCAGGTGGGGACGGGGTCAAACATCATGATCGCGGGATTTTCGATCCAAGGTCCGGCGGGGACCGGCAAAGGACATCCTTGTGCGGGGGGTGGGGCCCGGCCTGAGCTCGTTCGGAGTCTCGGGCGTGCTCGGAAGCCCCACCGTGAGTGTCTACGACACTGGCTCCGTGCCGGCCCTGATCGCGACAAACTCGGGCTGGGGGAACCCCCCGACGGGCGGGCCATCAACGGTTTCCGCGAGCTTCCGCCAGGCGACGGCAAGCGACATGAGCGCTGCGGGGGCCTTCACCCTCGCCGCGAACTCGGCGGACTCGGCGCTCGTCGTCACGCTGCCGGTCGGCAACTACACGGTGCAGGTCGCGGGTGCGGGCGCGACGAGCGGGGTGGCGATCGGAGAGGTGTACGAGCTCAATTCGTCGACGCCGGACACGCTGGCGAATCTCTCCTCCCGCAGCTTCGTCGGATCGGGCGCCCAGGTTGCGATTTCCGGATTCGTGGTGACGGGAAACGAGCCCGCCAAGCTCCTGATCCGGGGAATAGGCCCCGCGCTCACCGCCTTCGGCGTGCCGGGTGCGCTGGCGCAGCCGCTGCTTTCAGTGGAGGACAGTCTGGGCACCCTCGTCGTCAGCAACGCCGGATGGGCAAACGCGCCCGTTGCGGGGACGTCATCGGTCGCGGCGACCTTTCGGCTGGCCACGGCGAGCGACATGCAAGCGGCCGGGGCCTTTTCGCTTGCCGCCGGCTCAACGGATTCGGCAATCGTCGCGACGCTCCCCCCAGGTGCCTATACGGCCATCGTTTCGGGGGTGGGCGGAGGCACGGGAACGGGCCTCGCGGAAGTATACGAAGTCCCTTAGCGGTAATTGTTTACCTCGGTAGGCGAGCGGATCCAGTGCCGTTTTATGACGCGGGAGGGCAAAAGGACTTGCCTTAATTCATACTTAATTAATGTAGATTAAAAATAAAACCCCATGAAAATTTCCAAGAAAGGCGAGTATGCGCTTCGCTCCCTCATCAATCTGGGAATTGCGGCGCAGGTGGATCGAAAGCTCGTCCAGGTTTCGGAGTTGGCGGAGAACGAGCAATTGCCGATCAAGTTTCTTGAGCAGATCCTCCAGGCGCTGAAGGAGGCCGGCATCGTGGAGAGCCAGCGTGGAAAATTCGGGGGGTACCGCCTCGCTAAACCGGCAAGCAAGATATTCATCGGCGAGGTCGTTCGCCTGATCGACGGTCCGCTCGCGCCGATCCGGTGCGTGTCGCAGTCTGCGTACGAGCCGTGCACCTGCCCCGACGAGGCCCATTGCGGTCTCAGGATGCTGATGCTCGACGTGCGCAACGCAATCGCCGCCATCCTCGACCGCTACACGCTCTCCGATGTCGTCGAGATCACGCTCCGCAAGATGCGGCGCGACAGCATATCGCTCCCGTTTTCTGCCCAGGCGGCCGGCGCCGAGGCCCCGTCGCGCCTTCCCGCGCGGATCGCGAGGCAGCGGCTCGGAAGGGGCGCAAAGTCGCGCCGCCGTGTCGAGACGTCGCCCGCCGAGGGCATCCTCCACCACATACTCGGGGAATATTCCATCTAGCCATCAGCCCGCCATCCCCATGTCCACCGACCCAGCAATCCCCGTCGAATTCGAAGCGAGCCTGAGTGGCTTGCCCTCGTGCGCGCACACGTGCGGGACCTCCGCTACGGTGTCGTTCAACTCGTTGTCCATGACGGGCGCGTGACCCAGATCGAACGCACCGAGAAGGTTCGGCTTGCGCCAGACCGGGCCGAGAAACAGCACCGCTGAGGCGGTGCCTCCATCGCGTGAACCACGCTTTCATCCAACCGGACTGCCGGAGGGAACCAGAAAAGGCGCAGGATATTCAAAGGCAGGACCTGTCCGCAGGACGTCTTTCTCCGGCAAGAACCCACTGAATCCATGAATCCCCTTAATTCGATCCGCCCGACGCTCGGGCTCCTAAGCGTGCTCGCTGCGTTCGTCGCAGCCGGGGCCGCCTCGGCGAAAACGATCGAGCTCCTGAACGTGTCCTACGACCCGACCCGGGAGCTCTATGTCGATTACGACGCGGCCTTCGCCCGGTACTGGAAGGCCAAGACCGGTGACGACGTCGTCGTGAAGCAATCCCACGGCGGCTCGGGCGCGCAGGCCCGATCGGTGATCGACGGCCTGCAGGCCGACGTGGTGACGCTCGCCCTGGCCGCCGACATCAACAGCCTTAACGTGCACGGAGACCTCCTGCCCGCGGACTGGCAGTCGAAGCTGCCCGACAACTCCGCACCCTATACGAGCACGATTGTCCTGCTCGTGCGCAAGGGGAACCCGAAGCACATCAAGGACTGGGATGACGTCGTGCGGCCCGACGTCTCCGTCATCACGGCCAATCCGAAGACCTCCGGGGGCGCCCGCTGGGCTTATCTCGCGGCATGGGGATATGCAGAGCACAAGTTCGGGAGCAAGGACAAGGCCAAGGAATTCATCACGGCTCTCTACAGGAACGTTCCGGTGCTGGATTCCGGCGCGCGCGGTTCAACGATCACCTTCACGCAGAAGGAGATCGGGGACGTGCTCCTCGCGTGGGAAAACGAGGCGTTCCTGGCCCAGAAGGAGTTTGGGCCGGGGGAGTTCGAGATTGTCGTCCCCTCTTCGAGCATCCTCGCCGAACCCCCGGTCGCCGTCGTTGAGAAGGTCGTCGAGCGAAAGGGGACCGCGGAGGTGGCGCGCGCCTACCTCCAATACCTCTACTCCGACGAGGGCCAGGAGATCGCCGGCCGCAATTACTACCGCCCCCGCAATGCGGCGATCGCCGCAAAATTCTCGACGATCTTCCCAAAGCTCGAGCTTTTCACGATCGACGACGCCTTTGGCGGCTGGACGGTGGCGCAGAAGACCCATTTTGCCGACGGCGGCGTGTTCGACCAGATCTACCAAAAATGAGCCCGCTGACTCCGGAGACGGCCGCGAGAACGGGCCGGCGCCTCTTGCGCCGGCCCCGTCCGCCTTTGGCAACGCTCCGCGGGCCCTGCCGCGGGTTGCATTGCAGACCCGCATAGCCGATGACGCGGACCCGAAATTCACGCTCCATACTGCCCGGCTTCGGGTTGTCGCTTGGCTTCACGGTCGCCTATCTCGGCCTGATCGTCCTCATCCCGCTTTCAGCCGCGTTCATCCGCACGGCCGGCATGAGCTGGCACGACTTCGTGGCGGCCGTCAGCTCCCCGAGGGTGATCGCGGCGTACCGGCTGAGCTTCGGGGCGTCGCTGGCGGCCGGCCTCGTCAACGTTGTCTTCGGGCTCGTTGTCGCGTGGGTCCTCGTGCGCTACTCGTTTCCGGGGAAGCGGATCGTGGACTCGCTGGTCGATCTTCCCTTCGCCCTTCCCACAGCCGTCGCGGGCATTGCGCTGACAAGCCTGTATTCCCCGAACGGCTGGGTGGGGCGCTGGCTCGTGCCCCTGGGATTCCGCGTTGCGTTCACTTGGTCCGGCGTGTTCGTGGCCCTCACGTTCATCGGCCTGCCGTTTGTCGTCCGCACGGTGCAGCCCGTCCTCCTTGAGCTTGAGCCCGAGATCGAAGAGGCCTCGTCCACGCTCGGCGCCAGCCGCCTCCAAACCGTCATCCGGATTCTCCTGCCCGAGCTGGCTCCTTCGCTTCTGACGGGGTTCGCGCTGGCCTTTGCGCGCGCTCTCGGGGAATACGGCTCGGTTGTATTCATATCGGGCAACATGCCCATGAGGACGGAAATTGTTCCGCTCCTTATCATTACCAAACTGGAGCAGTATGACTACCAGGGGGCGACCGCGATCGCGGTCGTCATGCTGGTGTCGTCCTTCGTCCTGCTGCTCCTGATCAACCTCCTCCAGAAATGGAGCCGGCGCCACCAGGCCATATGACGTGAATCCCTGTTGGGGCCCGGGCCCCATTGCCTAAGGATCCCGCCCCCAATCCTGCATCCTCCACCTCCCCCCTTTTGGCTTCAGCAATCGCATCCACCCTCGCCACACGCCCGGTCCGCGCGGTCTCCCACCGCGCGACACGCGATCCCGCGTGGGCCCGCTGGGCCCTCACGGCGGTCGCCCTCCTCTTCCTCGCGTTTTTCCTGGTGCTTCCGCTCCTGGTCGTCTTCGTCCAGGCCCTCGACAAGGGTGGGGCGTATTTCCTTGCGACCGTGCGGGAGCCCGACGCGCTGGCATCCATCCGGCTGACCCTTCTCACCGTTGCGATAGCCGTCCCGGCCAATGTAACGTTCGGCGTCTCGGCCGCCTGGGCGATCGCCAAGTTCCGGTTCCCGGGCAAGAGCCTGCTGACGACGCTGATCGACCTTCCCTTTGCGGTGTCGCCGGTGATCTCCGGACTCATTTACGTCCTCGTTTTCGGCGCGCAGGGCTGGCTGGGCCCGTGGCTTATCGACCACAATATCCGGATCATTTTCGCCGTCCCGGGGATCATCCTGGCGACGACCTTCGTCACTTTCCCGTTCGTCGCCCGCGAGCTGATACCGCTCATGCAGGCCCAGGGCACCGACGAGGAGTACTCCGCGGTCACGCTTGGAGCCAGCGGCTGGCAGACCTTCTGGAGGGTGACGCTGCCGAACATCCGCTGGGGGCTCCTCTACGGCGTCATCCTCTGCAACGCGCGGGCGATGGGGGAATTTGGCGCGGTGTCCGTCGTGAGCGGCCACATCCGCGGCGAGACGAACACGATGCCGCTCCACGTGGAAATCCTCTACAACGAATACAACATCGTCGGGGCCTTTGCCGTCGCATCCCTCCTTGCGCTCCTCGCCCTGGCGACGCTCGTGCTCAAGTCGATCGTCGAGTGGAGGCAGACAGGAACGCCATGAGCATCGAGGCGCACGGGATCCGGAAGAAATTCGGGGCCTACACGGCGCTCGACGGCGTCGACTTGAATGTCCCCCAGGGCAAGCTCGTGGCCCTTCTCGGCCCGTCCGGATCCGGGAAGACCACGCTCCTGAGGATCATCGCGGGCCTCGAATTCCCCGATCCCGGCAGCGGCCGGGTTCTCTTTCACGGGGAGGACGTGACGGATGTCCCCGCCGGCAAGCGCAGGGTGGGGTTCGTGTTCCAGCATTACGCGCTCTTCCGCCACATGTCGGTGTTCGACAACGTGGCCTTCGGGCTCAGGGTGCGCCGGCGCCGCGACCGGCCCTCCAAGGAATCGATAGCCGAGCGGGCGCACAAGCTTCTCGAGCTCGTGCAGCTCGAGGGCCTCGCCGGCCGGTATCCCTCCCAGCTTTCGGGGGGCGAGCGCCAGAGGGTGGCGCTTGCGCGCGCGCTGGCCGTCGAACCCAAGGTGCTTCTCCTAGACGAACCGTTCGGAGCCCTGGACGCGCGGGTGCGCAAGGATCTGAGGCGCTGGCTCCGGCGTTTTCATGACGAAATCCAGCTTACGACGATTTTCGTGACGCACGACCAGGAGGAGGCCCTGGAGATCGCGGACGAGGTCGTCATCATGAACAAGGCCCACGTGGAGCAGGTCGGCACCCCCCAGGAGGTCTACGACAGGCCCGCCTCTCCCTTCGTCTACCAGTTTCTAGGCAACGTGAACGTGCTCCGGGCGCCGGCGCTTGCCCACTCCGTTCCCCGCGGCGCGCGGCCGGAGGGCCCCAATCCCGAGGGGCAGATCTACGTTAGGCCCCACGACATCGAGGTCACCGCCCACGACGCGGGCGGCACGGGGCTCTCCGCGATCGTCCGCCACATCCATGCCGCGGGCCCGCAGGCGAGGCTCCTCGTCGAGCAGGTGCAGACGCGCGAGCATGTCGAGGTGGAGATCTCCCGCTCCGAGCTCTCCGACCTCGGACTCAACGTCAATGACCTCGTCCGCCTGCGCCTCAGGCAGACCCACTCCTTCGACGAGGACTACGCGATCTAGGCCGCGGCCCTTTTTCCCAAACCCAAAACTCAAACCACAATACACATGGCCAAGATATACAACGACATCACGGAAACGGTCGGCAACACGCCGCTCGTTCGCCTCAACCGGACGGCAGCCGCCCATGGCGCGCAGGCCGAGATCCTCCTCAAGCTGGAGTTCTTCAACCCCCTCTCGAGCGTCAAGGACCGCATCGGCCTCGCGATGATCGACGACGCCCTGAAGAGCGGACGCATCAACAAGGACACGGTCCTGATCGAGCCGACGAGCGGCAACACCGGGATCGCCCTTGCGTTCGTCGCGGCCGCCCGCGGCCTGAAGCTCATCCTGACGATGCCCGAGACGATGACCACCGAGCGCAGGAAGATCCTCAAGGTCCTCGGCGCCCGCCTGGTCCTGACCGAGGGCGCGAAGGGCATGAAGGGCGCCATCGCAAAGGCGGAGGAGCTCGCGACCAAGATCCCGAACAGCGTCATCCTCCAGCAGTTCTCAAACCCGTCCAATCCGGCCATCCACCGCAAGACCACGGCGGAGGAGATCTGGAAGGACACCGACGGCAAGGTCGATATCGTCGTGTCCGGCATCGGCACCGGCGGCACGATCACGGGCATCGGCGAGGTGATCAAGCCCCGCAAGGCCTCATTCAAGCTGATCGCCGTCGAACCCGCGGGCTCCCCGATCCTCTCCGGCGGGCAGCCGGGACCGCACAAGCTCCAGGGCCTCGGCGCCGGATTTGTGCCCGCGATCCTCAACACGAAGATCTACGACGAAGTGATCACGGTGAAGGAGGATGATTCCGCCCCCATCAGCAAGCAGGTGGCCAAGCTGGACGGCATCCCCGTGGGCATCTCCTCGGGCGCCGCAATCTGGGCCGCGATCCAGGTCGCCAAGCGGCCCGAGAACAAGGGCAAGCAGATCGTCGCCATCATCCCGTCCTCCGCCGAGCGCTACCTCTCCTCGTGGCTCTTCGCGGACCTGAGCGTCGAGAGCGATTCGATCGACGACCTCCTCCCGGCGGCAAAGGCCTGATCGGGTGCGTCTTCGGGTCCCGCCCGGTCCCCGCGTAGAGGGGACCGGCGGGGCCTTTTCATTTCCCCCGGGCGGGGAGCGTGAGTATCCAGCCCGCCGGGTTGATCGGGATCCTGACCGCCCCCCGGGGTCGTCAGGCCGGCGGATTCTGGTTCGGGGACCTCGACCATTTGAAGAAGCAGATGCCGAGCGCCGTCAGCGATACGGCCATCCCGGCGACCTTCATGATGACTCCGGCAATCAGCTGGTCGTCCGCCGGCGAGAATCCGCTAATCAGCCGGGGCGCGTACTCGTAGGTAGGGTAGAGGATGTCGCTCGAAAACACCACATAGGCGCAGACCGGGATCATCGCGATTTCGGTGGCGATAAGGTAGATCATGCGGATCGGATAGCTTGGCGCCGGAAACAATGCGGAGGGGCTGACAAGCGGCCACCAGTAGAGGAGAGAGACGAAGAGGAACATGAGGTGCTCGCCGACGTGGAGCAGCTTGTCCTCGAGCGTCCACTCATAGAGGAACGGCGCGTGCCAGACGCTGATGACGCCGGTCGAAAGCAGGCCGCAGGTCATCGGGTGGAAGAGCATGCGGAGCGCGCCCCGTGCGCCCGCCCGGGAGAGGACGGCGTCCATCATCCAGGTCGGGATGCCGAGGAGGATCAGAAGGGGGACGGGGTACATGATCAGCAGGTGCTGCACCATGTGCGCCGAAAGGAGGAAGCGTTCCGAGACCTGGTCCAGGGGGGAGCCGACCGCCAGGTAGAAGAGGACGAGGGCCGAGTAGAAGAGGGCCGCCTTTGCGCGGGGGTAGGACGCCCCCGGGGCCAGTCTCGGCCGCAGGGGTCCGGCGATGATCGCGTAGAGCCAGCCCGCAAGGATGAGGCCGCCGGTCAGGTACGGCTCATTGTGCCAATGGCGCCAATCGATCATTCGGGTTGCCCGGTCGGCGGCCGGGCGGCCGGGGTCAGGCGACCCTCAGCACCATAGCCGCCGGCTCCGCCGCCGTCGAGTACGGAGGCGTGCTGGCCTCGGCGCCGAAGAGCTTGAGGAGGGCCCACATGGTGCCGCCCGCAAGGATGAGGCCGATGAAGAAAAGGATGGTGCAGAACACCCGGTCCCAGCGCAGGTGCATGAAATAGAAAATGACGAACATGAACTTCACCGTGGAGAGGATCACCAGCGCGGTGATCAGGATCCACTTCATGAAGGGCAGGTACACCGTGACGAGTTCCAGCCCGGTGATGACGGCGAGCAGCATCGCAATCTGCACGAAGATCCAGAACTTGCTCTGCTCAAGCTCGTGGCCGGACGGGTGGGCGGTGGTGGCGGGGGCGCTCATGGCGGTGGTTCGGGTGGGGCCTTGTCAGATGTATTCGAGGAGATAGACGGCGGTGAAGATCACGATCCAGACGATGTCGACGAAGTGCCAGTACAGGCCCATCGACTCGACATCAATCGAGTCCTTCTCGGTGAGGCGCCCGGTGAAGGAGTAGATCAGCATCGCGCTCAGCCAGATGACGCCGATCAGCACGTGCAGCCCGTGCGTGCCCGTGAGCGTGAAGAAGGTGGTCCCGAGGATGCTGTTGGTGATCGTCAGGTGCTTTTCGTAGACGAAGTTCCTGAACTCGTAGACCTGGCAGCCGAGGAATATGCACCCGAAGAAGATCGTCGTAAGGAGGGACCACCGGAGGCTCTTCAGGTTGCCCTTCTGAATCGCGTTCACGGCGAGCGCCATCATGAGCGACGACATGAGAAGGATGAAGGTCGAGAACGAGGTGAGCTCGATGCTGAACACCTGCCTCGCGACGGGCGTGCCCGGGGGCGGATGAAGCCGGTAGATCAGGTGCGTCGAGATGAGGCAGCCGAAAAACATGCAGTCCGAGGCGAGAAAAGCCCACATGAGGAGCTTCTTGTTCGGGATGCCGGTCGACGTGGTGGGGTCGATGTGGTGGTCTAGGGTGCCTGCGGCCGCGGTGCTGCTCATGGAGATGGGTCCTGGTCTGGTGGCGCCTCAGTGCGCCGAATGGGCATCCTCGCCCTGGATGCTTCCGTCCGGGTTGAGGTGGATGTGGTAGCCCTCGTTGCCTTCGAGCGCCCAGAGGACGATGGAGACAAACATGATTGCCCCGCCGAGGATCGTAACGGCGACCTTCGGGCCCCAGAAGCCCGGATATTGGGTCGGGCTTGCGGGGTCTATGATCGCGACGCCGACGGCGCCGATCAGGATGCCGACGCCGGCGAGGAACGGGTAGATGGACTGGAACGGCATGTGGATGCCGCCGTGGGAGTCCTCCGCCTTCGCGTGCTCGGAGATCTCCGCCGCGATCTCCTCCTTGTGGCGCTTCTCGTACCACCATCCGTCGCGTGCGTGGACGGTCGGGAGCACGCGGAAATTGTATTCCGGGGGCGGGTTCGGGAGGCTCCATTCAAGCGTGCGCGCGTCCCACGGATCCTTCGTCGTGACTTCGCCCTTGAAGAAGGTGTAGATCATTGTGACGAAGTACACGGCGACTCCGATGGCCAGGATGAACGCGCCGATCGTCGAGACCAGGTTGCCGACGTTCCAACCCATGTTTCCGTCATACGTGAACGTGCGGCGCGGCATTCCCTCGAGTCCGAGGAAGTGCATGGGGAAGAACGTCACATTGAAGCCTATGAAGACCAGCCAGAAGGACATCTTGCCCCAGAACTCGCTCACCTTGCGCCCGAACATGAGCGGAAACCAGTAATGGATGCCGGCGAAGAGCGCGAAGAGCGAGCCGCCGATCAGAACGTAGTGGAAGTGGGCGACGATGAAATAGCTGCCGTGCTGCTGGGCGTCCGCGGGCGCGGCGGAGTGCATGATCCCGGAGAGTCCGCCGATCATGAACATCCAGAGGAACCCGATGGCGAACATCATCGGCGTGCGCATCGTCAGGTGGCCCCCCCACAGGGTGCCGATCCAGTTGAAGATCTTCACACCGGTCGGGACCGCGATCGCCATCGTCATGAGCGCGAAGGCCGCGGTGGCGGTCGTGCCCATTCCGGTCGTGAACATGTGGTGGCTCCAGACGCCGAACCCGAGGAATCCGATCGAGGCGCCCGAGAAGACGACGATCGGGTAGCCGAAGAGGGGCTTGCGCGCGAACGTGGGCAGGATCTCCGAGATGATGCCCATCGCGGGCAGGATGAGGATGTAGACCTCCGGATGCCCGAAAATCCAGAACAGGTGCTGCCAGAGGATGGGCAGGCCGCCGTTGGACACCTCGAAGAAGTTCGTTCCGAAGAGCCGGTCCATCATGATCTCGACCAGGGCGATCGTGATCGCCGGGAAGGAGAGAACGATCAGGAACGACGTGAACAGCGTCATCCACGTGAACACGGGCAGCCGCATCATCGTCATGCCGGGCGCCCTCATGTTGATGATGGTGACGATGAAGTTCAGGGCCGCCGCTATGGAAGCGACGCCGAGGAGCTGGAGCCCCATCACCCACATGTCGATCGCGTGGGTCGGGCTGAAATGCCGGGTCGTGAGCGGGGCGTAGCCGAACCAGCCTGCGTCGGGCGCGCCGTCCTTCATGAACCATCCGACGTTCAGGATGATCGCCCCGACGGCGAAGGTCCAAAACGAGAAGGCGTTAAGGCGCGGGAACGCGACGTCGCGCGCCCCGATCTGTAGCGGCATGATGAAATTGAAGAACGCCGCCCCCATCGGCATGACGACGAGGAAAATCATCGTCGTGCCGTGCATCGTGAACATCTCGCTGTACTGGGCCGAAGTGAGGAACGAGTTGTTCGGGACCGCCAGCTGGATGCGTATCAGCAGGGCCTCGAAGCCGCCGAAAATGAAGAAGAAGAGCGCCGAGATCCCGTAAAGGAAGCCGATCCTCTTGTGGTCGACGGTCGTCAGCCAGCTCATGAGGCCCGTCTTCGCAGTCGGGCGCCAGATGACGAACGGCTTGGTTGCTTTCTCCCCCTCTGCGAGGAAATCGGATTTCGCGAGTGCTTCCATTGTGCGGATTACTTGAGGCTCTCCAGATAGTTGACCAGGGCGTCCTCATCCTCGGGGGTCAGCTTGATCCCGTTTGCGAGGTAGCCGGCGACCCACATCGTGTTGCCCGGCTTCACCTCGTTCGGGGCGTGGATCCAGCGGTGAATCTCGTCGCGGTCATTCTGGAGGAGGCCGGCGGCGATCGTCGAGCGCGACCCCACGTGGGTCAGCTCCGGCCCCACCACCCCGATGTAGCCGTCTCCGCGGATCGTGTGGCAGCTCGAACAGGTCTTCGCCGCGAAAAGCTCGCGGCCCTTTGCGATCAGCGCGGGGTCCTCGCCCTGGTCCGGCATCTGCTTCGCGCGCCACGCGTCGAGGGGCGATGCATCAAAGGCGGTGGAATAGCCCGGCTCGTTGCGCTTGAACGAGCGATAGTCGGCGAAATGGGCCTTGGGCTGGCCCGAATCGGCTACCGTCGGCACCGGCACCCTCCGGGCGGGCGCCATCTGGGCGTTGACCCAGTCGTTGAATTCCTTCGGCCCGAGGGCGATGACCCGGAAGCGCATCACGGCGTGGGACTCGCCGCAGAACTCCGCGCACTGGCCCCAGAAATATCCCGGCGCATCCGCGCGCAGCCAGAGATGGTTGGCGCGGTTCGGCATCATGTCGACTTTGCCGGCGAGCTTCGGGATCCAGAAGCTGTGGATCACGTCCATGGTCCGAAGGTCGATCCGCACGGGCCGGCCCGCGGGGATCACGAGCTCGTTTGCGGTCGAGAAGGGCGCATTCACCGTCTTGCCGGTCGGGTCGACCGTCTGGGCGGTCTCGCTCGGGTAGTCGAACTTGAACCACCACTGGTAGCCCGTGGCGGTGACCTCGTAGGTGTCCGCCTTGTCCTCGACCGGGACATCGTAGGAATACCAGATCTCCCGGAGGGTCGGAATCGCAATGATCACCAACGAAAGGACCGAGGCTCCGATCAGGCTGATCTCAACCAGGGGGTTGCCGTGGTGCTGCTCGGGCGGCTCGGCATGCTCGTCGGCCTCTCCGCGCGCCCTGAACTTGAACATGGCGTAGGCGAGGACGCTGCCGACGATCACGAAGATGACCAGGGCGACCCAGCACGTCGTGTAGAAGAGGTCCATCTGCCGCCGGGCGACGGGGCCGTTCGGGTCGAAGGTCGACTGGGGGCCGTCAAACCAGAAGCAACCCGATAGCAAAAAGGTGCCGGCCACGGCGATAGCGGCGCCTAAGAATCGCGAAAAAAGAGAGGTGTATTTGAACAGACGCATGGATGCAGACAGACGAAAAAGCCGGTGGGAAACGACCGGCAGACTCCCGGGTACAGTCAGCGAACATTCCCTCATTTCAAGTAATATTACGCTGTCTTTCCGGTCGTCGTAGCATGGGTAAATAGGGTGTTTGGCCGGTTGTCACCCATTAACCCGCGTTTTGTGCCCATAAGACGGGCTCCTCCGCGCCCCCCCGTTTTGGCCCCCCGAATCCAGGTTTCGATTTGCGCTTGAGCGCGACCTGCACGAAATTCCCGGCCCCATGAAAACTCGTTTATTTCTACTCTCGGCGCTAGTCGCCCTCGCCACTTCCGGCTGCGGCCAGAAGGACGCCTCGGCTTCCGCCGCCGCGGCCGGACCGGCTGGCCCGCGCACGATCGAGATCACGGCTGGCGATTCGATGAAGTACAGTGTAACGGCAATCGAAGCCTCTCCAGGTGAAGATCTTAAGGTGATTTTGACCAACAACGGCACCCAGCCCGCAGAGGTGATGGGCCACAACTGGGTGCTCTTGAAGGCGGGCACGGACGTCGCCGCGTTTGACGCGGCCGGATTGACCTCAAAAGAGACGGGCTACATCCCCGCGGCCCTCAGCGGTGAGATCCTCGCCAAGATCGATCTCCTCGGGCCCCGCAAGTCGGGCGAGGTGGAATTCAAGGCCCCCATGACGCCGGGCGAGTATCCGTTCCTCTGCACCTTCCCCGCCCATTACCAGACCGGGATGAAGGGGTTTCTGACGGTCAAGTAATCGGCGCGCGCCTCCCCCTGACGATTGCCCGCCCGGCCGTTGACGGCGGGAGGGCAATTTTCATTTTGCGCCAATCACTCTCATCTTGCTCTTGGATTGATTGCGGTTCGCAGGCGCCAATGATGGGCGTGTGAGGCCAATCTTCCCCAGCGCCCGGTTCGGGCCCCTCATCGCGGCGCTCCTATGTCTCGCGCTTTCGGGCTGCGGCCCGAAGGACCCGCTCGACGCGAGGATCGACGCGGCCGACTCCGTGAGCTTCAACATGTGGCGCTCCCAAGCGGCCGGCCGTCTTACCTCCCAGCAGCTCGGCGACCTCGACCACGCCATCCAGGGGATCCGATTCCGCGTCATGTCGGTCGGCCAGACGACCGGCAGCGAGGAGATCGAGGCCGCGACCTTGAAGCTCGTCGATGGCCGGAGCGTGCGCGACGTGCTGCGCACGGGCCTGGGATGGTCGCTGCAGCTGGCGGAGGCCGAGCAGGCGGTCTTGGAGGACTCCCTGAGGAAAAATGCGCAGATGACGACGCGACCCGGCGACACGGCATCAGCCAACTATCTCAGCGACCTGCATGAGCGCCAGGTTGCGCGGCTTGAGGCCGCCACCGAGGAGGTCGCGCGGATCCGCGCGAGCCTCGCCGCAGCCGGGCTGCCGGCCCATCCGGCGGGAAGCATGCCGCGCAGTCCCTGACTACGGGCGGGCGGGCCACCACCGATAGAGGAAAAAGTAGACGAGAACCCCGGTCACGGAGACGTAGTACCAGATCGGGAAGGTGACCCGCGCCCAGGCGCGGTGCCTCTCAAAATTTCCCTTGAGCGCGAAGATGAAGGTGCGGGGGACCAGGAACGCGATCAACGCCGCGAGCGGAATGTGGGTCCATAGGATCACGAAGTAGACCCACCGAATGGCGCCGACCCCGCCGAAGGGCGTGTGGGCCCCGCGCATGAGGGCGTGATAGGTGAGGTAGAACACGAGGAAGAGCGCCGACGCCACGGCCGCCGCGAGCATGCACGCCCGGTGGGCGGAACGGTCCCCCTTCTTTATGAAGATGAAGCCCGCCGTGATCAGGAGGGTTGCGACTCCGTTCAGCGTGGCTTCAATCGCGGGCAGATCGTGGACCGTCATAGATGGTGGCCCGTCAGCAGCCGGTCGGCGACGAGGGCGCCGAGGAGGATGGGCAGGTAGGCGAGGGAGAAGAAGAAGAGCCTGCGGGCCCCGGCGTCGCGGTTTGCGGCGCGCAGGAAGGCGGCCGCGCGCCAGAGGAAGCAGGCGCCCACGAGCGCCGCCACGGCGCCGTACCAAAGGCTGTCAAGCCCGAGGACGGATGGGAGCAGGCTCACGACGACCAGGGAAAGCGTCGCGGCGAAGGACCATCCGGCGACCTTTGCGCCCGATTCGTCGCGCACGGGCAGCATCGGGAAATTGACGATCGAATAGTCGCTGCGGTAGGTCCAGGCGATCGCCATGAAGTGGGGGATCTGCCAGAAGAAGAGGACGCCGAACAGGATCCAGCCGAGCGGGGAGACGCCCCCCTCGGCGGCGGACCACCCGATCAGCGGGGGCAGCGCGCCGGCGATCGCCCCGATCTCGGTGCTCCAGCGGCTCATGCGCTTTGCCGGCGTGTACCATCCGAGGTAGGAGGCGATCGTCAGGAGCGTGAAGAGGGCCGAGAGCTTGCCGACCTGCGTGAAGATCATGATGAGCGCCGCGAAGCACATGCCCCAGCCGAGCACGTAGGCGGAGCCGCCGGGAATCTTGCCGGTCGGTATGGGCCTCTGCTCGGTCCTGTGCATCCGTCCGTCGGTGTCGCTCTCCATCCACTGGTTCAGCGCGGCCACCCCGCCCGCGGCGAGCGAGGCCCCGAGCGCGAGGAAGCCCAGGCGCACGAGGTCATGGGTCGGCCTTGCGGCAAAATAGCCCACGAGGGCGGTCATGACCGAGAGCAGGCTCAGCCTCGGCTTTGTGAGCTCAAGGTAGTCGGAAAACCGTGCGCTCGGGGGCGGAACTCCCGACATGGCTGGGTCCGTCATGGCTGCGCGGGCCCCTCAACCCGGTCCCTGTGCGCGAGCCAGGTGAGCCAGAAGGCCGTCGCGAGCGTCAGGGCGCCGACGAGGACATGCAGTGTCGTGACGGCGGGATCGCGATAGGTCCGGACGATCGCCGCCCCAAGAAAAATCTGCAACGCGAGAAGGCACACGAGGCCCGACGCCCCCGCGCGCATGGTGGCCGGAGCGCCGCGGTCGCGCCAAATGGACGCTGCAAAGGCGATGACGGCGACGGTGATCACGCAGGCCATCACCCGGTGCGCGAAATTGATCCCGACCCGGAAATCCCAGGAGGCCGGGAGAAGGCCCCCTTGCGGCGTCGACCACGGGAATGTCGGGATCGCCAGGCCCGCAAACGTGTGGCGCATCACGGCCGCCACGGCGAGCTGCACGAAGAATAGGACGCAGCAGACCCTTCCGAGGAGCCGGACGCCCGCCCCCACCGGGACCGATTGGTGCCTCCACGCTGCGGAGCAGGAGACCGCTATCGCCAGCAGGGTGCAGGCCAGCCCCTGCGCGAGGCATGCGTGGAGCATGGCGAACAGCCTGCCAAGGCTCGTGTCGACCGCGGCGACCTGCACGGGGTCAAGCAACACGCGGAGGCCGCCCACCACCGCCTGGAAGACGACGAGGCCCACGGCGAAGAGCGCCAGGTTGCGCAGCCACTCGCGGACCTCGGTGCGCCAGATCCACGCCGCCAGGAGGAGGGTGAGGAACGTCATCATCCCGGCGCTCAACCGGTGCGAGTGCTCGGCAAACATAGCTATGTTTGTGAGCCACCCCTTCGGGTTGAGCGATCCGTTCGAAAGCGGCCAGTCGGGGAAGGCCATTCCCGCCCCGATGCTCGTCGTGAAGGCGCCGAGCGCCACGAGGACGAACACCCACGCCGCCGTCAGGGCCGAAAACACGGCGAGCCCGGGCTTGTGGCCGGGCGTGCGGCTGGAGGGTTCGACGGCGTCCATGGACTGGAGAAAATGGCGGAAGGAGGTAATATGGTGACCGCGCCTATGGCTTTGACAATTTTTTCCTCCGCAGGATTGGTGATACCATGAGAATCCATGCCGTGCGCCGAATCGTCGCATGCGCCGCAGCCTGCACCGTGGCGCTGGCCTGGGGATGCGGCAGGGCCTCGAACGAGGCGCCGCCAGCCGCCGCGAGCGCCGATTCGGGCGGCGAGCGGAGCTTTCCGCTCACGGGCGAGGTGATCTCGGTCAATGCCGGCAGGAAGGTTCTCGTGGTCCGGCACAACGAGGTCGTCGGCTACATGCCCGCAATGACCATGGAATTCCCGGTTTCGGCCGGTGACGTGGCCGCCGCACGTCCGGGCGAGCGGATCCGCGCGACGCTTGTCGTCGGCCGGGGAGGGGACGTCCGCCTCGAGTCCATCTGGCCCGACGACAAGGTGGCGCAGGACTCGGTGGGGCAGGGGGCGCTCATGCTCCACCAGGACACGATCGCGAAGGGCAAGCAGGCCTACCGGGAGGTCGGCGACGAGGCCCCGGAATTCGTCCTTTTCGACCAGAACGCCCGCGTCGTGGACAGCGCGCGCTTCCGCGGCAAGCAGGTCATGCTCAACTTCATCTATTCGCGCTGCCCGGTCGCGAACATGTGCCCCCTCTCGACCACCAAGATGATGGCCACCCAGAAGCTCGCGAGGAAAGCCGGCGTCCCGAACATCGAGTTCGTCTCCATCACCCTTGACCCCGCCTACGACACGCCGGGAGTCCTCAGGGAGTATGCCGACGCCCGCGGGATCGACACGTCGAACTTTTCGTTCCTCACCGGCCCCGAGCCGGCGATCCGGGACCTCCTGACGCAGTTCGGCGTCATCGCCGTCTTCAACGGGGGCATCCTCAACCACACCCTGGCCACGCTCCTGATCGACGAGAAGGGCCGCATCAGCTGGAGGGCGGACGGGAGCGAGTGGGAGCCGAGGGAATTCGTGGAGCGCATGCACCGATGACGAACCCCGAGGCGACACGCGGCCCCGCCGGCGTCGATTGGCGCCGGATCGCCGTCATCACGGGGGCGGCGGCCGCGCTCTTCGTGGGGGTCCGGGAGCTGCCGACCGGCACGAACCTGAGCCACATGGACTTCAGGGTCCAGGGGGGGAACGTGATCGAGTTCTGCGACCCGGCGAACCCCCAGTTCCTGCCGGTCGTCGCGGTCAGGTCCCCGGTGACGCTCGCCGTGGCGGCGACAGGGGCCGCGAAGGCGGGCGCGGACGTCTCCGCGACCCTGACCCTCACGACGTTCAGCGGGAAGCCGATCGCGCCCGAGGACCTCCAGATTGTCCAAACAAAGCGGATACACCTGCTCGTCGTGGACCCCTCGCTTGACGACTACCAGCACGTCCACCCCGAGCCGGGCCGCCGGCCCGGCGAATGGGTCTTCAGCTTCCGGCCGCGGTTTGGGGGCAACTACCGCCTGTTCGCGGATTTTACGCCGGTCGCGACGAACCGGGGGCTCTACGCGGAGACGGAGATGCCGGTGGACGGGCCCCCGAATCCCGTCGTCGCGGGATCCCAGAGGCCCTCGTGGTCGGCCGCCGAGGACGGATTCGTCTTCACGCTCCTGCCCGCGTCGCAGCCCATCCGCGCGGGCGTGCCTGCAAACCTGAGGTTCTCCCTCCGGCGGGAGGGCGGCGGCCCCGTGCCGCTCAAGCCGGTCATGGGCGCCTTCGCGCACCTGGTCGCCTTTGACGTCCGTCGCAGTGGCTTCGCGCACATCCACCCGAACGAGTCCGATATCGCGAAGCTCCCCGACCCGCAGCGGCCCGTGTTCACCTTCCGCGTCACGATCCCGAGCGCCGGCCGCTACGTCATGTGGAGCCAGGTGGACCTGGGCGGAAGGGAGACGTACGCTCCCTTCTGGTTCGATGTCTCCCGGTGACCTAGAATTTGAGGTGTTTGACCGTTACGCCCTTGTTGATCAGCTGGTTAAGGGAATCGATGCCGATCTTCAGGTGGTCCCCGACGAAGGAATCGTCGACCTTCTGGTCGCTCTCGATCGTCTTCACGCCCTCGGGCACCATCGGCTGGTCGGAAACCAGGAGGAGGGCCCCGGTCGAGATCCCGTTGGCGAAACCCACCGTGAAGATGGTCGCCGTCTCCATGTCGACCGCCATGACGCGGATCCTTTTCAGGTACTTCTTGAACTCCTCATGGTGCTCCCAGACCCGGCGGTTGGTGGTGTACACGGTTCCCGTCCAGTAGTCGCGCTTGTGTTCGCGGATGGTCGTCGAGATCGCCTTTTGGAGCGCGAACGAGGGCAGCGCCGGCACCTCGGGCGGAAAATAGTCGTTGCTCGTGCCCTCGCCCCGGACCGCCGCGATCGGAAGGATGAGGTCGCCGACCTCGGCTCGGTGCTTGATGCCGCCGCACTTGCCGAGGAAGAGGGCCGCCTTGGGCGCGATCGCGCTCAACAGGTCCATGACGGTCGCCGCGTTGGCGCTTCCCATGCCGAAGTTCACGATCGTGATCTTCCCCGCCGTCGCGGTCGGCATCGGCTTGTCTCGGCCGTGCACCTGGACCCTGTGGGCCTTGGCAAAAAGGTCCACGTAGCGCTGGAAGTTGGTCAGGAGGATGTAGGAGCCGAACTTGTCGAGGGGGACGCCCGTGTAGCGCGGGAGCCAGTTCTTGACGATCTCTTGGCGAGTGACGAGGGCGCACATGGGGGTTCCTGGGGTGGGGTGTTCAGGCGCCGGCGAGCGCGTTGCGGGTGTTGAGGTGCTCCTCGCCCGTGTACCTGAGCGACTGTTCGTCTGCGTGGTAGCTCGAACGCACCATCGCTCCGCTTTCGACCACCCCGAAGCCGACCGAGAGCCCGAACTGTTTCCAATGCAGGAACTCCTCGGGCGGCACCCAGCGGTCGACCGGAAGGTGCTGCCGCGTCGGTTGAAGGTACTGGCCGATCGTGAGGATGTTGACCCCGTCGCCCGCGAGGTCGCGCAGCGTCTGCTCGATCTCCTCCCCGCGCTCGCCGAGTCCGAGCATGATGCCCGTCTTGACCGTGAAGCCGCGGCCCTTCGCATGGCGCAGGACGCCGCGGGAGCGGTCATAGCGGGCCTGGACCCGGACCGGCTTCTGCAGCCGCTCGACCGTCTCCACGTTGTGGTTGAAGATATCGGGCCTTGCCTCGAGCACGGTGTCGACGTCCTCCGTGCGCCCCTTGAAGTCCGGCACGAGGACCTCGATCGCGGTCGCCGGGTTGCGCCGGCGCACGGCCCGGATCGTCGCCGCCCACACCGAGGCGCCCCCGTCGGCCAGCTCGTCCCGGGCGACGCTTGTGATCACGCAGTGCCTGAGCCCCATCGTGGCGACCGCCTCCGCGACGCGGGCGGGCTCGCCCAGGTCGAGTTCGGTCGGGCGCCCCGTCTGGATCGCGCAGAAATTGCACGAGCGCGTGCAGATGTTCCCCAGAATCATCACGGTCGCCGTGCCCCGCGACCAGCATTCCCCAAGGTTCGGGCACTGGGCGCTCTGGCAGACCGTGTGGAGCTTGTGGCCGTCCACAAGTCCCCGCACGGCGTTGTAGGCCGGTCCGTTGGGCAGCTTGGCCCTCAGCCACGCGGGTTTACGGGAGGTGTCCATCGACGTCATAGATTACGGATTGGTAGCATGAAATGGACACGAACGCCCCCGAATCACAAGCAAGGAAGCCCCGGAAGTTTCCGTTTGCCCCGTGGGCCCCAGTGCGGCAGGTTGACCCGCTCAAATGAGCGATATCCCGGCCGACATCTCCCATGACCAGCACGCGGTGCGCCGGCAGAAGCTTTCCGACCTCCGGGCGGCCGGCACGGACCCGTTCCGCGCCGAATTCCAGACGACCCATTTTTCGGGCGAGGCGCTGAAGGCCTACGTCGACGGCCAGGACAATGCGGTCGCGGTGGCCGTGGCGGGGCGCCTCGTGACGATCCGCGACATGGGCAAGAGCCAGTTTGCCAAGCTTCTGGACCAGCAGGGCGAGATCCAGATCTACCTGAAGAGGGACGTCATCGGGGAGGAGGCCTTTGCCGTGTTCAAGAAGTTCGACCTCGGGGACATCATCGGCGCCAGGGGGACCCTCTTTAAGACGAAGACGGGGGAGGTGACCGTGCGGGTTGAGTCGTGCGTGCTTCTCGCCAAGGCCCTCAGGCCGCTCCCCGAAAAGTGGCACGGTCTCGCCGACCCCGAGCAGGTGTACCGCCAGCGCTACCTCGACCTGGTCGTGAACCGCGCATCGCGCGAAAGGCTGCTCCTTCGCCCGCGGGTCGTCTCGGTGATCCGCAGGTTCCTTGAGGATCGGAAGTTCATCGAGGTCGAGACCCCGATCCTCCAGTCGGTCGCGGGGGGCGCGGCGGCGAAGCCGTTCACGACCCACCACAACGCGCTTGGCGTGGATTTCTTCCTGCGCATTTCGCTCGAGCTCTACCTGAAGCGGATGCTCGTCGGCGGACTCGACCGCGTCTTTGAGATCGGTCGGAACTTCCGCAACGAGGGAATTTCGCGCAAGCACAACCCGGAGTTCACGATGTTGGAACTCTACCAGGCCTACAGCGACCACCGGGGCATGATGGTTCTCATCAGGGACATGCTCACCACCGTCTGCCGGGACGTGCTCGGCACCGAAAGGATCGCCCATCCGGCGAGCGGCCAGACGATAGACTTCGGGGGGGCGTGGCGCGAGGTGACCTACAAGGACCTGATCCGGGCCGAGACGAAGGACGCGGACTGGTTCACACGGAGCAAGGCCGAGCATGTCGCCTCGGCCGAGAAGATGGGGCTCAAGGTCGAGTCCGGCTGGGAGGACTTCGAGGTGACCAACGAGATCTTTTCGAAGCGTATCGAGCCGGGGCTCATCCAGCCCACGTTTGTCCTCAACCTTCCGAAGGAGCTCTGCCCGCTGGCGAAGATCAACCGGGAGGACCCCTCGACGCTCGACGTGTTCGAGCTGTGCATCGGGGGCATGGAGGTCGCCCCGGCGTATTCCGAGCAGAACGACCCCGACGTCCAGCGGGAGATGTTCGAGAAGCAGGCCGGAGGCGAACCCCAGAGCGTGGACCAGGATTTCCTCCTGGCCCTCGAGCACGGGATGCCGCCGGCCGGCGGCATGGGCGTCGGCATAGACCGGCTCTGCATGCTCTTGACCGGCGCCGAGAGCATTCGCGACGTCATTCTCTTCCCGCAGCTCCGGCCGACCGAGGCGAAGACGCCGGAGGGCGCCTGAAGCCGTGCCCTGGTACCTCCACCTCGCGCTCAGGCAGCTTTTCCCGACCGGGCGGAGGTTCCCCTTCTTTACGCTGATCTCGACCCTGGGTGTCGCGCTCGGCGTCACGGTCCTCGTCGTCGTCATGAGCATCATGGGCGGATTCGCCTTCGAGATACGGCACCTGATCGTCGACACCGAGGGCGAGGTGCAGATCGTGGCCCGCGGCTCGATATCCGACTATCCCTCGGTCGTGAAGCGCGTCGAGTCGGTCGCGGGCGTCGCAGCGGCGACCCCGTACGCCCGCGACGCGGTGATGATCAAGTTTGGCGACAAGGCCGCGTTCCCGATGCTCCGCGGCATCGACCTGGACAGCGTGGAGAAGGTCACCGAGCTCGGCCGCTACGTGCTCGTCGGATCGCTCAGCGACATGGACGACGATTCGGTGATCCTGAGCGACCAGATTGCGGCGAGCATCGGCGCCAACGTGGGAAACAGCATCGAGGTCTATTCCCCGCTCATCATCAACAAGCTGAGCGCGGACGCGGTCTTCCTGCCGAGGCAGGTGAGGGTCGTCGGAATCCTCCACATCGGCCACCAACAGCTCGACAGCAGCACGGTCTACGGGACCTTGCGGCTGGCCCAGGACCTCTATGGGCTCGGTTCGAGCGTCCATGGAATCGATGTGCGCCTGAATCCCGGCGTGAACGAGGACGACGCGGCCGCGCGGATCAACGGCGTCCTTCCCGCGGACATCCGCGCGTTCTCATGGGAGGACAGCTTCTCCGACTTCCTCTGGGTGCTCAACCTGGAGCGGAGCATGATCTTCTTCCTGCTCCTCTTCATCGTGATCGTCGCCGCCTTCTCGGTCACGAGCTCTCTCCTCATCTCCGTCGTGCGCAAGACGCGCGAGATCGGGCTCCTCGGCGCGCTCGGCGGGCGGCCGATCCATGTCGCCGCGTGCTTCTGCGCCCAGGGTCTTTTCATCGGGATCCTGGGGACCGCGAGCGGCCTCGCCCTGGGGTTCACCGCGCTTGCCTTCCGCAACGACGTCGTGCTTTGGGTCGCCCGCGTCACCCGCCGCGAGGAGGTCCTGAGGCGATTCTACCAATTCAGCGAGCTGCCCTCGCACACCTCCGGCTCGACCGTCGCGCTCATCGTGGTGCTCACCATCGTGATTTCGACGCTCGCCGGGATGCTTCCCGCATGGCGGGCCGCCCGCCTCAAGCCCGTGGAGGCGCTTCGCAGTGAGTGAGCCGGTCCTCAGCGCCCGCGGGCTGAAGAAAAGCTACCTGAGCGGGGAGACCCGTCTCGAGGTGCTCCGGGGCGTCGACCTGGACGTCGCCGCCGGCGAAAGCGTGAGCATCCGCGGCGAGTCGGGCTCGGGAAAATCGACGCTCCTGAACCTCCTGGCGGGCCTGGACGCCCCCGACGAGGGCACCGTCGAATGGGCGGGCTCGGGGGACACCGGCGCGGCGCGGCGCGCCGCCTACCTCGGCATGGTCTTCCAGTCCTTCTATCTCGTTCCCGAGCTCGACGCCTACGCAAACGTGCTCCTCGCCAGGCGCATCCTGGGAGGCGTCGACAAGGCCGCGCGGGCGAGGGCGGGCGTTCTTCTGGCCCACGTCGGGCTCGGCGACCGGGGCCACCACCTCCCATCCCAGCTATCCGGGGGCGAGAGGCAGCGGGTCGCCCTTGCGCGCGCGCTCATGAACAGCCCGAACCTGATCGTCGCCGACGAGCCGACAGGCAACCTGGACGAGAAGACCGGAAACGAGGTCGTCGAGCTCCTGCTCGGGCTCTGCGGGTCGGCGAACACCGCCCTGATCCTGGTGACCCATAACGCCTCCCATGCCGCGAAGACCCGGCGCAGCCTGACGCTGACGGCCGGCCGGCTCGGCGGCGGCTAGGCCCCGGTTTGTGGCTCGCCCCGGCGACCCCGGCCGCTACCGTTTTAAAGTCATGCCCGCCCCCAAGATTCGCTGCGGCGTCGTCGGAGTAGGTTCGCTCGGCCAGCACCACGCCCGGATCTATGCCTCGCTTCCGGGAGCCGAGCTCGTCGGGATCTACGACACGTCCGTGGCGCGCTCCGCCGAAATCAGCGCGAAGGCCGGCTGCAGGCGGTTCGAGTCCCTCGAGGAGCTGGGTGCGGTGTGCGAGGCGGTCTCGGTCGTCGTCCCCACGGACCTTCACGAGAAGGTCGCCCTTGCGCTCCTTGCGGCCGGCTGCCACCTGCTGATCGAGAAGCCGCTATGCGCGTCGCTGGAGGAGGCCGAGCGGGTGCTGGCGGCGGCCAAGGCGAGGAACTGCCTCGTCCAGGTCGGCCATGTCGAACACTTCAACCCGGTCATGGCTTTCCTCGAGAAGGAGGCGGACCGCCCGCAGTACATCACGGCCGAGAGGCTGGCGCCCTACCAGGTGCGCGGAACCGAGGTCGGCGTCGTGCTCGACCTGATGATCCACGACATCGGGATCGTCCTGGCGCTCGTCAAATCCCCCATCGCCAAGATCGACAGCGTCGGGATAAGCGTCCTGTCGAAGACCGAGGACATCGCCAACGCCCGGATAGAGTTCGAGAACGGCTGCGTGGCGAACCTTAGCGCGAGCCGGATGAGCCTGAAGAAGGCGCGCGAGATCCGCATCTTTCAGGACGACGCCTACCTTTCGCTCGACTTCATGAACCAGTCGGGCCACCTCGTCCGAAAGAGCGACATGATCGCCTTCGGCCTCAAGATGAAGATCGGGCTTGTGAAGGCGGGCGACACAAGCTCGATCCCGGTCCACGAGATACCGATCGAGAAGGGGGAGCCGCTGGCGCTCGAGCTGGCGCACTTCGTCGAGAGCGTGGCCCGCAAACGCCAGCCCAAGGTCGGCGCGGCGCTCGGCAAGAGCGCGCTCGAGATCGCCATCGCGGTCACCGACCAGATTCGAAGGAGATGACGGGATCTCCACCGCTGCGGCTTCCTGCTCCGGACGGCGGCCCGGTTGACCTGCTCGTGGTCGCCGGCGAGCACTCGGGCGACGAGCACGCGGCAAGGATGGTTGCGGGTCTCCTTGGGCGGAGGCCCGGGCTGCGGATCGCCGCCCTGGGCGGCCCCCGCCTCGCCGCGGCGGGAGCCCAGCTCCTGCACGACCGCACGGGCCTCTCGGTGGTGGGCTTCGGCGAGGTCGTGCGCAATCTCGCGTTCTTCCGGGCCCTGATCGAGGAGACGGTCCGGTGGATTGGCCGCCACCACCCGAAGGCCGTCTGCTTCGTGGACAATTCGGGGGTGAACCTCCGGATTGCGGAGGCGCTCCGGGAGCGAGGCCTGAGCGCCAAGGGGGGCGGGACCGTCAGGACCCTCTACTACATCAGCCCGCAGATATGGGCCTCGAGGGCCGGCCGGCGCTTCGACATGGCCCGGAACGTCGATTCCCTGGCCGTGATCTTTCCCTTCGAGGTCGGATGCTATGCGGACACCGGCCTCGAGGTGGAGTTTGTCGGCCATCCGTTCATGGCGCAGGACTACGCGCCTCCGGTCGCGAGCGACCCCTCCGGCCCGGTGCTGCTTCTGCCGGGCAGCCGCCCGAAGGCCGTGGGCCTCATTGCGCCGGCCCTCCTCGCCGGCTTTGCCGAATTGTCCCGCAGCGGCTTGGAACGAAACGCGGTGATCCTCTTCCCGAGCGAGGCGATTCGGGCGCAGCTTGAGGGTCTGGGGCTGCCGAAGCAGGTGACGCTCCAAAGGACCGGTCGGCCGGTCGCGGCGAGCGCGGTCCTCACGAGCAGCGGGACGATGTCGATGCACTGCGCCCTGGCCGGGATTCCCGGGGCCATCGCCTACCGCACCGACGTCCTCACCTATCTGGTCGCCCGCTGGCTTGTCCGCGTGCCCTATCTCGGGATAGCCAATATCCTCCTCGGGGAGCCGATGTACCCCGAGTTCATCCAGCGCGCGGCGAATCCCCCGGCGCTTGCCGGGCAGCTCTCCCTTTGCCTGGGCGACGCCTCGCGGCGCGCCCGCACTTCGGCCCAGGCGGCGGAACTCAGGGCCATGCTTGTCAATCCGGCCGGCGTCACCGAGGCGGACTGGATTTCGAGGAACGTTCCCTAGGCCCCGGTCCGCGGGGCGGGGGCCGGCCCGGACGCGGCGGAACCCGGCTTCGGAGCGTCCCCGTCCGGGCCGGCTGCCAGGTAGCGCTGCACGTGTTCCCAAAGCCCTGCGGCCCTCTGCGAGAGAAGCTCCCTGCACCGGACAATCTCGGCCTCGCGCGCGGCGCGGTTCGACTCGGCGATCTTCGCCAGGTCGTCCAGGTTGTAGAGGAAGACGTTCTGGAGGTCGGCCGCCGACGCCTCGACATCGCGGGGCAGGGCGAGGTCGATCAGGAGGAGCGGGCGGGCGGGCCGCCGCCTCATCGCGGCGGAGATCGCGGAAGTCCTCACGACCGCCGTCGGCGCGGATGTCGAGCACACGATGATGTCGTAGCTGGCGAGATGGGAGTCGAGCTCCTCGAACTTGACGGTCCCGGCCCCGAGTCCGCCCGCCACCTCCGCCGCGCGCTCGATGCGCCTGCCGGCGACCGCCAGGTCGTCGGCGCCCCTGCTCTTGAAGGCCTTCGCGGTTCCCTCGCCGATCTCGCCCGTGCCGAGGACCAGCACCTTCGCGTCGGCAAGGCTGCCGAAGATGTTGGTCGCCAGGTCGACCGCGACGTTGGCCACGCTCACGCGCCCGGACGAGATCCCGGTGTGGGTGCGAACGTGCTTGGCCGCCTGGAAGGCCTTTTGGAAGAGCCGGTTGAGGACCGCGCCCGTGGAGCCCGACGCCTGCGCTGCGGCGTAGGCCTCCTTCACCTGGCCGAAGATCTCGTTCTCGCCGACCAGCTGGGAGTCGATTCCGCTCGCCACCTCGAACAGGTGGAGCGCGGCGTCCACCCCCGTGAGCCGGATCCGGATCTTCTCGAACTGCCCCACCTCGAATTGCTGCCTGGCGCAGTACACCGCCTGCACCGAATCGAGCGCGGCCTCGCTTGCGCCGACCCCGTAGAACTCCACGCGGTTGCAGGTGTTGAGAATGGCGATTTCACGCAGGCCCTGCACCGAAGCCAGCTGGCCCCTCAGCGCGCTTTCGGAATCGACCGCCAGCTTCTCGCGGACCTCCACGGGAGCGTTGTGGTGCGTCGCCCCGATGACGAATAGGCACGGCTCCGTCATGGCGTGACCCGGTGCTCGGCCGCAGGGGCCACGGGGTGGCGGCTCTCGTCAACCGCACCCAGCGACAGGAGCGCCGCGGCAAAAAGCGCGAGGCACGTCCAGGCAAAACGCTTTGAAATCAGGCGCCCCGAAACCCTCAGCGCAAACGCGATGGACGCCACCGCCCACACCATGACGGTCGCGGTGAGCTTCGCATAACCCACGTTTGCCGTGTCGCGGGACCAATAGACCGATCCGAACAGAAGGGCCAGCGTGAGAAGCAGGGCCCCGGTCCCGAGGAGGCGCACCTCGATGTGATCCAGGTCCAGGATCGAAGGCAGGAAGGAAAACCACCCTCCGAGGCGCTTCGATTTGAGCGAGAAGTGCCGAAACAGGAACAGGGTCGACGTGAGGGCCAGCAGTCCGAAGACCCCGTAGCTGAAAATCGCCAGCGATGCGTGGAGCTCGATCCATGGGTTGCCCCCGAAGATGTGCGTGCGCCGGACCGCGTCCCAGCTGGGTATGGAGAGCGACAGGATCGTGAGCGCGGCGCCGAGGCACGAGGTGAAATAGCCGAGCACGCTCGAGCGGAAGGTCACGCCGACCACCAGGTAGAGGGTGATCGCAGACCACGCGGTGAATTGGAAGATCTCGAACTCGTTGCCGAGCGGGCAGCCGCCCGCGGCCCGGCCGCGGACCCCAAGCCCGATAAACTGGAGCACATAACCCGCGAGGATCGTGCCGTAGATCAGCAGTCCCCGGATCCTTCCCCCCCGCACGAGGGACGCGGAGCCCAGGAGAAGCCCCAGGGAGTAGAAACCCGCTGCGCACCAAAGCCATTGCCTGTCGGTGAGGTCTGCGAACATGGAAGGCAGAGTCTGCCGAAAGCGGGTCCCCCGGGCAAGCCTAGGGGCGGTCGGGAGGGGCCCACTGGGAAAGGAACGCAACGATCTTGGCCGGGCTGTGCCCGCTGCCCTCCTCAAGCTCCCCGGAGTCCTTGGTGGTCAAAATCTTACCGTCAGAGTCAAGGACCACGAGCACCGGGATTCCGTGGACCGTGGGATTGCCGTACCGCTCGACGGTCCCGGCGTTGCGTCGCTCCCCATTGCGCGTGTTGACGTCGACCATCACCACGACGAAGCCCCGGTCGAGCGCCCTCGCGACACCGGGGTCGCCCTCAAACGTCGAATGCAGGCGGTGGCACCAGATGCACCAGTTCGCCCCGAAGTCGACGAGGACGCGCTTGTGCTCGCGGGACGCCCTGGCGAGCGCCGACGAGATCGCGGAATCGGCATCGGCATGCACGTCGTAGATGTCCGGCCCCATCTTGGGGTATTCGGGGTCCGCCCGCACGGCGCAGGCGGGCAGGACGGCGAGTGCGGCGACGGCAAGGAGAAGGCGCTGGAGGCTCATGAGAGGGTTTGCCCCCAAGGATTCCCCAATGAAACGCGGCCGCAAGCGGGATTACGCGCCGTCCCGCCCAAGCGGTTCGGCCCAAGGCGCCTAACGCAGTCTCCTCCAGGCCGCGATAAACATCCCGTTGGCGTCCATCTCCCCAGGCAGGAGGGTGATCCGGGCGAGCCCCGAGGCGGAAATGGGGAGTGCGGCGGGCTCAAAGTCGCGATGCGCGGCCCCGAATCCGTCGGCGACCCCGTGGGTTTCGCTCCGGGTCAGGGTGCACACCGAGTAGACCAGGCGCCCTCCGGGCTTGACGGAGCGGGCGGCGTTCCCGAGCAGCGCCGACTGGACCGCCGTGAGCTCCCCGACGTCGTCAATCGAGGTGGTCCACCGCGCGTGGGGATTGCGCTGCCAGGTGCCGACACCGCTGCAGGGGGCGTCCACGAGAACGCCGTCGCACGGGGTCCGGAAGGGGGTCGACCCCGTTCCCGTCCAGACGGCCGCCCTGTAGTTAAAGGTGGCGGCCCGGGCGGCGCGGCGCTTGAGGACGGACAGCCGCCTCACCGACCGGTCCGTGGCCCACAGGAGTCCCTTGCCTCGCATCAGGTCGCAGAGGTGGAGCGACTTGCCCCCTTCTCCCGCGCACGCGTCCCACCACGTCTCCCCCGGCTCCGGGGCGCATGCGTGGCCGACAAGCTGGGAGGAGAGGTCCTGGATCTCGAAGGCGCCCGATTGAAAAGCGGGCGCCTTGTGCAGGTCGGCCGTCCCCCGGTATTTGAGCGCGCAGAGGCCGGCGGGAGTCGAGATCGCAGCCGGAAGCACCGGCCGCTCGCAGGATCCAAGGGCCCGCGCGACCTCCGCGTCGGCGCCGATCTTCGTGCGGATCCAGAGCGAGGGTTCGCGCTGAAGGTGGCGCAGGTACGCGGCGCCCAGCTCCATCTCGCCGGCGAGCCACGACGGCACCGCGCGCGAGGCCAGGGCCTCGGCCTTGACGGAGGACGGGTCGCGCTCGAATCGCGCCTGGAGCGCCAGGGCCTTTAGGACGCGCTTCTGCGCGGATTCGCCGCTGCCGAGCCAGTTGATCCACCGGAAATAGGTGAACACGGCCCGGCTCACCGAGCGCTTTCCGACGGCGCCAAGCGTGCGGCTCGACGCGAGGTACTGGCGGAGCGCGTCGTCGGCGGGGATCCCCTGCCGGAGCGAGGCCAGCACCCGGGCTGCGTGGTTCTCTAGCGTCTCGCCCATCGCGTCTCCGGTTTCAGCTCGAGCGGCCGGGTTTCAATCCTGATGCCGGCGACGGAGGGATGGGAGCGCAGCTCCTGGAAGACGGCGCCCGTGACGCGCCACGAGAGCGCGGCGCTCGCCTCGGCGACCGGGGCGATCCCGTCCGCAAGAAGCACGGCGAATTCTATCCGCGTGTCGCCCTGGTCCCGCACGACCGCCTCGCGCAGGCGCCGCATGAACGATTCGAGGTCGGGATGGTCCGGCCTTATGATCCACGTCACCTTGCGCACGGTCCGGGACACCGCGACGTCAAGGGGGTAGCATTCCTTCACGTTGACCCTCGGCCCGTCGGCGCCCCGAATGATGTTTCCCTGAACGAGAACGGGCGCGTTTTCCGCGAGGACCGACCCGTAGCTGGCGAAGGCGTCGGCGAACATGTTGAGCGCGATCGTGGCCCCCTTCGTGGCCAGCGTGAAAGCGACCCAGGGCCGGTTGTCCTTCTTTGCGTACTTTTTCGCGAGGTTCGCCGCGATCCCGCACAGGCGGAATTCACCGCGGTCCGGCAGGCCCGGAAGCTCGTCGGCCGGCGCCGTGTCGATGGCCTCCCAGAGGCCGGAGTAGCTGTTCATCGGGTGGCCCGACACGTAGAATCCGAGAAGCTCCTTCTCGAACGAGAGGCGCTCATGGGAGCTGAATTCCTGGTGCGGGGCCCCGTTTGCGGCGCGCGCGCCGCCCCGGGCCGCGGCCGGCCCCTCGAGAGACCCCAGGAAGTTGTCCTGTCCCGCGGCCCGGTCGCGGGCCTGGGCCGAGCTTGCGGCGATGGCCGCGTCGATGCCCTCGAAGAGGCTGCGCCGTCCGGATCCGCTGAAGTCAAAGGCCCCGGTCTTCACCAGGTGCTCCAGGACCCTCTTGTTGACGGCGCGTCCGTCCACCCGCGTCGCGAAGTCGACGAAATCGGCAAAGGGGCCGTTGGCCTCGCGCTCGGCGATGATCCTCTGCGCCGCGAGCTCCCCGACCCCCTTGATCCCCGCAAGTCCGAAGCGGATCTTGCCCCCGACCGGGGTGAACATCTCCCGGGACTCGTTGACGTCGGGCCCGAGGACGCCGAGGCCCATCGACTCGCACTCCGCCACAAAATGCGCGACCTTGTCGGAATTGCCGAGCTCCGAGCTCAGCATGGCCGCCATGAACTGCACGGGGTGGTTCGCCTTCAGGTACGCAGTCTGGTAGCTGAGGAGCGCGTAGGCGGCCGAGTGCGACTTGTTGAAGCCGTAGCCCGCGAACTTGTTCAGGATGTCAAAGATCGCGTCGGAGGTCTTCTCGTCGATGCCGTGGAGCGATTTCGCCCCGCTCACGAATTTCCCGCGCTCCTCGGCCATGGCGACCGGGTCCTTCTTCCCCATGGCCCGGCGCAGCATGTCGGCGCCCCCGAGCGAGTAGCCGGCGATGATTTTCGCCGCCTCCATCACCTGCTCCTGGTAGACCATCACCCCGTAGGTCTCGCGGCACACCTCCTCGAGGAGCTCGTGCGGGAACTTGACGGTGCTCGGGTCCTTCTTGCCGCGGATGTAGTCGGGTATCCAGTCCATCGGGCCCGGACGGTAGAGGGCGATGAGCGCGATGATCTCGTCGATCGACGAGACCTGGAGCTGGCGGCAGAGGTTCTGCATGCCGGCGGACTCCAACTGGAAGACTCCGGTGGTCCTTCCGGTATTCAGGAGCGCGAACGTCCTTGGGTCGTCGATCGGCACCTTCTCGATGTCGAATCCCGGGTCGACGGTGCGCCGGATGTTGTCCACGGCGTCGGCGATCACCGTCAGCGTCTTCAGGCCGAGGAAGTCCATCTTGAGGAGCCCGAGCTTTCCGACGGCGTTCATGTCGAACTGGACCGTCACGTCGCCCTCCTGGAGCGTGAGCGGCACGAACTCCTCGAGGGGCCGGTCCGTGATGATGATGCCCGCCGCGTGCTTGCCGGTGTTCCGGACCATGCCCTCCAGCACCCGTGCCTGATCGAAGATCTTCTTCGCGGCGGGATTCCTCTCGATCTCCTCCCGCAGCTCGGTCGACTTCGCCACCGCCTGCTCGAGCGTGATGTTGAGCTCGTCGGGAATCATCTTCGCCAGCCTGTCCGCCTCGGCATAGGGCAGGTTGTGGACGCGCGAGACGTCGCGGATCACCATCTTCGCCCCCATGGTCCCGTAGGTGACGATGTTTGCGACGCAAGCGTCGCCGTACTTGCGCCGCACGTAGTCGATCACCTCGCCCCGGCGCCGCATGCAGAAGTCGATGTCGAAGTCCGGCGGGGAGACGCGCTCGGGATTGAGGAACCGCTCGAAGAGCAGCTTGAAGCGGAGCGGGTCCAGGTTGGTGATTCCCAGGAGATACGCCACGAGGCAGCCCGCGCCCGAGCCGCGCCCCGGCCCGACGGGGATGCCCTGCTTCTTCGCCCAGTCTATGAAATCCCAGACGACGAGGAAGTAGTCGATGAACCCGGTCTTTGCGATGACGCCGAGCTCGTAGTCGAGGCGCTCGACCAGAACCCGGGCGAGCGCGGGATCGCGCGCCTTTTCCGGATCCGCAAAGTCGACTCCGTAGCGGACCAAGAGCCCGCCGATGCAGAGGCGCTTCAGGTACGCGAGCCGGTCCACACCCACCTCGGCCGGCAGGGGATATTTCGGATAGCGCTCGCTCCCCTTCGGGAACGGGATCGCCACGTCGCACATCTCCGCGACGGCCTGGGTGTTGATGACGGATTCGGGCACCTCCGCGAAGAGCCGCTCCATTTCCGCGCGCGATTTCAGGTAGAACTGCTGGCCGTCGAAGCGCATCCGCTTCTCATCGTCTATCTTTGCGCCCGTCTGGATGCAGAGCATCGCGTCATGGGAGCCCGCGTCGGAGGCGTGGACGTAATGGACGTCGTTCGTGCAGATGACCTTCAGCCCGAACTCCCGGGCGAGCCTCAGGAGCCCGGGGATGATCTTGCGCTGCTCGGCGATGCCATGGTCCTGGATTTCGACGAAATAATTCTCGCGTCCGAAGATGTCGACGAACCGCGCAGTCGCCTTGTGGGCGTCCTCCCAGCGGTCGTGCAGCAGGTGCTGGGGCACCAGCGCCGCCAGGCACCCCGTGAATCCGATGAGGCCCTTCGAATGCCGGGCAAGCGTCTCCAGGTCCGTCCTTGGCTTGTAATAGAACCCCTTCAGATGGGCGTCGCTCACAAGCTTCAGAAGGTTCTGGTAGCCCTCGATGTTCCGGGCGAGGAGCCCCAGGTGGAAGATGCTCCGGCCCTCGTCGCTGCGGCCCTGTTTTTCGAGGCGCGAGCCCTCGGAAAGGTAAAGTTCGCAGCCGATCAGCGGCTTGATCCCCTTGCTCTTCGCCGCGGTATAGAAGTCAATGGCCCCAAATAGGTTACCGTGATCAGTGAGCGCCAGGGCGCTCATCCCGAGCTGGCCCGCCCGCTCGGTCAACTGGTCTATCCGGCACGCCCCGTCCAAGAGGCTGTAGTCCGAGTGGACGTGGAGGTGGACGAAGTTCTTGTCGGACGAGGGCACGCGGGCTTAACCAAGATCAGCGCAGCCGATGCGCAAGCCGGAACGCTGGAGCGGGGCGGCAGGCGCCCCTTTTAACCGTTGACGCGGCCGCATCGGGGTGGCCTATTAGCGGGCTTTTCCTTTCACGAAGCAGACCATGTCCATCGAAATCAAGATCCGCAAGAACGAGCCCATCGACCGTGCGCTTCGCCGCATGAAGAAGAAGCTCGACCGCGAAAACATCATCAAGGGTACCCGAGCCAAGCGCTACTACGAGAAGCCCTGCGAAAAGCGCCGCCGCAAGGACAAGGTCATGGCCTTCACCGCTATGCTTCGCAGGCGCTACGACAGCTGACGCTCCTGGATCCCATTTCCAAACCGCGCCCCGACCCCCTGTCGGGCGCGGTTTTTTTTCGTGCAAATCGCCCAAGTAGCATGATCTTGGGTTTGCTGTGAGTCCTGCCCCCGCGCTTTCGACAAGCTGGTGTTCGCAACGCCACCAGGACGGCTATGCGATGCTGAGGGAAGTCGCCGACCTGGGCTTCAGCCATGTCGAGCTGAGCCACGGGATTAGGATCACGCTCGTGCCCGGGATCCTGAAGGCGATGGAGGAGGGTTGGATCAAGGTCAGTTCGACGCACAATTTCTGCCCGCTTCCGATGGGCGTCGTCAATGCGGCGCCCAATTTTTTCCAGCCCTCGTCGCCCGACGCGAAGGAGCGGGAGCAGTGGCTGCGCCAGACGAAGCGCTCGATGGATTTCGCGTCCCAGGTGGACGCCCCGCTCCTCGTGTGCCACCTGGGAAGCGTGAGGTATTTCTGGCTGGCGCCCGACCGCCACATGGCCGCGTACCGCCGGCACCATCCGGACGCCGTGAGATCGGGTGACAAGGCCTACAGGGCCCTGGTCGACAAGGCGCTCAGCAAGTTCCGCAAGAGCATGGTCCCCTATTGGCAGAGGACGCAGGAATCCGTGTTGAGCGTCCTCGATTACGCCGAGGAAAAACACCTTCGCCTTGGCCTCGAGAACCGGGAGCGGTTCGAGGAGCTGCCGATCGACGCCGATTTCCCCCAGTTTCTCGCCGACCTTCCCGTCCAGGCGCCGGCCGGCTACTGGCACGACACCGGGCACGCGCACCTGAAGCAGAGCATGGGGATGATCGACCACCGCCAGCAGCTCGAGGACAACGCGGCGCGCCTGCTGGGGTTCCACCTGCACGATGTGGATTCCGAGGGCCACGATCACCAGGCGATCGGCTCCGGATTGGTGGACTTCGAGATGGTGAGCACGTTTTGGCGGCCCGAACACATTTTCGTGATCGAACTGAGCCCGCGCGTCACGGTTGAGGGCGTGCGGGCGTCAAAGGCGCGCGTCGAGGAGCTGCTGGCGAAGGTGGGGATTTCCGGCCCTCGGGGAGCCTAGGGCCGCGGGGATCCGTCTCGGGCGCCCCGCTCCCGCAGCACCTCGGTCATCCACCTGCGGTGGGGACCGGAAAGCGAGATCGATCCGAGCTCGTCGAGCCGCACCCAGGCCAGGCCCGCCCCGGGCTTGGCCGCCGATGCCTTCGCCAGGTGGATAGACTCCTCGATCCGATAGCGGGTGATTCCCCGGCACTTCCTTGAAAGGAGGGGGCCATTCGAAGCGGCGGCGGGATCCAGGCCCGCCTGCTCGGCCGTCGGGAGCTCGTGAAGGTCGGCCAGACGCCGTGCCCCCGCCGGATTCCGGTGGAGGAGCACCGCCCCCGAACGCTCGCACCATACGCGGACGACCGATCGGCGCTCCGTCCGCTTGGCCTCAAGCTTCGGATAGGCGCCGGGATCCCCCTCCCTGGCCGCGGCGCAGAAGGTCCTCACCGGGCACCCCGGGCAGGCGGGGGCGCTTCTCCTGCAGACGGTCGCACCGAGCTCCATCATCGCCTGGTTGTGGTCGCCGGGGTTTTCCGGATGGACCAGTTCCTGGGCCAGGGGCGCGAGGGCCTTCGATGCGGACGCGCTGTCCCGATAAGGGGTGGCGTCGCGGGCGAGCCTCGAGAGGATTCGGACCACGTTGCCGTCGACGCAGGCGACCGGCTCGCCGAATGCGATGCTCGCTATCGCCGCGGCGGTGTAGGGACCCACGCCCGGAAGGGCCCGCCATCCCTCGGCCGTCGCCGGCAGCGGGCCCGCCGCAACCTCCCTGGCGAGACGGTGGAGGTTCCGGGCCCGCGAATAGTATCCAAGGCCCTCCCAGAGACGGAGGACCGTCGCCTCGGGGGCCGCGGCCAGGCGGGGGAAATCCGGGAGCGCGGCCATCCACCGGGCGAAGTAGGGCAGGACGGTGGAAACCTGGGTCTGCTGGAGCATGAATTCGCTGACCACGGTCGAGTACGCGGAGGGCGATTCGCGCCAGGGAAGGCGCCTCCTTGAGGCCCGGTACCATTGGAGGAGGGCGATCCGGAACTCCGCCCTGCGGGCCACGAGGGCGTCCCGGGCGGAAGTTTTGCGTGTCATTGGCGTCAAAATTGTGACTATGAGTCCCTCATGCCCAAGCGCGGCCAGGACGACGAGGAAAAACCCAAGAAGCTGAGCAGCTATACGCTCAAGCTCGACGATGCACAGATGGACAAGCTTCGCTCGATTCTGAGCGGGCGGGGATGGGAGGCGTTCGACGTCGCCTACGCGCGGTACGCGTTCAAGGGGCGCGACTGCAACGTGACCGCCTACGAGAGCGGCAAGCTCGTGGTCGCCGGCAAGGGCACCGAGGAGTTCGTGACCATGACGCTGGAGCCCGAGATCACCATGGCGCCGAAGCTCGGTTACGACGAGGTCCTCCATCCCGACTGGTTTGAGCTTCACGCGGGCCTCGACGAGAGCGGCAAGGGCGACCTTTTCGGGCCGGTCATAGCGGCGACCGTGATCGCCGACAAGGCGGCCATCGAGGGCTGGATCAAGGCGGGCGTTAAGGATTCGAAGAAGATTGCGGAGGCGCAGATCATCAAGCTCGACAAGCTGATCCGCGAGACCCACGGCGTCGCGGTCGCCACCTGCTTCTGCGGCATGCCGAAGTACAACCAGCTGATGTCGCGGCCGCATGCGAACCTGAACCGGCTTCTGGCTTGGCAGCACGCGACCGCGCTCTCGCAGGCGCTCTCCCGCAAGCCGGCGCCGAGGGGCCTTCTCGACCAGTTCAGCAAGCAGCCGCTGGTGCAGCGCGAGCTGGCGAAGATGGGGATAAAGGACTTCGAGCTGAAGATGCGCACGAAGGCGGAGGAGGACCCCGTCGTCGCGGCAGCCTCGGTGGTCGCGCGGGCCGAGTTCGTCCGCCAGATGCACCTCCTTTCTCGCCACTTTGGCGGGCCCCTCCAGAAGGGAGCCGGCCCCCTCGTGAAGGAGCAGGCTTCCCTGATCATTGAAAAGTTCGGCGCCCGCGCCCTCACAAATTTCGCCAAGCTCCATTTCCGCACGGCCTACGAGGTCGTTGCGGCCGCGGGCAAGCTGGATGAGCTGCCGCTGAAGGAGCCCAAGGAGCGCGTGGAGTGGGGTGGGTGAGGAGGCAAAGGGCCGACCGATGCCGAAGCGCCGTCAGCTCCGCAGCTTTGACCTGAAGAAGATCGAGGGATTCGAGAGCCTGATCGGCATGGACGAGGTGGGCCGCGGGGCCCTGGCCGGTCCGGTCGTGGCGGGCGCGGTCCTCGTCACGCGCGAATTCCTTGAGGGGCGCTGGGCCACGGTGAAGGCGGGCCGCGTTAACGACTCGAAGCAGCTTTCGGCCGCCGAGCGCGACTCGCTCTGGTCCGAATTCGAGGCGCTGGCGGCCCAGGGGCAGATCCATGCTCATTTCGGCTCGGCGAGCGTGGAGGAGATCGAGCAGCACAACATCCTCGGGGCGACCAAGCTTGCGATGCGCCGGGCGATGGAGGGCATCTACCCGGTCGCGGCGTTTCGGCGCAGCGAGGAGCCCGATCTTTTCTCGTCCATCGAGGAGCGGGAGTCCTTCGTCCCTCCGGTCTCATGCCGCGTCCTCGTGGACGGGCTTCCCCTCAGGGGGTTCCCCTACCCGCACACGGCCGTTGTCAACGGCGACGCGAGGTCGCTCTGCATCGCCATGGGCTCGATCATAGCCAAAGTGACGAGAGACCGGATGATGGCCGAGCTCGATGCGGTCTACCCGGGCTACGGATTCGCGAAGCACAAGGGCTACGGCACCGAGGACCACCGGGAGGCCGTCGTGAGGCTCGGCCGCTGCCCCATCCACAGGGAGATGTTCCTGCGCAAGCTGCTCTCCCAGAGGCCCGACCCGAACCAGATGGATTTTCTTCCCGGCCGTTGACCCAAGGGGGCGGCGCGGGCAAAACAGACGCCGATGGCAGGCAAGAAACACAACCCCCTCGATCGCGTGATGGGACGGCTCGACACGCTCGATCCCGTGAACCTTTCGAATCTTGTGCAGCGCCTCGCCAAGGAGCGCGCCCTCTTTGAGCAGATCTTCAAGACGCTCCAGGAGGGCGTCCTCGTGATCACCTCCGACGGCATCATCGAGTACGCCAACGAGGCGGCCCAGCGCCTGATCGACATGAGCGGCGACGGGCTCACCGGGCAGACCCTGTGGCGGCTCATCCCCGGCCTAAGGCCGTCCCTCAGCGGCGAAGCCGAAACCGTCGGCCCGTTCGTGACGAGGGAGTTCGAGCTCTCGTATCCGGAGCCGCGCACCGTCCGCCTCTACATGGTGCCCATCCGCGGCGACATCCGAGGCGGCGAGCGCCGCTTTGCGGTCATCCTCGGGGACGTCACCCGCGAGAAGCTCTCGACCGAGCAGCGGATAGAGGACGAAAGGACGTCCTCAATCCTCCTCCTCGCAGCCGGAGTGGCGCACGAGCTGGGCAATCCCCTCAATTCCCTCACGATCCACCTGCAGCTGGTCGCCCGGAAGCTGAAAAAGCTGGGGCACTCGCCCGAGGCCGAGTCGATCACGGAATCCATCGGCGTCTGCAGGGAGGAGGTGGCGCGCCTCGACGGAATCATCACCCACTTCCTTGAGGCCATAAGGCCCGCGCCCCCCGACCTTGCCGAGACCAGCCTGACCGACGTGCTGGCCGAGGTCCTGAAATTCCAGAAGCGCGAGTTTGCGGACCGGGGCATCGCGGTCGAGGCCGAGACGCCCGCCTCGCTCCCAACCGTCATGGCCGACCGAAACCAGCTCAAGCAGGTGTTTTTCAACCTGACGAAGAATGCGATGGAGGCGATGCAGCCCGGGGGAAGGCTGAAGATAAGGTCGCGGGCCGACGATGACTCGGTCTACCTGCTGTTCGGCGACAGCGGATCCGGGATCCGGCACGAGGACCTGGTCAAGCTCTTCCAGCCCTATTACACGACGAAGACGGGGGGCCACGGATTGGGGCTGATGATCGTGAAGCGGATCATGCGCATGCACGGCGGGCAGGTCGGAATCGAAAGCCGCGAGGGCATGGGGACCATCATCACCCTGCAGTTCCCGCGCAAGGACCGCCGGGTGCGCATGTTGGTCAGCGGCTAGAGCGGCTACTTCGCGGCGGGCGGTGCGCCGGCGTCCCCCGTGTGGATGACCCTGACCTGCACCGTCTCGGACTCCCTGGCGCCGTCGAGCTTCAGCGTCACCTTGAAGGGGATGACGTCCGAGCCCACGCCCAGCTGGGAGACCATGGTCGTCGGTTCGGCGTTCTGCCCGGGCGGTATCGTGAGGTGGTCGGGGTCGACCGCGAAGTTCCCGAGGTCGGAATCAAAGTCGATGATCGAGACCGTGACGGGGAGGGCGCCGGTGTTGGTGAGGATCAGATGGAGCGTGACCGGGGGCAACGGGCTGCCGACCAGGGTCTTGTCCTTGTTGTCCGCGTAGTCGGTGTAGGTCTTGTCCTTGTCGGCATGCCCGCGCTTCAGGCCGCGGCCGATTCCGCGGCTCAGGGTCACCTTGGCGACAATCTTGCCTCCAAAAAACCCTCCGCTTCCCTCCATGGCGACCGGCCTCTCCCCCGCGATCACCCCGTTGGTCAGCTCGTCGTCGACCGGGTGGAGGCATCCGGATCCGGCAAGGACACCCGCCAATGAGAGCAACGCGATCAACGGGGTTAACCGGCTAGCAGGTCGTGTCTTATGAATCATTTTCTTCGTGTTAATGGGGATTGACGCCGGAAATCTTCAGAGTGAACTTCCGGGAGCTTCAATGATTGCATGTGCCTTGCTCTTGCGCCAATTGAAAAAGCGCATCTTTCCGGCCCGACCTGCGTCAAGTCGGCTGTAGTGCGATGTCAAAAGCATGGATGAAAGTTCAACGACCACGCTGGGCGAACGGGTTCGCCGGGCGCAGCGCGGCGACGAGGTCGCGATTCGGGGCCTCGTCATGGACTACCAGAGGCGGGTCGCCGGATTTGTCTATGCCATCACGGGAAGGAGCGACTCGGTCGAGGACCTCTCGCAGATGGTCTTCGTCAAGATGGTCCGCGCCCTCAGCCGCCTCAACGCGCCCGACCAGTTTGAGTCGTGGCTCTTCAGGCTCGCACGCAACACCTGCATCGACCACCTGCGCCGCCAGAAGCTCCGCCGCATCTTCATTCCGTTTGCCCCCGAGCACGAGAACGTGCCGGAACCCGACGGTTCCGTCGACACGGAGGAATTGGACGCACTCCGCCATGCTCTCTCCCTCCTCCGGCCGAAGGACCGCGCCCTTCTCGCGCTCGTCCAGGAGGGCCGCAGCCACGCCGAGATCGCGGATTCCTTCAAGACTTCCGTAGCCGCCGTAAAAGCAAGACTTCACCGAGCCCGAGAGCAACTGCGCCAACACTACAACAGCAATGAAGACTGAAGACGAAGCATGGATGCGCCTGCGTGAGCACGCAGCGTCCCGACTATCCCCCGGCTTTGCGGACCGCGTCCTGCGAGCGGCCCGTGAAAGAGCCTCACCGCTGTTCGTTGCTCATTTCGCGATGTGCGCCGCGACCGCGGCGCTCTGCCTCGTCGCAGTCCTGCTCTACCACTCCCGCGCTTCGGGCAATGATGACGCGACCAGCATTGCAAGCTGGAGCGAGATCGCAGCGCAGGCGAGCGATGTCGACCAGGGCCTATGAGGGACCGCCTCCTCGCAGCGCTTCTGACCCTGGCGGTGTTTGCGACCGGCTTTACGGCCGGACTTTGGTCGGAGCGCCATCGGCCCTTTCCTGCTCCGCCGGGGCAGTTTATGGGGGAGTTTGGCGCCAAGCCGGTCCAGGGCGCGCGCAGCGTTCCCCCCATCAACCGCGCGGAACTCTCCGAGGAGATCGAGAAGCTCCGCCCGCAGATGGACGCGTTCAGGGACCGGATCGCCGAGATCTACGCCGAGTTTGACCGCGACATCGAACCGATACTGACCCCGGGGCAGAGGGCGACGTATGAGACCAATTTCAAGGCCCACCGCGGTTTTGGGCCGCCCCCGGACATCGCCGGCAACGACAAACCCCTCTCGGACGAGCAGATAGATTCGCTGCTGCAGCGCCCGTTCCGGACGCTCGGATACTTCGTCGTGATTCCGATGACGCTCGAGCGGATGTCGATGGACCTGAAGCTGGACGACGCCCAGCGCGCAAAGGTGAAGGACTTCCTCCGGGTTCGCCGGGAGAAGTTCATCGAGCTGGTCGACAGCGTTCCGCCGCCGAGCCTCCTTCTGAGCAGGCTGGCGCCCGTGGCGCAGCGCCTGGGGAGCCCACCGCCCAAGGCGGAGTCCGCCCCGGGGCGCTAGCGTTTAGCACGCGGCCCGGGCTTGACCACCCGTGTGGGTAGCTTGGAATGCCTCCATGGCGCCCAGCGTTCTCATCGTCGACGATGAAAAACACACCCGCGAGGGTCTGAAGCAGGCCATCGCCGACAACTACGACGTGAGCCTGGCGGCGAGCGCCGACGAGGCGTTCAACCTGATGGACGCCCAGCCCTTTGACGTGATCCTGACGGACCTGAGGATGCCCGGGAAATCGGGCCTCAAGGTGATCGACCGGGCGCTGGCCCTTCCCAATAAGCCGGCCGTCCTGATGATGACGGCCTACGGCAACATCGACACCGCGGTCGAGGCGATGAGGAGGGGGGCGGTCGATTTCCTGACCAAGCCCGTCAATATCGAGCGCCTCGACGTCCTGATCCGGCGGGCCCTTAAATCGAAGAGCCTTGAAGTCGAGGTCCAGCAGCTCCACGAGCGCCTCGACGAAAAGTTCGACCTTGGCGCCATCGTCGGGGTGTCCCCGCTCCTCAAGGACATCATCGAACGCGTCAAGAAAGTGGCGCAGTCGAAGGCCACGATCCTGATCGAGGGGGAGTCGGGCACGGGCAAGGAGCAAATCGCACAGGCGATCCACCAATCGAGCCCCAGATCGAGGGGCCCCTTCATCGCCGTCCACTGCGCGGCGCTCTCCGAGAGCCTGCTCGAAAGCGAGCTCTTCGGCCACGAGAAAGGGTCGTTCACGGGCGCCACGGAGCGCCGGATCGGGCGATTTGAGTCCGCCGACGGCGGCACCCTCTTCCTCGACGAGATCGGCGAGATTTCGGGATCGATCCAGGTGAAGCTCCTGAGGTTCCTGGAAACGAAGGCGATCGACCGGGTGGGGGGCTCGAAAACGATAGAGCTCGACGTGCGCCTCGTGACCGCGACCAATCGGAACCTGGAGCAGCTCGTGCGCGAGGGTAAGTTCCGCGAGGATCTCTATTTCCGCCTCGATGTCGTGCGCTTCGTCATGCCGCCCCTGCGGCAGCGGTCGGAGGACATCCCCGCGCTGATCGCCCATTTCATCAAGCTGTACTCCGACGAGAACGGCGTCCCGCCGCTCGAGTTCGAGCCGGGCGCGATGAAGACCCTCCAGGCCTATTACTGGCCGGGAAACATCCGCGAACTGCGCAACTTCTGCGAAAACGCGGTCGTCCTCCACAAGGGCGGGAAGCTGACGGAGTTCGACCTGGATCCCAGGTTTCGGGACTCGCCCGCGTCGGCGCCGGCCCCGGGCAGCCTCGGTGCAGGCGGCGTATCGCCCTCCCTCTCGGTCGAGCAGAATGAGAAGCGGATCGTCAGGGAGGCCCTCATCAAGTCGAGGGGCAACCGGACGAAGGCTGCCGAGCTGATGGGCATCAGCCGTCGCACGCTCCACCGGAAGCTCGCCCAGTGGCCCGAGCTCGACGTGGTCGATAAATGACGCTCCGGCCGCGCACCACCCAGGAGCTGATCCACTGGCTCGAGGTGGGCGGGGGCGCGCGGTGGATCCTGATCGGAGCCCTGCTCGTCGGCGGGGCCGCGGTTTCGCTCGTGGTCTCCTGGCGGCAGTTCCACGGGGCGGCGAGCGAGGCGACGCTCGTCCAGGCGGACCTTGCCCGGCAAATCGCCGGGGGCCGGGGGTTCACGACCAACGTCAACTACCCTCAGGAGGCGGCGTTCCTGAGGGAGCGCGGGGTCCGCTTCGACGCCGCAACTCCCTACCCGGAGGTGTACCAGGCTCCGTTCTATTCGATGGTGATCGCTGCGGCGATTCGCGTCCTTCCCCACGCGGTCCGATCGGCTTTGTTCGCCTCGGCCCCGGCCCCCCCCTACGGTTTCGGCGCCGACTACCTCCTGTTGGGCCTGAACCTGCTCCTGTTCGGCGTCGCGATCCGGCTCGCGTTCAGCCTCGCCCGCCGGCTCTTCGGGGCGCCCGCCGGCTGGCTTTCCGCACTGGGGATCTTTGTCTCGGTCCCCATCTGGCAGCAGGTGGTCGCTGTGAACGGGACGGCGCTCATGATGGTGCTCGCGCTCGGAGCCTTCCACGCCTGGTGGCGCGCGGAAACCGCCGCTGAGCCGCGCGAGGCGCTTCTTCCGACGGCGATCCTGGGGGTCGTCTGCGGCCTGCTCTTCCTCACGGAGTATTCGGCCGGGATGCTCCTGCCTGTCGCGGCATACACCTCAATGCGCCGCTTCAGGGGCGTCGGCCGGTGGCGGTCGCTCGGACTGCTCCTCGGCGGCTTCGCCGTGGTCGCCGGCCCCTGGGTCGCCCGCAATATTGCCGTCACCGGCCTCCCGGTGGGCCTCGCCGTCCAGAACGTCGCACTCAAGGTCGGAGACTCCACGGCTGAACCTTCCGTGGTCCGGGCGACGCTCTCCGCGAAGCTTCCGCAGATCGAGCTTAACAAACTATCGAATAAGATATTAACGACGTTACAGGAGACGCTTCGCTCGCGGGCCTGGTCAGGGGGGGCCATGTGGTTCATGGCCTTTTTTGCCGCGGGCTGGCTGTATGTTTTCAAATCGGAGCCCGTCAACAGGCTCCGCTGGTGCTTTGCCGTTTCGCTGTTGGTCCTGGTCTCCTCCCAGGCGACGTTCAATTCCGGGGAAAGCGAGCGCCAGGCGGTCGTATGGCTCGCGCCGCTCGTCGTCGTCTTCGGCTCTGGATTTTTCTTCATCCTACTTTCGAGCAACGCGCTTCTTGGGGCCTGGCCCCGGGTCTGCGCCGGCGCGCTCCTCGTGCTCCAGGCCCTTCCGCTGGCCCATGACGCGCTCGATCCCCACTGGCTCCATTTCCAATACCCGCCCTATTTCCCCCAGCTTTTCCAAGGGATGCGCCGACAGCTCGACGTCTCGGACAGCACAGGCCGCTTCGGCCTCATGGCCGACGTCCCTGCGGGCCTTGCGTGGTATGGAGGGTGCCGGGTATGGGCGCAGCCGGCGACGCTCCGGGATTTTTACTCGGTCCAGGTTGAGCAGCCGACCGGCGAGCTCATTCTCACCCCAAAGACGCTGGATCGACCCTTCTTTTCAGATTTGAACGCGAGGCCCAAGACCCCTGGGTTCCTGACGGCGGCCATCCCTCGCATAGGCGAATGGGGGGAGGTTTACGGTGGGCTCCTCACAGGATCGTTTCCCAGGGAGTTCCCCCTATCGACGCCTCGAAAAATAACCGAGGATCTGTGCGTATTGTTCAATTCGTCGATGTCCCACGGCCCTTGAATACGGGGCGAGGAGATTCCTGAAGGGATTGGTCTTGCCAGTAGTTAACAAAATGGCAGCTTGGCGGTCGTCCTCCGGCTGATATTAATGAGACTAATTAGGGCCTTAATCCTGGGATCCTCTCTGGGCATTTGCGCAGTCGCGCAGGCCGTTTACGCCCCAATTCCCGACCAGGAACAGGGCAAGGACCTGACCCTCTCTCTGGAGGCCGGAATCACCTATAACAGCAACATCTTTGGGGCGGCGACGGATGCGATCAGCAGCATGGTCTACGAGGCGTCGCCCAAGATTTCGCTGAACAAGTCGCTGACGGACCAGACATTCTTTTCCGCGTATTACCGTCCGACGGTCGACTATTTCGACGATCGGCCCGGCGAGAAGACCCTTTTCAGCCAGGCGCTCGACGCGCGGATTGCGCACGCGTTCTCCCAGACTTCCACCCTCGATCTCACGGACGCCTACTCGTACAACCAGAATCCTGAGTCGCTCCTGAATGGCGCCCCGGTCAATACCGACCAGACGCTCCAGAGCAACGAATTCGATGGACGATTCACGTTCGCCCCCACCGAGAAGCTCGGTTTGGTCCTGAAGGCGCGCAGCGTCTATTACGACTATACCAATCCCACGCTCGGGGACCTGCTCAACCGCTTTGAAAATCTCTATGGGGTCGAGTCCGACTTCGCGCTCCTTCCGGATGTGAAGCTCGCGGGGGAATACCGCCACGAGGATGTCGACTACACGAACGATCCCTCGGAAAACAACAAGCACTCCGACTTCCTCATGGCCGGATTCGACTATGCGGCGGGTCCGAAGCTGTCGGCGAGCCTGAGGATCGGTGGTGAATACCGCCAGTACGAGGGCCTATCGAGCACGACGACTCCCTACGCCGAACTCTCCGGGAAGTACGATTACGCCAAGGGTTCGTTCGTCAGCGCGGGCTACACCTACAGCCTCGAGGAGACCTCGGACCCCGTCCATTTTTCGGACGAGAAGGTCAACCGGATGTTCGTCAACATCCAGCACGCCGTCACCGCCCTCGTTGTCGCATCGGCTTCGATCGACTATGAGCCTGCGGTGCTTGTCGGGCGCCCTCTTTCGTCGGATCCGTCGCAGGTCCAGGGCGACATCAACGAGAATTCCACCCATGCGGGCGTTGCGCTTACCTACGTCCCGACAAAGAGTTGGACGATTTCGGTTTCCTACGACTACGACCTGGTTAGCTCGGGAATTGCGTCCCGCGATCTTAACAGGTCACGCTTGGGCCTGAGTTCGACCGTGGTGTTCTGACGCCCTCGGCCGCCCGACCCCCGCCGTGCCGGGGGACCCCATCACCGCAAATATGCCCTCGTCAACCGGCCCAAAGGAGAGCGCGTCCCTCGCGGACCTGGTAAAGGTCCTCAGGCTGAGGCTGCCGATGATCGCGCTCATCGTCGGCCTCGTCTTCGTCACGACGATGGCGGTCACCGTATTCCTCCCGAAATGGTACCTGGCGACGACGAAGGTCCGGGTAGAGAAGCCCGAGAGCGACGTGAAGCTGTTCCAGGTCCAGGGCAGCACCGCCTACGACCCGTATTTCCTGCAGGATCAGTTCAAGATCATGCAGAGCGAGCGGATCATTTATCCGGTGATCGAAAAGCTGGGACTCAACACGCGCCTCGCGGAGGCGGCCGGCTACTCGGGCACGACGCTTTCGACCGACGTTACCTACCTCTACATCACCAAGAAGATGCTGGTAGTGGAGTCGCAGAGGAGCTCGTCGCTGATAGACATCAACGTGTACGCCCAGGATCCGGTGATGGCGGCGGAGATCGCCAACGAGGTCGCCCGCGTCTACTCGGACGACCGGATCTCGCAGGCGACCTCGCAGCAGACCGAGGGCATGGCCCAGCTTCGAAAGGAGCTGGCGGACCAGGAGGGGGCCGTGAGGAAGCAGCGCGACGCGGTCGAGAAGCTCCGCAAGGACCTGAACATCTCGGGCGTCGACCTGAACGTGAAGTATTCCGACATGGAGATAGAGACGCTGCGCCAGATGCAGAATTCGCTGATCGCCCTTCGTGTGGATGCCATAGGCCGCAAGACGCGCTGGGAGCGGTTCCGGAGCATACCGGTTGAGGACCGCATGAGCCTCGTGAACTCGGAGCTGATTCCCGACCAGAACATCCAGAACCTCCTCCAGGCCTACCTGATCGCCGACCAGAAGGTGACGCAGCTCAAGGCCCGCCTCGGCGAGGCGCACCCCGACCTTGTCTCCGCCATCGAGAACCGCGCGAAGATCAAGGAGCAGCTCGAGGCCCTCCTGCGGGGTTACGAGAGCGGCCTTGAGAATTCCTACAAGGAGGCGGAGGCTCGGGTCGACGAGCTGGAAAGCCAGCTTGCGAAGGCCAAGGTGGAGCAGATCCTCTCGGCCCGCGACCGGATGCGGCCGTTTGAGGAGGCCGCGCAGAGGCTCGACGACGAGACGCGCCTCTATACGACCCTCCGGCTGACGCTTCGCCAGCGGGAGATCGATTTCCAGGTTCCCAAGCGCACGATCGAGATCCTCAACACGGCGGAGCCTGCCCGCCGGCCGAGCCGGCCGAGCTTCCTGCTCAACAGCATCAGCTCAGTCATCGTCGGGTCCATGCTCGGGATCGCGGTCGCGCTCGCGCTCGAATACTTCGATACGAGCCTGCGCGATGTCGCGGATATCGAGGACCGCCTGAAGATCCCGGTTCTCGGCGTCATCCCCTATAACCGCGATCCCATGGGCCCGATGCGGGACGAGCCCGAGGAGGCCGAGCCCTACCGGGTGCTCCACACCAACCTGAACCTTGCGGTGAAACCGGGGCATGCGTCCGTTCTCGTTGTTTTTTCCGCGGGTCCCGCGGAGGGCAAGAGCACGACGATCTGCCGGTTGGCGCACATGATGGGCGCCTACGGCGAGCGGGTGCTTCTGGTTGACGGGGACCTGCGCCGGCCGGCGCAGCACCACCTCGCGAACTGTCCAAGGTCCCCGGGGCTGAGCGATGTGCTCGCGGATAAATGCGACATCGACACGGCGATCCGCAAGGACGCAGCCCCCGGCGTCGACCTCCTGACGAGCGGCGGGATGCCTGGATTCACCCTGAGCCTCCTCCACGCCAACCGGCTCCGGGAGCTCCTGGCGTCGCTCAGGGGCCGTTACGACCGAATCCTGCTGGATTCGCCGCCGATCATTGGCGTGAGCGACGCCAGCCTCCTTGCAGGGATTTCGGACGGTGCCATCCTGCTCATTCAGCACCGCCGCAATCCCGCGAGCATGGTGCTGCGGGCCCAGCAGACCATCGCATCCCTAAAGACCCCGATACTCGGAGCGGTCCTCACACAGGTCCCGCGGGGATCCGGAGAGGACTATGGATATTACACCCAGGCCTATTCCTATTACAGGTCCGGGCATTCGGAGGGATCGCATCGAAGCGGGAAATCCTCCGGTGGGGGCGACAGCCTGAATCTTAAATGATGTTGACGGCGGGGAGGGGGGGCAATCTGATCCTCACCCCTGATTCGCGGGCGTAGCTCAGTTGGTAGAGCACCACCTTGCCAAGGTGGACGTCGAGAGTTCGAGTCTCTTCGCCCGCTCCATTTTCGATAAGACCCCTGGCCGCGACGCCCGGGGTCTTTCTGCGTCTAAGTGCGGCTGAGGGATGGAGATGCGAGAGACTCAACTCTTGCCGATTTATGATTTGTTACGACTGGGGAAGACCCTCTGCGACCCAAAGATGGGTGTGAATCTTTGTGTATGTGGCGAGGGGGGTTCTATGGCGACAGAGCGGAATTGCGCGATGAGCTTCGGCGCTCATGAAGCTTCACTCCGTCAATCCGCGCCAGGCCTTTGCTCCCCAGACTCCGCAGAGGGCGCGGAACGGAGCATCGACTCCTCGTAATCGAGCAGCTGCTGCAGGGGCCGGTGGACCTCGTCGGCGATGATGTTGCGGCGCCAAAGATCGTCGATCGCCGCGCGCTCCGCATCCAGGGCGGCCGAGCGAAATCGCTTCTCGGCGGCCCGCCGGCGCCGTGCGAGCGTGCGGGTTTCGCCCGCGGCGCCCAAGGAGGCGAGGCGGTGCTCGTATTCGGCGACGACGTGACCGAGAGCCGCCGATTCCTCGGCCGCCTCAGTGCCCGATTCGAACCCGCGGAGGACGGCCAGGCCGGCGTCGACAGCGGTGGTTCGTGCCAGGTGCTCCTCCTGCTGGCGGGTTGGATCCTCCTGGAGCTTCAGCTTGCAGATCAGCCACTCGAGGGTGGTGCCCTGGACAAGGAGCGTGGTGGCGATGACGCCAAACGAGATGAAGATCACCAGGTCCCGGTCGGGGAACGCAAAGCCATCGGGCTGGATGAGAGGGATCGAAAGGGCCGCTGCGAGCGTGACCACGCCCCGCATCCCAGCCCATCCCCCGACAAATACCGCCTGCCACGAGGGCCGCTGCTCGGTCCTTCGCACGCGCTCCGAGAGGACGAAGGGCAGGTACGCGCCGGGGAAGAACCACGCAATGCGCGCAGCCATGGCCACGCCGGACACGGCGGCAACATACCAGACCAAATGCCCAATCGAGGCATCGTCGCGAACCTTCGCGAGAAGATGCGGGAATTGAAGGCCCAGGAGGACAAAGGCGAGGCCGTTCAGCCAGAAGAGAATAACGGACCAGACCGTCCAGGTTGTCTGGCGGGATTCGACGTCCATCCGCAGGGGATCGCGCCAGCCGGAATAGAGTCCGGCAACCACCACCGCGAGGACGCTCGAAAGCCCGAGCGCCTCCGCGATGAGGTATGCGGCAAAGGGCGTCAGCAGCGAAAGGGTGACCTCGATGAAGGCGTCGCTGCTGCGGGCGCGGCGCAGGAGGTCGCGCAGGCGTCCGACACCGTAGCCGGCGATGAGCCCCACGGCCGAGCCGCCGAGAGCGAGTGCGGCAAACTGGAGGGCGGCGGTCTTGAAGGAGAAGGTTCCCACGGCGACCGCCGCCAGCGCGGCCTTGAATGCCACAAGTCCCGTGGCGTCGTTCATCAGGCTCTCGCCGGTGAGAATCGTCCGGAGGCGGGACGGCACTTTCAGGCGCTCGGTGATCGAGCTTACGGCTACGGCGTCCGTGGGGGAGATGACCGCCCCCAAGGCGAAGGCCATCGCGAGCGGCAGGCCGGGTATCAATGCGTGCGCGGCGAGACCGACGGTTGCCGTCGTGAACAGGACCAAGCCGATTGAGAGCAACGTGATCGACCGTTTGAACTTTGCGAATTCACGGAGCGGCATCAGCCACCCGTCGGAAAAAAGCAGGGGAGGCAGGAAGCAGAGAAAGAAGAAGCCCGGCTCCAACGTGACCTTTGGAAAACTCGGAACCAATGCGAACGCCACTCCTCCCGCCGCATAGGTGATGGGCCGCGGCCACGGAAGCCATCGGGCGAGAATGCTTAGACCCGCCGTGACCAGCAGGAGCAGGAGTGCGTGTTCAAAAGGGACCATGGCAGGAAACCCCCTCGGGTTTCTCGATCCATACCAACGGAGCTCCGTCGAGCTTGGCTAGCTGAAACCTCCCTGGCCGCATCCCGGACCTGTTTCAAGGTACGAACGGCGATGCGCGGAGCTGCCGGTTCAAGTCCTGTCCGCCGTGTGACGGGTCAATACCGCTTAGGCGAGGGGGCTGGAAGGATTGCCCCTCCATCGCCGCGGACCCCTATTTCGGCCAATTCCGGGGTGGCGGCACGTTGGGGACGATCTAAGCAATTAATGACAAATAACGAGATGCGTCCTGCCCACGCTCCCGGGCATGACCCGATCAGGGATAAATGGCCTGTTGATCCCAACCCTCCGGGCCCCGTGTGAACCGCACCCTGCTGTGCAGTCGGAAGGGGCGCTGCTCCCAAAACTCGATCTGCGAGGGCACGAGCCTGAATCCGGACCAGAAATGCGGACGGGGGACGGCGCCGGCTCCGAATCGGGCGACGCAGGCGATCACCGCGCGTTCAAGCTCCGCGTATCCGCCCAGAGGCTGCGATTGGCGGGAAGCCCAAGCTCCCAATTGGCTCAACCTCGGCCTCGAGGCAAAATAGGCGTCCGCCTCCTCGGCGCTGGTGGGTACCACGGCTCCTCGGACGCGGACCTGACGGTCGGGCGGCCAGTAGAAGCAGAGTTCGGCTTTCGGATTGGCGGCAAGGTCCGAAGCCTTGGGGCTTCCGAGGTTCGTGTAGAAGACAAAGCCGCGCGGATCGGCGCCCTTCAGGAGCACCATGCGTACGCTTGGTGCTCCGGTTGCGTCGGCGGTTGCAAGCGCCATTGCGGTTGGTTCGGCAAGGCCGCTCTTCTTGGCTGCCTGCAGCCAGTCGGAGAATTGACCCAGCGGATCGGTCGTCATGCCGACATCCTAGCGCACCCGGCGATTGCTGCTGCGCACCCTTTGACAAAAAGTGGGCGCCCATTGCCCGATCGCCTTGGAAACGGGTCGCAAGGGAGCGGGTTGCGAAGCCCACCTCAAGCCCGGCGCGATTCCGAGGGGACTTCGCCGCCCTTTGCGGGGGCGCGCTCCAAACCGGCAACGACCTGAACCTGCGTGCGCGCGCGACTACGGAACGGTGAGCACCACGGGATCCGTGTTGGTCGTCGCCCCGGCGCTGTCCTTGACGGCGCAGTAATACATGTTCTGGTTCTGAGCGGCGCTGCCAACCCACACAGTCAGGGTTGCAGACGTGGCGCCGCCAACGGCCGACCAGCTCCCGGCTGTGCCGCCCGTCGTGGAGATGTACCATTGGTAGGTCAGCGGCAGCTTGGTCCCCGAGCCGTTCGCCACAAACGTGGCCACAGTCGAAACGGCTGTGTGCATCGAACCATTCGTGCTGCCGTCGCCGGACGCATTTGAATTGATGCCAATGGGTTCGATCACGTCGAGTCTGGCGGGATTCGTGTACAAGGTGTTGGTGCTTGAGCCATTGTCGACGACATAGGCCCTGAAATAGAGACCGTTCATCGTCGTGCTTGCGGTAGGGACAGTGAGGGTCATGCCGTCGGCGGAGATCGTGTATCCCGATACGTTGGTCCAGGGGGCGGTCCCCGTGGTCGATGTCTGCCACGTGATGGTGACACCTTGTCCGGATCCGCCGCCATATCCGAAGGTGAACGTGATGTTCGAGGCCGAGGAGGAGGGCAGGAGGGGCGTATGAAACGTCGGGCTCAGTCCGGACAGATACCCGGATTCATAGCGGCCGCCCGGGTCGCTCAGCGTGTAGAGCGTCGTGCCGGACGGCGCGCTGACGGTGAGGGAGGCGGAGGCACTTGCGGTGGAACCCGATGCGCTGGAGGCGAGGCAGCGGACGATGGTTCCACTGAGTGCAATCGGTGCGTTTGTGACGGTCAGGGTTGCCGTGTCCGCCGTGAAATTGCTCCAGACGAAGTTGTCGATCGGGGTCCAAGTGACGCCGTCGAACGATATCTGCCATTGATAGGATGTTGCAGATGTCGCGGTGACTCTGAAAGTCGCCGTACCGTTGGCCGTTATGCTTTGGCTGGAAGGGTTCGACGTAATCACGGGCAGGGCGGCCCGTGCGGTCGAGGGGTGGAGCAGGATCGCCAGTCCGAACGCGATCGCGAGGGCACGGGAAAGGGTCCTGAGTTTCAGGAGGAGGCCGGGGTCCCGCCCCAAACGATCCGGCCGAACGCCCGACGGCGACGCGGGATCGCAACCCTCCCCGCCCGGGCCAGCCGCGTTCATGATTGTCTCCGGTAAATCCCCTAACGAGGCCATTGGGTTCATATTATGACCGGTTCAATTGAGGCGAATTCTGAATTGGGCAAGCGATCGATCCGCCTGGATCACAGGCGAGGCGATGCTACGGTTGACGGCGGCGGGAGGGCAAGATCGTTGGAAAGCCCTTTTCCGCGGGGCGCGACGACTCCAGGGTTGTTCTCGGTCGGCGAATGTGCCCGCATATCCTTGGTTGGGCCATAATCATGGCGATCACGGCTACGGTCCAACGTGCACGCTCGGCAGCAGGCCCTCCTTCTCCCCCAAAAAATGTTCCTATGAATCCGCCGGCAAAGATTCGCATTTGGATGTTTTTGCTTCAGCTCTCGGCCGGGGCGGCCTTGGTGCGCGGCGGGAGCGAATGGGCGCCTTTCAAGGCGCTGGCGGAAGGCGATCACGGCATCGCCGCCAAGTATCCCGGCGACAAGGGAATCGATGCCGACCCGTCGGTCCTTTTTCACGACGATTTCGAATCGGGCGACGTGAAGGGCAAGTGGGACAACAGCTTTCAAGCGGCCGACCTGCGAATCACCGAGGATCCGGCCAACGTTCACAGCGGGAAAAGGGCGTTGGAGTTCAAGATTCCGAAGCAGCAGGCGGAGCTCAGCGACGGCGTGGTCAAGGAGTTCGCCCGCGGCCAGGATGTCGTGTTCCTTCGCTACTATTCCAAGTTTGATGAGGGCTTCGACCAGATCGGCTCGAGCCACAATGGCGGGTATCTGAGCGCTTTGGCTCCGGGCGTCGCCTACTCGACGCCGGGGATTCGCTCCGACGGGCGCAACAAATTCGTCGTGAGCCTTGAGAATTGGCGCGGAGACGCGGCGACGCCCTCGCCTGGACGGATCAACGTCTACTGTTACCACCCCGAGCAGCGCTCCGAATATGGGGACCACTTTTTCCCGTCGGGCACTGTATTGCCCTACTCGGCGAATCCGGGAAACTTCGGCGCAAATTTCGTGGCGCGTCCGGACATCATCCCCCAGCTCGGCCGATGGTACTGCCTTGAATTGATGGTGAAGGCCAACACGGCGGGCCTGCGCGACGGCCGCATCGCCTACTGGCTCGATGGCAGGCTGATCGCGGATTTTCCCGGGCTGCGGCTGCGGGATGTCGATACGCTCAAGATAAATTCCGCGGCGCTGGACTTGCACATCCGCAGCAACACGATTCGCGAAAACAAGAAATGGTACGACGACGTGGTCGTGGCCACCGCCTATATCGGGCCCATGTCGGGCCCAAGGTAATTCGGGCCGGCGACCGCGGTCTTAGGCAAGTTACCCACTCCTATTCGAAGCGTGGCGCAGCGAGCGATGCTGCAAAACGGAGAGTTGGCCGGACTGGGCGGAGATCGGACCCCGGGGTTGGCGGGCGCCAGGCGCGGGGCCCTGTCCGGAAGCATTTTGCCGGTATTCCCATCCATAGTACGCCCAATTCGCGTGTTGCGGGGGTTATTGCGGGGACTTAATGTCACAATGCGTGAACTGGACCTACCTCACGGTTTACGAGGCGTCCCAGCGCGAGATTAAGTCCCGCTGGGAGAGCCTCCTCTCCAAAGAGCCCGCTTGGAAATCAAAGGGCCCGCCGGCGGAGCTCGAGCAGCGCGATGGACATCTTCCTGGAGGAGCTGTGGTCCATGTTGCGTTCGAGCAACGTCACAAACCTTGTGAACAAGGTTCCGCCGGTGGCGCTTCCTGTCTGGAGCCACGATGCATGCAGGCTCAACTCCACGCTCGTTTTTCTCGCCATTGGAAAGCGGGCGGTCCGCTCGATCGCCCGAAAGGTGGAGGCGACGCAATCCGACCTCCCGCCCGATGAGCGAATCGATCAATGGTCCGAGCTCATGCTGACCTACGACATCGTATCGCAACGCGAGATCCAGCGCGTCTGTGGCGCCTGTTTCCGGAAGTCAAAATGCGGTCTCGGGGGCAGCCCCAGCGATTCCAGGCGCGAGGGGAACTCCGCGCTGCACAGCTGACCCGGGTAACCGCGCGGATTTTTCCAATCCGCACCCTATTAAGGGGCGTTCCGCTCGTCCTGGCGGCCCAGGAGCCGGCGCCCCGCGTCAGATCGTCTGTGAATGCCGGTTCGCCCCGGGGGTGAACGTGGCGTCGAAACGCATCGCCACGACGCGCAGGAGCGGCACGCCGCGCGGCGTGACCGTGATCCCCTGGGGCGTGCGGACCACGAGGCCGTCGGCCTCTAGATCCGCTAGGTCCGCGATCTCAGGGGCGTAGTGTGAGGCGATATCCACTCCGAGGAGGCCGGACAGCGCGCGGAAATCGAGCCTGCGGTCGCACATGATCCGCATGATGATCGTCCGGCGGCGGTGATCCTCGTCGGTCAGGACGAGGCCGCGCTCGATCGGCAGCTGGCCGGCGGCGATGGCCTTCCGCCATTCGTCGAGGCCCTTGTAGTTCTGCCTGTAACTGTCGTGGGTGGACGAGATGGAGGAAACGCCAAAGCCGTAGAGTGAGCTGCCGGCCGCGGTGCTGTAGCCCTGGAAGTTTCGGTGGAGCGTTCCGTTGCGCTGGGCGATGGCGAGCTCGTCGTTGGGTCGCGCAAAATGGTCGAGCCCGATGTCCACGTACCCTGCGGCCGTGAGCTTCGCGTGGGCCACGGCCCACATCGAAAGCTTCTCCTCCGGTGTCGGCAGCTGGCGGCGCGACTCGAAGATGCGCTGTGCGGGCTTTAGCCACGGCACGTGCGCGTAGCTGAAGACAGAAAGCCGGTCGGGGGAGAGCCGCAGGACTTCCTCAAGCGTCTGCGCAAAGGACTCGGCGGTCTGAAGCGGCAAACCGTAGATCAGGTCGACATTGATCGAGCCGAATCCGGCATTGCGCAGCCATGTCACCGCCTGAAGGTTGAGCTCCTGGGGCTGCCAGCGGTGGATCGCGAGCTGGACCTGCGGATTCGTGTCCTGCACGCCGATCGAGGCGCGGTTGGCTCCGATGACCCGGAGGGCCTCCACGTGCTCCGCGGTCAGGCGCCGCGGATCAACCTCGACGCCGAACTCGCAGTTCCTGTCCGGGAAGAAGTTGCCGTGGATCAGCATGCCGAGGCGGGCCAGCTCCTCCGGCGGCAGGAACGTGGGCGTTCCGCCCCCGAAATGGATCTGGGTCACGGGGCGCTTGCGGTCGATCTTGGCAGCGACGAGCTTCACCTCCCGCTCGATGTCGTCCACGTAGTCGGAGGCCGCCTCGCGGTTGCGGGTGACGACCGTGCTGCAGCCGCAGTACCAGCACTGGCTTTCGCAGAACGGCAGATGGAAATAGAGGGAAAGGGGGCCCGCGCCGGGCCGATTATCGTCGGCGATCGCGTCCTGGAGCTCGCGGGCCTCGCCCGGGATCGTGAATTTTGTCGCGGGCGGATACGACGTGTAGCGCGGCGCTGCGACGGAGTACCTTCGGATCAAGTCGAGGTCGAGCAGCGGTGCGGCCGGAGGGGAGGCGGTTTCGTCTGTAAGAATCATGCTGATGGATGGTCTGGGTTGTTCGGGCGTCGGCCGGTACTCCGTGCCGACGGCCTTTCCGCTGGAAATGGGGATTGGCCGCTTTCTAGGCCGCGAATCCGAAGCGATAGTGCTCCTCCTCGGGTTTGATGCTGAGCGAAGCGCAGATTCGCTTTGAGGCGATGGCCCCCGCCGCTAGCTTGATGATACGATCGAACTCGGGCCGGGGCAGCTCTGCGCCGTCGTGCCGGATCGAATGGATGCCCATTCCCTGTTCGAGGAGATCCTGGATGAACTCCTCGCAGGCCACGGGGTCGTCGGTCGTGTAAAAGTGATGCTCCGGAAGCGAATGCAGGCGGAGCCTGATGCTGTATTCGACTGAGTATTTCTTGAGCATTTGGTTTCCAGTGGGTTGGGATCGGCTGCCGTCCGGTGGATTGCGCCCGCGCTTGGTCGATCTGTCGCGGGCGCAACGGCCGGGGTCTTGACTCCTACTGCGCGAGGTTTCTTGCCTCGGGGGACATCGCCGTCACGACCGTCCTTGTGCGGTTCCGGGTGTGGTGGTGAAGGCGGATCTGGGACTTGGATTTCGGAATGCAGGCCTCTAGGCAGGCCTTTGCCTCCAGCCAGTTCTCAAGATCGCGGCCGGGAATGCTTCCGTTTTGAATGTACAGATGGTGGGCATAGTCTCGGATGTCATCCTCGGTCGGCTCCAAAGAAATCAACTTGGCGTGTTGTTTTGTCTTCATGGGATTGCCTTGTTTTGTGCTCCAGGAAGGGCGCGAGTGTCGTCAGACCATTAGCCCGACTGGGCCTCGACAGCCTTCCTGCGGGGCGTTTGCGTGTCCTTGGCAGATGAAGCCCCGGCGCGCCGATGGCGGCCTTGACCGGCTTCCAAACCGGCGGCGCGGAGCTCCGAACGATGCTTGACTGTCCCGTTTCCGATTCCCTCGCTCCCGGCCCTTTTCCCGCTCATCCATCTTCCTTCGTCCAGGGGCGCTTCGTCATCCAACCTGCCGGGCGCCGTCAGCCACGGCTCCAAATCCCTGGCGCCGCCCGTGCGGGATGATCCGGGCCCGCGAGCGAAGCAGGTGCCGCTCGAAATGTCTCCAAAGTCCCTGAATGGGCTCGATTGGGCGATTTGGGTGTTCATGGGCGGCATCTACGTTCCTTCCAGAGTGTAAAAGTAGCATTACCACCGCTTGCGTGCTGCGCATGTATTGCTAATTTCGCGCCGAAATTTGCGTAAGCGGAAACGGGTCAGAAAGGCGCGCATTTTCAGCGCGCACGCGAAAAATCAACCCATTGCAGCGCAATATAATTATGGATCCGTCCCTCGAAGAGGCTGATTCGGCGAGCTGGACGCCGTTGGTTTAGATTTCTACCTTCTTTGGCGGTCGACGAGGGCGGCAACCAGGGTGCCGATTCCCAGCGCCAGCGACAGGATTTCGTACAATTCGGTGGAGACCGGAGTTCCGCGGGGCAGGGACAATACGTGCATATTCTTCTTGGCCCTGGAATACTGCCTGGCGATCCGCCGTTGCGATGCATCGAGGCGCGCCCGAAGGGAATTGAGCTTCTTGGCGGAATCCCCGGCCGCCATGGCACCGATCAGTTTCTCGGCATCGGTGAACAGCGCCCTGAGGCTGGAGGAGACCTCGTCAAGCGCTCCGGCATTTTTCATGGGGTTTCTGGCATCAAACGGGGATCGCCGGGCGCTCGCGTCAGATGACGGCGCAGGCTCCCCCCGCGCATGCGATCACCTCTTTCAGGGCCGTGTTGTCGGCGTCCTCCTTTAGCGTGGTGTAGTCGACGGTCTTGGGCTGCAGGCGATTCCAATGTAGGACATCCTCGTCGGTCTCGACGGCCTGGAACGGAGCCTGCGCATAGCGGGTCTGTCCGTCGTCCCCAAGGAGGGACACGCCTGTGAAATCATCCCGGTGGGTCCAGATATAGTCGGCGACGGCGTCCCATTCGTTCGGCTTGACGACGCACGTGTTCGAGACGTTGTGGGAGATCTCGGGGGCGCGGTTGTTCTCGGGGTTTGCGCCCGCCCTCACCCAAGTTCGCTGCACGAGGCTGACATATTCGAGAAACTCGATCGCGCCGATTTCATTCTTGAGGATCGCGTTGTCGGGCGCCTTGACGGGGAAGGTGATGACGTCCGTGTGGTCGGGGTCGTACACGCTGCATTCGCACATCTGGGGGTTCGCCGCCTTGAAGTGGAGGTACACCCTCTCCGTGCGCGCCGCCTGAACTCGGCGGAAATACCGGCGAGCATGGTTCGGGTGGATGCCCGAAGCGGTGCCGAGGAGCGCGGCGGTGGTTCCCTCCGGCTTGACGGTGGTCGTGCGCGCGGCCCGGTTGATTCCGATCAGGTCGGCGATCACGATGTTGGCGGCGCGCACGATGCGGGCCGCATCGGTCAACGCCTCCCCGTTGAGCAGCAGCTCGGGCGAGTCCATGAAGCCGCAGATGGAGACCCCGAGCAGCGCGTCGTGCTCGTTGATCAGGCGCGTGACGGGCCCGAGGTACTTTATGTCCGTGTAGGCGGCCTGGAGCGTCCCTATGACGGCGGCCCGGACCGCCGTGCGCACAAGACCCTCGACGTTGTGGATTAGGGCGCCGTTTGTGCTCGTCAGGTTGCACATCTCCCAGCCGGACATGCGGGAGACTCCCGGCAGCTCGCCGGTGTATCCCCTGCTGTAGAGCCTCTCGACCTCGGAGCTCGAAAGCTCCCAGTTTACGATCGGCAGGAGGCCGATCTCGGAGCACGGATTGACGCCGCCGTCGGGATTGTCGCAGAACACGAATCCCGGCTCGCCGAATTCCTTCGTGCTCGTGAAAAGCTTCCTGAACACGGAGTCGTCCTTCATCGAGCGAGGTATGACGGCGCTGTTGTTCGAGGCGCTGCGCTGGGGGTGCTTCTCAAACCAGTTCCCCGTCTTGGCCGTCATCATGTCCTCATCGTCGTACGAGAAGAGGCATATGCAGGCAGAGCGCCGGATGCCTCCCGAAAGCACTGCCCGGGCGGCGAACATGCAGATGTCATAGACCTCGATGGACTTTAGGCTGCGCCCCACGGCGCCCGCCAGGATGGACTCGATCTTGATCAGGGCCTTCTTCAGCGGAAGGTGCCCCGGCGCCTTGCCGCCCGAAGTCTTCAGGTGCGCCCCGCGGGGGCGGATGAGGTGGTAGCTGAACTCGATCTTCGTTCCGTCGTAATAGCTCCGGATCAGCGCGTCCACGGCGTCGGCCCAGCCCTCAATCGTGTCGCTGATAATGAAGTGGACGACGGGCAGCTCCGTCTCAAGGCCGCGCGCCGGAAGGGAGGGAAGACGGGTGACGTGCTGCTTCTGAACCGAGAAGCCGCAGCCGCAGCCGCAGAGAAGCAAATAAAAGAATTCCTTGAAGAAATCCAGCCGGTCTACGTTCGAGAAGCTGCAGTTGAATATCCTCGCATGGGCGCTCAGGCATGCCTCGGCGAACTGCATCGACCGCATCGAGGGAAGCACTTCCTTCCTGGCGACGGCTTGGAAGCTGTCGGCGAGGATCTCGCCCAGCGTCTTTCCGGCGAGAAGCGATTCAAAGGTCTGAAGGTGGCGGCCGGCGAGCTGCGCGGCCTCAGGCGCCATCTTCTGGGGGACGCGCAGGCCGAGCTTCGCTTCAAAGAACGTCCTATGCATCGCCTCGACCCGGGTGACGCTCTCGACCCAGATCTCGCGGCGCCCGAGTTTCTCATTGAAACGGGCGTACTTCGATTGCGCGATGTAGTCCGACATGCCGCTGTTGGAGTAGATCGCCAGGCGCCTGTCCGCCTGCCTCAGGCGGTACGCCATATAGGCCGAGGCGATGTCCCAGTGTCCGTCCGCCGCAATCTGAACGACGACCGCGTTCTGGATCTGCTCGATCGTGGGATGCTTTCCCGAGCGATAGTACAGGCCCTCCAGGGCCATCTGCACCCGCTCCGCCGTCTTGGTGACGGAAGCGAAATCGGCCGGCTCAAGCCCGAAGCAGGCAAGGAAATCGTCTCGAGACGCATTCTTGGTGTCGGGGTGTTTCGTCTCATAGACCGCAAGAGCGATGGCCCTCGTGACCTTGTTGATGTCGAAGCGCACCGATTCTCCGGTGCGTTTGATCACCATGCGCGCCGCGGCGGGTATTGGATGGCGCGTGAGTAATTTTGGCGCCCGGGTAGGAGAAACATAGAGTTCAGCCTGTTGGGTCATTGAAGTTGTAATTCGGGTTAAACGGATAAGGGCGTGCTAACGAAATGTAAGTGCCTAGCTTTTATCAGCTTAGGCTCGTCCGCGCGCGGCGCCGCAGACGAATGCGCTCGAGAGATGTCTTCCCGTATTCGTAGGTAGGAACCGCCCCTTCGCCGTGGTTTTTCTCCACGGCTTCGACTGATTCCGGCCGCATTCTAGCGGTTCGCGCTTTACACAACTCCTCGGGTTTTGGCCTTCGCTGCGCATAAATTGTCCGATCGCGGCCCGGGCATGCGTACCCGGACGCGAGCGGGGCGCCGGGCAGGGCCAGGTCCTCCTTTCGGTCAGAGGGTGGCGGCCAACGCCGGAATGTCCTCTTCTCTCACTTCAGGCCCGTGGAGCACGATTCGCGCGTCGAGAGCCAGGATCCGCTCGGGGGAGGCCAGGAGCGGATTTATGTCGATTTCCTTTATCCAGCGCTGCTCGGCGACCAGCTGGCTGAAGCGCACGAGAATCTGGTCTAGGGCCGCCAAGTCGACCGACGACCGGCCCCGTACGCCCTTGAGCACCTTGAATATCTTCGTCTGTTCCATCAGGCGGCGGGCAAGGTAGGGATCAAGCGGCGGAAGGCCGAGAGCGCGGTCCTTGAAGACCTCCACAAGGACGCCGCCGGCGCCAAAGAGCAGCACAGGCCCGAATTGCGGGTCCAGGCTGCTGCCGAGGATGAGCTCGCAACCCTTCAACATCACCATCGGCTGCACGGTGACGCCCTGAAAATGCCCCGGGCCGTGCTTGGCCTTGACCGCGGCCTCGATGGCTTCCCAGGCGCCTCGCACTCCGGCGGCGTCCCTGATATTGAGCTTCACGCCGCCGACATCGGTTTTATGGGTGATCGTGTCGGAGTGGAGTTTGATCACCACCGGGAATCCAATGGACCCGGCTGCGGCGATGGCTTCGGCCTGGGTCACGGCCAGCTGTGTCTCGACCGTCGGAATCCCGTAGTCCGAGAGCACCCGCTTTGACTCATACTCGGTCAGCAGCGTGCCTCCGCGTTTTCGGATCGATCCGATGAGCGCGGAAACCCTAGCCTCGGCTGCCTTTGCGTCCCAGAATGGGGCGGATTGGACGACCCCGGCCGACACCTCCTCGCGCGGCTGCAGGCTCTTGCTGTAGCGCCACATGTTGGCAAAGGCCCTCGCCGCGTCGTCCGGATAGTCAAACATCGGGATCCCGGCCTCGCTCAGGATGACGCGCCCGGTCTTCGCTCGGGTGCCGCCCATCCAGCTCGTGAGCAGCGGCTTTCCCTCCATCCGGGCGTAGGTCCTCATCAGGTCGGCGGTCGCAATCGGGTCGGTCATGGCCTGCGGAGTGAGGATCACAAGGACTCCGTCCGCGCCCGGGTCCCGGGCGGCGACGGCTACCGCGGCCGCGTAGCGCGGGGCGTCCGCGTCGCCGAGGATGTCAATCGGGTTGGCGTGGCTCCAATGTTGCGGAAGGACTTTGTTAAGCTCGGTGATGGTCTGGGGTGAAAGCGTGGCGAGCTGAGCGCCCCGTTCGACAAGCATGTCCGTGGCCAGCACGCCCGGACCGCCCGCATTGGTCACGATGCAAAGGCGCGGGCCGCGGGGAAGGGGCTGCTTCGCCAGGACCTTGGCCATCGAGAAGAACTCCTCGATCGTCTCGACCCGGATGACGCCGGCGCGGTTGAAGGCGGCATCGAGCACCTCGTCGCTGCCCGTGAGCGCGCCCGTGTGGGACGCGGCGGCCTTTGCTGCGGCGTCGGTGCGCCCAACCTTGATGACGACGATCGGCTTCACGGGGGCAACCTCCCTGACGGCCGCAAGGAACGCCGGGGCGTCCCCGACCGACTCCATGTAAATCATGATACTGTGCGTCTGGGGGTCGTCCCCGAGGTAGCGAATGAGGTCTCCCCATCCGATATCGAGCATGGAGCCGATCGAGACGAACGCGCTGAATCCGACCTTCTCCTTTAGGCTCCAGTCTATGATGGCCGTGCCCAGCGCTCCGCTCTGCGTGAGGAAGGCGACATTGCCCGTCTTGGCCATGTCCTTCGAAAAGGTGGCGTTTAGCCCCGCATGCGGCGCCATAACCCCCAGGCAGTTTGGGCCGATCACCCGCAGCGGCGTTCCCTGGATCGCCGCCAGCACCTGGCCCTCCAACTCCGTGCCCGTGGCGCCGCTTTCCTTGAAGCCCGCCGAAATGATGATGGCGGCCTTCACTCCGGCTTTCACGCACTCGCGAATGACACCCGGCACCGTGACTGCGGGCGTTGCGATGACCGCGAGCTCAACCGGTGCGGGAACGGATGCGATGTCCCGGTAGGCCTTCCGGCCGAGGATCGTGTCGTGCTCCCGGTTGACCGGGTAGACGGCGCCGCCAAACGTCCCCAGGTTCTCAAGAAGGGCTCGGCCCACACTGCCGGGCCTCTCGCTTGAGCCGATCACGGCTACGGTCTTCGGCTTGAAAAAGGAACCCATCGAGGAGTCCCCCGTGGCGGGACGGCTCCCGCGCGTCGGCGCGGTGGACTTGGGCTGCGTGGTTTCGTCTAGGGTCGTCGGCATGATTTTAATCCGAGAACACGATTTCCGGCATCTTTCTCGGCACCGGGCTGGGCGCCGTTGTCGGATATCCCACGATTATCGGCAGCACGGCGGTGTTCTCGTCGGAAATGTTAAGGAGGGTCTTGATCTCGGAAAGATCGAGCCATGCATGGGCAAAGCCGACCGGACAGGTGCCGAGCCCCTTTCCGTGGGCCGCGAGCATGAAGTTCTCCGCTGCCAGGCAGCAATCCGTGGCGGCGAACTGCCAGCCGGTCTTCGCGTAGATCACAACGACCGTGCTGGCGTTGTAGAAGAGGTTGTAAGTGGGGTCCAGCAGCTGGTCCCGCTTCAGGGAATGCGGGTCGTTGCCCGGATTAAACGTCGCGAGAAAGTGGGCCTTCGCGCGGTCCGAATAATCCTGCAGAAGCCCCTTGCCCTCGATGACGGCGAAAACCCAGGGCTGCTCGCCGAGCGCGGTGGGGGCCTGGATCGCCGCGTCGATCAGCTCGTGAAGCAGGGACCGGGGGACCCTGCGCTCGGTATAATCGCGCACCGCTCTGCGCCCGTAGATTGCATCCATTAGTTCCATGTTGGCGGGGGGTTGAGGGGCCGTTACTTCGCCGCGGGGCCGGAAGACGGCCTTGCGGGCACGACAACGACGGGACAGTGGGCCTTTTTCAGTACGCCGCTTGTCGTGCTTCCAATCAGCAGGTCATAGAACGCGGTGTGGCCGTGCGAGCCCATGACGATGTAGTCGGCCTCCGCCGTCTTCGCCTGTTCGACGATCTCCTTCGAGGGGAAACCCTCGACCTTGACCGTCTTTGTCGTGACGCACCCCTCCTTCAGGTAGTCGCGCCACTGGGCGAGCAGTTGGACGGCTGCCTTTTCGGCGGCCTCGATCAGTGGGACGACATCCTCGATCACACCGCCGTATTCGGCGACGAGGACGGGGGGTTGCACGACGTACAGGAGCACGATTCTTCCCTTGCAGCACTGAGCGAGCGAATTGGCCTCATCCACCACGGCCTTGGTGACCGGCGAGAAATCGATAGGCACAAGGATCGTTTTCATGGGGCCACTCTACCTTCAACGCGACCCCGTTACTGCGCAGCAATTGTCCATATCTGGGCGACTATTGCCATGCGGGAAAAGCCGGAAAGATTGTTTCATAAGTAAATGAATATAAATTAATTGCGAACTATTATTGCGCGGGAGGCGGAGCTCAAAATGGCCGGTTTGCTGGCCTGAGAGCGCGGCTCATGCGCCGCCGCCGCGGAGCAGCTTTTCCCGGATCGCGCGCAGTTCCTTCCGGTGCGCCCCTCCCGGCTTAGGATAGCTGAGGGGAAGGGAACCCATTACCCCGAGGATGATGCTCGAAATGATCAGCCGCGCGTTCTCCTTGTCGTCGGCGGGCACGACATACCAGGGTGCGTGCTTGGTGCTCGTGGCCCCCAGGCAGGCCTCATAGGCGCGCATGTACTGCTTCCAGTACTTGCGCTCGTGGATGTCGGCCCCGCTCAGCTTCCAGTTCTTGCTCGGATCCTCGATCCGGGCGAGGAAGCGCTTGCGCTGCTCCTCCTTCGAAAGGTGAAGGAAGAATTTCACGACCCGGGTGCCGTTTCGATGGAGGTGCTCCTCGAAATCCGAGATCGATTTGTACCGTTCCTGCCAGATCCTTCCGGCGTCCAGCAATTCCTCGGGCAGCGCCTCCTGGCGGAGGATCTCCTGGTGGACGCGCACGATCAGGACCTCCTCGTAGTAGGAGCGGTTGAAGATCCCGATTCGTCCCCGCTCCGGAAGGCAGACGGTGGTGCGCCAGAGGAAGTCATGCTCCAATTCCTGGGCGCTCGGGTGCTTGAAGCTGAACACCTGGCAACCCTGGGGATTGACCCCGGACATCACGTGCTTGATGGCGCCGTCCTTGCCGGCGGCGTCCATCGCCTGGAAGATGAGGAGGAGCGAGTAGCGGTTGTATGCGTAGAGCAGATTCTGCAGCGAGCTCAACCCGGCGACGTGCTCCTCGAGAACCTTGGCGTAATGCTTCTTCGAGCGGTAGAAGGGCTCGACCAGGGTGGGCCAGTCCTTGAGCCGGACGCCGTGTCCGGCGGCGACTCGAAAATCCTTGGGGTCAATCTCCATGGCGTCGGATGTTTCGGTTGGGTTGGCCCGGCGCGACCGCGGGCGTTCCCCAACCTAAGCACCGAACGGGGAATTGGCCAATGGGAATCCGGGCCGGCAACGCCGTCGGCGCAGGCCTCGTGGCGCCGGGCGCCCTCCGTTACGCGGCGTGGGTCAGATTGCCCGCCCCCACCTGCGCAGCCCCGGAGGAGCCGTGCAGCTTCTCGCGGTACGTCGACGGCGCCTCGCCGGCGATGCGCCGGAAGACGCGGTTGAACTGAGAGAGCGACTGGAATCCCGCCTCGTAGGCGGCCTCGCTGACCCGCTTGTGCGGGTTAAGGAGAAGCTGCTTCACGATCTCGACGCGGACACGGGCAAGGTACTCGGTGAACGTGAGGCCGGTCGACTTCTTGAAGATCTTGCAGAAATAGAAGGCGCTCATGTTCGCCGCCTGCGCGACCGCGGCGAGCGAGATCTCCTCCCCCTGGTGGTCCGCAATGAACGCGCGGGCCTTTGCCACGGCCGGGGCCTCCGCCGCGGCTTCCTGGACCATCAGCTGGTTGCTTACCGCCGACAGGTGCTGGGCGAAGATGCTCAGCAGGCGAAGGATCGAGTCATACTGGTGCCGGGTCATGACGCGCGTGTTGAAGTAGGCCTCCTTCACCTGCGGAAGCTCGGAATCGAGGCCCATGCCGGCGAGGACGGCGGCTATCTTCTTGAACCGCGCAGCCGTCGGCTGGTGGAGGAGGACCTGGCCGGTCTGAAGGAACGCGATCACGCGTTCGCCGACCCGCACCGGAACGCTCGAGTCGCTTAGCCCCGCGATGCACTCGAGGGTCGTGGCGCCGTCGTGGGCGTTCGTCTCCATGCGCTGCTGCAACTGGAGGCAGGAGGAGCACGTCTTGTTCCTCGCCGCCATGTGAGCGCAGAAGGGGTTGGAGTGCTTCGATCCGTGCATCGGGGCCTGGAATGACCCGGCGGCGCGGATGGCGAGAGGCAGGCCTGTCGTTGTCTGGAATGCTTTCTGGTAGTCGCGGAAGATCTCGGATTTCTGCAGGTGGTCCGCGAGATTGTGGTGGTTTTGGGCGACGATCCCGGAGTTCGGCAGGAAGATGATCTCGGATTGCATGAACGCAGGCTACCAGCCGGCGCCCTGTTTGGGAATTGGGGGTGAGCCCCTATCTCGATAGGGAATTTCCCTATGCCGGGCTCCCCCGGGCGGCTGGCCCTGCGAAAGGTTTGGCCCCCCGGGCGCGTGGGCGCACGGTCTACCCTTGCGGGCGGTGGGCCCCGGCCTAGATTTGGGGACATTGGCGAACATGGAACAGTCACGCGAGGCGGATAAGGCGGCCGAACAGCCCGGCCGGCCCCCCGCCGCCGGGCGCAAGGGCGATGAGGGCGGGCGGCTCCAGTTGGCTGCGATCATCGAGTCGTCCGACGACGCCATCATCAGCAAGACGCTTGAGGGGATCATAACGAGCTGGAACCCGGGTGCGGAGCGGATGTTCGGCTACCTGGCTTCGGAGGCCATCGGGAAGTCGATGCTGATGCTTTTCCCCCCCGACCGCGCCAACGAGGAGGAGGAGATACTCACCCGGATCCGCCGCGGCGAAAGGATGGAGCATTTTGAAACGGCGCGGCTTAGGAAGGACGGAAGCCGGATCGAGGTCTCGGTGACCATCTCCCCGATCAAGGACGGCCACGGCAGGATCGTCGGCGTCTCAAAGATCGCGCGCGACGTCACCGAGCAGAAGAATTCCGAGAAGCGCCTGCTGGACACCGTCCGGGAGATGCGCGACATCCGGGCGGCCCTCGACGAGCATTCGATCGTCGCGGTCACCGACGCCGCAGGGCGGATCACGTACGTGAACGACAAGTTCTGCGCGATCTCGAAGTATTCCCGCAGCGAGCTGCTCGGAAACGACCACCGCCTGATCAATTCGAAGCACCATTCAAAGGAATTCATCCGCAACCTTTGGGCGACGATCGGCAGGGGCGAGGTCTGGCAGGGCGAGATCCGGAACCGGGCGAAGGACGGGACCCATTACTGGGTGGCGACCACCATCTTCCCGCGGCTGAGCGAGACGGGCAGGCCCCTGCAATACATCTCGATCCGCACCGACATCACCCAGCGCAAGGCGGACGAAGCGGCGCTGCAGCGGTTCGCCGCGGACGTCGCCGAGAAGAACAAGGAGCTGGAGACGATCGTCTACACGGTGTCGCACGACCTCAGGTCGCCCCTCGTGAACGTGCAGGGCTTTGGCAAGCAGCTCAACCGCGCCTGCGACAAGATCCAGGCGGCGATCGCCGCGGGAAAGGACGGGCTGGTCCCCGCGGCCGACCTGAAGAGCATCGTGGAGGTCGCCATCCCGCAGGCGCTGCGATTCATCAACGCGGGCGTGAACAAGATGGAGGTGCTCCTCAACGGGCTCCTGCGCTATTCCCGCCTGGGCCGCATCACCTTTGCGATCCAGCCCCTGGACATGAACGAGATGATCTCCGAGATCATCGCGGCCATGCGGTTCCAGATCGACGACGCAAAGGCGGAGGTGCGCGTCGATGCGCTGCCCGCCTGCGTCGGCGACCGGGCGCAGACGAGCCAGGCCTTCGCCAACCTTCTCGACAACGCCATCAAGTACCGCGAACCGTCCCGGCCGCTTCGGGTCAAGATCAGCGGGAGGGTGGAGGCGGGCCTCTCCGTCTATTCGGTGGCCGACAATGGGGTGGGCATCGCGCCGGACCACCAGGTGAAGGCGTTCGAGATTTTCCACCGCCTCAATCCTGACTCCGCCAGCGGCGAAGGGCTGGGCCTAACCATCGCCCAGAGGGTGCTGGAGCGCCAGGGCGGGAAGATTTGGATTGAGAGCAAGGAAGGGGTGGGTTCGACTTTCTTTGTGGCCCTCCCAACAAGCGGATCTGCGGCTCAAGAATCCTAATGCCTGAAATCCCGGTAATACTTATCGTAGAAGACGATGAAGGGCATGCCATTCTCGTCAGGGAGGTTCTGGAAACCGCCGGGTTGAGCAATGAGATCAAGCATTTCCGCGACGGGCAGGCGGTGCTCGACTTTCTGTTTGGCAGCGTTTCGGCGCCCGCCCGCCATGCCGGCCACACGTTCGTCATCCTTCTCGATATACGCCTGCCGAAGATCGACGGGATCGAGGTGCTGCGGCGGATAAAGTCGGATGGCGAGCTGCGCAAGCTCCCGGTCATCATGCTGACGACGACCGATGACGCCCGCGAGGTGGACCGTTGCCACCAACTTGGTTGCAGTGTCTACATACAGAAGCCCGTTGATTATGCGAAGTTTACGGAGGCCGTGCGCAGCCTCGGGCTCTTCATCAAGCTCCTCCTTGTGCCGCCGCTTGACGGCCACTGATGGCTACCTCGACCAGACCGGCCAGGATTCTCGTCGTGGACGACGATGTGGGCCTGCTTGTCCTCATGGCGGAGGCGCTGAGGAGCGAGGGCTATTCGGTCGACACCGCCGGCTCGGGAACCGCCGCGCTGGCTTGGCTCGCGGAGCGCACGACGGACCTCATGCTCCTTGACCTGAAAATGCGCGACATCGAGGGGGCGGTGCTGCTTGATCGGCTCAGGCAGAAGACGCCCCCGGTCCCCTTCCTCGTGGTCACCGGCCAGGGGGACGAGAAGGCGGCTGTCGAGATGATGAAGCAGGGCGCCCTTGACTACGTGATGAAGGATACGGGGTTGCTCGACCTGCTGCCGGGGGTCGTCCGGAGGGCGCTTGAGGTGGTGGAGCGCGATCGCGCGCTGGCCGCCGCGGAGGCCGAGGGCAGGCGGCTTGAGCGGGAGATGGTCGAGGTCGCGGAAGGGGAGCGCCGGCGGATTGGGGAGGACCTCCACGACGGCCTGGGACAGCAACTCACCGCGATCGAGCTTGTCTGCACGGCGCTGAAGGAGGACGCATCGCGGAAGCTCCCGGAGCTTGCAAAGGGGCTGGAGCGGATGGGCAAGATGCTGCGCGAGGCCATTGCGCAGACCCGGTTTCTCGCCCGGGGCCTTGTGCCGATCAGCGACGATCCCGACGCGCTTCGAATCGGCCTGGCCGAACTCGTCGAGCACATAGGATCCATTGGGCGCCTGCACTGCCGCCTCGACTGCCCCTCCCCGGTCATCCTGAAGGACCGCTCGACGGCGGCCCATCTGTACCGCATCGCCCAGGAGGCGGTGAACAATGTCATCAAGCACGCCGAAGCCACCGAGGTGACCATAAGGCTGTCGCAGGTTGGCGGCGTCCTCGAGCTCCAGATTTCCGACAATGGGAGAGGCCTGCCATCGTCGAAGGGCGGGGGCCTCGGCATGGAGGTGATGAAGCACCGCGCCGGCATGATCGGCGGCGAGCTCACCGTCGTCTCCAAACGGGGGCACGGCGTGACGGTCACCTGCGTGCTGCCCGTCTTCCAGTGAAAGCGCCGGAACCGAGGAAGGAGCGGCGTCTCGACGTCAGGCCTCCCGGCCGCAAGAGGATCCTCCTGGTCGACGATCATCCCTTCATGCGGGCGGGTCTCGCCCAGCTGATCGACCTGCAGCCGGACATGGTGGTCGCCGGGGAGGCGGGCAATCCGGCCGAGGCGATCCAGAAGTTCGCCGTGGCGAAGCCGGACATGGTCCTCACCGACATGACGATGCCGGGACGGAGCGGACTTGAGTTCATCAAGGATCTGCGGGCCGCGTACCCCGACGTGGCCATTCTGGTCGTTTCGATGCACGACGAGGCGATCTTCGCCGAGCGGGCGCTGCGCGCGGGGGCCCGGGGATACATCATGAAGGAGGCCGGCGGCGAGAACCTCCTGACGGCGATCCGACAGGTGCTCAGCGGCCAGATCTACCTCAGCCCCAGGATGTCGGCGAACGCCCTGGACATCTTTTCCGGCAGGCGGCCCCGGGGATCGAGTTCTCCGATCGAGAAGCTGAGCGACCGTGAATTTGAGGTCTTCAGGCTCGTGGGGCAGGGCAAGAGCACGCGCGACATCGCCCAGCAGCTCCACCTGAGCACGAAGACGGTCGATGTGCACCGGGGGCACATCAAGGAGAAGCTTGAATTGAAGGACACGACGGCGCTTGTGCGCCACGCGGTTCGTTGGGTCGAGACCCAGAACCTAGGCTAATAGGCCTGTTAGATTCGTAATTTATTGTCAGATAATTTGTTGCGCGGTCATTGGACCGGCATCACCGCCGTTGTGCCTGCGAAAAACAAGATATGCACAATACCCGCCAAGTCATGCGGAGATGATTCTGAGTCTTAGGAATAGTATGGGCCGCACATCATCCCCTTTCACCCATGACCGTCGTACCCCTCACGCTCACGATCAGCCTGTGCCTCGTTTTCACCTTCATCGTCTTCTTCCTCCGCGAACACGCCCGGGGCAACCTCAGCAGCGCGGAGAGGGATTCGCTCCTTCCCCTCGCCGATGAAAAGGCGGTCTACGCACGAAGGGATGCAGACGGAAACCTCATCGAGACGCCGGCTGCGCGCCGCGAATCCTGATGCGCTCCGTGCGCTTGGGGGGCGGGTCCGGTGACGGTGGGGTCCGCCCATCCTCCGTCTGAGCCAACGCATTCTCCCATGTCCGCCCAAAAAACCACCGTCGAATTCAACGACAAGGTCGTCCGCCAGTTCCTGCTCGCTTCAGTCATTTGGGGCGCCGTCGGCATGTTGGTCGGCGTCCTGATCGCCGCCCAGCTCAACTTCTGGCAGCTCAACTTCAGCACGCCCTGGCTCACCTGGAGCCGGATCCGGCCGCTTCACACGAACGCGGTGATCTTTGCCCTGGTCGGCAACATGATGTTTGCCGGGATCTACTACTCGACGCAGCGCCTGGTGAAGGCGCGGCTTGCGAGCGACTTCCTCTCCCAGCTGCATTTCTGGGGATGGCAGACGATCATCGTCAGCGCGGCCCTCACGCTGCCGCTCGGGCTGACCCGAGGTCAGGAGTACGGCGAGCTCATCTGGCCGATCAACATCGCGGTCGTGCTGATCTGGGTCGTCTTCGCGGTCAACTTCTTCTGGACCCTGGCGCGGCGCCGCGAGCCTAGCCTCTACGTTGCGATCTGGTTCTACATCGCGACCATCGTCACGGTGGCGATGCTCTACATCGTCAACCACCTCTCGATACCGACCAGCTGGACCCACAGCTACTCGCTCTTCGGCGGCGTGCAGAACGCCCTGGTCCAGTGGTGGTACGGCCACAACGCCGTGGCCTTCTTCCTGACGACGCCGATCCTCGGCATCATGTACTACTTCCTGCCGAAGGCGGCGGGGCGCCCGGTGTACTCCTACCGGCTCTCGGTCGTGCATTTCTGGTCGCTCGTGTTCGTCTACATCTGGGCGGGCCCCCACCACCTCCTCAACACCTCGCTTCCGGTCTGGCTGCAGGACCTCGGCATGACCTTCTCGCTCATGCTCTGGGCGCCCTCGTGGGGGGGGATGCTGAACGGCCTCCTCACGCTGCGCGGCGCCTGGGACAAGCTGCGCACCGACCCGGTCCTCAAGTTCTTCGCGGCCGGCGTGACCTTCTACGGCATGGCGACGTTCGAGGGGCCGCTCCTCGCCATCAAGTCCGTCAACGCCCTGGCGCACTACACGGACTGGATCATCGCACACGTCCACGGCGGCACGCTCGGCTGGAACGGGTTCATGGCGGCGGGCATGACCTACTGGCTGATCCCAAGACTCTGGAACAAGCCCCTTTACAGCACGGCGCTGGCCAACCTGCATTTCTGGATAGGGCTCGTCGGCATCCTGCTCTACGTGGGCGCCATGTGGACGAGCGGCATCACGCAGGGCCTGATGCTCAACGCCACGACCGAGCACGGCACGATCCTGACCTATCCCAACTTCCTGGACACGGTGAACGTGATCCGGCCGATGATGCTGATGCGCGTGATCGGCGGCGCCCTTTACCTCACCGGCTGGTTCATGATGGCCTACAACCTCTGGAGGTCGGTGCGCGGCGCGGAGCCGGTCAACGGCACGATCGAGGTCTTCGACGAGGAGCCCTCCCACGGCGCCGCGCAGGGCCTCTCGGTGGCGGGATGGGTCCTTAACGCCCCGGTTCTCTTCTGCGTCCTCGGGCTCGGATTCGCGAGCGCCTGGATGTTCGGCGGCCATTTCGTGAGCATAGCGGGCCTTATCGGGACGATGTTCTGCGCCGTTGTCGCGTTCTCGCACTTTGAGGCGCGACGGAAGAAATGGGGCGACTGGTACGACAAGCTCCTGGTGAGCGCGGTGCCCTTCACGGTCCTCACCTTTGTCGCGGTCGTCGCGGGCGGACTGATCCAGATCATCCCGACGGTCGTGATCCACCGGGCCGCAAACGTGGAGGACCGGCGCCAGATCCCCTACACGCCGCTCGAATTGGCGGGGCGGGACCTCTACGTCCGCGAGGGCTGCTACCTCTGCCATTCGCAGATGATACGCACGCTTGTGCCCGACGTGCTTCGCTACGGCGACTACTCGCGCCTTGGCGAGTCCATCTACGACCATCCCTTCCAGTGGGGATCGAAGCGCAACGGGCCGGACCTCGCCCGGGTGGGCGGGAAATACCCCAACGTTTGGCACCTGCGCCACCTCGAGAATCCGCGATCCATTTCGTCCGGCTCCAACATGCCGAACTTCCCCTGGCTCCTGGCCAACGCGCTCGACGTGAGCACGATGCCGAGAAAGATCGCCGTCCAGCGCCAGCTCGGCGTGCCCTATCCCCAGTGGACCGACGCGGAGATCACCGCAAGCATCGAGACCCAGGAGAAGGCCATCGCGCGCGACCTGCGCGACGCGGGCGCGTACGTGGCGCCCGACCGCGAGATCATCGCCCTGATCGCCTACCTCCAGCAGATGGGCCACTACGAGAAGGTGACCCCGACGGGGACCGCCCCGACCCTGGCCGACTGACCCCCAACCCTCGGAAGCCATGTTCAACCGGATCATTTACGGGGACTCGACGGCGATCTTCACCATCGTGGCGTTCGGCTTTGCCGCCTCGATATTCATCACGATCAGCTGGCGCGCGCTGCGCATGAAGCGCACGCAGGTCGAGCACTACGAAAACCTCCCCTTTCTGACGGCGACCCCCGCCAGCGCGGCGAACGACCGAATTCGGCGGCGGCCCCAAGTGTCCGAACCCGCTCCCGGCGGACGAAGCCGCGCCCCTGTCCAGACCATGAACCCGAACACGCCCACACAGCCGCCCGAGGAACCGCTGCGCCCGCACGTCTACGACGGGATCAGAGAATTCGACAAGCGCCTGCCCAACTGGTGGCTCTTCACCTTCTATGCGACCATCGTTTTCTGGGTGGGCTATTGGGGATACTACGAGTGGCTGCACGTCGGCCCGAACAACCACCAGAGGATCGAAAAGGCGATCGCGAGCATCGAGGCCGAGAAGCTCGCCGCGACCGCGTCCACGAAGCTCGACAACGCGAGCCTCTGGCAGATGAGCCGCAACCCCGTCTTTGTCGAGGCCGGCCGCGCCACGTTCAATTCCATCTGCGCCACCTGCCACAAGGAGAGCCTCAGGGGCGTCGCCGACGGCGGCATCGGGGCCAACCTGCGGCGCGAAGTCTGGATTCACGGCGGAAATCCGCTGGACCTGTACAATACCGCCACCAACGGCGTCCTCGCAAAGGGCATGCCGGCCTGGGGCCCCGTCCTAGGGCAGAAGAGGATCATCGAGGCCGTGGCCTACATCCTCAGCTACCACCACGAGGGCGAGCCGATGTCCATCCAGCCAGCCGTCGCGGGGAAATGAGAATCGGAAGAGAATGGAGCAACTGCCCCGCCCAACGCTTGATTCCGTCACGACCATCCGTGAGGACGGCTCCCGGCGGTTCGTGTATCCCGCCGACGTGCGCGGCCGTTTCACGCGGGTGCGCAGGGTTTCCGGCCTCTTCCTGATCGCCTTCTATCTGGCGTTGCCCTGGATCAAGGTCGGCGGCTACCCGGCGGTGTTCCTGGACATCGCGGACCGGCGATTCCACCTCTTCGGCTTCACCCTCACGGCCCAGGACGCCTGGCTGCTGTTCTTCCTCATCACCGGCCTCGGGTTCCTCCTGTTCTTCCTCACGGCCCTGGTCGGCCGGGTGTGGTGCGGCTGGGCCTGCCCGCAGACGGTCTTTCTCGACCACCTCTACCGGCCGATCGAGCGCTGGATTGATGGCGACGCGGTCCAGCGGCGGGCCCTCGCGGCGGCCCCCTGGACCGCATCCAAGGCGACCCGGCGCATCGTGAAGCACGCGCTCTATTTCGCCGTCTCGGCGGTCATCACCCACCTCTTCCTCGCCTATTACGTCTCGGTCCCGGAGCTCTGGGCGATGATGCGGGAGGCGCCGGCCTCGAACTGGAGCTCGTTTGCCTTCATCGCCGTCGCGACGGGCGCGCTCTACTTCAACTACGCCTGGTTCAGGGAGCAGCTCTGCATCATCATCTGCCCGTACGGCCGCCTCCAGTCGGCGCTGCAGGACGACCATTCGCTCATCATTGGCTACGACGGTCGCCGCGGGGAGCCGCGGATGACGGTCGCCGAGTCGCGGGAGCGCGGGAGCGCGGCCCCGGGCGGGGCGGGGGACTGCGTGGCGTGCAGCCGGTGCGTGAGCGTGTGCCCGACCGGCATCGACATCCGCAACGGCCTCCAGATCGAATGCATCGGATGCGCGGCGTGCATCGACGCCTGCGATGAGGTGATGGTGCGCCTTCACCGGCCGAAGGGGCTCATCCGCTACGACTCGCTGAACGGACTCGCCGGGAAGCGCACCCGGTGGCTGCGGCCGCGCACGGCAGTGTACAGCGTCCTGCTGCTGATAGGCGTCGCCGTGGCGGCCTGGGCCTTTTCGACGCTCAGGCCGGCGAATTTCGGCGTGACCCGGATGGTCGGCGCCCCCTACTTCGTGGACAAGGAATACGTCCGCAACCAGTTTTTCGCGCGCATCGTGAACAAGCGGACCGAGGTCGGGCGTTTCTTGGTGACGGTCGTTCGGGGGCCGTCGGACCTGCGCCAGACGGGGTTCTCCGGGGTGGTCGACGTCCCGCCGCTTGGCGAAATCGTCGAACCCCTGATCTTCCAGCAGCCGAGGCCGGACTACCAGGGTCCGTTCCAGATCTTGGTGAGCGTGAGGGACGAGGCGGGAAAGTTCCACCTCGAGCGCCAGGTGGAGTTCCTGGGGCCCGACCCGAGGCTCCTTCGGGAGGAGGAAGAGGAGGAGGCTTCGCATGGGGGCGCGTCCAGATAGGCCCGCAAAGTCGCGCCTCTGGTGGTGGATCGTCGCCGCCTGCATCGTGCACGTCGCGGCGTGGACGGCATGGTTTGTGATCGCCGCACACCACCCCGTGGAGGAGGTTCCCCTGGCCGCAAAGGCCGGGCCCTAAGCCATGGAACTTGCTTCCGTCAACTCTCCGGCCGCGGCCTTTGTCGCGGGGCTGATTACGAGCCTGCACTGCGCGGGCATGTGCGGGCCGCTGGCCTGCGCGATCATGCCCGGACGCGGGGACAAGGCGGACGGCAACACGGTCAGCACCGTCTACCACCTCGCGCGGCTGGCGGCCTACGCCACCCTTGGCGGGCTGGCCGGGGGACTTGGGAGGCAGCCGCTCGCGTGGGCCTCCGAATCGGCGCTCCGGTGGCTGCCCTGGATCATGGTGCTCTTCTTTGTGGCGCTCGGCCTGCGGTGGGACCGGTTCCTGCCGAGAATAGGGGCGCTTTCGCGGGTCAACCTGGGGCTCCGCGGCTGGCTCCGCGGGCGCTCCCGGGTAGAGGCCGCCGCGGTTTTCGGCCTGGCCACGCCGCTTCTTCCCTGCGGCCCGCTGTACTTCCTCATCGCTCTCGCTCTCATCTCGGGGTCGGCGCTTCGCGGCGTCGAGTTCATGCTCGCGTTCGGCCTCGGGACCGTGCCGCTCCTGTGGCTGGCCCAGACCCAGTTCCAATGGGTGCGCGCGCGGCTGTCGCCGCTCTGGCTGGGGAGGCTGCGGGTTGCGTTGGCGCTGACCGTGGCGCTCGTCATCAGCTGGCGCCTGCGCGCCACGCTCGGCCTGCCGGGCCCGAGCCCCACATCCTTCATCTGCCACTAGCATGAGCGCCACGCCGCCGGCCGACCTCCTGGAACCGGGCGCCCTACCGCCGGCCGGGCGCTCGGGGGGCAAGCCGCTCTGCAGGCACTGCGGCGCGGCGCTCATCGACGCCCGAATGCGCGAGACGGGTTTCTGCTGCTCGGGGTGCGCCTATGTGTACCGCCTCGTCCACGAGCACGGCCTCGGCGGCTACTACGACCTGAAGGACACGGTCACCGCTCCCGCGGACGCGGCGGTGTTCCAGCTGCGCGATTACGGGTGGCTCGAGTCGGCGCAGCGCGAGGCCGAGGCGGCCGCCCTTTCGGGGCCGGCGCCGGCCAGGCCCCCGGAACTCTCCCTCGATGTGCAGGGGATCTCGTGCACGGGCTGCGTCTGGCTGATCGAGAGGCTCTTTCAGCAGCAGCCGGGCGCGCGCGACATCTTTGTGAACGCGCAGCTTGGCTCGATGCGCCTTCGCTGGCTGGCCGGTGGGTTCTCGGCCGTGGATTTCGCCCGCAAGCTCCAGGCCTTCGGCTACCTGGCGGGACCCTGCGACCCGCAGCGAGCCGAGCCCGAGAGCCGGGGCCTCGTGAAGCGGGTCGGACTCTGCGCGGCGTTCGCGCTCAACGTCATGCTCTTCACGCTGCCGACCTATTTCGGGATGGAGAAGAGCTTCCAGTATGCGGGGCTCTTCGGGCTCCTCTCGCTCGGCTTTGCCACCCTGAGCTTCCTGGTCGGCGGCAGCTACTTCGTGGGGCGCGCCTGGCATGCGATGCGCCTGGGGGTCCTTCACATCGACATGCCGATCGCCGTGGGCATCGTCGGCGCCTATGTGGGCTCGCTATACGGATGGCTGACGGGCCGCGACCGTTTTGAGTATTTCGACTTTGTCGCGGCATTCATCCTCCTGATGCTGGTGGGCCGCTGGGCGCAGGTGGCCGCCGTCGAACGAAACAGGCGCCGGCTGCTCAGCCTGCAGTCAAGGCCGCAGCTCGTTCGGCTTGCAGGCGCCGGGTTGCCCGGGGTCCGCGACGTCGCCCCCGAGAAACTGAAGGTGGGCGACCGCTTCCTAAATTCGGCGGGTCAGACGGTCCCCGTCGATGCCCGCCTGACGGCGGGCGAGACCGTGTTCTCGCTGGCGTCGATAAACGGTGAGTCGGAGCCGCGGGTCTTTCGCGCCGGACAGCGGGTGCCGGCGGGGTCCGTGAACGTTAGCCGTTCCGATGCGACCCTGGAGGCGCTCCAGCCCTGGGGCGAATCGCTTCTTGCTCAGCTGCTCGAGAAAACCGAGAGGCCCGGATGGCGGCATGTCTTCCTGGAGCGAACCGTGAAGGGATACCTCGTGGGCATCCTCGTCCTGGCGGTCGCTGCTGGCGTCGGTTGGTGGGTCAGGACCGGCGACGGGCCGCGGACATGGTCCGTCGTCACTGCGGTGCTCGTCGTTTCGTGCCCGTGCGCCATCGGCCTTGCCTTCCCGCTTGCCGACGAAATGGCTACGACCGCGCTGCGGCGCCGCGGCGTGTTTGTCCGTGAAAACGACCTCTGGTCGAAGCTTTTGGGCGTGAGGAAGCTGGTCTTCGACAAGACGGGGACCTTGACGCTTGAGACACCCGTCCTGAAAAACCCGGAGTCGCTTCGCTCCCTCGATCCCGAGGCGCGCTCCGCGCTTCTGGCCCTTGTCCGCGACAGCGAACATCCCCTTAGCCAGTGCCTCTGCGAGGACCTCCTGGCCCAGGGGCCCGTCGAGCCCATGGGGGGCTTGGTGAGGGAGACGGTCGGCTTCGGCCTGGAACTGGGCCCCTGGTCGCTTGGACGCGCGGGCTGGCGGGGCGCCGAGGGAGCCAGCCCGCCGGGGGGCGGGGGCGCCCCATGCGGGTCAACCGACCTCGTATGCTCGGGGCGCATCGTCGCCCGATTCGGCTTCGCGGACGCCGCGCGCCCCGACGCGCGCGCCGAGATCGGGCTCCTCCAGCGCGGCGGCTTCTCGGTCTTCATCCTGAGCGGCGACGCAAACGCGAAGGTGGACCTGCTTGCGCGAGAGCTCTCCATTCCGGCCGGCCACGCCCTTAGCGGGCTTAGTCCCGGAGCGAAGGCGGCCTGGGTCGAGGGCCAGGGCTCGAACGACGTGCTCATGCTCGGGGACGGGGCGAATGACAGCCTCGCGTTCGACCGCGCGCTCTGCCGCGGAACCCCGGTCGTCCACCGCGGCGTGCTCGGGGGCAAGGCCGACTTCTATTACCTGGGCAGGGGCATCGGGGGCATCCGGGAATTGTTTCGGGTCAACGCCGTGCTCCGGCGCACCCAGGTGCTGATTCTCGTGTTTTCGATCGCCTACAACGTGCTTGCCGTCGGATTCGCGGTCGCCGGGCGCATGAATCCGCTGCTGGCGGCGGTCCTGATGCCCGCGAACTCCCTCATTACGCTGGCGCTTGTCAGCGCCGGCATGCGCGGCGCCTTCCGGGGCCCCGGGACGACGGAGGCCTAGCGCGGGGGGACCCGCACGGGCGAACGCCTGCTCGCAAAAAGCGCGTCCGCGGAACGGAAATAGTCGGCGACAAGGCACGCTCTCCGCCGATCGAGCGGCTTGACGATCGCCTCGAAATCCTGCCCGTCGAGGCGGCCCTTCGTCACCCACCGCTCCATGCGCGCGATGAAAAGGTCCGTGTCGTGAATCTCCCCCATCAGGGTCTGGCAGGCCTGCAGCCTCTCGATCAGACGTTCATCGACTCCGGTCGCCAGCGGCCGGAGGAGTTCCAGGAGGTATCGATATTGCTTGATTGCGATGCGCGCGCGGTGGAGCTGGGAGAGGTCCCCGGGCCGCCGGGGGCGCAGGGCCCTGGCCCTCGCAAGGGCGGATCGCACGGCGCCGTTGAGCTGGGAGCTGAGGAGCCGGCTCGAGGCGCCGCTTTGGGGCATCGACGCAAGCCTGGCGGAGGCCCTCTTGATCGCCCGCCTCAGGCCGCCGACGCCGGCCTTCGCCGCGGACCGGCTCAGGCGGCGGATGCGCCGCTTGAGAACCTGCCGCAGCGATCGAAGCTTTGCCTTGGGCAGGGGCTGCTGGTCGAGCTCCAGCCTCTGGACCTGCGCGTCGCGGAGCGAGCCCAGGGCCGAGAACCGCCTTTCCAGCGTGGCGCGGCCCCGGGTCAGGCCGGTGCCCGGATCCAGGGCGATCAATAGGTCGAGGCTCGTGAGAAGCCTTCGCGCAGCCACCCTGAGCCTGTGCACCCTGCGCGGGGTGATCCCGGACTTTAACCGGCCAAGCCTCTTCCAATAGGAATCCCAGGACTCATCCAGCAGACGCGCCAGGATCCGTCCCATCGGGACGCCATGAGGGTGAACATCGTTTGAAATGGTGTGGTTCCGGTGAGGCGACCTTTCTGCGCCGCCGGACCGAGCCTTGTCAACTCAGGCCGCCCGCTGTTCCGTCGAGGGAGGGACGATGATGACGGGGCACGAGGACTTCTTCAGCACGCCGTGGGCGGTGCTCCCGACAAGAAGATCGTAGACCGCGGTGTGCCCGTGGGATCCGAGCACGATATAGTCGGCGGGGAGCCCCGAGGCCTGCTCAAGGATCTGCGCCACGGGGGCGCCGGTTACGCGGAGGACCTCCACCGCGTCGAAATCGGCGAGCAGGGTCTTCCGGAGGCGATCGAGGTGCTTGTCGGCCGCCTTCTCGGCGGCGACCGTGATCCGCGCCGTGTTTTCGATCAGGATGGGGTCGCTTGCGCTCAGGTTCACGGGCGGCTGGATCACGTGGAGGATGACCAGCCGGCCCGTCAAGGCGCGCGCCAACTCAACGGCCTTTTCAAGCACGCGGTTGGTGACGTCCGAAAAATCGATGGGCACGAGAATGGTCTTCATGAAAGGGCGGCGGAACCGGCGTCTAATCCTCCCAAAAAATTATCTACTATAGGCTGCCGCTGCTCCGCATTTGTTGGCTTTTCTGCGGCACAAATTGCGAGGAGCCCCAAGAAGCGCCCGGATTCGTCCCTTGGGACTTTGGCGCCAAGGGCCTCCGGGGAGTGGGTTCCTTCACGCCGATTAGGATCGAACGGCACGCTGCAGAACCTAGTGTCCGTTGGGGATCGGACCTCCTGCCGGGTGTTTCCAGGTCATGAGAAAACCGCTTGCGCCCGCCGGGGGCCCCGCTTCCCAATGCGACACCGAACGTGCAAATCGAACCCAATCCTCATGCGGAATGCGTGGATACCTCCCCTGGCGGCCGGGCCGGGCCCTGTAACTCCATGACCCGCAACGAGGAGAGGCGGCGGGAGCCGGTATGATGCAGTCGGAAACCTCCCCTGCGGACAGTCCCGTCCAGGCCGCCGAATGGGTGGAAAGGCTCGCTGCGTTCCTGAGGGCTCAAGGCGGGTTGAAGGCGGTCAAGGTTAATTCGGCGACGCGCACGGCTGCGGTGGCGGCCATCAACGAGATCGATTTCCAGCTGATCCGGGCCGAGTTGGACGGGATCCTCCGGGGAATCGACGCTTCGCGCAAAGGGGGGGCCGGCTGGAAGGGTCGGCTTTCCGGCGGCATTCTGGTGCGCGGCGAGGGTTCGGAGATGATTCTCGAACGGGAATCCTGCGAAACGGCGCCGCATTTCTGGCGATGGCGGGAATTCCAATGGCCGATCGAGGAGAAGGGGGCCGCGGCGCCGGCCATCCCCGAATGGAAGGCGCTGGCCTGGTCGGCGGCGGTCTGCGGAGTCCTGGGACTTTCGGGGTTCATCTCACAGCGCTGGGCGCTGCTGGGCCACCCGTGGCTCGTCGGATTGTACTCGCTGGCCATCGCAGCGGGAGGATGGGACGCAGCCGCGGAGACCTGGAACAACCTGAAGAACGGCGAACTCGACTTCCATTTCCTCATGCTGGCGGTCGCGGCCGGCGCCGCCTGCATCGGTGCGTGGAGCGAGGCGGCGCTGCTTCTTTTCCTCTTCTCCGGATCGGGCGCCATGGAGGAATTCGCGCTCTGCCGCACGCAGAGCGAGATGAACTCACTCCTTAAGAGCGCCCCGAAGGAGGCGACGCTCGTGCTGGCCGACGGGGGCGAGCGGGTGATCCCCGTCGAGGGGGTCAGGGTGGGCGACCGGCTCCTGGTCCACGCGGGCGAGAGTTTTGCCGCAGACGGTCAGGTGCTCAAGGGTTCAACCGCCGTCGACGAGTCGAGCATCACCGGCGAGTCGGAGCCGGTGGCCAAGGAGGTGGGCGCGCCCGTCTTCAGCGGCAGCATCAATCAGTGGGGGGCGGTCGAGGTCGAGGTTCAGAGGCTTCCCTCTGAAAGCACGCTCCAGAAGATCATCCGCCTCATCCAGACCGCGCAGAAGCTGAAGGCGCCGAGCGAGCGGTTCACGGACAAGTTTGGCGGCAGGTACACGGCGCTGGTGTTCGCCGTGGGCGGCACCCTGTTCCTGGTCTGGTGGCTCGGGTACGGTCTCCCGCCCTTTTCGGAGGCCGGCGGGAGGCCGTCCGCGTTCTACCGCGCGATGACGGTTCTCGTGGTTGCCAGCCCTTGCGCCCTGGTCCTCTCAATCCCGGCGGCCATCCTGGCGGCGATCGCCTGCGGGGCCCGCCACGGAATCCTATTCCGCGGGGGCGGGGCCATCGAGAAGCTTTCGCAGGTGAACGTGGTCGCTCTCGACAAAACGGGGACGCTGACCACGGGAGAGCTGGCCGTCGTCGGTTGCCAGAGCTTCCCCCCGGGGCAGGAAGCGCAGGTTCTGGAACTTGCCGTCTCGCTCGAGGGAAAATCGCAGCACCCGGTTGCGCGCGCCGTTCTGCGGCACGGAAGGGCGCTGGGCGTCCGCAAGAAGGAGGTCGAGGATTTCGAATCGCTTACCGGTACGGGGCTCAGGGGCCGGGTTGGGGGATTCGCGTGCGTCCTGGGCAGGCGCGAACTCTTCGCCACGGGTCCTTGGCGGGAGTTTTTCGAAAGGATGCCCCCGGTGGAAACGGACCTGAACGAGGTCTGGGTGATCTCCGACAAGCTGGTCGGACGCCTCCTCCTCAGAGACGAGATACGCAAGGAGTCCGGGGCGACGCTGAGGCGCCTCAGGGAGGAGGGCATCCGCACGGTCATGCTTACGGGAGATCGGCGCCATGCGGCCGAGGAGGTGGCCAAGCAGATCGGGATCGAGGAGGTCCGCTCGGGGCTGACCCCGGAAGAGAAGGTGGCCGCCATTTCCGAGCTGTCCCGGTCCGGCATGAAGGTCGCCATGGTGGGCGACGGCGTGAACGACGCCCCGAGTCTCGCCGCAGCGTTTGTTTCCGTTGCCATGGGCGCGCGCGGGAGCGATTCGGCATTGGAGCAGGCGGAGATCGTGCTCATGAACGACCGGATCGAGAATTTCTCGTTTGCGTACGATCTCAGCGTCCAGGCCCGGCGCGTCATCCGCCAGAACCTTTTCGTCTCGCTCGGGACCATCACGGTCATGGTGATCGTTTCCATTGCAGGGGCGATTCCGCTCTCCCTCGGCGTCTTCGCCCACGAGGGAAGCACCGTGGTCGTGTGCCTGAACGGTTTGCGGCTCCTGTTCTTCAACAGGGCCGGGCCTTCGCCCGCCTAAGCGGTCCCCTGCTTGCCTAACGCGGGAGCCGGCGCCGGGCGCCGGCGACGTCGATGGACACGCGGTCGGAGTCGGTGCCGGAAATCGGGGTCCTCGTTCCGCCGAAGCGCGCGAACACCTCGAACATCTCGAGATTCTCCCGGAGCACCTGGGCGACAAACCTCTTCAGGCCCCGGGAGGCGGCAATCCGGAGCAGGATTCCGAGGAGCGTCGTCGCCATGCCGAGGCCCCGCCGGTCCTCGCGCACCACAAAGGCGATCTCGGCGGATTCACCGTCGGACCGCAGGCAATAGCGCCCGATCGCCACAAGGGGGACCTTTTGATCCTTTTCGAAGATTCCAATCGCGGCGTCCTTTGACTGGTCGACGCCGACCAGCTCCGCCGCCCGCGCCTCCGAGATCTGGGACAGCTCATAGCCGTATCGCAGATGGATGGTCTCCCTCGTATGGGACTCAAAGAAATCAAGGAGCGTGTCGCGATCGGCGGGCCCGAGCAATCGGAGGACGGCCGGGTGACCTCCGAATTTTCGCTCCATGGGCAGCTGGGGCGCCCCCGGTCTGGCCCCCGAGGCCTTTGCCGGAATGCGCGCGTTCCCGGAACGGCCGCAGGGACGCGCGCGCTTTCTTGCGGCGGATCCTCTCCCGGCTCCCCGAGGGGTTCCCTGCGACGCTGGCGGATCAGCGGTCATCGGAGCCATCATGGCGCCGCCAAGGCCGATCTGCGAACTCTTCATTTCGGATTCGTTGGATCAGTGGGTCCGTGCCGGGGGTGCCGGGGCGGTACGCCCGGTCTGAGTCCCGGCATGCGCCCTCCCAGGGTTGGTCGGGTCTTCCTGCTCCGCATCGATATCCCCTCGACGTCCGCGGGCTTCGGGCGCCCCGGGTTTCCGGTCCGAATCGACCATTCATCCAGCATAATAGGATGTCATGGAATTAGTTATGATTGCTACTAGATGGGCCTGGCCGGGATATCCCAAGGGTCCCGCGGTGGTATCTTCTTGGAGAACGTGTGTTTTTTTCGCAACCAAACGGGTCGGGCGGAGTCTTGCTAGTGGACGGCCAGATCCATGAAAGCCCCCTTCACTTTTCTCATCGCCCTCGTTCTCACGTGTACGCTAAGGGCGCAGGCGCCGGCGCCCACCGAAGCGGCGCAGTACACGCCCGAGCAGCTCGACCAGCTGCTTGCCCCGATCGCGCTTTACCCGGATCCGCTTGTGGCCGTGATTCTCCCCGCGTCGACCGTTCCCTCGGATGTGGCGCTCGCGGCGCAGTTCATCGCCGGCAACGGCGATCCTTCCGCGATAGACGCACAGCCGTGGGACCCGAGCGTCAAGGCCCTCGCCCATTACCCCGAGGTCGTGAAGTGGATGAACGACAATGCCGACTGGATGCGTGCGCTCGGGGCCGCCTTTGCGATGCAGCCGACCGACGTGATGGAATCCATCCAGCAGTTGCGGGCCAAGGCCCAGGCCGCCGGCACGCTTGTAAGCACGCCGCAGCAGCAGGTCGTTAATCGAGGGTGACGACATCCGGATCGTCCCTGCGCAGGACAATGAAATCTACGTGCCTCAGTACGACCCCAACGCCGTCTACGACGACTCGGACGACTCCGATGGACCTTACCTCACCTTCGGCGTGGGTTATCCGGTCGGCCCGTGGCTTGGTTTTGAATGCGATTGGGACGATTTTGGAATCTGGTTTGGACCGTGGCAGCGCGGCTGGGCCTATCGGCGGGATTGGAGGAACCCGGGTTGGGGCGGGAGCCGCTGGCATGTCGACCCGGCCCGCGGGCATGAACTTGTGCGCGACTATTACAGGCCCGAGGGAGGGCTTCCCCAGGCGCGGCCCATCTCGGGAGCAAGGATCGTCACCCGCCCTGCGGGTGCCGGTTTCCGCGCCGGCCTGGTCGCCGCCCCGTCGAGGCCCGATTACCGCGGCTGGAATCAGGCCGCCCAGCCGCGGCCCTTGACCCCCGCGCCCTCGAGCCCGCTTTTCGGCGGCTATACCCGGGGCACGCAGGCCCGCGATTTCAGCAACCGTGGACACACGAGCCGCCAGGCCCCGGTCAGGAGCAACGTCAGGAGTTCGGGCGTGCGCGCTGCACCTCCTCCGTCCGGAGGCGGCCGCGACCGGCACTGAGAGAGAACCCCCATCTAAAGAGATCCATGACACCTCAAGCTTTGATCCCCCGCACAAGTTGGCCGCTTGTCGCCGCGCTTGCCTTTGTTGCCTTAGCCGTCCTTCCGTCGCTCCGAGCCGATGCAGGGGGTCCGGCCGACGCACGCCGCTTCAACTCGCCGGAGGAGGCGGTCAAAGCCCTCGTGGCGGCGACCAAGGCGGGCGACCACTCCGCGGTCGATGCGATCTTTGGGCCGGGAGTGAAGGGCCTTCTCTCCGGCGACCCAAGGCAGGATGCCCTCGAATTTGCCGCATTCGCCACGTCGGTCGGCCGGCTCTCCCATTTGGTCAGGCAGACCGACGACCGTTACGTCCTCGACATCGGGGCCCAGAACTGGCCGATGCCGATTCCACTCGTCCGAAAGGACGGCAAATGGTACTTCGACACGGAAGCCGGCAAGGACGAGATCGTCAGCCGGCGCATCGGGGAGGATGAATTCACGGCCATCGGCGTCTGCAGGACATTTGTCGCGGCCGAGCGCGAGTATGCCACCGTGGACCACGACGGTAGCGGCGTGCTCAAATTTGCCAAGCGGATCAAGAGTTCGCCCGGGAGCAGGGACGGCCTTTACTGGCCCGCTTCGGCGGGCGAGCAGCAGAGCCCCTTGGGCCCGCTCGTCGCCGAGGCCCGTTCCGAGGGTTACGGGGGCAAGGCGGCGGACGGAAAGCCCCAGCCCTTCCACGGGTACCGTTTCAAGATCCTGACGGCCCAGGGCCCGGCGGCGCCCGGTGGCGCCTACGATTACGTCATCAACGGCAACCTGATTGCCGGGTTTGCGCTGGTGGCGTACCCCGCGCACTGGGGGGAGTCGGGCATCATGACCTTCATCGTGAACCAATGGGGCAAGGTCTATGAGTGCAACCTGGGGGAGCACAGCGCGGAAATAGCCGACTCGCTGACCGAGTTCAACCCGGACAGCGACTGGGTGCCTGTGGCCTCGCCCTGACGGCTCCAAGGGACCCGCAGCAACGCTCCAGGAGCCGAAAAAATGCCGCTGTCAACCGGCGGCTTTTTTGTGCACGCTTGCCTTCCTGTGAAAGCCTCCGACTTTTTCACGCTCCCCGGATCGCTCGAGCTGTTCCGCCCGTTCTTTGCGGCCGATGCCGCTCCGTGGGAATGGCTTAAGCAGATTGGAGCCGCCCTATCAGCGAACACGTTCGAGTCGAAGGCGCCCAAGGTTCCGGCGGGAGTCCATGTCGAGGGATGGGTCTTCCTCGGGGAGGGGGTCGCGCTCCCTCCGTATGCCACGATCATCGGACCGGCTTGGATCGGCGCCGGCACCCAGATCAGGCCCGGGGCGTTCATCAGGGGCAACGTCATCGTCGGAGAGCGCTGCGTCCTCGGAAACGCCAGCGAGTTCAAGAATTGCCTCCTCATGGACCGCGTCCAGGCGCCCCATTACAACTATGTGGGCGACTCGGTCCTCGGAAATCGCTCGCACCTCGGCGCGGGCGCCATCTGCTCCAATCTCCGGCTCGACCAGAAAAACGTCGTCATCCATCTGCCGGAAGGGGCCGTGAACACGGGCCTGAAGAAGTTCGGGGCCATCCTGGGTGACGACGCCGAGGTGGGATGCAATGCCGTCCTGAACCCGGGCACCCTCCTCGGGCCGCGCTCGCTCGTGATGCCGTCGATCGCGTTTGGCGGAGTGCTGGCCCCCTCGACGATCGCAAGGGTCCGGCAGCAGGTCACGCTGGTCCCGAGGAGATTCTAATGCGCACGCTCACAGGCATAACCCCGTCCGGCACGCTCCACATCGGCAATTTCTTCGGCGCGATGAAGCCGGCGATCGAAGCCCAGGCCAACGGCGACTGCTATTACTTCGTCGCGGACTACCACTCGATGACGACCATCACGGACCCCGCGCTGCGGCGCACCCTCACGCGGGGCATCGTCGTCGACTGGCTCGCCTGCGGCCTCGACCCGAAGCGCAGTGTCGTCTGGCGCCAGAGCGACGTCCCCGAGGTGTGCGAGCTGACCTGGCTGATCGGCAGCCTGACGCCGATGGGTCTTCTCGAGCGCGCCCACAGCTACAAGGACAAGACGGCGAAGGGCATTTCGCCGAACTTCGGCCTCTTTGCCTACCCCGTGCTGATGGCGGCCGACATCCTGCTCTACGACACAAATGCCGTTCCCGTCGGGCGGGACCAGAAGCAGCACGTGGAGATGACCCGGGACATCGCGATCAAGTTCAACCAGGCCTACGGCGAGACCTTCGTCGTGCCCGAGCCCGTGATCCGGGAGGACGTGGCCGTCGTGCCCGGCCTTGACGGGCAAAAGATGAGCAAGAGCTACGGCAATACGCTCGATATCTTCGGCGACGAGAAGGCGCTCAGGAAAAAGGTGATGTCCATTGTCATGGACAGCCGGACGCCCGCGGAGCCGAAACCCGATGCGGACCGCAACATCTGCGTCCAGCTCCTGAAGCTGGTCGCACCCTCGGGCGTCGCCAAGGACCTCGAGGCCCGCCTCAGGGAAGGGGGCCTCGGGTACGGAGACCTGAAGAAAGCCCTCTTCGAGCACTATTGGGCGTATTTTGCGCCCGCCCGCACCCGCCGCGCCGAGCTTCTCGCGAATCCCGAGTACGTCGACCGGGTCCTCAAGGAGGGCGCCGAGCGCGCCCGCTCGGTGGCCTCGGGCGTGATAAAGCGCGCCCGCAAAGCCGCGGGGCTTGAGTGACAGGGGCCGGGGACCGTCAAACCACCTGGTAAGGGGGAGGCTCTATCCGGGTTATCGCCTCCATGATTCGCGCGGCCGTCCTCGCATAGCGTTCCTTGCCGTCGCCCGGGCGGTCATATTCCTCCGGGAGGATCGCCCGTCCATACGTGACCGAGACCGGCGACCCGAGCCGCAGCCTCCCGGTCCGGCCAAAGGCCTCGAAGGAGCCGAAGACCCTCGCCGGCACGACAGGAACGCGCGCCTTGCAGGCCAGGAGGCCGACGCCGGCCTTCGGCGGCTGAAGCTCGCCCGTCCTAGAGCGCGTCCCCTCGGGGAAGACAATGACGACCTTGCCCGCCGCGAGCGCCTGGAGCACGCGCTTGATCGCGTCCAGGCTCGTCCCGCCATCCCGGTCCACGGGAATCGTGCCGACTTTGTCCAGCCACCAGGCTACAATGCCGGGTTTCCAAAGGGTCTTCCGCGCAAAAAAGCTGACTTGGCGCGGCAGAAACTGGCCGACGATCGGAGGGTCGAGGTGGCTTGCGTGGTTCGCCGCCACGATGTAGCCGCCGTTCTTTGGCAGGTTCTCGAGCCCCGCCACGTCTCCGCGGAAGAACATCTGATGGGTCATCCTGCAGATGCCGTAGAAGAAGCCGTAGACGGGCTCCATCTCGAGCTGCGCATGCCTCGAGGTCATGGCGCGGCCATCTTCCGGGCGATGAATGAAGCCATGAGGTCCGCCACCTCCGAAATCGTCAGGAGCGTGGTGTCGATCGAAACGGCCCCCGCCGACTGGGAGAGGGGGGCCGTTTTCCTGGACGAATCCAGGCGGTCGCGCTCGGCCACCTTGTCCACCTGGCCCTGTTTCACCCGCCTGCGCTCGCGCTCTGCGGGATCCGCGTGGAGGAAGAAACGGAAATCGGCGTCCGGAAAGATCACGGTGCCGATGTCGCGACCCTCCATCACCAGGCCCGCGAACCCCTCCTTCCGCGCGGCCTCCGCCTGGCCGCGCTGGTAGGCGAGGAGCCACGAGCGCAACTCCGGTATCGCGGCAAAATGGGAGACGGCCTCGTTGACCTCCCTGCTGCGTATCTCCTCCCCGGGCAGCCGCCCGGAGACCTCGATCCGGGCGGAGCGGCCCTCGATCCTCGTTCCAAGGCGGATCTCGGAAAGCGCGGCCTCCACGCTTGCGAGGTTTTCCGGCCGGGCACCGCGGCGGAGCATCTCGGCCGTCACGGCGCGGTAATACGAACCCGTGTCGCTGTGCAGCAGGTTGAAGCGCTCGCTCAGCGCGCGGGCGGTCGACGACTTCCCGGAAGCGGCCCCGCCGTCGATGGCGACAATGAAGAAGTGCTTGCGGCTCATCGGGAAGGTCGGGCCTCCGAGGATTTTGCACGGACCCGGTCGAGCAAATCAAAAAACCCGGGGAAGGTCTTCGCGCAGCAGGCGGGGTCCGCGATGGCGAGCCACGGGGAGCCGTCCCCCCTCAGGTCGCTGCATCCGAGGACCGCAAAGCTCATGGCGAAACGGTGGTCGCCGTACGTCCCCACGGTCACCCCCTCGCGCAGCGGCCTCGGGCGGATCTCGAGCGAATCCTCCGTCTCGGCGACCTCCTGGCCGAGACGTCTGAGCTCTGCGGCGGCGCCCGAGACGCGGTCCGTTTCCTGACGGCGCGTGTGCGCAATCCCCTCGATCCGGGTCGTCCCGTCCAGCAGCGGAGCGATGGCGGCGAGCGTCAGGAAAGTGTCCGAGAATTCCGAGAAATCCTGGGAGACGGCGCATCGCCGGCCGCCCGGCTCCCGTGAGACCGTGATCCCATCCGGGCGGGTGCCGACCTTGGCGCCGCACCTTTCCAGCACCTCGAGAAAACGGACGTCGCCCTGGAGGCTCTTGCCGGCGGGTCTGAGGCCCTCGAGATGGACCGATCCCCCGGTCACCAGGGGCAGGGCGGCAAAATAACTTGCGGCGCTCGCGTCCGGCTCGACGGGATAGAGCCCGGGCGAATGGTACGGGCCGGGTTCCACCGTGACCCGGTCGCCGGCCGTCGAGCTCACGGCCCCGAATTGCGCCATCTGGGAGGTCGTCATTCGCACGAAGGGCATCCTGACGCCTCCGACGGGCGCCGCGACGACGGGCGAGCCGGCAAGCGGAGAGACCATGAGAAGCGCGGAGAGCATCTGGCTGCTTTCGCGGGCGTCGACCGGCACCTCGCCGCCCCGCAGGCCCGATGGCCGGATTTCGATCGGGAGGAATCCCTCGGCCCCGATGCACCGGATATCGGCGCCGAGCAGCCGGAGGGCGTCGATCAATCCCTTCATGGGCCTCTTCCGCATCTGCGGCACCCCGTCTATCCGGAAGGTCCCCTTCTTCGCCGAGGCGCACAGAGCGGTGAGGAATCGCGCCGCGGTGCCGGCCAGGCCCGTGAAAAGATCCGCTTCCGAAGCGGGGACCGAGCCACCGCGTCCTCCGACCCGAATCTCGCGGGACGCACCGTCCTCCGCCACGTCGAAGCCAAGCCGGCGGAGTGCCTCAGCCATGATCCGCGTGTCGTCGCTCAGGAGAGCCCCGGTCAGGGTCACGGGACCGTCGCACAGCGCGGAAAGAAGCATCGCCCTGTTTGTAAGGCTCTTCGAGCCCGGGACGGCCGCCGTTGCGCGGGCCGGCCCCGGGAACGGCCTAACCGCAAGGATGTCGGGAAGGGGAGGGGTCACGGTGCCGGTCGGAACTTGTCGCGGTAGGCGCGTCCGCGCTCGAGCCGGGCCGTCACCTCGACGTAGTCGCGGTTGGCCAGGGCTGCCTGGAGACCCTGCAGCTCATCCTGGAATTCGCGAAGCGCTCGGAGAACCTCGTCGCGGTTCTCGGCCAGGATGGTTTTCCAAAGCTTGGGGTCCGAGGAGGCGATCCTCGTCGTGTCCCTGAGTCCGCCTCCCGCGAAATTGCGCCATCCCGGATCCCTTGCCGAAAGGAAAGCGCAGAGGGATGACGCCAGGACCTGGGGGAGGTGGCTGATGTGGGCCACGATTTCGTCGTGCTTGTCCGGGTCGATTGTGACCACTTCCGCGCCCAGGTCTCTCCAGAACGCGACGACCTTCTTCAGGGCCTCGGGGTGGGTCGAATCGACCGGGGTCACGAAACACGTCCTGCCCTCGAACAGGTCCGGCGTCCCGTGCTGCCATCCGGTCTTTTCGGAGCCGGCCATGGGATGCGCCCCGACAAAATGCGCGGTGCCGCGGGTCGCCTCGTGACCCTGGCGCGATATCTCCCCCTTCACGCTCCCCACGTCGCAAACGACCGCGCCCTTCCTGAGGAAGGGTGCGATCTGGCGGGTGAGGGGCACAATCATGTCGACCGGGCGCGGCGATGACCACGAGGTCGGCATCCTTCGCCGCATCGCCGGGCGTGTCGCAAGTCGCGTCGCACCAAGGCTGATCGGCCAGCGCCAGGCGGGTTTCGGCCCTTCGGGCCCAAATCACGATCCGATGAGCCGCTCCCCGCGCTTTGGCCGCGCGGGCCACGGAGGCACCCAGCAGTCCCGGGGCGAGGATGGTGAGCTGGTTCAGCATGATCTCCGCAAAGACGCAAAATCCAACCCTTCTGTCGAGCCGTTCGTGGGATTGCGTTTTGGCCCACTCTGGGTTGTCTGGATTCCTCGGAAATGGATCCCATGACCCCAGACCCTGCGAATACAGCCGCAACGGCACAGCGTGTGCGAACGATCATCGTTATCCTGATGGCCGTGCTCATCCTCGCACCCTTTGTTGCCTATGTGCTGGTTGGAAGAGGCGCCGCACCAAGATAATGAACAAGACCCTGCTTCCCATCCGGGTCGTCTTCGTGCTTCTGTGCACCGCGGCGGGCTGGCTCGTATGCTACACGGTCCGCGAATGGGATTCCTACAGGATCGTGGCCTCGTCGGTCGGATTCTGCATCGGCGCCCTTGTTGTCCTGGTGGACGTGATGCTGAAGGGATTCTCGCTCCGGGGACTCTCCGCGCTCACGTTCGGGATCGCAGTCGGATCGATCATAGCCAGTTTGGTGGCGACATCGCCCCTCTTCGCTGAAGGGGACCCGGAGATGATCTTCCTGGTTCGACTGGGGCTCTTTGTGATCTGCCCCTATCTTGGCACGGTCATCGCCCTTCGCGGGAAGGACGAGTTCAACCTGGTCATACCCTATGTGCGGTTCGTCCCGCACGAGGTGGATGTGCCCCTCGTGGTCGTCGACACGAGCGTGTTGATCGACGGCAGGATCGCCCGTGTGTGCGAAACGGGGTTCCTGAGCGCGGCTCTCGTCATTCCGCGCTTTGTCCTGAATGAACTCCAGGCGATCGCCGATTCGACGGATCCGCTGAGGCAGGCCCGGGGCCGCAGGGGCCTGGATGTCCTGAATGCCCTGCGCGCCATAAAGTCGCTCGACATCCGCATTACGGAGAGCGAGGTCGCCAAGAAGGAGGACGTGGATGCGAAGCTCGTGTTCCTGGCTCAATCGATGAGGGCCAAGCTCCTCACGACCGACTACAATCTGGCAAAAATGGCCGAATTCCAGGGTGTTCCCTGGCTAAATCTTAACAAGCTCTCAAAGTCGCTCCAACCCGAGCTTATGATCGGCGAGCGCCTCGAAATTGAACTCGTGAAACCGGGCAAGGAAGAGGGCCAGGCAATTGGCTATCTAGCCGATGGATCGATGGTTGTCGTGACAGGCGGGCGCCAGCACATCGGCCAGCACGTGACGGTCGAGATCATAAGCCTGCTGCCCACCGGCGCGGGCAAGATGATTTTCTCGCGGATGGTCACGGAATCTGACCATTCCAGGGTAGGTTGAGGGTTTCGTCCAAGATTGGTGTGGACTTGGGGGCTTAGGATTTTAGATAACTTCCCTTCCTTACGGGGCAGTAGCTCAGTTGATAGAGCGCGTCGTTCGCAACGACGAGGTCGTCGGTTTGATCCCGATCTGCTCCACCATTCTAGAATCGAACAGTCGCAGGCTCAAAATGTGTAGGTAGCCGTCTGGCTGTAGGAAGCATCGGGCGCGTGGAGCAAGGTCTTGAATCTTACCCGAGTAATGCTAAGCTTACCCGATGATCGCTAAAGTATCCGTAAAAGGACAAATGGTTATCCCGGAGGGCATCCGGGACCAGGCTCGAATCAAGTCTGGGGACGAACTCGAAGTGGGGTTTTTCAACGGCCTCATCGTTCTGCGCAAGCGTCGACCGCTGACTCCGGCCCGTGTGAGGGCGCTGCTGCTCGCGGGTCGAGAACTACCCGAAATAGCCGCTCGGGATGAGGGTGCGGTCTTCCAGGCGATCGACCGCGTTCGGAACCGAAATAGGGCGTGAAGGTCGTTTTCGACACCAACGTAGTCGCCAGTGCAACTTTCTGGCGAGGTGCTCCCTTTGACTGCCTGTCGAGGTGGGCGGATGGCCGCTGTGAGGCTGTGGTGAGTCCGGAGCTCTTGGCTGAATACCATGAGACTGTGGAAGAGCTGCGCCTAGAATACCCTGACCACAGGTATGTCGATTGGGCAGCAGCTCTTTCTGAGGCAGCTACCTTGGTTTTTCCAACCGAGCGAACGGAGGGCGCCACGCCCGATCCCCGGGACGAAATGATTTTGGAGTGTGGGGTATCGGCCGAGGCGCAGTTTATAGTAACTGGGGACAAGAGGCATCTCCTTCCGCTGGGGCGATTCCGGGAGATCGATATCATCACGCCGGTGGAGTTTCTGCGCCAGATGCCTATCCGGTGAAGGCGGGCGTCCCCGCGTTATCGCAGATTCAGCGCACGCCGGTTCCTCAGAAGATGGTTTCGCCCGCTTCCAGGGAACGCGTCCCTCCCTGCAGGACCAACGTGCCGGCAAGGTTGGCGGGAAGCACGACCCGACCATGGATGGCGTCGGCCGCTCGGCGGAGCTCCACGACGATTTCGCCCCCGGCGGGGTGGACCAGTCGGCCTGAGGCCCAGGTCAGGGGGCCGGGCTGCGGGCGGATCTCGACCCGGCGGAACCCCCAGGCTGCGGGCTGGATACCGAGGACGGTCGTGAAGTAGTGCTGCAATGGGTACGAACCCCAGCCGTGGCAGTCAGACCTCGATCCTGCAAACTGCAGGGCGCAGTTCGAAGACTTATCCCAGGACTCGACCGGAGTCTTGAAACCTTGGCGCCGCTGGTCCGACCAGAGGGTCATTCTCTGAAAGAAGAGATCGGTCAGGCCTCGGATGCGACAGAGCTCGAATAGGTAGAAGAGACCGTCGACTGTGGACCAGTGCGCCTGGCCGCCTCGGCGGAGTTGGCCTTCGACGATCGGCTGCTTGGCAGCAGGGACGGCCCTGCTCAGGAGTGCGAAGGACTGAACGAGCTCATCGTATTGGGTGCGCTCCGGATCGTTGGCGTATAGGCCGCGAGCTTCGTCCCAAAACGCCGAGTCCGCGATTTGTGCGAGGTCGGCCCGATGGCGGCGCGCCCGGTCCGCGAGCCCTGCGTCGCCGAAGCCCTCCTCGAGCTCCGCTGCCAACTGAAGGGTCCAGACAAACAGCCAATGGACCATACCGCTCAGCTCGCCGTCCTTTGTGCCCTCGAAATTCCAACCCTCGGGCGTCCGGACACGGCCGCGAGGGTCGCGGGCCGCAAGGAAGGCCTCAATGATTCCGCGCACTGCAGGCAAAAGGGACTGAACGAAGCCTGCGTCATCACGCCAGCAGGCGTAATCATGCACCATGCCGACCCAGAGAAGTGAGAACCATGGGATGAACTGGGGTTCGCGCACGGGATATCGCGCCTCGGTGAGCCCCGACGCATGGCGCGAGGCAGCGATCATATAAAGCGCCTTCCGCGAAAGGCGGTCGTCGCGGCTCATGACGTACTGGGTGCGGGCCTCGATCCGGGCGTCGCCAACGTACTGCATCTGTTCGAAGTACGGGCAATCGACGTAAGTCTCATGGGCGCACATCTGTTCGCCGCGCACAAGCAGCGGAGTGTTCGCATCGAACTCCGGATCGCTCGATGAAAACGCGCTTTCCATCTCAAGCGGATAACGTGTTTCGCTGAGGACGAAGGAATCGAGCACCAACGGGTCCGCGGCGGTTTGGACCGTGATCTCCAGGTAGCGGCCGGCCGACCACCAAAGCGTGCCAAATCGCCGAGACCTGCCGCCGTCGGGTCGGAATGTGGCGCCCATACCTAAGAAATATTTGCCCTCGACCGCATCACGGTTGCCCTTGTCGAAATCCCATTTGCCCGGCTTTTTCCGCAAGCTCTCCGCCCAAAGGATGCGCACAAGAGATCCTGCACCGCCGGAGACCTCGATCTCGGGATAGGCGCAGACGTAGTCGTCGAGATCGACAATAACGCGCCGACGCGTCCGCGGCGGGAGGGTCAGCGGCGCACGTCCGCACACCAGGTGCTGCCAGGCCTCCGACTCGGCCGGAAGATGGTCCGCGGCGCGGACTGCGATGGGCGCCGTCTCGAGTGTGTCAACGGCGGCTGTGAGCCGGACCGTGCCGCGGTTCCACGGGCGTTCGTGTTGCGGCGGCAGGGTTCCGTTTTGGAGCAGGCGGTCGGGCGCGATTCCATAATCCATCAGGCCGCTCCAGGCGGGAGCTCCGGCCTCGGCCCGGCGCCAGCCTTCGCCATGGCCGAATTCGAAGTCCCAGGCAAAGGAGACCCCGTCGACTGTTTCTGGCGCGACCAGTCCCCAGGGGTACTCCGGCGGCTCGATGGCGTAGCCTGGTAGCCTCTTCGCTTCCCAGGGAGCGAGGCCGGTGTCGAGCAGGCCGGCGACTTTGCCTTCCGCTGCCAGGAGAAATTCGGGCCTGACGGAGAACTGCGCCAAGGGCGCATCGGCACCTAAGGACCAGACTCGCGCAGCGAGCACGTGGTCGCCGGCGGCTAACGCCAGATCGTAGCTCTCGTAGAACCAGTGTTCCAGGTTGCCCCGTTCGCTGCCCCGACCAACACGATGGCCATCGAGGAACAACTCGTAGCGTTCGTCGGCGCTCACCCGGATGCGCACTGTTTCCGCTGAACACTTGAAACCCAGCCTGAAGGCGGTGACCACCGGGGGCGCGCCTGCATCGGGACAGGCGATCCACGAGGCCGCCCAGCGCCCCTGGCGGTCCCAGTCCGACTTGGCGAAAAGCGGCGGAAACGCGGTGCCGCGGGCCGTTTCCGGCGTGGCACGCGCTGTCGGGATGGCTTGCGATTCAGCGTCCCCTGCTGGGGCTTCTCCGGCAGTGCAGGCCTTAACGGCGCCAAGGAGCGGCTCGCCGCCGATCCCCGCCACGACGGCCGTGCCAAATAGGGTCGCCGAACGCTTCAGCATCTCGCGGCGCGAAAGGGACAACGTTTCGAGTGCATCGCCGGAACCGGACTCATTATTCATGTGGGCAAGCTTTGGCATCCCGATCGCAGGGTCAACCTAAGCGGTCCACGCCTCTGGTCATACCGCTGGCGCGTAGTACTCGACTGGCGGATGGAGGACTTTGTTGATCTGCCGGTCCTCAGCCCTGCTAAGCTCATAATTCCTCGCCATCCAATCGTCGAATTCCCCGCTGTGTGGGAGAACGGCGGTGAGGTGGTCCCGCTCCAAATCGGGCAGCATCTCGGAGACAATCCGCGCTGCTTCCGGATCATTCTAAAAAAAGACGATGCCATCCCTCTTTGACCTTCTTAATCGACCCACAATCAAAACTCGCCCTTCGGAGGCGACACATTACCATAAGAGCGTGACGTCAGTCCGCCGGTCACACGACCAATCGTGCAGTCGATCCGCTCATCGGCAAAATCGGTGCGCAGTACCCGACAGGTTAATACAGAAGCTAATCCGTGCCCTCAATGTACCTTAATCTTGCCGGGAGCGTCCACAGCCATCGGGATAGTTTGCCGCAGCAACCGACGGGGCACAACGTGCTTGTAGGCCTCCGCCAGAGACGACGAGAATCCACGAGCCCAAATTTGGCACTGATATGAAGATTAAGAACTTGGCGGCCCTGCTTGTCCTTTTCGCCGGTCCGACCGCGCTGTTCGCCTCGCCTCAAACCGACCGCCAAATCGAGGAGGCAGCCAAAGGGTCCTACAACTACCGCACCGTGCTCGAGAATCATGTTGTGGCGAAGGCCAACGACGGCGTTCTCACGCTCACTGGCATTGTTGGGGACAGGGACCTTAGAGCCCTAGCCGAGGACACGGTAAGCAACCTCCCGGGCGTCACCCGGGTGGACGACCAGATCGCTCTGGATCCGGCGTTCCCCAAGCGGTCCGATGGGTGGATTGCGATCAAACTCCGGACCCAGTTGCTCGTGCGCTGCATTGTCAGCGCTGAGACCACCACGTTCCGGGTGGAAAACGGCGTCGTCACCCTGACCGGCACGGCCAACAACCAGTCGCAAAAAAAACTCACCGGAGAATATGCCAAGGAGATCGATGGAGTGAGGTTAGTGGAGAACGACATCGTCGTGAACGCCGCGCCCGTCCCCGCAAAGACCATGGGCGACGAAAACGATGACGCATCGATCAGCTCACAGGTGAAATACATGCTCCTTACCCACCGCGCGACCAGCGCGCTCAAGACCAAGGTCACCACCGTTGGTGGTTGCATCGTGATCACGGGCGAAGCAGCCAACGATGCGGAAAGGCTCCTCGCCGGCAAACTCGCGGGGAGTATTCGCGACGTCATGGCTGTGACCAATAACATGACGGTTAAGATGTGAAATCCGCGGCTTCTGACGCGATCCTGCCGATTGCCGCCTCTTGAAGAGTCAGTCGGGGGAACAAAAAGGATTCATTACCTTGGAGAAATTCTTCCGCTTCCTAAAAGATCGTCCGCACGAAAGCGCCTTCGGTGAGGCGGAGGACCTGACGCTGATGGAGGTTCCCGCATCCAGATTCGGCCGGCGCCTGCGGCGGGCTTTTTGGCCTCGGTCCTCGGCGTCGACCAACGCATCCTTCCGGCAACGGCCTCGATTGCTTTTTCTGTACGAGCCGCTTTCTCACGGGTGGGGTGCAGGTCGGCACCCCTGTGACACCGGCCAGCCTATACCTGCGACCAACCTGCGACGTCACTGGGTCCTGACGCAATCTACTTATGACCAACCCGCATAGATTCTCAGCTTTCCGGCAGTGCCTAAAGGCCGCGGCGCGCAATGCCTCAAGTATGGCATTATTCGTCCGGTGCGGCAGCCTGGGCTTGGCGCTGAATCTGGTCGGTTGGGCGCACACATGCCGGGCGGACGAGTTCGACGTCCTGCGTGAAAAGTGGGTGGAGATGCTCACAGGTGGCAGTCACTTGGATCTGGCGGATCCCGCCGTTGCTTCCTCCCTCAGCAGCCTGAGCTCGTTGGCGAATTCCTACTGGTCGACGATGGATAGGTCGCCAAACCACGACTTCCTCTGGGCCGACTTGGCCGACCCCATCGATACGGGCGACATCACGGAGAGTTATTCCCGCCTGAAGTCAATGGCGCTGGCCTACGCGACCCCTGGATCCAGCCTGAAGGGCAACGTCTCATTGAAGGCCGACATCGTCCGAGGCCTCGACTGGATGTATGTCAACCGATACAACGAGGCGACACCGATGCACTACGAGTGGTTTCACCTTGAGATCGGTGCGCCGGCTGAGCTCGTCGACACAACGGCCCTGATGTTTGGTGAACTGAGCCCCGCTCAGGTAGGCAACTACATGCGGGCCGTGGAAAAATTCACCCCTTCGGCTACGGCGCCCGCGCCCGGAGGCACCAAGTGGTCTTTCACCGCTGCCAACCGCATGTGGAAAATCCACATTGTGACAATTCGCGGCATCCTTGTGAAGGACAGTGCGAAATTGATCGCGGCACGCGATGCATTCGGCGAGCTTTTCGTCTACGCGAAACACGGCGACGGCTACTACGCCGACGGCTCTTTCATTTTCCACGGGGGGCACCCCTACACCGGAGGTTATGGCGCCTCTTTGATTGGCAAGCTCGCACCGGTGCTGGCGCTGCTTAACGGGCCGAATGGGGAGAGCCCCTCGGGCTCCTCCTGGAGGGTCACCGACCCCAATATATCAAATCTCTATCGACTGGTCTTCACTGCTCTGGAGCCTGTGATATACCGCGGTGGAGTAATGGCGATGGTGCAGGGCCGGGAAATCTCCCGAAAGTCGGCCTCTGAACACGCCATCGGGCACGGCATCATGCAGAACATCCTCCTGATCTCCCAGTTCGCCCCGGAGCCGGACGCCGCTCGGATGCGATCGATGCTAAAGTACTGGGCCGGGACGGACACGGTTCTTGACTTCAATGAGACGGCACCCCTCGGACTCAAGGGCGCCGTGCGGCAACTGATGGCCGACCCAACCGTGAAACCCCGGGGGGAACTTATTGGGAATTACGTCTTTGCCGCAATGGATCGCGTGGTTCACCTGTCCCCGGGCTTTGGCCTCGGACTTAGCATGTCCTCCAGCCGGGTTTTTACCTACGAAAGCATCCACGGTGAGAATGTGAATGGCTGGCACACCGGCGAAGGCATGCTTTACCTCTACAATTCCGATCTGACGCAGTACGACGACGACTTTTGGCCAACCGTTGATCCGCGCCGCCTCCCAGGCACCACGATCGATGTCAGCCAGGTTCGCGAGCCAGCATCTGGGCAAAGCGAGGCGCCGGCGACGACCTGGGTCGGGGGCGCTTCGCTCGGTGCCTATGGAGCGGCTGGAATGCAACTCCGGGCGTGGGGGAGCACGCTCACGGCAAAGAAGTCATGGTTCATGTTCGACAGGGAGGTTGTCTGTTTGGGGAGCGATATCCGCAGCGGCGATTCTCGACCGATCGAAACCGTCGTTGAAAACCGCCTCCTGCACGGTGGCGGCGACAAGACGCTTACTGTGGACGGGACCGGAAAATCCGGAGGGCTTGGCTGGTCGGAGGATATGCGGAAGGTGACCTGGGCACACTTGGCGACCCAGATGGAAGGGGCGGATATCGGCTATTTCTTCCCGGAGCCTGTCAGGCTGCATGGATTGCGAGAGGCAAGATCGGGCGTTTGGAACGAAACGACGAAGACCGTAACCCGAAACTATCTTACGCTCTGGCTATCCCACGGAGCCAATCCCGTCGGAGCCACGTATTCGTACGTGCTGCTGCCCGGATACAGTGCGGCGCAGGTTTCCGACTATGCCAGGCACCCGAGAGCGGAGATACTGGCAAATACCGATCGAATCCAGGCAGTGGGCGTGGACTCGCTTGGCCTGACGGCGGCGAATTTCTGGAGTAATGAACGCTCAACGATCGGGATCATGACGGTGGACAGAATGGCCAGCGTCCTTCTTCAGAAAAGGGACGCTTTTTTGGACGTCGCCGTAAGCGACCCGACGCAAATCAACGATACAGTCATCAAAATGGAATTGGCCGCACCGGCGCTTAAGCTAGTCCGCGCCGATCCCGGAGTGGCCGTTGACCAGCTTTCACCAACGATACGCCTTACGTTCCGCGTCGCCGGCGCCGCCGGGCAGACATTCCACGCCCGTTTCCTGACCAGCGTGCCGTAAAGCGCAACACGCAGGGCCTATGGCGCTGCGCCAGGAATAAACGAGGGTGCTGTGTGAATCGGAGTCCGAGGATCAAAGTGAACCCCAATCTGGCCCTGTCGAATGGCACGCCAAGCGATCTTTGACGCAGGAATTACCTCTTCGTCTTATTATTGGGGAAACTTATGCCGGTTCCAAAGAAACACTCGTTCTCAATTATCTTCCCATCTTTTAATTTAAAACGCTCCGTGTTCCGAAATAATCTACCGTCGTTGGTCCAGCCATTGTAGGTTACATAGGCATCGTCTCCATCAACTATGACCTTCTCCAAATCAAACTTCCGGGTGTTTTCCGAATTCGGCCAGCACCTTTCCTTGTATAGCTTCAAATTGATATGATCATCGCCCGCGGGGCTGGTGAATGTGAAACCGTCAGCGAGAATCTGCTCAAGGATATGCCAATCCTTTTTCTCGTAAGCTGAGTAATATTTGCGAATCACCATTTCGTTCGTGGCAACGTCGGGTGATTTTTCGGCAAAACATGCAATGGTGGACATGGCTATCCATACGATGATTAGGCCGGCATAAAGTTTTATCGTTTTCATAGTCGGTAGGGAATCTGTCCTGACGATTTACCGGGGGCCTGGTTGAGCGGGTCCATTTCCGGGAATCTATAATGGCGGTCTATCGGTCTCGGCTGAGACGGAAAGAGGGCTCTCCTGATTCTCGAATCCAGGTTCCTTTCACGATTCGAATGCTTTTCGGAAAAGGTCGCGGTCGAATCGGAGAAGTCAAATGCATCTGGGGTAATACCCGATCAGCTAGAGGTGCGCAAAGTGCACGAATGCGATGATGACAGCCGCAACGGCCACAAAACCGAGAAACAGCATCGGCAAGGGGACCCGGGATTCTTTCTTTCCCACGTATTGAATGCTGCTTTCTTTCATATCTGGGCCGCTCCCTCCTCGAAGCCCGAGCGGCTCGGTAGCGGGCCTGTTTGACGGAGGTATCGGGTTTCCCGTGGGCATGGTTTTGGATATAAAGGCGAACGGAGGATTTGGGCTGTCGGACGTGCGCTTAACACCGAACGGCCGCTTATCCCTGTTCACATTCTTATGTGGCCGAGATAGGGTTCTTTTCCGACCTTCCGAATTCGAGGCAGATTTGTCGCCGCCATTGGGAGACCGAGGCAGTCTCCGAGCGAACTCGGGAAAACCGTTTACGGCGCGCACGCGCGAAATGTTTCACCTATAAGGGCTTGAAAGGGATCCCGACACTCAGATCTTGGGAGGATGAGGCAGATCGGATCTTGCCAAAAACGCCTTTACAGTTGCCGCGTCGGTGGGCAATGCGGGCCCTCCGTCAAAGGCAATTTTCCAAACGCCGTCCGAATCCCGCTTCCAAATGGTGAGATAGATTCCGGTTTCGACCGTCACCTTGCCTTCCTTCGCCCGAGTCGTGAGATCATAACGGCCCCAGGTGTATCCGAGGGTTCCGTCCTGTGAGACGTCGATCTTGGAGGGAGCCCACACCAGCTTGAAGTCGGGATCTGGCCCGGGCTTGTGAGGCACGGCGGCCTTCGCGCGCGCCGCCTTCACCTGGGAAGAATACTCCGCGCGGGTCAGGCTCAACTGGTAGGGCACGAAGCATTCATCTGCCATGTTCGCCAGGAAGGCATCATCCAGCCCCATGATGGCGACCTGCGTGCAGAATGTTTGCTCGGTTTTGGCAAGCTCAGCGCAGTATTTCTCGTGATCGCCGGCTCTCGCGCTGGGGATAGCGGCCAATAGGAGAATCAGGAGCGGGATGGATTTCATCGATTATGGAGCTGTCGCGCAACTCCGTGTCCCGCTTACGTCGAACAGGATCGGAGCGATCGAAGCCGCGGCGCCGGGCGGCGGTTTAGGTCAACGACGCCATGTCGATCACGAAACGGTATTTCACGTCGCTCTTCAGCATGCGCTCGTAGGCGTGGTTGATCTGATCCATGCGGATCATCTCGATGTCACTCGTGATGTTGTGCCGCCCGCAGAAATCCAACATCTCCTGCGTTTCGGGCAACCCGCCGATCAACGAACCGGAGAAGGAACGGCGACGGAAAATCAGCGGGAAGGCCGCCACCGGCAGCGGCTTATCGGGTGCGCCGACGAGCACGAGATTGCCATCACGCTTAAGCAGGTTGAGGTAGGTGTTGAGATCGTGGGTCGCGGACACGGCGTCCAGGATGAAATCGAAGCTGTTGGCTTGGGCAGTCATCTGGGCCTCGTCCTTGGAGACGACCACCTCGTGGGCCCCCAAGCGCTTGGCGTCAGCGACCTTGCCGGGCGAAGTCGTGAAAAGCACGACATGGGCGCCGAAGGCTTTGGCAAACTTGACGCCCATGTGGCCGAGGCCGCCCAGGCCGACAATGCCGACCTTCTGGCCGGGGCCGACCTTCCAGTGGCGCATGGGGGAATAGGTCGTTATGCCCGCGCACAGAAGCGGCGCGGAGGCAGCGAGGTTGAGATTGCTGGGAATCCGGAGCACAAAATCCTCGGTCACGACGATGCTCTGCGCGTAGCCGCCGAGCGTCGGAGCGTTGAGGTGTTTGTCCGTGCTTCCGTAGGTCATCACCATGCCGGTGCAAAATTGCTCCAGGCCCGCGCGGCAATCTGGGCAGGTGCGGCATGAATCGACGAGGCAGCCTACGCCGACCGTATCGCCAACCTTGAATTTGGTCACGCTGCCGCCGACGGCCGTCACTTTCCCGACGATCTCGTGGCCAGGCACCGCAGGATACTGGGTGAAGTGCCATTCATCGCGCGCGAAGTGCAGGTCGGAGTGGCAGACGCCGCAATAAAGGATCTGGATTTGAACATCGGTTGCGGTGGGTACGCGGCGCTCGATGACGGCCGCGGCGAGCGGGGATGTGGCACTGACGGTCGAGTATGCTTTCGTGGAATAACAGATGGGCTTGGACATAAAGGAGGGACTGGATTTCGGGAACAGGCGGCGATCACAGGGAATCCCTGAGGAACGGGCGCGGGCTCAATTAATGTGGTATATCGATGGGCGGGATGGAGCGGATTTAGCGGCCTCAGCAAATGTCCGGACCGGCCGAGGGCCAATCCCGAATGTTGAGAGTCCTGCCAAATGAACGCATCACCGAAGACGGTGTTCGAGAAAGGGTGGATTGCAATAGGGGTTCGGAAACCTGCCCGATACGAATGGTCCCCAACCATTTGCAATACGGACGTTATTCGACTAGGTGTGGGGCATGTCGAAAACGATTCTTGCCGCGCTTGCCTGCCTCTCCCTGGCCGTCATCGCGTCGGCTGCAACCCCCAAGGTCACCGACATCTCCCAGGACGAGCTCAAGGCTGCGATCGCCGCCAAGTCGGCGACAATCCTGGATGTAAACGGAAGCCAATCGTACGGTGAAGGCCACATCCCCGGGGCGATCGACTTTTTGGCGCACAAGAAGGAGATCGCCAGGCTTCTGCCCGCCGACAAGGGTGCGCTTATCGTCGCCTATTGCGGGGACATCCACTGCACGGCCTATCGGCAGGCGGCCTATGCGGCTCTCGACTTGGGATACACGAACGTCAGGCACTTCGCGCCCGGCATCAGGGGTTGGCGGGAATCTGGCGAGCGGACGGAGGCGGGAGGGAACTGAGTTCCCATTGTGGGCCGTGAACGGCCCCGGAAGCATTCCGGGGCTTGGCCGTATCCGGCCAATGGGGGTCGCGGGCGTCGCCCGGACGCTGGTCAATCTCCGGTGGCAAAAAGACGGCCGGGATTGTCGCCGATGACGACGCCTTCCTCGAGCCCTCCCAGGTCGAGCAGCAGTTCCTTTAGGGCGCCGTCGTGCAGGACATTATCGCGGATGACGCAGTTCTTGAGTCCCTTGTAGATGATGCCGTAGCTGGGCGAGTAGACCCCGGTGTTGCCGTCATCCCGACCCGAGCAGAGGCTGTTCCCGATACAGGTGACCCCCTGGCATCCGTCCATGAAAATCTGCGACGACTCGTGGCTCCCCTCCCGGGCCAGCTTGCCGCTGCGCTTCAGGAAATTCCCGGTGAGGGTGATCTGCGAGCATGGCGATTTGCCCCTCCTGAGCGCGATCCCGCAGGTCCCCGCCCGGTCGAAGAAGTTCCCCGTGATCTGGTAGCCATCCCCTCCGGTGACCAGCATGTTTTCCTCGCCATTCCACTCGACGCGGTTGGCGGTGAATGTGACCGACGCGTTCTCAAGGCGCGCCGCGAAGCCCGCTCGCTCGTTTCCGGAGAACCAGTTGTCCATCAGGAAACCGTCCCATCCGCGCAGGTTCAGACCGTCGCCCTTGTTGTAGGCCAGCATTGAATGGCGTACGCTAAAGCACCAGGCGCAGGAAAGGTTTGCGCCGTTACCGCTGAAACGGGCCACCTGGCAGCGTTCGACTCGGAAGCCATCCTCTCGCTCCGCAAAGCGGGAGCGATTCGTGGAGATTCCGTGGATATTCGTGCCCAGGCCACGGCCGTCGAGCGACAGTCCCTCTATCGAGGCCCCTCGGGCGTCCGTGAGATTGAGAAGACAGGTGGAGCCGGCATCCTTCAGGCGCAGCACGCTCCCGCCGGGGCCGCCGTAGCTCCATGCTGGAACCCCCAGCACCGCCATGCCCGGCCGAACATGGAGCTCCTTCGTGAGGTAGACGCCGGGCGGCACAAAGACCCCGCCGCTTGTGGAAGCCGCGGCATCGAATGCGCGCTGCAGGGCGAGCGTGTCGTCCGCCGTGCCGTCGCCGACCGCGCCTAGCTTTCGGGCGTCGAGAAGTCCGCCTTCTGCGGGTGTCCTTGACGCGCCGAAGGCCGCGCCTCCAAGCAGGACGGAAGCCCCGCCGATCATGGCGACTCTCGCTAGGTCGCGGCGGTTAAACAGATACGTATCGTTTTCGGCCATGTTTCGACTCTTTTTGCCGGCGGGCGATTAGCGAATACCCGGACCTGGGGCCAAAGTCTATCGCTTTCGCGGTGTCGCTTCGTGTCCGGGCGATCCGCGCGGGCGCCGCGGTATCAGCGCGTGAACCCTGGTCTGGTTAAAACCGGCAATTTCCCAGCCCAGGCTGGCTTCGGGGATTCCAGCATCCGCCGTCTATTGGAACATTTCGATTCGGAAGGCGCGCATTGCACGGCGGGAGGACACCAGTGCTTTCAGCCCAACGTGTTGTTGGTGTTCTCGACGTGGACGCGCTCCAGCATCTTGAGGAGCGTTGCCCGGGTTTGCTTGGGCGTCTTCGGCGTCGCGAGGGCCGTGATGTGGATGTCCACCCATGCGTTATCCTGAATCCAATGAGCCCTGATGTTCGAGTGGACCGCGTCGGCAATCTTCAAATCGTAGAGCACGGCGTCCCAGCCCCCGATCTTCCTGAATTCAACGGACTCGGGTTCGGGCAGACCATTGATCTGCCATTGGATCTTGTCAGCCTGCCAGATCTTCTTTGTCGATGTGAAGCCCTCGGCCTTCTCGATCCATCCGCTGACGGTGATATCGGGGCGTCGCTCGTGCTGAAACAGAAAATAGCGGGGGTTCATCTTTGACCCCTTCACGACGTGGTTCTTGAGCTCCTTCTTTGGGATCGTCACCGCCAGCGCGGAGATGGGGACGTTGAGGACGAACCCGTCGGGCAGTTCGAAGACCTGGAGGGTTTCGCCTTCCGTTGCGCTGCCAAGCCCCTGGGAGAAGGCGACGAACGTGAACGAGGATCCGAAGTCGACGGGTTTCATCGGTTTGTCTCTATGTGCTTTAAGGGTTCGTAGACAAGAATATCATCGTTGACCGGGTTGCGGAATGGAAAACGCACGGGTCATTGAGGCCGGATTCGTGACAGGCGCATCGGCCCGGATTCTATGCTCCGAGTCCATTTTCTCCAATGCGCCGCGCCCCCGTCGGGCCAACTTAATGGGGATTTTTTGCCAATGGGCCCTGGTGATGTCCATTCCCCCCGGAAAGAAGAGGGGCTGTTCTCCTTCCGGAAGGCCCGCGCGGTAGAAGGCGCCCGTTTAGAATTTGAGCGGCGGCCCCAGGACTTCCATTCCATGTTGCTCCCAAAGGTCCTTCCAGAGGCTCTCCTGATCCTTGGGGATAGCCGGGCCGAACTTGGCCATCTCCCGGAAGAAGTCCTCCATGCTGCCGGCGGGCTGGAATAGGACCAGCATCTGGCCTTCGCCTTCACTGACCATGGCAAAGGCATGCGGGACCTTCCGCGGCGCAAAGGCCGAATCTCCGGGTTTCAGGCGGACGGTCCTGTCGGCCACACGGACGATGAATTCACCCCGGACAATATAGAACCATTCGTCCTGAAAATGGTGCAGGTGGAGGGCCGGACCGCCTTTGGACTGCCTGATCGTGTCGTAGATGCAAAGGTCTCCGCCGGTGTCCTTCGCTGACACCTTGAGATCGAAGCGGCCCCCCATGATCAGGAGCTCCTCCTGGCGCCGGTCTTCATTTGCTCCAACCCTGAATCCCGTTTCATTGCGCTCTGCTGGGGCAGGCGTTAGCTCGGCCGCTCTGGTCTTGAGAGCCAGAGGCATGGCGGCCAGGGACACCTTTAGAAAATGACGTCGGTTCATGATTGGATGGGGGCGGATGGGGGGTGGGGGCCGTGGCGCCAGATTTTGCTGCGTGCCCGGTGCTTCACGTCAAGCATTGAGTCCTATGCCGATCGATACTCACCCCAACCCCGCGGTCTATGGTTTGGCTTCCCCAGGTCAGCCCGTCGGCGGAGGTCAAAAGGATCCCTTGATCCGCAACGGCTGCAAATGATGCCATTTGCGTAGGTTACGCACCAGATCACATCGGTGGTCCCGGCAGGGCTATGACCGCTCCAAAAAACCGGTTCGGAGCAGGGTGGCTTCCCACCCAGGGCCGGTAAGGACAAAAGGGCCGCGATTTGCGCTATATTCATGGTGAAAATCGGGTTATGCGACCAGAGCCATCGTTAAAGGGATTCTATTTCGGGACTTTGCCGTTGGAATAATTTGGGGCGGTCCTCGGCCTGGCTCCCAAGATTACGACCATCAATGAGCAAGAATTCTCTACAAGCTTGGCGAAATGGTTGGTCCGTGGATTCAAGAGCGGCGCACATCTTCCGATTGTATCTGGATGTTGTCCGCTCAGGTAATAATGGAGGCGAAGCACGCTGTGATTTGTTGTCAGGCGCGCGGACTCCTTTATTCGCCAGAGGACGCATGGGCGGTGGCCGGGAACCACGAGATGGAGACGCTGTGGTCCATCGCCAACCGCGTCGCTTTGGAAAGGGACTCCTCACCCGAAGAGCTTTGCGATTTCCTCGAACGTATTTACCCCTACTGCAGCTTTAAGAAGAGCCACCTCGATAAAAGCATTTGGTCTCGGGGTGAGGGCATACTCTGACACCCGACTGGCCGACCTAACGGGGCACGTTGGAGTCGAATCCCTCTCCCAAGGGATGGGCATATACGGCCGCCGCCCGGGACTCGAGATCCCTGCCGAGTTCGTCGGCCCGCTCCCAATCTCCCACCTCGCCGTAGAGACCAGCCAGATCCCATTGACGCATGAAAGTGTTCATGTCGTCGGGTCCGTAAATTTCGGCTTCCACTCTGGCCAGTTGCTCCAGGAACGGGACCGCCTCCTGGGGCTTGCCAAGCTGGCGCTTAAGCCAGACGACGTTGTTCAAGGTCATGCGCGTCTTGGGATGGCGCATGCCGAGCGAGTGTTGGCGAAGGTCAAATGAACGCATCACAAAGGGCTCGGCCTCGCTCAAGCGGTCCTGATCGCGTCGGAGCTCGAACATCCCAAACCATGCGGACGATGCCTCGGATTCGTCGCCGTGCCACAGGGCGATGGCGATTGCCTCCTTGAAGCTGCGCTCGGCTTGGTCCCAGTGTTTCAGGTGCTTCTGTGCGTAACCCATGTTGGCCCGGATGACCAGGGAGTCGTAGTGCAGCGGGCCCTCGTATTTCTCACAGATGGCGAGGGAGCGCTGCCAGAGCATCTCCTCCTCCGACGAGCGATCCGTGGAGCCAAAGTACAGCAGGTTCGCGAGATTATTGAGGGGGTTTGTGAGGTCGTAGGCCTCGCGCCCTTCCTTCGCCTCGATGATCGAAATCGACTGGCGGTAGGCCTTCTCCCCAAGGTCGACGAGACCCGCAGCACTTGCGGTAGTCGCAAATTCGTCGAGCGAGAGGGCGTAAACGACGCTATCCTTGCCGTCGGCCTGCTCGGCGATACTCAGGCGCTTTGCCATCAATTCCAACGCAGCTTTCGGCTTCTCAGCGTTGGTGAGCTCCTCCGCCTGCTTTTTCAACTGGTCCATTGCCTTGGCGGCTTCGGGATTGGACTCCGATTGGCTCTCCGGCTCGGTCCTGCCGCTGGCACGAAAATCAATATCCGCCAGGGCCGCTTCGGCCTCGACAGTATCGATGTTGAGGCGGGAGTCGGGAAGTTTCCGGCCAATGGCCAGGGCATCCTTGGCCAGCCATTCCGCAATGGGCAGATTGTCGTCGCGGATCCGCCTGGCCAGGTAAAGGCGGAATTCTATTCGGTCCGAATCGTTTTGATTGTGCTCCGGAAGGGCGAGTTCGGCTTCGATCACCGCCTTGGCATCGGAGGGCTTTTGGCCTCGGGTCAGGGCATTGGCTTGCGAGGCCAGGTAATACACCTCGATATCCTTGCGGGCCAGCTTTGGATTATGACGGGAAGACGAAAGCGCCTGACCCCATTCGTCAGCCGCATCCAGGTACCGTGCCTGCCCTTCCGCGATGGCCGCCCGTCCGCGATGCACGGTGACCATGTAGTCCTGCCACTGCGCCGGGCTTTCCTTCATCTGGTCAAGAAGCGCCTGAATATAGGCGGCCGCTTCCGGGAAGCGCTTGGCTCCCGCAGCCGCCTCGACCTGGAACGCGAGGAACACGATGCGAAACGGTTCGTGAACGCCGCCCCGCGACTCGACGAGCTTCAAGCCCTGCTGGGCCAGCGAGGCCGCCTCGTCCCAGTGCTCGGCCTGCAGGGCGCTCCGGGCGCTTCCTTGGATGGCGTCAAGCTGGGCCATGATCGGACCGAAATCGACCACGTTGGCCGGCGCACCCACGGGCGCGCTGGCTTGGCTCTTGGTTGGGCTGGCGCCCGCCGGCGGCTGGGGGACCGTCTGGGCGGGGCGGGAAGCACTCAAGAACCAGTACCCCAGGCCAACGGCACCCAAGGCCATCAGTGCCGCAACGGCTGCCACAAATTTGCCGGCGGAGGTCATTATTAGAGGTGCGCCCCCTTCTGTTCGGCCGACGGAGGCCCCAAGAATGTCTCCGGTTCCAACGGGGGGTTGACGACAACGCGGAAGATTCGAAATTCGACCGTTCGTCCATTGCCTTCGTCATACTCGTACTGCATGGGCAGCATCAGGTCGCCTATGCGGCGAAACCTGCTTCGCCTCTCGGTCGCGACAATCTTCTCCCCCCGGTAGCTGCGTTTGACGAGATACGGCATCTTCGGGTCGTCGGCCGGGATAAGATAGTCCCATCGGGAGCCGTCGGGCAGGGTCACCGAAACAACATACGTGCGGACGGAAGTCGTGCTGTTCTGCATCGTCACAAGCTCCTCGCCGATCACCGCCAGCGTCGCATTCAACTCCCGCCATCTCCAGAGGGGCTCAATGAAGGACTCCTCGAGATCGCTTCTCTTCGCCGGGGGGCGGGCAGCCGGTTTCAACATGGCCGCCGCGCCGCCGGTTTTTTGGGCGGCCGACCAGGGCCCTTTCGGGCCAAAGCCCTCGATGAAGCGGCCCTGCGGGAGCAATATCTCAGTTCGGCGAAAGTTGGGCGGGGCCGCCACCATCATCATGGGCGTCCCTTCCCCGATGGGACCTATCTCGCCCTGAAACTGGATCGCCCCAAGGGCGATCAATGCCTGCCCGCCCTCCGCCGAAAGGCTCCGATCCGCCAACGCCTGGGCCCCGGGCGCCTTGCTCTTGTCAAAAAAGGAGACGGCTACGGTGGTTTCATGCCTTTCGCCGGGGGGGGCGGCGGCAGGGGGGGCTGCCCCGAGGTCGTCGGGCAATAGGTCGAGGGGTATGGTGCCCCGTCCCCCGTCCCATTTTGCCATGGCGGTCGAGGATCCCGAGGCGACGAACGTGACATTTTTCAGCACGCGGCCGTCCTTCAGCACGACCATGGGAAACAGCCGGTTAAGCACCAGGTCTGTGCGCAATGCACGGCGCTGCGAAAAACGGCAGCAGCATGAGAAGCAGGAGGGCCCGGCGCATTGGGGTCATCGTGGGCGATTGGGCCGTTGTGGAAAAGCGGTTTTGCCTGCCGAAATTACACGGAAATACGTAGAACTCTCTCGGATATTGGGGCCTTAACGACAGGTCAGATTCGGGAAAATGAATCCGGCCGCCATCTTATTCTGCTTTCCTTCCAAACGTGTAACCCCAACGCATGTCCTCGCGGAAGACCCCGCGCGGGTCGTGCGCGAGAAGCGCGGCCCTCAGTTCCGCCTCAAAGGGATCCGCGCGTCTTCCCGAGGACCCTCCTTGAGCATACGGAGGTCGAATAAAGGTAGCCGAGGATCGCCTCGGTCGTCCATGCCTGCGGCTGCACAAAGGGATGGCTGCCCACGGCGACAAACCCGGCCTCCCTCATCGCCCGTTCGGCGTGTTCCGGACCGCTATCGGGGGACCCTTGTTCCGAAGGGCCCGCGGCTCCGGCGGGACGCCCCGTCCATTTGTGGACCGTTTGGACGACAAGCTTTTGCCAGGGTTCCGTTCCGCTTAGGATCCCATGGCAGCCAAGCGTGGCCAGGGCGCCTCCGGGCCTTAGCCAATGCAGGGCCTGCGCCGCCACCCGCGGCTGGTCGAGCCGGTGAAACGCCTCGCCGATCGCGACCAACTCGAACGAGGCGGCGGGTGCCTCAATCGCTTCCGCCATGGCGACCTCCCATCTGAGATTTGCCAGTCCCCTCCTTGCCACTTCCCGGCGTCCCTCCTCGATCATCTCGGCTTCAAGATCGACCGCCCAAATCTCCCGAAACGAGGATGCGAGCGCCAGGGCGATGCGCCCCGGTCCGCATGCCAGGTCAAGCAGGCGACCCTTTCCAGTGACGCGGGCGCGATCGAGCAGGTCTGCCAAGAGGACATTGGGATAGGGCACCCGGTACCGGGCATAGTAGGCCGCAGTGCCGGCAAATGCATCCTTTGGGAATCTCGGCTCGCCGCGGCGAATGGGTCCGCATCCGGGGGGCGGTCCGGGCGTCGGTTCGGATGAGCTCATGGGCCGAAGGCGGCCGGAAGCTCCGCCGCGCCGACCCCGGTTAAGCTCGCGCCGTTGGACGCCAAGGTGTGGCAGCGCTTTTTCGACATGGGAAGGGATGCGGGTCTATTTGGGCGCGCCGGTCCCCGGTGTCCATTCTTTGATAGACGCAAAAGGGGAGATATCGGACGGAATGGTGTCATAGTTTCGTGAATACATGACCCCGCGCGGCGCCTCCGGATTGTCTTGAGTCATGGGGAAAACATCCAGATTTTCGCGCTGGGTGGCAACGGACGCCGCAACGGCAGGCGAACTCGAGGGGTCTCCGCGCGCGGCCAGGCGCGCGGATTGGAGGGTATTTGCATGCGGGACCGTTCTCGCCGGCGCGGCGATCGCCGCCTACGGCCGGACCTTCTCGGGCCCGCTGATTTACGACGACGTTGCGTCGATCGTCGATAACCCGAGCATCCGCCATCTGGGATCGGCCCTCTTCCCTCCGCCCGGCTCCACCGTGAGCGGCCGGCCTGTCCTGAATTTCACCCTGGCGATCAACTACGCGATCGGCGGTGCATCGGTCGCAGGCTATCATGCCGTGAACCTCGCGATCCATGTGATGGCCGGATTGGCCTTGTTCGGAGTGGCGCGAAGGGTGCTCGCGCCCCGTTTCGGGGGATCGGGAGTGACGGTCGCGTTCTGCGCCGCTCTGCTCTGGACGGTGCATCCGTTGCTCACCGAGTCCGTCACCTACGTGATCCAGCGGGCGGAGTCTCTCATGGGGTTGTTCTACCTGCTCACCCTGTATTGCCTGACTCGCGGCCACGAGGCGGGCGGGCAAAGGAGACGGGCATGGTATGCGCTCTCGATAACGGCCTGCTGTCTGGGGATGGGGACGAAGGAGGTCATGGTGTCCGCGCCGCTTGTCGCGCTCCTTTTCGACCGGGCATTTCTCGCTGGGAGCTTCAGGGAGGCATGGCGCCGGCGCAGGGGCGTCTATGCGGGCCTGGCCGCAACCTGGGCAGTCGTGCCTTTCCTCGTCCTCTCGACGCACGGTCGCGGGGGCACGGTCGGCTTTGGCAAGCGGCGTCCCCTGGTGGAGTTATGCCCTGACCCAGTTCCCGGCGGTCGTTCACTATCTTCGCCTCTGCTTCTGGCCCTATCCGTTGGTCTTTGACTATGGCGGCGCCGTAGCGGAGCCCTCCCTAGGGATACTTCCCTACGCGCTGTTCGTCGTCGCGCTGGTGGCGGCGACAGGATGGGCGCTGGTCAGGAGTCCCGGCATTGGATTCCTGGGCGCCAGCTTCTTTGCCGTGCTCGCGCCTAGTTCCAGCATTGTGCCGGTTGTCACCGAAACGATGGCGGAGCACCGGATGTACCTGCCCCTGATTCCTGTGGTTGTGCTGGCGGTTCTTGGGATCCAATGCCTCGCACGCAGGGCGACCTTGCCGCTTTGTCTCGCCCTTTCCGCGGCCTTGGCCTGGACGACCTGGGTGCGGAATGAGTCCTATGCGAGCGAGGAGCGCATTTGGAGCGCCACCGTGGCCGAAGCCCCAGGCAATGAACGGGCGCAGAACGACCTTGGTATCGTCCTTGCGAGGGAGCCCGGACGGCTGGACGAGGCCATCTCCCATTTCAGGGAGGCCGTCCGCCTCGCACCCGACTATGCGGATGCGCATTACAATCTTGGCCTCGCCTTGAGCAGGGATCCCGCCCGGCAGGCCGAGGCCGTGGGCCATTATGAGGCGGCGCTGAGCCTGAGGCCGGATAATCTTGATGCGCACGAAAATCTTGGGAACGCCCTTGTGGCCCTCGGCCGAATTCCCGAGGCGGTCGGCCAGTACGAGGCGGCGCTGAGGCTGAGGCCGGACGACGTGAAGGCGCATTACAATCTCGGGAGCGCCCTGAGCGCGCTTGGCAGGACAGCCGAGGCCGCGGCCCAGTTTGAGGAGGCGCTGCACCTGAAGCCCGACTACCCCGAGGCGCATTACAGCCTTGGGAACGCATTCGACTCCCTGGGCCGGACGTCCGACGCGATCTCCCAATTCGAGGAGGCGGTGCGACTCAAGCCCGACTTCGTCGAAGCCCACAACAATCTGGGTTGTGAGCTTGAGAAAGTGCCAGGGAGGCTGGACGAGGCGATCGCCCAATTTGAAACGGCCCTGCGCTTGAAGCCGGACCATATCGAGGCGAGGTACAATCTGGGCAGCACGCTGCAAAGGATCCCAGGCCGCCTCGAAGAGGCGGTGGTCCGGTACCGGGAGGCGCTGCGCCTAAAGCCGGACTATGTCGAGGCCCGCTATAACCTTGGGAACGCCCTGTATTCGCTCGGCCGGATGGAGGAGGCGATCGCCCAATATGAGGAGGCCATCCGCCTGAGGCCCGGCTATGTCGCAGCCCGGTGCAATCTTGGGATTGCCCTCAAATCGGTCGGACGTATCCCGGAGGCGATAGCGCAGTACGAGGAGGCGCTCCGCCTGCGCCCGGATGACGCAACCGTGCACTTGAATCTCGGCGTCGCGCTGCTCCGGACCCCAGGCCGTACCGCAGAGGCGGTCGCCCACCTTAGGGAGGCCGTGCGTCTGGCGCCTGACAACCCCTTGGCCGGTCGGATTCTGGCCCGGCTTGGGCTGGCTGAGCATTAGCCGGGGCCGGCACCCCCCTTAATCCTGCCGCTCAAATCCCCTTATAGATGCTGTTTGCCTCAAGAGGGGATTCGCACGGCGGAGCCCGCGGGGTCAGGCTGGTCGGGTACCGACCGATCCCATGGACACCCGCGAACAATGGTCGCGTTCGATGATCGCCGCCGGAGGCGTCGCGATGTTGGTCGGGGCCGTCGACCCGATGGAGGGATCCCTCATCACGCTGGTCGGAAGCGGTGTCGTTGCCCTGGGGGCCCGTCTGGGCGGGGTCGAGCGCCGCTTCCTGTCCCACAGCGTCTGGGTCTTTGCCATGGTTCTTTTCGGGGTGGGCGCCCTCTGGGGAATGACCGCCATCGGCGGCATTGGAGGAACGTCCGGCCGTTCGATGGGATGGGGCCTATTGGTCGTTCCCTACTTGGTAGGCTGGTCGCTGGGAATCTGGCGCCCCGGAGCCCCGCGCTGGCTCCTGTTCCTGGGCATCGCGGTCGGCACGTGGTACCTGGTGATTCCCATACTGGCGCTCACCCGTACGGTTCACTCGGAGAGGATTCTGGTCAGCCCGCTCGTGATCATAGGCTTAACCGGTCTGCTTACGATCGGCGGATGCCTCTACAGGTTCGGAACGCGGTCCCCGGGGCCCGCCCAGGGGGCTTCTTCCGGCCGATAGGCCCGTTCACCCCTGCGGATTTCGGCGCCTCCGCCAGACGAGGGAGACCACGTAGGCCAGGATCGCCGCGTTCAGCGCGATCATGATCGCCTTGGTCAGGCTGGGGTGGTGGACAAAGCTGAGGATCTCCTCGGGCACAAAGAAGCCTGTTGTCACGACGACCACGTATTCCGCCCAGGCGGCCCCGATCCAGAGTCCTACCCCCTCCGAGAGGAGAATGGACGCGTAGAAGGCCGTCGCAATCCCGGCACGCATGATCGAATTCGGCTCGATGACGCCGGCCTTCTCGAGAAGCAGCTTGGCGTAGTGGTTCTCCGGGGAGATCCGCATGAAGTCGATGAAATGCTGAGCGAGCTCGTCGAGGTCGCGGTGCACGATGCTGAAGAGTCCCAGCGCAACCCCCGTGAGCGCCAGGCCCTTGGCGATCTTAATCGCCGCGATGGCGCGGAGCATTCCTGGCGGCTTCTGCTTTGGCGGCGTGGACGGAGCGGACATTGGGAGACGGTACGTCACACCGGGGCCGTTGGAAACCCAAATGGGACCGGGCGGGATCGCCATGCCCAGGGGGGCGCGCATCGGCGGCCGGCGTTTGCCCTCGCCTGTCTTGTGATTTCCCGGCCCGTCGTGCAGCCTGCGCCCGTGGCGCAGCCTCCCTCCAACGATCCCCTCCACGGCGTGACCCTCGAAAGGCTGCTGACCGAACTCGTGGAGCATCATGGCTGGCAGGAGATGGGCCGCCGGGTGGCCATCCGCTGCTTCCTCTTCGACCCGAGCATCAAGTCGAGCCTGACCTTCCTGCGGAAGAATCCCTGGGCGCGCTCGAAGGTCGAGGCAATGTACGTGGCCCTCAAGTCGCCGCGCTGAAAGATACCCGAGAACCGTTTGCTCCGGTGGCTGTCCAGTGCCCCACCGTTGAGCGCACTGGACGAAGAACTCCTCCGATTTGAGCGGCCTTGGATCGAGGTCGGCAGCGTCTATCGGCGCATCTGCTTCCTGAGGCTCGAGGGCCGGAAAGCCGAGGCGGACAGGATTGAGCGGACCGAGTTCAAGGAGGCCGAGGCGCGCGCAAGGGAAACCGCCCCGTCGCAGTCGGATGCCGATTCTCTCCTGAGTTCGCTCGTCGCCGACGAGCGTGAGCGCGTGGCCGGAGCCATAGCGTTCGCCGAGGTGCTTGTGCCGATGCTGATGGAGCGGCTGCGCACGGCCCCGGAGGCCCCGCCGTCGCCGGCTGCTGCCGGGCGCGCTCGCAGGACCGGGGCGCCAGCCGAGGGCCGGGGGATCGCCGACTTCATCGACGAGATGATTGCAGAGGACCGCTCCCATTCACCCCTTCGCCAAATCGCAACCCAACCCTCCTCCCGACTATGACAACAGCCGCCCTCGAGAAGCCGTCTTCGCCTGCCCCGCAGACCCCCATCCCCGCCCCCCAGAACCGAACCTCCCCTCCCAGGCCGGCCTGCCTCCTCATCGGGCTCGACCTCGGCACCAACAAGTCCTGCGTCCTTGCCGGGCCGCTCGGCTCTGGCGACATCACGGTCAGCAAGGTGGTCCCCTCGGTCGTCGGCTACGTTAAGGACGGCATTGTCGACGGCATCATCACCGGCAACGCCAAGATCCTCTTTGGCGAGGAAGCGCTTCGCCAGATGCTGCACGTCGAGATGGCCACGCCGCTCGCCGAAGGCGTCATCGCGCGCCCCGACGCGGCCCGCGATTTCATGCTCCACATCCGCCACCTGGCCGATCCCACGGGCCGCGCCGAGATTCGCGCCGTGGTGGGCGTCCCGGCAAACGCCGGCGAGCAGGCTCGCGAGTCCATCCGGCGCGCGGCGGCGGGCATCTTCTCTCATATTCTGCTGGTGCCGGAGCCGTTCCTTGCGGCCCTCGGCTACCGCGACGATTCGCGGGTCAAGCAGCCGGGCTATGTGGATCCGGTGGTGAATTCCCTCTTCATCGACATTGGCGGGGGAACGAGCGACCTCTGCCTCGTGCAGGGGTATTTCCCGACACGCGACGATCAGATTAGCATTCCGTTTGCGGGCGACGCGATCGACGCGCTCATCTACGAGGGCCTCGACCGCACGTATCCCAACAACGGACTTTCGCTCACCACCGTGCGCGAGATCAAGGAGGCCCACGCCTATGTCGGGCCGAGCAGAAAGCCGCTGGAGGTGAAGGTCGTGATCGGGGGCAAGAGCAGGACGCTCGAGCTCGGCGACGCGATCGGGAACGCATGCAACGCGCTGATCGACCGGATCTATCCCGCGCTGACGGCGTTGATTGAATCCGCCTCCTCCGACTCCGTCGTGACGCTGCTTCAGAACATCATCGTCACCGGAGGCGGCTCGCAGATCCGCGGAATCGACGCCGTGCTTCAGAAGAGGCTTTCCGACGACGGATACGAGTCGCCCAAGGTCCGGCTCGCGGGCCAGGATTTCCAGCGGTACGTCGCAATCGGGGCGCTCAAGGCCGCCCGCGCGGCCCGCGAAAACCAATGGCAGGTCCTCCTGGGATAAGCCCCCCGCCGCGCCCCCCCCCAACTTTCCCGGGCCGATCAGCCGTCCACCCGAATCGGCAGCACGACGAAGGGCATGCTCGAAAGGAAGAACCGCCGCTGGAGCGTGAAGACGGTGTGGTTGTGCAGCCAGCGGGTAAGGTTCGTCTCGTAGGTGAAAAGCAGTTGGCCGGCAAAAAAGACCTGGTTCGGGAATTCCGTCGACGCTTCCCGGGCGAGCTTCATCACCTCGCTCGTCACGTCGTAGCCAATCGAGGTGAAGGACTTTGATCCGTATCCGCGGGCCTGGGCGAAGTGCACGTAGCGCTCGGCCTCCTGCTCGGTGTGGGTGCGCAGGTCGTCGATCTCGGCCGCACCCTTGAAGTTGCCGGCGTCGACCGAGCCCACCTGGACGAAAATGAAATTGCGGAATGTGTTACCGAACATGCGGGGCACGTTCAGGATGGTGTGCAGGCCGAGCCCGTTGAACCCATTCACGAGGATCACGGCGGTCCGCGCCTTCGGGTCGGCGACGGGCGGAGGGTTCGGGACCGTCCGCGCCTCGGCCTCGGCGGCCTCGACGATGGAGTCGAGGCGCCTGAGCTGCATCCTAACGCCGTTGTAGTGGCGCTTGATTCCGAAAGCGGCGATCACGAGGACCCCCGTCACGAGGAGCGTGGCCCAGCCGCCCTCGTTGAACTTGACGATGGTCAGCGAGATCAGGATCGAGGCCGTGAGGACGAGCCCGAAGCCGTTGATCGCGAGCTTGCGCACCCACTGGTTGTCGTTGGCCCGCTCCTGCCACCAGTGGCGCACCATCCCGGCCTGGGACAGGGAGAACGTGATGAACACGTTGATCGAGTAGAAGATGACCAGCAGATCCACCGAGCCCTTCGTCACGATCATCATCAGAAAGGCCGCAAGGCCCATCAGGAGGACGCCGTTGCGCGTCACGAGGCGCTCGCTCAGGTTGGCGAACTGCGCGGGGAACCAGCGGTCGAGGCCCATGTTCGCCAGCACGCGCGGACCGTCAAGGAAGCCGGTCTGCGCCGCGATGATGAGGAGCGCCGCCTCGGAAGCCAACGTCACCCAGACGAACGAGCCCCCTAAAAGGTGATTCCAGCCGAGCGTCATCTGATCGAAGAGGACGGCATTGAGCGTCTTGTCCGGGTTGATCTGAACGTCATAGAGCTGGTAGGCGACGAGGAGGCCGGCGACCGTGAGAGCCAGGGAGACCCCCATGTAGACCATGGTGCGCCGGCCCGTGCGCACCCGCGGCTCGCGCAGGATGGGGAGGCCGTTGCTGACGGCCTCGATCCCGGTGTAGGTACCGGCACCCATGCTGTAGGCCTTCAACAGGAGGGCCATGAGGCCGAACCAGCCGACCGACGCGCTCACCGCATGGACCTCCTGCGACGTGGCCGTCGCGATATGGGCGAGGCCCGAGGAATGCGCGATCATCGCGTAGACGATCACAAAGATGTGCGTAACCACGAATACGCCGAAGATGGGCACCCAGATCACGACCGACTCCTTGACGCCCCGCAGGTTTATCATCGTCAGCCCGATCACGCCCGCGATGGCGAAGGCGAGTTTCACGTGCTGGGCCGAGTCGGGAAAAAGGCTGAAAAGGGCGTCCGATCCGCTGGCGACCGATATCGTGACCGTCAGGACATAGTCGATCAGGAGCGCGCAGCCCGAGACGACGCCGGCCGCAGGGGAGAGGAGCTTGCTCGCGACCAGGTAGCCGCCGCCGCCGGTCGGGAAGAGCGAGATGATCTGCGAATAGCTCGCGCAGATCGCCACGATCGTCACCACCGAGGCCAACGCGACAAACAGGCTCAGGTGGGTGAACCCGCCGAGCGCCTTGAACGTCTCCTCCGGGCCGTAGCACGAGGACGAGAGGCCGTCGGCGCCAAGCCCCACCCAGGCGAACACGGCGATCAGCGAGATGCTGTGAAATAGGTTGCGGTCCGTGAGGGACTTCTCACGGCCAAACAGGATCGATTTTAGGGACATTCGGCAGATTTCCCCGGCCGAAGCTGGAAAAGCGTAGGCACCCGAGGACCGTGGGACGATGTGAAGTGGCGGGTTACGGGCAAGGAAGACGTGGCGGGGCTTATTGTAACCAGGTACTGCATAATATGTACCATAATTTTAATGATTTCTAAATGGATGGGCCGCCGCTTGACAGCCGGGGCTGCGGACCCCTAATTCGAGGCTCCGTATGGAGGCAGCCCTAGATCAGCCGGTGCTCGTCCTAAACCGCCTATGGCAGGCGGTTAATGTCATCGGCGCGCGGCGCGCCTTCGGGCTCCTCGCCCGGGGCCACGCCCACGTCGTCCACCAGCAGGAGGACGATTTCAGGATGTTCTCGATGATGGACTGGATCGATTTCTCGGCGGATCATCCGACCGCGGTCGAGCTTGAGATGGTCCATACGCCGACCCGGACGATCCGGCTGCCGCGCGTGATCCTGCTGACTTTTTTCGACAAGCTTCCCTGTAAGGAACTCAAGCTGACCCGCAATAACGTGTTCGAGCGGGACAAGAATTCCTGCCAGTATTGCTCGCGCGTCTTTCCCCGGGAGCAGCTCAACCTGGATCATGTGATTCCCCGCGACTACGGCGGGAAGACCACCTGGGAGAACATCGTCTGCTCCTGTATCAAGTGCAATACGCGCAAGGCGAACCGGCTGCCTCACGAGGCCGGCATGCGCCTCATCCGCAAGCCCTCCCGCCCGAAATGGAGGCCTGTCATTTCCATGGTTCTGGGCACCCAGCACCGCGAGATGTGGAAGGACTTCCTCGACATCGCCTATTGGAACGTCGAGTTGGAGGAGTGATCGCGCGCTAGCTCCGTGCGAGCGGCAGCGTGATGCGGAAGGTTGTCCCCGCCGGGCTCGAATTCACGAGCTGGATGTCCCCATTGTGCCCCAGGAGGACGCGCTTGGCTATCGCCAGGCCGAGCCCGGTGCCGTCGGGGCGTCCGGTCAGGAAGGAATCGAAGATCCTTTCGCGAATGACGTCCGGGATGCCGAGGCCCGTGTCCGACACCTCCAGGACGGCGGCGCCTCCCTGCTCCCTTGCCTCCTGCGAAAGCCGGATCGTGATCTCTCCGCCGTCCGGCATCGCCTGCATGGAGTTGATCAGGAGGTTGAGGAGCACCTGTTGAAGCTGGCCTTTGTGGCCCTCGACAACGACCGGCTGCTGCGGCGGCTCAAAGGACACGCGGATGTTGTTCTGCGCGAGCTTGAGCCTGACCAGCACGAGCGTGTCGGCGACGATCTCGGCCGCCTGGTGGCGGGAGTGGAGGCTCGTGGGCGCCTTTGCAAAGTTCAGAACGCGGCCCACAATGGATTCGAGCTGGTCGAGCTTTTCGCCGATGACGCGGACGTCGGTCCGCCTCGGATCGCCCTCGGCGAACTCGAGGCCCATCCCGCCGTGGAGAAGCTTGATCACGGTGAGCGGGTTGCGGATCTCATGGGCGATCTCGGCGGCGAGGAGCCCGAGCATCGTCAGGCGCTCGTTCTTCCTGAGCGACTCCTCGCTCATGAACACCCGGGAATAGAGGCGCGAGTTCTGGAGGGCGACGGCGCCGAGGCTCGTCAGCGCGCTGCAGAGGCGCTTCTCATCGTTGTCGAACACCCGCTTGCGGTCGGTGAAGCAGGTGAGGACGCCCATCACCTCGCCCTCAAAAAGCATCGGGACGGCGATGACCGAGCGAAGCGCCGGGTCGCGCGGGAGGTCCAGGAGGTCGTGGAACTCCGGCGACTGGATGTTGGGATAGGAGACGGGCTTGCGCGTGCGCACGGCCGACGCGCAAAGGCAGGAGCGCAGCGGCAGGTCGCCCTCGGGCGAAAGCGCACCCGGCTCCCCGCGGTAGGACGCGAGCCTCAGGCTCGACGTCCCATAATCGAAGAGAAAGAACGCGCAGGCCTTCGCCTGCATCATGGCCTGCGCGTCCCGGGTGAGCGTGTCAAAGAGCTCACGCTGCTCCAGCTTTCCCACGAGGGCCTGGCCGGTGGCGATCAAAGCCTCGAGCTGTCGCGCCTTCCCGCGCAGATGGCGCAGCTCCCAAAGGCGGTTGAGGACGAGCGCCGCCGTGTCGGCCAGCCGGACCAACAGAGCGAGGTCGCCGGCGCCGTAGCGTCCCGCCTCGGTGTGGTTCAGCGCCACCACGCCGAGCACGTGCCCGTTGGGGAGCAGGATGGGGGCCGCCATCTCGCAGCGCGTGTCGCGCAGCATCGGCCGGCTTCGGACGTCCGCGTGGGAGTCGGGGACCAGAAGCGGCTTGGCGTGCCAGGCGACCCAGCCGGGAACGCCCTGGCCCGGGGCGAACGATGCGTCCGCGTCCGGCGGCAGGCCCTGGTTCGCCTCAATCTCGAGCCTTCCGGATTCCGGATTCTGAAAGGCGACCAATCCGCTCCGGACCTCGAAAATCTGCGAGACGACCTTCAGAAACTCCCGGGTGGCCACCGCGGGGTCGTCCGTGCCCGACGCAAGGGACGAGATGGCGTTTAGCGCCGCCAGTTCGGCTTCTTCGGTCATGCGACAAGTCGTGCAGGCGCCGGGGGCGCGCGCAAGGGATTATGCTGCCCGGTCCCGGGACGATCAGCGGCTCAGGCGGTCTCGGCGACCGGAACACCGGCCGGGGTGATCACCTCGTTCAGGGCGGCGCGCAGCTTCTGAAGCCTTTCCGTGTCCTCGATTGGCTCGTGGTTTGCGCTTTCGATGTAAAAGGTGTCGATCGCGACGCCGCGCTCGGTCCCGATCCTGGCGAAGGTGATGTCGAATCCAAAATCGGAGATCGCCTTCGCCAGCCGTAAAGGAGTCCGATCTGGTCGCGGGCCTGGACCTCGACAATCGTCCGCTGCATCGAGATCTCGTGGTAGACATCCACGGTGGGCGGAAAGGAGCTCTGAAGGGTTTCGCCACTCCTCGTCGACAGGTACCGGGTTGCGGCTATCTTTTTCGCCTGCGCCACGATGTCCGGGTAGAGGTCCGAATTCGAGACCAGGGCGGACTCGATGATCTTTGCGAAGGACTCATGGGCGGAACTGTTCTGGACCACGCCGCGTCCCGGTTCGACCACGTAAAACGTGTCGATCGCGATGTGGTCGGTCCTAGATATGACCTTGGCGCCCAGAATGTTAAGGCCAGCGACGCTGAACGCGCCGGCCAGCTTGTAGAACAGCCCGGCGCGGTCCCAGGTGACGACGTTGACGACCGTGAGGGAGCGGTTGAGGTCGTCCTTCCAGTCGATCACCGGCTTCAGCGAGCCCACCGACTCGGTCGACGAAATCGACTTCAGCAGCTTGTTCACCATCTGGATATGGAGGGTGATTTCGCTCGAATCCGTGAGGATAAAATAGCGGTCGGGAAGCAGGCTGAAATGCGCCGCAATCTCGTCGTTGCTTATGCCTGGGATACGTTTGGCGATAAGTTCCTGTTCGGTCATTTTTCGTTTTTCCTCAAAGCTTGCGTCGACAGCGGCTCCGAGCCTCAAGCGCTCAAGCGTGTTCCGATATAGCGTGGTGTGTAAAGTGTCCTTATAGCTATTCCATAGGTCCGAGGACGTCCCCCGGGCGTCGCAGAACGTGTGAATATACAGGAAGCGCAGGCGCTCCTGGTCGCCGACCAATTCTGCAAAGCTCGCGGACGTCTTGGGATCATCTACGTCTCGCTTCTGCCAGAATCGTGCCATCGCGAGATGATTCTTTATCACAAATGAAACTAGTGCCTGGCCCCTGGGCGATACCCTGAGGCGCTCCAGGGTGGGCCCCACCAGGCGGACCCCGGATTCCGAGTGGTTTTTGATGCCCACGGCCTTGCCGATGTCGTGAAGAAGGAGCGTCAGGTAGATCAGGGCCGGATCTTCCACCTCGTGGGCGGCGGCCCGGTACTTTACCTTGATCGGGTCCGCCTCGGTGAAGACCAAATCGAGTTCATTTATCGCATTAAGTGTATGGATATCAGCAGTATACCTATGATAGAATTCGTGCTGAACCAGGCAGGTCAGGGCGTCGAATTCCGGGATGTATCTGCCGAGAACCCCCAGTTCGTGCATCTTCGAGAGGACGGCGAAGACCCCCCCCGACTCGGAAAGGATCGCTCGGAATGCGGTGGCGGCGTCCTCCGATCGGAAGATGTCCGCCATCAGGGGGAGCGACTCGCGGATCAACTGGGTTAGGTTGAAATCCAGCGTGCAGTCGAGCAGCTGGCAATGCCGGAAGACGCGGATGAGGCGCGCCGGATCCTCCTGGAACACGGTTTTGGACTCCGCGGCAAGCTCCTCGCCGCGAACGACAAAGCCGTCCATTCGCTTGGCCCGGCGAAGGCGGGCTATCTTGAGGGCCTCCCGGATCGGTATCTTGGCCCCGGTCGACTTCCTGCCGATGGCAAGGGCGAGCCGGCTCTCAACGTTCTTCGACGTCTGGTAGATGGTCTGGGCCGCCCGGTAATAGTCCTGCATGAAGCGCTCGACGCGGTCGAGCAGCGCGGGCTGGGTGTGCCCCAGGCTCAGGGCCACACGCGCCTGGGAGTCCAGGTTCAAGGTGTCGGTTGGACGCACACTCTGAAAATGCAGCTCGTTGCGGACGCGCAGCAGGAAGTCGTAGGCTTGGCTGAAGTTGTGGACTTCGGCCGTGGTGAGGTGCCCCTCGCCGGCCAGCTCCTCCATATGCGTTATTCCGAGCTTCACGCGGGCCATCCAGAGCGTGTTCTGGTAGTCCCTGAGCCCACCGACGCCGTTCTTTATGTCGGGCTCTTGGTTGAAGACCGTGTCGCCGAATTTGGCGCGCCTGTTGGACTGGTCCTCCAGGCGGGCCAGGATGTAGCCTTTCGGGTCGTCCGTGGTGTAGAAGTTCCGGTAGGCGAGGAGGAAGGAGTCGCAAAGGGCCGTGGAGCCGGCCACGTAGCGCGCCTCGAGGAGGGCCGTCATGGTCTGGATCTCCTTCCTGGCCTGGACGAACACCTCCTCAACGGTGCGCGTGGAGTGGCCGACTTTCAGGCCGCAGTCCCACAGGGGGTAGAGGACCTCCTGGGTGAGATGGGCCTGGAACGGCTGGACGACCGCCGGCTTGGATTTCGTCGGGTAAAGGAACATCACGTCGACGTCGCTCCACGGGGCCAGTTCGCTGCGGCCATACCCGCCGAGGGCCATCATCGAGACCGCCGCCGGCATGGGACCCTGGGTGCTGGCAAACAGCTCGATCGCATGTTCGAAGAGCCTCGAGATCAGGACGTCGATGATCGCGGAGCGGCCGTGCTCGATCTCCAGTCCGGATTCGCCCTCATCGTGGCGCACCCTGAGCTCCGCCATGGCCTCCTTCAGGAACCCCTTGCACGCCGCTATCCGGTCGGGGCCCCCCATGTCGGGGGCGAACGCAGGCAGCGCGCGTGCGAGTTCGTCGGGGGTTTGGGCCATGTAAGGAGTCCATTGAACGCTGCCCGGGGCAGGATTCAACCCTTGCGTGCGGGGACCCGGCGGCCCGCACCCGGGACTTGCCTGCACAGGGGCCTGCCGGTTTGCTGTCAGGCTCCCATGTCCGAGATCACCAAGAGCTATGAGCCGCGCGAAGTCGAAAAGAAGTGGTATGCGTCGTGGCTGGAAGCGGGCGCCTTCGCGGGCAAGGCGTCTGCGGGGCGCGCGCCTTACTCGATCGTCATGCCTCCGCCCAACGTCACGGGCGTCCTCACGATGGGCCACGTGCTCAACAACACGCTCCAGGATATCCTGGTGCGGCGTGCGCGTCTCGAGGGCCGTTCGGCCCTCTGGGTGCCGGGACTGGACCACGCCGGCATCGCGACCCAGACGGTCGTCGAGCGCGAGATGCGCAAGCGAAAGAAGACGCGCCACGACTTCGGGCGGGAGAAATTTGTCGAGCAGGTGTGGGAATGGCGCCGGGAAAAGGGGGGCAAGATCCTCGAGCAGCTCCAGAGGCTCGGCGCCTCGTGCGACTGGGACCGCACCCAGTTCACGATGGATCCGGCCTATTCGAGGGCGGTCCTGACGGTCTTCACCGCGCTGTTTGAGCGGGGCCACATCTACCGGGGGAAACGGATGGTGAACTGGTGCCCCGCATCGCTGACCGCCCTCTCCGACGAGGAGGTGGTCATGAAGCCGACCCACGGAACCCTCTTCAAGGTGCGCTACGAGCTTGCCGACTCCCCGGGCGAGTTCATCCAGGTGGCGACCACGAGGCCGGAGACCATTCCCGGGGACGTCGCCATCGCCGTCCACCCGGACGATCCGAGGTACACATCCCTGGTGGGGCGCAGGGTCTGGCGTCCCCTCAACCGCGCCGAGATTCCGATCATCTCAGATTCAGCCGTGGACCCGAAATTCGGCTCCGGCGCCCTTAAGATCACTCCCGCCCACGACAAGGTAGACCATGAGATCGGCCTGCGCCACCGGCTCCCCGTCCTGGACATCCTCAATGCCGACGCGACGCTCAACGCCCTGGCTGGGCCGGAGCTCGCCGGCATGGAGCGCTTTGCCGCGCGGAAAAGGGCCGCGGAGCTGCTTGAGGCCTCGGGCGCGCTCCTTGGCAAGGAGGCCTACCAGAACAACGTGGGCTATTCCGAACGGGCCGACGTGCCGATCGAGCCGAGGCTCACCTGGCAGTGGTGGCTGCGGTATCCCCGCGTCGAGGAGGCCAAGTCGGCCGTGCGCGACGGCCAGATCCGATTCCACCCGGAGCGCTGGTCCAAGGTCTACCTCCACTGGCTCGAGAACATCCAGGACTGGTGCATAAGCCGGCAGCTCTGGTGGGGCCACCGGATTCCCGTCTGGTACCGGAAGGGCCTCGACCGGGACCTCCTCACGGAAGCGGACCTGAAGGATCCGGCGAAGGTCCATGTCTCGCTCGAGGGGCCGCCGGACCCGGAAAACTGGGTCCAGGAGGACGATGTCCTCGACACCTGGGCCTCCTCCTGGCTCTGGCCCTTCGCCACGTTGGGCTGGCCCGTTCCCGGACGGATGGAGGCCGAGGGCTTCGAGCAGTTTTATCCGACGAGCACCCTCGTCACGGGCCCGGACATCATCTTTTTCTGGGTGGCGCGCATGATCATGGCCGGGCTCGAGTTCGTCCGGCCCGGCGAGCCGATTGAGCGGAGGATCCCCTTTAGGGATGTCTATTTCACGGGCATCATCCGCGACGCCCAGGGCCGCAAGATGTCGAAATCCCTCGGGAATTCGCCCGATCCGATCGACCTGATCGATGCCTACGGGGCCGACGGCCTCAGGTTCGGGATCGTCTCGACGGCGCCCCAGGGCCAGGACATCCGGTTTCAGGAGGAGCGGATCGAAGGGGGCAAGAATTTCTGCAACAAACTCTGGAACGCCTGCCGCTTCCGGCAGATGAGCGGGCCCGCCGGCGACAATTCGTCTCCGAGGGCGATCCTGGCGCGGATCAATCCTGCAAAATTCGACGCCGACGACCACGCCGTCCTCGACCGGCTCCTCGCCACCACCCGCGAGGTCGACCGCTGCTTCGCGGCCTTCGAGTTCAGTGCGGCCACCCAGGCGCTCTATGGATTTTTCTGGAACGATTTCTGCGACTGGTATGTCGAGGTCTCGAAGTCGAAGCTCCAGTCCGAGGACACGCGCGACAACTGCCTCGCGATCCAGGATCTGGTGCTCAGGCAGACCCTGCTTTTGCTCCATCCGGTCATTCCGTTCATTACGGAGGAGCTCTGGTCGCTCCTCGGCTACAGCGGGTCCGGCGGAGGGTTGATCCAGGACGGCGTCCTCGAGAATGCCTCGCACTGCGCGACCGCGCTCGGCGTCCTGGGCGCAATGCCGCAACGGGCCGAGGCCGCGACGGTCGAGAGGATGAAGCTCTTTGTCTCCCGGGCCCGGGCCCTAAAGGCGGACCACAACCTTGCCAGCCGCCGCGACGTGAGGTTTTTCCTGATCGCAGGCGACGAGGCGTGGTCGATCGTCCACGCGAACCTCGCCAAGCTCACCCGAATGGCCGGGGCGGCGGAGATCATCCGCCGGGAGTCGGTTGACGGCGCGCCGGCGACGGTGACGGCGCTCGGCACGCTCTATCTGGACCTTGCCAGCTCGGTCGACGTCGCGGCCGAAAGCGTCCGGATGAGGAAGGAGATCGAGGCGCTGGCCAGGCACATCGCGGGCACCGAGGCGCGCCTTGCGAACCAGGCCTTCGTCAGCAAGGCGCCTGCGGCCGTGTTGGAGGGAGCCCGGCGCCAGCTTGCCGAACAGCAGGCGAAGCGCGCCGAGCTTGAGCGCTTGCTCAGATCCCTGGGCTCGACCTGACTTCCATCATGGGCTCTCCGATTCGCATTCTCGCCATGGCGGGCAGCGCGCGCCGGGAATCGTACAACCGGAGGTTCCTGGCTGTCGCTGTGGAGGAGGCGCGGTCAGCGGGCTGCGAGGTCGCGGTCGCGGACTTGGGAGAGCTCGCGCTGCCCCTCTACAACGGGGACCTCGAGGAGTCCGAAGGGATGCCGCCCGGAGCTCTGAGGCTTGCCGGCCTCGTTGCGTCGCACCCGGCGCTCCTCGTCGCTTCACCCGAGTACAACTCGATGCCGAGCCCGCTCCTTAAGAACGCCCTCGACTGGTGCAGCAGGGCCGAACCGAACCCGTTTGAGGGCCGGGTGGCCGCGGTCATGTCCGCATCCCCCGGGGCCTTTGGCGGAATCGGGTCCCTGAGGCTGGCGCAGCAGCTCCTCCTGAAGCTCGGTTGCCACGTCGTGCCCGGACAGTGCGTCCTTCCGCACGCAGACAAGGCGTTCGACCCCGAGGGACGCCTGGCGAACCCGCGCACCCGGGAGTCCGTGAGGACCCTCGTGGCCGACCTCGCCCGGATCGCCGCCCGGATGGCCTCATGAGGATCCCCCCAGGCCTTCAGCCGTATGCGGGCTTGCCCGCAGGGTCGGCCATCCCCTTAAATTCTCCCCCAAAATGAAGAAAGCCCTCATCACAGGAATCACCGGCCAGGACGGCTCCTATCTGGCCGAGCTTTTGCTCGAAAAGGGCTACGAGGTCCACGGCATCATCCGCCGGGCTTCGACCTTCAACACGAGCCGGATCGACCACCTCTACAGCGATCCCCACGTAAACGGGGTTAGGCTCTTCCTGCATTACGGTGACCTTGCGGACTCGGTCCAGATGGTGAAGCTCCTCTATGAGCTCCAGCCCGACGAGATCTACAACCTCGGAGCTCAGTCGCACGTGCGGGTGTCGTTCGACATCCCCGAGTACACGGGCGACGTCGACGCCCTCGGAGCCCAGAGGATCCTCGAGGCGATTCGCGAGGCGGGTCTCGTGAAGAAGGTCCGCTATTACCAGGCGTCCTCTTCCGAGATGTACGGCAAGGTCCAGCAGGTGCCCCAGACCGAAAAGACGCCGTTCTGGCCGCGCTCGCCCTACGGGTGCGCCAAGGCCTACGCCTACTACCTGACCGTCAATTACCGCGAGAGCTACAACCTTCACGCGAGCAACGGGATCCTCTTCAATCACGAGTCGCCCCGGCGCGGCGAGACGTTCGTGACGCGCAAGATCACGAGGGCGGCGACCCGCATCAAGATGGGGCTCCAGGATTCGCTCTACCTTGGCAACCTCGACGCGCAGCGCGACTGGGGATACGCCAAGGAGTACGTCGAGATGATGTGGATCATGCTCCAGCAGGAGAAGCCCGACGACTACGTCGTTGCGACCAATGAGACCCACAGCGTCCGGGACTTCTGCAGGGAGGCGTTCGGCCACCTGGGCCTCGACTGGGAAAAGTACGTGAAGCACGACTCCCGCTATGAGCGCCCCGCCGAGGTGGAACTCCTGATCGGGGACCCGGCGAAGGCCGCCCGCCAGCTTGGCTGGAAGCCGGGAGTCCGGTTCAAGGAACTCGTCAGGATCATGGTGGACCACGACCTTGACCTCGCCAAGCGCGAGTCCCAGATCGCCAAGCTCCCGCGTCCGTGACGAAGATCTTCATCGCGGGACACCGCGGCATGGTGGGTTCGGCGCTTGTCCGGCGATTCGGCAAGGAGCCCGGGATTGAGCTGCTCCTCAGGGACAGGTCCCAGCTCGACCTCACGAGCGAGTCGGCCGTCGGGGCGTTCCTTGCCGCCGAGAGGCCCGACATTGCGATCATCGCCGCGGCGAAGGTGGGGGGAATTCACGCGAACAGCACCTATCCCGCCGATTTCCTTCACGACAACCTCGCGATTGCGCTCAGCTCGATCCACGGCGCCTACAGGGCCGGGGTGGGGCGCCTCCTCTACCTTGGCAGCTCGTGCATCTATCCGAAGCACGCCGCTCAGCCCATGACCGAGGGGAGCCTCCTGACCGGGCCCCTCGAGCTCACCAACGAGGCCTATGCGATCGCAAAGATAGCCGGGCTCAAGCTCTGCCAGTATTACAGGAAGCAGCACGGGGTCATGTTCCACTCGGCGATGCCGACGAACCTCTACGGCCCCTTCGACAACTACCACCCCAAGAATTCCCACGTGCTGCCCGCGCTCATCCGGCGCTTCGACGAGGCCCGCGAAGCGGGCACGCCCGAGGTCGTCGCCTGGGGTTCGGGCACCCCGAGGAGGGAGTTTCTCCATGTGGACGACCTGGCCGACGCCTGCGCGTTTCTCCTGGAGCAGGACAACCCCCCGGACTGGATCAACGTCGGCACCGGAACGGATGTGACGATCCGCGAGCTAACGGAGATCGTCGCGCTCGCGACGGGATTCCGGGGCAGGATCACCTGGGACGCCTCGATGCCCGACGGCACGCCACGGAAGCTCCTGGACGTGTCGAGGCTGGCCGCGCTCGGATGGAAGGCGAAGATCGGGCTGCGCGACGGCGTGGCGCGGGCCTATCAGAGCTTCCTGGAGGAGAAACAGGCGGGCGTGCTCCGCCTCTAGCCCCCTCGAACCGTGGCCGACAAAATCCCAGCCGTGCCGGCCGATGTCGAGGACGTGGGGCCCAAGAAGTCATTCTGGGGCCACCTGGCCGACCTGAGGACGGCGCTGATCCGCTCCGCCGTCGTGATCGTGGTGGCCCTCGTCGTCTGCCTGCTGATCAGCCCCTGGATCGTGAAGGTGCTCGAGGAGCCGATGAGGCGCATGCACATGTTCGAGAAGCCGAAGCCGACGGTCTCCCTCCTGATAGGCGACACCCGACTGGGGCCGTTCGAGGTGACCCGCGAGCAGTTCCCGGGCCTGCCGCCCGGGGAGGCGCCCCACGTCGTCTTCCGGGTCGGCACGGCGCCGATGGGCAAGGAGCAGGTCGCGACCCTCACCCTGGAGCCGGATCCCAAGGGCACGGATCCCCTCGAGGTGAGGCTCCACAACTTCAGCCCGGCCGAATCCTTCATGGTCGCCTTCCACGTCGCGCTTTTCGCGGCCCTGGCCGTGTCGTCGCCGTTCTGGATTTTCTTCATGGGGGGGTTCGTCCTGCCCGCGCTCAACCTGAGGGAGCGCAAGGTGATCTTCAGCTGGCTAGGCTGGTCGGCCTTCCTCTTTGTCGCCGGCGTGTTGTCGACCTACTTCGTCCTCCTTCCGGTCGCCCTTCGGGCCTCGGTCCAGTATTCCGAGCTGCTGGGTTTTTCCGCCCAGGACTGGAGGGCGCAGGAGTACATCAATTTCGTCTGCAAGTTCATCTTCGGGATGGGCCTCGGCTTCCAGTTCCCGCTGATCGTGCTCTTCCTCGTGAAGATCGGCGTCCTCACCCACGAGCATTTGAAAAAGTACCGGAGGCACGTCGCGGTCCTCTCACTGATCCTGGGTGCCGTCCTGACGACCCCGGAGGTCGTGACCCAGGTGGCGATGGCCATACCCCTCTACCTGCTCTACGAGGTCTGCATCTGGATCGCCTGGTATTGGGAGCGAAAGAAGAGGAAGGCCGCGCCAGCCTAGGGCAGCGCAACCGGGGAGGGGTGTTAGCGGTCGACGGCCTGCATTGAATGCGCCGGGTAGCGCTCGCCGGCCGTCAGTCCCGGAGGAAGCACGGCGTCGATCTGGCTGAGGTCCGCCCGGGTCAGATGGACGCTGAGCGCCCCGAGGTTCTCATCAAGGTATTTGGCCCGCTTCGTGCCCGGTATCGGCACGATGTCGCCGCCCTGGGCGATCACCCATGCAAGCGCCAGCTGGCCCGGCGTGCATCCCTTGGCCCTGGCCAGCGCCTCCACCTGGCTCACGAGCTCCAGGTTTTTCCGGAAATTGTCACCCTGGAATCGCGGTGAATTTCGCCGGTAGTCGTCCCCCGGCAGGTCCGCCACGGTCTTGATCCGGCCGGTCAGGAATCCGCGCCCGAGGGGGCTGTAGGCGACGAATCCTATGCCGAGCTCGCGGACCGTGCCCAGGATCTTATCCTCCGGATCGCGGCTCCAGAGCGAGTACTCCGTTTGGAGCGCGGCGATCGGATGCACGGAGGCGGCGCGGCGGATCGTGGCCGGAGCCGCCTCGGAGAGCCCCAGGAAGCGCACCTTTCCGGCGTTCACCAGGGCGGCCATCGCGCCGACGGTCTCCTCAATGGGGACGCCTGGGTCGACCCGGTGCTGATAGTAGAGGTCGATCACGTCGACCTTCAGCCTGGACAGGCTCGCGTCGCAGGCCTCCCGGACGTACTTCGGATCGCCGCGCACCCCGAGGAATTCGCCCTTGGGGCCCCGCACGTTGCCAAACTTTGTGGCCAGGACGACCTTGTCCCTGCGTCCCGCTATCGCCCGGCCGACGAGCTCCTCGTTCCTGAAGGGACCGTACATGTCCGCCGTGTCGAGGAAGTTGCCCCCGGCATCGAGGTAGCGGTGGATGACCCGGATCGACTCGGCATCGTCCATCAGCTTCGGACCGTAGAATTCGCTCATACCCATGCAGCCGAGGCCGATCGCCGAGACGCGCAGGCCGCCCTTACCGAGTCTTTGTTCAATCATGATGGAAAATGGTCTTGTCCGAAAGCCTACCGCACAGTCCGCGCACCTGCAAGGGGCGCCGCCCCGCTCCCCGGATTGCCCACCTTGTCCGCTTGCGGTCGGGCCCGAGGCGGGTTTTATTCCACCTTCCAACATGATCTCCCCCGAAACCCTCAGCCACGTAGAGAATATCAAGAAGCGAGCCGGCCACCTGTGGAGGTTTCTTTGACGTCGACCAAAAGCGGCGCGAAATAGAGGCATCCGAGGCCCAGATGGGCGACCCGCAGTTCTGGGGAAACAACGAGCGGGCCCAGAAGCACATAGCGAAGCTGAACACGCTGAAGCGGGCGATTCTTCCCGTCATCGCGTTCCAGGCGAAGGTCGACGATATCGACGTCATGGTCGAGCTCGTCGAGGCATCGGACCCCGCCGAGCGCGAGGGCCACGAGAAGGAGCTCGAGCATTCCGTCGCGGCCATGGGCGAGGAGCTCGACAAGCTCGAAATCGCCTCGTTCCTGACGGGCCAGTTCGACCGGAATAACGCCTACCTGTCGATCCAGGCCGGGGCGGGCGGGACGGAATCCTGCGACTGGGCCGACATGCTCTTCCGCATGTACAACCGCTGGGCCGAGCGGCGCGGCTTCGAGGTCGAGGTCCAGGACGTGCTCTCCGGCGACCAGGCCGGGATCACCAAGGCGACCCTCGTGCTCAAGGGAGAGAACGCGTACGGCTACGCGAAGGCCGAGCGCGGGGTGCACCGCCTCGTGCGGATCAGCCCGTTTGACTCGAACAAGAGGCGCCACACCTCGTTCTGCGCCGTCGATGTCGTCGCCGAGATCAACGAGGAGATCGAGATTGAGATTCCGGAGAGCGAAATTCGGGTCGACGTGTACCGCTCCTCGGGCAAGGGGGGGCAGGGCGTCAACACCACCGATTCGGCTGTCCGCGTCACCCACATCCCCACGGGCATCGTCGTCGTGTGCCAGAACGAGCGCTCCCAGATAAAGAACAGGGCGAGCGCGATGAGCGTCCTGAAGTCGCGCCTCTATGAGAAGAAGCTCGATGAGCAGAGGAGCGAGATGGAGCGCTTCTACGGCGAAAAGGGCGAGATCGGCTGGGGCAGCCAGATCCGAAGCTATGTGCTCCAGCCCTACCAGATGGTGAAGGACCTGCGGACGGGCTACAGCACGAGCGACACGCAGGGCGTCCTTGACGGGAAGCTGGACCCGTTCATCACGGCGTGGCTGCGCGCCGGCAGTCCCCGGCACCGGAACAAGGACATTCAGATCGACGACTAGCGCCGCGACCGATGCCGACACTCGAATTCCAGGCCCTGAAGTCAGCTTTTGCCTCCCAGTCCCTTTTCGAGGACAAGACCTGGCGCCTCTCTCCCTACGCCTGGCCGATCCTGGGCGCCCAGGCCCAGGAGCTCGAGGCCATCGGTTCTGCCTGCCTCGAGTTCCACCAGGCCCTCGAGACGCTTTACCTCCGCTCCGCCTCGGGCAAGAACCTCCTGCGCAACAAGCCGCTCCTCGCGCCCTGGGTCGCCGACTACCTCGAGCGCGGCAAGCCCGAGATGCTGGTCGCGCATGGGCGCGACCCCAGGAACCGCGGAATGTTTCCAACGGTGCTGCGCCCCGACCTGCTGCTCACCGACGAGGGTTTCGTGATGACCGAGCTCGACTCGGTGCCGGGTGGCATCGGCCTCACGGCCTACCTGAACCGCCTCTACCGGGAAAGCGACGGCGTGCTGGGAGCCGACGACGCGATGATCCGGAATTTCCACGCATCGCTCGCCGCGCTCAGGCCCGATATCCGCAACCCCCTGATTGCGCTCGTCGTCAGCGACGAGGCCGCCACCTACCGCCCCGAGATGGAGTGGCTGGCGCACCAGATGCAGATCTCGGGCCAGCGGGTGTTCTGCATGAAGCCCGAGGCCCTGTTCCCCCTCGGGGGATCGCTCTTCTTCGACATCGAGGGCAATCCCGAAAAGATCGACATCATCTACAGGTTTTTCGAGCTGTTCGACCTCGCGAGCATCAAGACGGCTCCGTACATCTTCGAGGCCTGGGCCTCCGGGGAGGTCGCGATCGCCCCTCCGATGAGGTCCTTTCAGGAGGAGAAGCTGGCATTCGGGCTCTTCCATCACCATCTGCTTCAGGACTTCTGGTCGGAGTCGCTGAGCGGCAGGTCGCTGAAGACCCTCAGGCCGCTGATTCCGCCCACTTGGGTCATGGATCCGGCGCCCCTCCCTCCGGGGGCCGTCCTGGACGGTCCCCGGGCCGGCGGACGTGCGCTAGGCTCCTGGCGGGACCTCGTGTCCGCCTCGCAGAAGGAGCGGGATCTGATCATCAAGATCAGCGGATTCCACGAGACCTCTTGGGGGGCACGAAGCGTGGTGCTGGGAAGCGACTGCTCGCGCGAGGAGTGGCAGCTCGGCGTCGAACGCGCGCTCGACCTGGCTCCGACGAACCTCCACGTCCTCCAGGCCTACAAGAAGCCGCGCAGGGTGCGCCACCAGGTCTATGAGGCCGCCGAGCCCCACGAGGCGCGCGAGGTGGACGGGCGCCTGAGGCTGTGCCCCTATTATTTTGTGGTCGACGGAAAGGCGCGCCTCTCGGGCGCGCTCGCCACGTTCTGCCCTCCCGACAAGAAGATCATACACGGAATGCAGGACGCGGCGCTCCTGCCGACGCGCGTCAAATCCGCCTAAAATCCCGGCTCAGCCCTTTGGCGCCTGCGCCTGGATGTCCGAGAGGCGCTTCTCAATCTCGTCCTCCTTGAGGACCAGGTCCTGCTCGATCTTCTTGCGGTCGTTGCTGGTGATGATGCTCAGGTTCGCCGCGTCCCTCACGACATTGGCGGGCAACATGAGGAGCCGGGTCACGATGCCCTGGTCCTTGAAGGTGCTGATGTAGAGAGCGGTCAACTCGTGGTTGAGCTTCAGCGCGTCGGCCGCGGCGGCCTGTGTTTCCATCAGATTGTTGTTCAGCTTCTGGTTGCGGGCCATTTCAGACGTAAGGGCCATGCCGACCTGGTCGGAGATCCTCTGACTGTACTTCTCGATGGACGAACGGGTGAGGTTCTGGTCGTTAGCCATCTCCGTGAGAATCGGCTGAATCTTGAGCACGAGCCGCGAGGACACCTTGTCGACCTGCTCGTTCTGCATCTTCTCGGCCTCCTCCGGGCTCTTCGGCAGCGGGTTATAGGGCTGCACCTTCTTTGCGATCGCCTCGGCAAGCGCGTCCATGCGTTCGCCATTGAGCTTCTGGATCTCCTCGTCGGTGCGGAACATGTCCGCCTCGCGTTTCGAAATGGCGTCCTTCAGCATTTTGTTCGTCGCCTCAATATTGCGCCGATTTTCCTCAGCCGACGCCTTCAGGGCCTCGTTCTGCTCGCGAAGCGGCGTCAGTTCCGCCTCCTGCTTTGCGGCCATTTCGGCGACCGTTTGCGTATGCATCCAAAAGGCCGCTCCAGAGATCAGGACGGCCGTCAAAATAATCGCGGGTAACTGTTCTTTGAGTTTAGGCCACATGTTAGGGAGGGGTAAGTAACTTTAGCTTAGCGTTAAGGGTAACCACGAATGCCAAACAAATGCAATGCCGTGCTGAATGCAGGTTTTGCGGTTGTTTTTTACCATCTTGGCCGCACGTTGGCCCCGTATATGAGCCTCAACCGGAGCGAACAGCTTCTTTATGATTATATTCAGCAGCACCGAGAGGAGAGACAGTTTTGGCAAGATAAGGTTCAGGCAATTGTCATGGGATCAGCTGAGCTCCCTTCGGCCTGCGCGCGCCTCGATTCCGAGCTTTGGCGATATTTTGGCGAAAGGAGCTCGGTGGTTCCTTCCTTCGCCAGCGCGATGCATGGATTGGGTCACAAGCGTTTGAGTATGAAGAACCTGGCTGAGTTTCTTATCCGGGTTTGGACGGAGCCAAAACCCCGTAAGCCGGCCGCACCGGATTCGACCCTCCGTTGAGGCCTCCGATTGGATCATAATATAATAATATTATGAACACGGGTTTATAGATTTTAATGTCGAATAGTGAAACTGTTGGCTGGCGTGCGCGTCTCGCCTATCGGATCAAGGCACGATTACGGAAAATGCCGGAACGTGTCGTTAAGGGTAAATTAGGGTAAGCAAGCATAGTGAACGGGCCGCCAAGGGTAGGCGGCCCGTTTCTATTGTGGGGCCCTCCGCATTCAAGGCGCGCCGCGCCTGCGCCCAATGCCCTTCGGGGTCCGGCCCCCGCCGAGCCCCTCAGAATCCCTCCCCGATGAACCGCTTTGAGAAATGATGCGGATGGTCGTGGAAATCCGCGGCCTTGCCCGTCGGATTCACGAGGCCCGCCCTAATCGAGAAATCCCCAAAGCGTTCGCCCGGGTTCCTCTCCTGCGCATAGCGCCTGAGCAGGGCGCGCACCAGCGGGATGATCTCAGCCGTCGGGACGGCCGATCTAAAGAGTACATTCATGCGCGAGCCGTTAAACGCGGCACCGAGGTACATGTTGTATTTTCCCGGGGCCTTCCCCACGAATCCGATTTCAGCAAGGAAAGGGCGTCCGCATCCGTTTGGGCAGCCCGTCATGCGGATGACGATGGCGTCATCCCTGAGCCCGGCGGCCTCAACCTCGCCCTCGATCTCCGTCACGAGTTCGGGCAGATAACGCTCGCTTTCCGCGAGAGCGAGTCCGCACGTCGGAAGCGCGACGCATGCCATCGAGTTGAGCCTCAGTCCGCTCGCGCGGTTGGCCGTGTCAAGGATGTGCTCCTTGAGCAGGGCCTCGATCCGCGGCCGGTCGGCCGGGGCGACGCTTGCGATCATCAGGTGCTGGTTGGGCGTGAGCCTGAAATCGCCCCGGTGGACCGTCGCGATCTCGCGGAGCGCCTTCTTCGTGGCGCCCTTCACGCGGCCGTTCTCGATGAAGAGGGTGAAATGGGAGTCGCCGTTCGGTCCCTCCGTCCACCCGTATCGGTCGCCCGTGTCCGTGAATTCGAAGCGCCGCGGCGAGCCAAGCTCCCATCCGAGCCGCCTGTCGACCTCCTCCCGAATCCAGACCAGGCCGCGGTCCGCGACCGTATACTTGAAGCGCGCATGCTTCCGGTCGGTTCGGTCGCCAAAGTCGCGCTGGACCGTGACGATCTTCTCGGCGACGTCGACGACCTGGTCCGGCCGGCAGAAACCGAGCACATCGGCGAGCCGAGGGTAGGTCTCCACCTGGTTGTGGGACATCCCCATGCCTCCGCCCACCGTGACATTGAACCCCGACAGCCTGCCCTCGTCGTCGGCAATCGCGATGAATCCGAGGTCGTGGGCGTACACATCGACGTCGTTGCTCGGCGGAATCGCAAAGACGATCTTGAACTTCCTCGGCAGGTAGGTCTTCCCGTAGATCGGCTCCTCGTCCTCCTTGGGCTGCCCGCCTGCGACGAGGGTGTCGTCGATCCACAGCTCGTGGTAGGCCCCCGTTTGGGGCGACAGGTGCTTTGCGACGGCCCTCGCGATCCCGAGGGTCTCTGCATGGAGATGCGAGAGGTACGGGTTCGGGTTGCACATCACGTTTCGGACGACATCGCCGCACGCGGCGAGGGTGTCCAGAAGGATCCGGTTCACCTCCCGGATCGCGGGCCGGAGCCTGCCCTTGAGGACCCCGTGGAGCTGAAACGACTGCCGGTTCGTGATCTTGAGGGTTCCGTTGCCGTGCGAATCCGCGAGCGCATCCATCGCCAGCCACTGCTGCGGTGTGCACACGCCGCCGGGGACCCGGATCCGGGCCATGAAGATGTAAGCCTTGTCCTTTCCTTCCTTCCTGCGCTGGGTGCGCAGGTCGCGGTCGTCCTGAGGGTAAACGCCGTGGAATTTCGTGAGCTGGGCGCTGTCCTCCGAGATGGTCTCGGAGGACGCATCCTCGAGGTCGCTCAGGATATGGCCGCGCAGGTAGTTGCTCTCCGCCTTGAGCTGCTCGTTCTTGTGGAGCGGCTTCGGTGTGTTTTCGGCGGGCGTGCTCATGGAAGAATTTCCACCTGGAGCGCCCTGACAAGGGCGCCTGCAAGGGCCTCGATCGCGAGGGGGTGCGACCCCACCAGTTCCGTGAAATGGCAGCGCAGGCCCGGTGCCAGCGCCTCGGCGCCCCGGGCGATCCTTTCGAGGTCGCCGCCGGGCCCAGCATGGCGGCCCGGAAGGAGAAAGAGCGGCGCGATCAGCACGTCGCCGCGGTCAAAACCCCGGGAGCCCAGCGCTTCTGCGAGGAGGGGCCGGTTGAACTCGAAACCGGGTCCCTGAGGGGACTCCATGGACGCCGCCGAAAGGGCGCCGATGCCTGCGCCGAGCTCCCTTGCCACCGCGTCCGCCACTCGGTTGCGGATTTCCGACGAGGATCGGGAGGGTCCGCCGTGGTCGACCACAATGATGTTGGGCCGGACGAGACCCTTTGCAGCCGAAGCCTGCCGGATTCGGTCGGAGACGATCCGGGGAAGGACGTTGTCGGGCGTCAGCCCCCCGGTGAGGGCGTATTCGAATCCCGGGGTTTCCGACCTGAGCGATTCCAGGTCCCTGCCTAGCGATGAACCGATGGCCCCCTGGGCGCTGATGAAGAAGGGCACAAGGAGGAACTCCCTCTCGCCCTCCAGCGTCCTGGCCTTGATCCAATTCGCCAGGGTCCAGGCGGGTTTGCCCCCCAAGGCGCTCGCCGGGATCCGTCCACTGTGCCTCCACGAGACCGCCTCGACCTCCACGCCCGCCTTCCTGCCGACGGCGTCGGCGGCGGCCCTCAATTTCTCGTGAGCCGCGGGTTCGAGCGAACCGTTATCTACAAGGGCGACCCTCATATCGCTGCGGCCCCGTGCCGGGCGGACTCAAACCAATCCAGGCTCTCGGAAAACGCCGAGACCTCGCCGATGATCAGCATGGCGGGCGCCTCGACCCTCTCTCTCGCCGCCATCTCGGCAATGGTCGCAAGGGTGCCGAGGATCCTCCGATGCGACTCGGTTGTGGCCGACTGCACGATGGCTGCGGGAGTGTTGCCGTCCATGCCCCCGGCCTCGAGGCGGCGGGCGATCGTGGCGAGGTTCTTGACCCCCATGTACACGCACAGCGTCGCCTTCAGGCGCGCGTAGTCCTCCCAGCGGATCGCCGCGTCGGGCTTCGTGGGGTCCTCGTGCCCCGTCAATAGGACGACCGAAGAGCTGTGGAGCCGGTGGGTGAGGGGTATCCCCGCGTACGCCGCGGCCGCGAGCGCTGCCGTCACGCCGGGAACGATCTCAAAGGGAATCCCGGCCGCCGCCAGGGCCGCCGCCTCCTCGCCTCCGCGCCCGAATACAAAGGGGTCGCCCCCCTTCAGCCGGACAACCGTCTTCCCCTCGAGCGCGAGGCGCACGAGCGTCCCGTCGATCTCGGTCTGCGCCCGGCAGACCTGTCCGCCCTTCTTGCCCGCATAGATCCGCTCGCTTCCCGGACGGGCGAGTTCGAGGAGCCTAGCGTCGACCAGATGGTCGTAGACGACGACGTCCGCCTCGCCGAGCACGCGGCGGGCCTTGAGCGTGATGAGCTCGGGGTCCCCGGGACCGGCGCCTACCAGGAAGACCGTCCCAGGGCTCATATGTGTGCGCCCGCGCCGTCCTGGTCCGTCGGCCGGGCCAGGCTGAGCGCCAGCCGCGTCAGCTTCTCGACCGAATCGGCGATGCTCTCGCGGTCGGTCCGGATCTCGAGGTCCGGGGCGAGAGGCGCCTCGTAGGGCGAATCGATCCCGGTGAATTGGGTGATCTGCCCGGCGCGGGCCCTCTTGTAGAGCTGCTTCGGATCGCGGCGCTCGCATTCGGCCAGCGGCGCGTTGATGTAGATCTCGGCAAACGGGACCCCCCGTTCCTTGGCCCGCTCGGCCGCCATGGACCGGTCCGACCTGAAGGGCGAGATGAGGGCGGCGACGACCACGACGCCCGCATCGGCGAGGTGGATCGCCAATTCGGCGGCCCTGCGGAGGTTCTCGCTGCGGTCGTCGGCGGTGAATCCGAGGTTCCGGCTCAGGCCCGTCCTGAGGACGTCGCCGTCGAGGACCGTGGACAACACTCCCGAGCCGAGGAGGCGCTGCTCCAGGACCTGGGACAGGGTGGATTTTCCGGATCCGGACAATCCCGTCATCCAGATGATGCACCCGCGGTGCCCGAGGATGGCGGCCCGGCTCACGGGGCTTGCGCCCCGGGCTTCCAACGGCTCCTCGATCACGGAGTCGATCACGCCGCCGCCGCCGATGCGCCTGCCCCTCATGAGGACGAACCGGCTGATCGCCGGCACCTTGCCGCCGATCTCAAAGGCGATCGGCTTGCGCACGCGCAGCCGGATCTCGGCCACCTCGTGGACCTTGACCTCTCCGTTCGTGCCCGTGCCCGTTTCGAGCGTGATCGCGTCGAGCGTGCGCTGGATGCCCAGGACCCGCGCCTCGGCCTGCTGGGTGCCGAGCTTTATCGGGATGAGCTCACCGGAGCGCAGCGGCGTGTCGTGAATCCAGAAAACCCTGGCGGTGAAGGTCCGGGCCTCGTGCGGCTTGTCCCCGAGCGGGGCGGCGATCTGCCCGCGTTCGACGAAGAGCTCGTCCTCGAGCGTCAGGGCGACCTCGCTGTCGGAGCCGATCGGCCCCAGCGCGGGAACCTTCGGCTGCGGCCATGTCTCGATCGTCTTGACGCGGCTGCGCTTTCCGCCGGGCACGAACTCGACCTCGTCGCCGACGGAGACGGAGCCGGACTCGATATGTCCCGCGATGATCCTTCGCGAATCGAAGCGGTAGACGTCCTGGACCGTGAGCCGGAGCGGCCCGCCGGATGCGGGCGTGCTTGAGCGGAACCTTTCGAGCGCCTCGAGGAGGGTGGGGCCCCGGTACCACTTCATCTTCTCGCTGTTCTTGAGCAGGCCCTCGCCGTGCTTGGCCGAGATGGGCACGAAGTGCGCGGGCTCGATTCCAAGTTTGGCGAGAAAGGCGCTAAGCTCGGTGCGGATTTCCTCGAACACCTCCGGCTTGTACTGGACGAGGTCCATCTTGTTGACCGCGACGACGATCTGCTGGAGCCCGAGGAGGGAGAGAAGGAAGCAGTGCCTGCGGGTCTGCTCGCGCAGACCCTCGAGCGCGTCCACGAGGAGCACCGCGGCATCGGCGCTTGCGGCGCCGGTGATCATGTTCTTCAGGAACTCCTTGTGGCCCGGGGCGTCGATGATCGTGAACGAGCGGCGTTCGGTCCGGAAGGGCACGCGGGTCGTGTCCATCGTGATGTTCTGCGCCTGCTCCTCGAGGAGCGCATCCATCAGGAAGGCGTATTCGAACTCCATGCCCTCCGCCTTGCAGGCCGCCTCTATTCGCTCGGCCTTCCCGTCCGGCACCGAATGGGTGTCGAAGAGGAGGCGTCCGATCAGGGTCGACTTGCCGTGGTCGACGTGTCCGACGACCACCAATTGGAGGTGGTCGGGCGAGGCCGGCTTTGGGGCGGCGGGCGCAGGTCCGGGCTTCGGGGTGGCTGGAAGGGTGGTTTCTGAAAGGATGTTCATCGGGGGAATCACATGAAGCCCTTGGCGCGCAGCTTCTGCATCGCATTGCGCTCGTGGTGGTCCTGGGCGCGGCCCGCGCGCTCCGAGACCTTGGTGACCTTCAGCTCTTCGATGATGTCGTTGATCGTCTTCGCGTTGCTGCGGACGGGCTTGGAGATCGGCATGCAGCCCAGGGAGCGGTAGCGCTCTCCGTTGCGGGAAAAATACATCCCCGGCAGCGGCACGTTTTCGCGTTCCAGATAGCGCCAGATGTCGATCTCCGTCCAGTCGAGCAGCGGCTGAACCCGGACGTGCTCGCCCGGCCCCGACTCGGTCGTGAAGTGATTCCAGAATTCGGGCGGCTGGTCCTTGTAGTCCCACTCGAACTCGGCATTTCGAGGCGAGAAATAGCGCTCCTTGGCCCGTGTCGAATCCTCGTCGCGCCGAATTCCCGTGATCAGGGCGTCGTATCCGTTCGCGGAGAGGCACTGCTGGAGGGCGACGGTCTTGAGCTCATGGGTGACCGTCACCGGGTCGGTCGTCTCGTAGCCGATCCCCCGGGCGCGCGCCTCCTGGTTGATCCAGACCGTAAGCTCGAATCCGTAGTGCTTCTGAGCCCATGCGCGGAATTCGAGCATCTCCGGGAATTCGTAGGTCGTGTCGATGTGCACGACGGGGAAGGGCATGTGGCCGCAGAAGGCCTTCTTGGCCAGCCACAAGAGGACATTCGAGTCCTTGCCCATCGACCAGAGCATCGCCGGCTTCTGGAAGCCATGGTAGGCCTCCCGCAGCAGGTAGATGCTCTGTGACTCGAGTTCGTCCAGGTGTTTCATGTGGCAAAAAGGCTCAGATGTTGGCGCCGGTGTCGTGCAGGCCGCATTCGCGCTTGATGCCGAAGAACCGCGTCTCCTCGGGGGTCATCTCCCCGGTCAGGGGGCGGGTCGTGTGGACGTCCCCGATCGATACGTAGCCCTTCTCCCACAGCGGGTGATAGGGAAGGTCGTTCTCGGTCAGGTAGCGGTGCACGTCGCGGTCGGTCCAATCCACGATGGGCAGGACCTTCATGCGGCCGTCCTGCTGGCTGACGACCGGCAGCTGCTCGCGGCTGCTCGACTGCACGCGCCTGAGGCCGGCCATCCAGGCCCGCGCGCCAAGCTCCGCAAGGCCCCTTTGCATCGGGGCCGACCTTGACGATCTGGTTGTAGGTTGCGAGGCCCTCCGATCCCTTCTCCCAGAGCCTGCCGTGGCGGGCCTCGATCCATGCCGGGGACTCCACCGCGCGGTACACCTTCAGGTTGAGGCTGAGCCGGCGGGTGAGCTGGTCTGCGAAGGCGTAGGTTTCGGGAAAGAGGTAGCCCGTGTCGACAAACACGACGGGGATGCCCGGGGCGACCCGAGTGGCGAGGTGGAGCATGACGGCCGCCTGGGCGCCGAAACTCGTGCTGAGAACGAGCGAGGCGCCGTACCGCTCCAAAGCCCAGGAAACTCGGTCGGCGGCCGAAGCTCCGGATAGACTCCGGTTCGCCGCGGTCGCATCGACCGCGGGAGTCAAAATGTCCGCAGTCGTCATTATCTAAATGAAGGGGCAGCAAGCACACGCGCCGGATGCGTCGGTCACTTCTGCTCGTGCGGAGGCTTGTTTCATCAAGGTCGAGGGATTAATCTGCATTATTACGCCGCGTTTTACAAGTTCAGCCCGGACGATTCGTGTCATAGGATTGGGCGCGCCCCGGGGGATCTGGCGCCGTCCCGGAAATTTTGCAAGACCCTGCAAATCATGTTGTCTTGCCAGCAGGGACCGCGCCCGGAAGTTTTCCGTGGGCCCGTGAAGGGGCTCCCCCATGCCGACCTTCGTCTCCATGATCCGCGGAATCAACGTGGGCGGGGCGCGCCCCGTGAGGATGGCCAGCCTCCGGGGAATCTATGAGGGGCTGGGATTCGAAGGCGTGGAGACGTACCTCCAAAGCGGAAACGTCGTGTTCCGGGCGGCCAAGGCCGGTGCGTCGCGGCATGCGGCCGCCATCGAGCGGGCGATCCTTGGGTCCTGCGGATTCGAGGTCCCGGTGGCCGTGAGGACGCCCGAGGAGATGTCGGCGGCCGTTGCCGCGAACCCATTCCTCGGAAGGCGGTCGATCGACGCCCAATTTCCTCCACGCGGTCTTCCTGATCGGGGCGGCCGGCACGCCGTCCCTGGAGGGGCGCCAAGCTTCCGCTCGGTCCGGGCGAGGACGCGGCCCTGGCGGGGGACATCGTCTATGTGTATTGTCCTAACGGATATGGTACGACGAAGATCAACAACGGCTTCTTCGAGAGGATCCTTTCGGTCCGTGCGACCACGCGGAACTGGCGCACCGTGGTCGCCCTTGAGCGGATGGCCCGCGGCCTGCCCGCCTGAGCGATGAAGCAATCGATCGGAGCCGTCTGCCTATTGGTGCGCGATTACGACGAGGCGATCGGCTTCTACACGGGCAGGCTCCGATTCGCGGTCGCGGAGGACACGCCGCAGGGAGCGGGCAGGAGATGGGTCCTCCTTGAGCCGCCGGGTGGCGCGGGGACTCGACTCCTCCTCGCGAAGGCCAAGAACGCGGAGGAGCTCGCGTGCGTGGGCCGCCAATCGGGCGGACGCGTGTTCCTCTTTCTTGCACACGGACGACTTCGACCGCGACCACCGGGAAATGATTCGGCGCGGGGTCGCGTTCAACGAGGAGCCAAGGCGGGAGCCCTATGGGCGCGTCGCCGTGTTTGAGGACCTTTACGGCAACAAGTGGGACCTGCTTATGCCGGCGGCCTCGGGCTCCGGCGCGGGATGAATGTGGTCATGGTCCACGGTTTTGGCGACACGGGGCGGCTCTTCCGCAGGATGAGCCGCACCCTGGAGGAGCGCGGTCACGCCTGCCTCGCCCCGACGATGAGCCCCGCCGACGCGCGCCTCGGGATCGAGGACCTTTCCGTGAAGCTGGCCTCCTTTGTGGACGGCGAGGTTCCGGCCGGAGCCCCAATGGCGATGGTGGGTTTCAGCATGGGAGCGCTGGTCGTGCGCCATTACCTCCAGGCGCTCGGAGGCGCACGCAGGACGAGGGCCTTCTTCTCGATCGCGGGTCCGCATGGGGGCACGATGAACGCCTATCTCTATCCAGGCAGGGGGACGCGCGAGATGCGTCCGGGCAGCGCATTCCTGCGCGGCCTCGCCGAGGGAGCGGCGAATCTCGGCGGGCTTCCCGCATTCGCCTACCGGACTCCGTTCGACCTGATGGTGACCCCGAGCACGAGCTGCAGGATGGCCGGGGCCGAGGAGGTTATCGTCTGGTGCCCGTTCCACTCCCTGATGCCGGGCAACACGAGGGTTATGGGCCACATTGCCGCCACGCTTGCTGCGATCGAGGCGTCCGCCAGCGGGGCGGGCCCGGCTGGCGCCGCTTAGCTCTGGCGCACGGCGGCGCGGAGCCGTTACAGTCAGCGCGAATGAAACCGGCAGCAAAAGCCCCCGAGGCATCCATCCGATGCTTCCGCCAGGAGGACAGCGAATCGGTGGTCGAGCTTTGGGAGCGCTGCGGCCTTGTCCGCCCCCACAATGACCCGAGGAAGGACATAGCACGGAAGCTTAAGGTTAGGGGTGATCTCTTCCTTGTGGCCGCGCTTGGCGGCCGGATTGTCGGCTCGGCCATGGTGGGATACGAGGGCCACCGGGGCTGGATCAATTATCTGGCCGTCAGCCCGGACCAGCAGAGGCGGGGGCTGGGCCGGCGGCTCATGGATGAATCCGAGCGGCTCCTCAGGAAGGAGGGATGCCCGAAGATAAACCTGCAGGTTCGGGTTTCGAACTCCGCGGTCCTGGCCTTCTACGAGGCCATCGGGTACACGAAGGACGCCGTCGTCAGCCTGGGGAAACGCCTGGAGGAGGACCGGGTCCGCCCCCCCAGGAGCCCGTAGCGGCGCGGGCATCCAGTTTCGAGTCCTCCCCGCCCTTAACCCCGCCAGCCCATGGCCGAGTCACCCCGTGAAACTCCCGCGCCGGCGCGGCTCAAGGTGCTCTTTGTCTGCACGCTGAACCAGTGGCGCAGCCCGACTGCGGAGGCGCTCTACCGGGGCCATCCGCGGCTTGAGGTCAGGTCCGCGGGAATCCGCAGCAATGCGAGACGCCGCATCAGGTTCGGCGACATCAAATGGGCGGACGTGATCTTTGTGATGGAGCTCGACCACAAGCGCTGGATCCAGGAGCAATTTCGGGGCGCCGAGCTTCCGCCGATCCGAAACCTGGAGATCACGGCCAATCTCCACTATATGGACTCCGAACTCCAGCACCTGCTTCGCACGGCGATCGATCCAGAGATCGAGGCGCTCCTCGGACCGTGAGTTTGGGGCGCCCGCCCTGGCGGCGCCGGATGGGGATTGCGGGCCTGCGGCGAAAGGGCCCGAAAATTTGAAATCGGCCGGCTTTTGGTGTGTCTTTCCCGCGCGAAGACGCCTATCCACGGTTGCGCCGCTCCGAGTCCCAGGTTCCCCTGCGGCGCCCAAGGCCCCCGCTTTCCCACACCCCCATGAAGAATTCCTCCCTTGAACCGGTGCAGTCGCGCCGCACGTTTGTCCGCAACATGACCCTGGGCGCGGCATTCCTTGGAGGCGGCGGGGCGGCGAGCCTCGCGGCCGAGATTGCCGAGGCGACCCGGGGCGGAGAGCGCAAGCTTGGCGTCGCCCTCATGGGGCTTGGCCTCTATTCCAGGGGGGAACTTGGACCTGCGCTAAGGAAGACGAAGCTCTGCCGCTTCGCGGGGGTCATCACCGGTTCGCACGAAAAGGGCGTCAAGTGGAGCCGAGACTACGGGTTTCCCGAGGCGAACATCTGGAGCTACGACTCGATGCACGAAATCGCGGGCAACCCCGACATCGACATCATCTACGTCGTGACCCCGAACGGGCTCCACGCCGAGCACACGATCAAGGCGGCAGAGGCCGGCAAGCATGTCATCTGCGAGAAGCCCATGGCCAACTCGGTGGCGGAGTGCGACGCAATGATGGCGGCCTGCGACAAGGCGAATGTGAAGCTGTCGATCGGCTACCGCCTCAAATTCGACCCGCATCATATCGAGCTCGATCGGCTTGCGCGGGAGAAGGATTTCGGGACCCTTACGAAACTTTCGGGTGAGGACAGTTGGACGTTCAGGCAGAGAGCTTGGCGGATCGAGAAGAAGCTTTCCGGGGGCGGACCCTTAATGGATGTGGGAATCTACGTGATCCAGGCCGCGTGCCGGGCTGCGATGTCCCAGCCGCTTTCGATCACCGCGCGCGAGCTCCCGAAGACCAATCCCGAGCTCTTTAACGAGGTGGAGGAAACGATCGAGTGGACGATGGAATTCCCGGGGGGTGTTAGGTGCCAGGCGTCCTCCAGCTATGCCCGGAGCAACGAATTCTTCCTCGCGGAGGGCGACAAGGGCTGGATCCGCCTCGAGCCGGCGTATGGCTACCGGGGGCTCGTGGACACCACCTCCCGGGGCACGCTTGCCATACCGCAGGTCCCCCAGCAGGCCCTTCAGATGGACGATTTTGCCTCCTGCATCATGACGGGACGTCAAACGCCAATCCCTGGCTCTATGGGCCGCGATCACATGGTGATCATCGAGGCCATCTACAAGTCAGCGGCAGAGGGCGGGAGGCGGATCGAGATTGCCAAGGCGTAGCGAACGTCCCTAAGAGCCAGTTCTTGCAGGGTTTGTAACAGAGTTCCTCCATTCTTTGATGGACAAATGGCCGGGTTGATGCACAGTTACTCACAAGATATTACCAACCTTCGATGGAAAACCTGCGCGGGGCAACAGCCTCCAATTCGCGGATCAGGGTCACAGCCAAGGTTAAGACGTTTGTGTTGGACACAAATGTCCTGATACACGACCCGCAATCGATTTACAATTTCCAGGAGAACAACCTGGTCATTCCCGTCGAGGTTCTCGAGGAGCTCGACGCCATAAAGACCGAACAGTCCACCGAGCGCGGGCGCAACGCCCGGCGGGTCCACCGGATCCTTCAGGAGCTGCTCCCCGACACGCGGGCCATGCTCGAGGGCGTCGAGCTCCCGAACGGCGGCACCCTGTCGGTGATCATCAACTCGTACCTGATGGAGCCCAACCGGCGTTCGCCGGCGATGGACCGTCTGAGGGCCGTGCTCCCCGACCTTTCGAAGAAGGACAACCGAATCATCGCCTCCGCCCTCTTTGTTCAGGAGCAGTTCCCGCCTCCGACGATCCTCGTCACCAAGGACGTGAACGTGCAGCTGAAGGCGCGCGCGGTCGGCCTCGAGTCCCAGGACTACCTCAACGACAAGGTGCCTGCGGCCGACGAGGAGGACAGCTACCGCGAAATCCCCCTTTCGATCTACGAGCTCCAGCGTTTCTGCTCGGAGGGCAAATTTGAGCTGGAGACGAAGGCCGCGAGGCCCCTCTACCTCAATGAGTACGTCCTGCTTCGCTCCGATGAGGGCAAGACGATGCCCGCCCGTTATTTTGGCGACGGCATGGTGCACAGGCTGAAGATCCCCGAATACGTGAAGGCCCCCGGGGGAATCCCCATCCGGGCCCGCAACCTCGAGCAGCAGTTTCTGATGGACGCGCTGCTCGACGACAGCGTCCACATGCTCACCTGCTTTGGCAAGGCGGGCACGGGCAAGACGCTGCTCACGACCGCCTGCGCCCTGCACCAAACTCTCGACGAGAATTCTCGTTACGACGGCGTCTCGATCTCGCGCCCCGTGATCTCGCTTGGGAAGGAGATAGGATTCCTCCCAGGCACGCTCGATGAGAAGATGAAGCCTTGGCTGCAGCCCTATTACGACGCCCTTGAGGTCCTGATTCCTTCGAAGCCGCCCAAGGAGCCGCAGTTTGCCGCGAAGAAGGTCTCCAAGAAGAAGCACTGGAAACGTGAGGACGCCATGGCGTCCGTGGGCCCCTCCCAGTCGAGCGGAAACCACATGAGCCATGCCGCTGCAGGCCCGGTCAAGCCCTACGAGCGGCTCCTGAAGAGCGGTCTGGTCGAGATTGAGGCGCTCTGTTTCATCCGCGGCAGATCGATCGCCCGCAGGTTCTTCATTCTCGACGAGGCTCAGCAGCTGACGCCGCACGAGGTCAAGACGGTCATCACCCGGATTTCCGAGGGCTCAAAAATCATCCTGATCGGCGACCCGGCCCAGATCGACAATCCCTATGTCGACTCAAGAAGCAACGGGCTCGTGTACTGCCACAACCGGATGAAGGGCCAGGCGATCGCCGCCCACGTGACCCTGAAGAAGGGCGAGCGCTCCAAGCTGGCCGAGCTAGCGGCGGACCTGCTTTAGGGAAAGAAGGCTCGGGTCCCCCTTGCGGAGCGAGGCGTATTCCATCGCCAGAGCGAAGCACCCGGTGAAGACGAGGTCGCTCACGAGCGTGTTCCTGAAGAAGAACAGGGTGGGGTAGTATTCGGGATGGCCGACCGTGACGGCCTGCCACCAGCCGGCCGCGTCATGGGCGTAGCCCATGTCGCCCGCCCACGAGGCGGTGTTCGTCACGAGGTAAAAAAGGACGGACCCGGCGAGGGCCCCGCCGGCAAGGTTCATCCAGTTGCGCCTGCCGGATACAAGGATGCCGATGCCCAGCCCCGCGGCAAAGCAGAGGATCCGAAGCCCCGCGCCCCCGAGGCTCCACTCGTAATGGTAGACCGTTGCGTAATAATGGTCGATGTACAGGTCGGAGACGACGAGCGCGACAAAGGGAACGAGCCACATCCACCGCCTCTTGGAATAGACCCCCGCGCAGAAGGCCAGGGCCATGATCGGCGAGAAATTGCTGAGCTCCGGAACGTAGAGCGCAAAAATGCGCCAGCCGGCGGCTAGGACGAGGGCAAGAATCGCAAAGGGCATTTGCCCGACGCTGAAGCCAAGGCCGGACAAATTCAAGCCCCGCCGAATCCGCAAGGTGGATCCAGGCGGCGGGTTTCCGCCCGGCACCGACCGGGCGGCGCCCTGCAACCCAGAGGCGCCAAGCCCGCTCCTCCGTCGATGAGAAGGCGGATTGTACGCCTGTTTCCCAGCCCCGGGCCGCGGCCGCCGGCTCAATTTGATCCGATCGAGTAGCGTTTGTAATTTCCTCCCCCCGGGGCCGGGATCACCGGCCGACGGCTGGGGACTCCGCCTCCCGGGCCAGAAGCCACAGGAGGTCGGAGAGCCTGTTGGTCCACTGAAGGAGGAGGGGGCGCGGGTTCCTGCCGTGGGCGGGAAGCGCCGCAAGCCGGCGTTCCGCCCGCCTCGCTGCCACCCGGGCACGCTCGAACGCGAGCGACTCGGGATTGGCGCCGGGAGTGGCCCAGCCGTCGAGGCGCAGGCCCTTTTTCTCAAGGACGGCGAGGCGTTCGTCCAATCGCCCGAGGTCCGCCTGGTCGAGCCTCACAAATTTCGATGAGGCGTGCCTCTCGGCGTCCTCCTCCGCGCAGACGACCTCGCCCATCAGTGCGACAAGGAGGCGCTGGACATTGCCGAGGAATTCCGCGACCTCGGGATCCCTCGCCAGCATCCTCGCGGCGCCGACCTCGACATTGAGCTCGTCGAAGGCCCCTACCGTCTCGATCTGCGGGTGATCCTTCGGAACTCGCTGCCCGTTGAGGAGCCCGGTGGTGCCCGAGTCGCCCTTTCGCGTGGCTATGCTCATTTCGGGGCGACCTGGCCGGCCTTGGTTGCCTTGACCAGCGCTTTCAGCGCCTCGTCTATCGTCGGGCGGAACTCCTTGTCCATCCGGTCGATGAACAGGATTCCGTTGAGGTGGTCGACCTCGTGCTGGAAGCACCGCGCGAGAAGGCCATTGCAGTCGAGCGTGTGCGGAAGGCCGGAAGGGTCCTGGAATTTTGCCGAAATCGCCTGCGCCCGGGTGACCGGGCCCCGGATCTCGGGGAACGAAAGGCATCCCTCCTCGACGGACTCCGTCGGCGCCTTCCGGGCAACGGACACCTTCGGATTCACGACGACCATGGGCATGAACAGTTCGAGCGGGGGCTTCGCACCGTCGAGCTTCCAGTCAAACTCGGCCTCCGTGCCGCGCAAGTCTATCACGCAAAGCTGCAGGGCATGGCCCACCTGCTGCGCGGCAAGCCCGATTCCATGGGCGGCGTGCATGGTCTCGATCATGGCGTCGGCAAGCGAAGTCAGGCCGTCATCGAAAACGGTGATTTTCTCGCCTTTCCTGCGCAAAACTGGATTGTTGTAGTGAACAATTTCCAAGGACATCGGTCGGTGGAGTTTACCGAGCGTGATCGCCCACCATAGGGCCCGCAAATCAATACTTTTGAGCAGCGAATGAGTCCCTCTCCAGAGGCCCGCACGACCCCTCCAGCCGCCGCAGCCCTTGTCTTCGCGGGAGTGCTGGTCACTGCGCTTGCCTGGCTCCTGCCCGTCAGCCTCAAATCGGTCAGCAAGGCTCTCCTGCGCTCGGCCGGGGAGGGCACCCCGTCGGTTGCGGCATTCGGTCGCGATCTGGTGGACTCCGAAAAGATCGGGCCGGCTGCCTTGTTCCTCGATGTCGCCCGGAGCATTGACGATCCGCGGGCCCCTGCGCTTGCACGTTCCCTGGGCGATCTCTCCGCCCGCCAGCCCTCGCTTGCGGCCTGGGGCGGCTGGGATGCATCCCTCGACCCGATCTTCAACCTCCGCCAGAGGGCAACGCGCGCGGCCAGCACGCCGATCGTAAATTTCCTGATTCCCGAACACTCCCGGGAAGCGGTCCGCGCCTATCTGGTGAATTCGGGTTCGCTCGGCGTGCAGGCGGTCCTGAAGACCCGCGATGTCGCCTCGACCGGCCGGTTTGTCCCCGCGTCCCGGCCGGGCGGCCAGCCCCTGGACGCCCTCATCCTGCTGACGGGCCTCCTTTACCAGGGCGAGCACCTGTCGCCGACGCTCCAGCGCGAGGTTCGCTCCCTCGCCGAAACGGCCGTGCAGCGCAACGAGCTGGGAGACCTCGAGGGGTTCTACATGGACCTCCTTTCGCTCGGACGGCGGCTCGACTGGACCCAGCTTACGGAGCTCCTGAGGCGGACCGACAGCGTCCGCACCGTCGGGGAGTACGCCCACCTGAGCCGGGTTGCGCCCGATCAGCTGCCGTTCATCTACACGGCCGCGCTGCTTTCGAATTCCGCGGACCAGGTGGCCACGTACCTGATCCGCTACGGAAAGGCCGGCTCCGAGGATCTGCGCACGGCGCTCGCCGACGGCCAGGGTGCGGTGAACCTGCTCCTCCAGAGGGCCGTGCCGGTGAACCGCTCGCCGGGGCCCGCAATGGGGGCCGCCGCGGCGCTGGTCCTCGAGCACCCCAGGCTCATGCTCTCCGTGAAGTACGCGGGCTACTTTCTCGGGCTGTTCCTGCTCCTGCGCGGTCTCGACCTTTGGATCGTTGCGCCCGCCGGAACCGTGGCGGAGAGCGGCGCCCAGCAGCATGTGCGCGCCGGCGTGCTGGCCGTCGTCATGTCGGCCCTCCTGATCGTCGCCACCGAACCGTTCCTCCTCAAGGCCGCTCCCGCCTCGGAATACCGCGTGCGTCTGTCCATTCCGATGCTCGCGGCCACCTCGACCCAATCTGCGCCTCCTCAAAAATCAAACCCCGTCACTATGGAAGCCTCCACACTCGTATCGATCGGCGTATTCGCCGCCCTTCAGGTCGCCATGTACATGGCCTGCCTCCGAAAAATCCGCGAGATCGAGAGCCAGGAAGTCTCGACCCAGCTCAAGCTCCGCCTGATGGAGAATGAGGAGAACCTCTTCGACAGCGGCCTTTACGTTGGGATGATGGGCACCGCCGCGGCGCTCGTCCTTCAGGTGATCGGCGTCATCGAGCCGAACCTCCTTGCGGCCTATTCATCCAATCTTTTCGGGATCATCTGCGTGGCCCTTGTGAAGATCCGCCATGTGCGCGGATTCAAGCGCCGGCTCATCCTTGAAGGTCAGAGGCAGGCGCCCGCGCCCGCCGCCCTATGAACAAGACGCTGCTCCTATTCATCGTCGACTTCCTTTTCCTGAACCTCATCGCGCTCACGCGATGGGAGCGGGCTGAGCCGGCCCGCGAGCGCCAGCCGCCGGTGAACGCGATCTCGGCGAACGCCGTGTCCAGGGATCAGGACCTGGTCGAGGCGATGAGGCAGTCGCTCGCTGACGAACAGCTGGCCCGCCAGGGGCTCGAGCAGAAACTCCAGTCCTCCGATTCCACGCTCGCCGCGCGCGAGCGCAGCCTCGGGCAGCTCCAGGCCGACAGCCAGAAGCTCACGGCGCAGCTCGTCGACACCCAGAGGGCCCGGGCGGACCTGGGCATCAAGTACGAGGCCGTGACTCAGGAAAACGCGCTCACGCGCAGCCAGCTCGCCGAGCTCCAGCGCCAGCTGGAGGACAAGAAGGCCGAGGCGGAGCGCCAGAAGCAGGCTCTTGTTTCACTTGAGAAGCAGCAGCAGGACGCCCGAAAGCAGATCGAGGGCCTCATTGTTTCGGTGGCCCTGAGCGAGCAGGAGAAGCAGGCTCTGGCGTCGAAGGCCTCCGAACTCGAGGCCCAGGTTCAGGCCGAGAGGACGGAGAGGGTCAAGGTGGAGCAGGCCACGAAAGAGCTGGCGCAAGGGGTGGGTCAGTTGGCCGAGAGCTCGGGCGCGCTCACGAAAGAGATCCGGGATAACCGCCCGATCTCCGCGAACCTGCTCTACAGCGATTTTCTCGCAAACCGGGTGGAGACCGCGTTCTCCGCAACCCGAAGGGGCCTGTTTGGCAGGAACACCCGGGACAAGGAGACCAAGACCGTGTTCACCACCGACGGGAAGCAGGTCTACGCGCTGCTCGAGGTGGAGGACACCCCCTTTTCCCTGCGCGAGATCGGCTCGGATTGGGAAAAGATCGCGGTCCGATTCGATCGGCCGCCGGACTACAAGTCGACGGGCTCCGTGATCGAGTTCCTGGCCGCCGATCCCCGCGTGGTCGTCATTCCGGTTGACGCGCGCCAGGTTGCGGCGCTCGGAGCGAAGGTGTACCCGCTTGCCGCCGACCCGTTCAAGTTCACCGAGGCGCTGCTGATCAGCGGGGGCGGAAACGGATACGGCGAGCTCGGGATCAAGCTCGACGCTGACCACCGCGGCTACGTGCGCGTGGATAACCGCCTGTTCAAACGGCTTTTAGGCGACTTCGCCCCGGCGAGGGGCGACCTGGTCTTCAGCCGGATGGGGGAGCTGATCGGCGTCATGGTGAACAGCGACTACTGCGCTCTTCTCTCGAGCTTCGCCCCGGCGTCAACGATCTACACCGACGACGACAGGCCGGGCCAGCATACGGCGACTCTCCTCGACTCCCTGTCGGCACGGGTCATGCAGATGCCGATAGAACTCCAATAGGCGCGGGCCGGGCGTACACGCTGCTGCGGAGAAGCCCGAACTGCAGGTCCCTGCTCGCGACTCGGAGCCAGCCCGCCCGTGCGATGATTTCCTCGGACGGGGGGAGCATGCGGACGGAGATCCCGGTCTCCCACCGGAAGAAGCCGTAAAGAAGCCCAAGCCAGGCCCTGGCCCTGAGGCGCGCAATCCCGGACTCGGGCACCACGAAATCGGCGAAGAGCCACTGCGCCCCCGGCCTGAGCGCGGCGCCGGCGCGCGCGACGATCCCGGCCACCTCCCCGGCGCCGAAGCAGTCCAGAAAGAAGAGCGTCGCCACGGCGTCGAAGCCCCCGGCGGGCGGCGCATAAGAACGGGCGTCCGCGCACACGAATTGAATCCGTTCCGCGGCCGCGCTGCCCGCGATCCGCCTCGAGGCCCGATCGATCATCGCCGGGCTCGAGTCGACGCACACGATGCGGGCCTGCGGCGCAAGACCCGCCAGCCGAACGGCGCACCGACCGTCGCCTTCGCCGAGAAGAAGGATGTCGCGGCCCGCGGCGATTCGCTCGAGGAACATGAAGCGGGCCTTCTCGAGGTCCCGCCCGAACGCAAGGAATTCCATGGCGCGGTACGCGCGCGCCAGGCGGCCATATCCCGGGTTGGCGCGGGTCATGCGCGCGCTCCTAGGAGCAGGGGGACGAGCGGGGTCAGCAGGGCGACGTCCGCGAGCACGCGGGCGGCGATGCGGCCGGTCCTCGCCTCGGCCAGATCGACGAGCCCCAGAAGAATCCCGCTGGCGGCCGCGCAGGCTGCGGCCCGCCCCTCCGCCCCCAGGAGCCAGGCCGCGCCCGAGGCCAGCGATATCGCCCAGGGCAGCGCCCGGCAGAGCACCGGCGCCCTGGCAAACTGGAGCGCGAGTGAGGTCTGGCCATGGATCCGGTCGACCTCGTCCTCCCACACCGAGATCAGGGCGCAGTTCGTGAAACACAGCAGGACGAAAAGGCCGAGCGGGGCCGCCATTGCCTCGATGCGGACCCCGGGCCGGCTCGCCGTGAAGGCGGCCGCTCCCGCCCCGAGCAGCACCGCCACGCACAGCTCCTTCGGCGCACGCCAGGGGCTGTTGCGGTGGACGAGCTGGTGCGAGAGCAGGTAGGCGGCGACCGGGACGAGGATGAGGAGACCCGCCCGGAATTCGCTGGGCGTGAGCCCGCGCACCGCGAGCGTGACGTCGGCGCAGAACACCACGGCCCATGCCGCCGCGATCGGCCAGCGCCAGCGGTGGTGGAACTGGTGCCGGTGGGTCTGGATGTTCTCGGGGACGAGGCGCCAACCCTCGATCCAGCGGTCTGCCGCGTAGGCGAGCCAGACGGAGGATCCCAGCACGGCGGCCTCCGGAAAGCCGACGCGGGTCGACGCGCTCGCCGCGATCAACCGCTGCCAGAGGACCACGACGACGGGGGCGTCAAGGGACAGGATTGTCGGCCATAGCCACCATTGGGGTTTCTCTGCTACGCTGGATTGCACGGAGACCCCCAGACTAGTCTACTTCGCCGGATTCACAACACTCGCGCCCGAACTTCGTTCCCCAAATGCCCCCCAACATCCTATGGATCCTGACCACCCAGTGGCGGGCGCAGGCGTGCGGCTACTCGGGTGACCCGAACGCGCGGACGCCGTGCATGGATGCGCTTGCCGCGGAAAGCACGAACTTCACCCAGGCCGTCACGCCCCATCCCTTCGGGCCATTCGCGAGGGCGGCCATCCTCACCGGTGTCCCATCCCCCGCAAACGGGCTGCGCGATTACTTTGACCCGCTCCCGCCGGGTGCGCGCACCGTCGCGCACGAGATGAGGGATCGTTCGTATTCGACGGCGTTCTTCGGTAAATGGCACCTTTCTCCCAGGAACAGCCGGGTCGGGCTCGTGGGCGAGGAGCATGCAAGGGCCGTTGTCGCCCCGGAATTCCGCGGAGGCTTCGACTTCTGGGAGGGATTCGAGAGCGGGTTCCTCCTGAACAATCCATGGCTCCACGGCACCCGGCTGCCGGAGCCCGTTCGGTTCGAGGGCTACCAGAGCGACGTGGTGTGCGAGCGCGCCGGCTCGGTCCTCGGTTCGCTCCCCCGCCCGTGGTTCGCCGTGGTCAGCCTTGAGGCGCCCCATCCACCCTACGGCGCGCATTCCGGGGCGGTGAGCCCGCGCGAACCCCGCTCGGTCGCGCTCCGCGGCAACGTTCCCGCCGATCCGGGCCTGCGTGCGCGGTGCAGCCGGGAACTCAGCGGGTACTACGCGCACATCGAAGCCACGGACCGTGCGATGGGGTCGCTGGTGGGGAGGCTTCCGCTCGAGACGATCGTTGTCGCTACATCGGTCCACGGCGACATGCACGGCTCCCACGGCCTCTTCAGGAAGGGCTGGCCCCACGAGGAGAGCGTGCGTGTGCCGCTTCTGGTGCGCCTTCCCGGCCGCCGCGGCCGGGACGAGCGGGCTGTTTCCCTGATTGAGCTCCCGGGGCTTGCCCTCGCCTGGGCCGATGGCCGGGGGACGCCCGATGCGGCCCGAACCTCCGTGGAGGGGGGATTCGCTGCCATCTCGATGCCCTGTGTGGTCAAGCTTCCCGACCAGTGCGACCGGGTCTGGTCCGGCGTGCGGACCCCCGCCCGCAAGCTCGTCCTCAACGCGGATCGCTCGCCCTGGCTTTATTACGACCTCGCGCGCGACCCCCTCGAAACGGCGAACCTTGCCGGCGACCCATCCCGCTCGGGAGAGATCCTCCAGCTGGGCGAGCTGGTCAGTTGGTGACCGTCGGCACGACCTTCGTCTTCGGGAATTGGCGCCGGATGGCGGCGACGATCTCGTGCATCTTGACGGGCTTTGAAATGTAGTCGTCCATTCCGGCGTCCAGGCATATCTCCCGGTCGCCCTGCATCGCATTGGCCGTGAGCGCGATGATCTTCGGCTGCCGGTCTGCGGGCACGGTCCTCCGTATCCTGCGGCTCGCCTCGAGTCCGTCCATCTCGGGCATCTGCAGGTCCATGAGGACCAGGTCGTACCTTCGGTTCTGGAAGGCGTTCACGACCTCCAGCCCGTTGCCGACGGCGTCCGCCTGGTAGCCCATGCGCTCAAGGAACCGCAGGGCGACCTTCTGGTTGACCGCATTGTCCTCCGCGAGGAGCACGGTGAGCGGGATCTCCTCCGCGATCGGGCGGTCCTCCGGCCTCGGTAGGGCGACGATGCCGCCGTCTCCGGCGCGGTGGCCGAGAAGCGCCAGGGCCTGGTAGAAGGGCACGGTCTTTATCGGCTTTGAGAGCGTCGCGTAGGGAAGACCGTCCTTCGGGGCCGCGGGGGCGGTCTGCCCCAGGCGGAACAGGACCAGCCTCGGGCACTTTATCTCGGCCGCCAGGTCCAGCGCCCGCTGGCTCTCGAATTCGGGCAGGTCGAGGACAAGGATCGCGGGACGGTTGGGCAGGCTGGGGGCCATCTCGACAGCCGATTCCGAGTCGTTGGCGAAGACACTCGTGGCGCCGAGCGAGTCAAAGAGCGTGCGCAAGCGCGCGCGGGTGATCGGATTGTCCTCGATGCACATCGCAAGGCTTCCCTTCAGGTCGATTCCTGCGAACGGGGGCGACGACACCTCGGCGGGGCGCTGCGCGGCGTCGGTCATGATGGCGATCGTGAAGGTCGAGCCCTTGCCCGGCGTGCTCTCGACGCGGATGTCGCCATTCATCAGCTGGCACAGGCGCTGGCAGATCGCTAGCCCGAGGCCCGTGCCGCCGTACTTGCGCGTCGTCGAGGAGTCCACCTGGCTGAAGGCCTTGAACAGCCGGTCGATCCTGTCCGGCGGTATGCCGATGCCCGTGTCCTGGACCGTGATCTCGAGCCTCATGCGGCCCGCGGGCGTCGCGCGGACGGAGGCGTCGAGCGGGATCCTCCGGACCTGTATCGAGATGCTCCCTGCCGGCGTGAACTTGATGGCGTTGTTGACCAGGTTGACGATGATCTGCCTCAGGCGCGTCACGTCGCCGACGATCCACTGCGGGACGTCCTGTTCGACGTGGTAGCCGATCTCGAGCCGCTTCGCGGCCGCCGTGGGGGCGAACAGGTCGAGCGCCTCCTCGACGCAGAGCGCCAGCTCGAAGGGCGCCTTCTCGAGCTCCATCTTCCCTGACTCGATCTTCGAGAAGTCCAGGATGTCGTTAATGATCGTCAGGAGCGCCTCGCCGGAGGTCCGGATCGTGTTGACAAAATCCCTCTGCTCGCTCGTGAGGGGGGTCTCCATGAGGATGCTCGTCATGCCGATGACGCCATTCATGGGCGTGCGAATCTCGTGCGACATCGAGGCCAGGAATTCGCTCTTCGCGCGGGAGGCGAAATCCGCCTCGGCCTTGGCCCTCCTCAGCTGGTTCTCGGTCTCCACGCGCGACGTGATGTCGTTCTCGATTGCGATGAAATTCTCCACCTGGCCCGCCTGGTTGCGGACGACCTGGACCTCGAGGTGAAGGTAGTACTTCCGTCCGGACTTGGAGTAGTGAATGATCTCGGTGTTCGCACCGTTCCCCTTTGCGATCTCATCGCGGATCAGGTCGGCCTGCACGGCGTCGGTGTCCGGGCCGCTCAGGAGAATCCCCGGATCCTTGCCGACGACCTCGTCGAGGGTGTACTCCATCACGCGGCAGAATGCGCTGTTGACCCACTCGATCTTTCCGTCGGCGGAGCCGATGATGACGAGGTTGTCCGTCTTCGAGGCGACGAGCGAAAGCTTGCGCGCCTCGGCCTGGCTCTCCCGAAGCGCCTGCTCGGACTCGCGGCGGGTCGTGATGTCCTGGACGGTGCCAATGATCCGGGTCGGGCGCCCGTTTGGGCCCGCAAGCACGGATTTCGAGCGCATGTACACCCAGCGCCAGTCCCCGGTGCGCGCGCGCACCCGGTATTCGGGATCGATGAACGACGCGATGCCGTTGAGCTGCGATTCGGTCCGCTTCCGGTACAGGGGCAGGTCGTCCGGGTGGATGAGCGACTGCCAGACCTCCAGCGTGGAGGGCATCCGGGCGTGCTCGTAGCCGAGGAGGCCCCAGAGGCCCGGGCTGTAGTACACGTGGCCCTTCGGCACGTTCCATTCGAAAATGCCGATCTGGGTTGAGTCGAGGGCGAGGCGCAGGCGCTCGTCGGAGACCTTAAGCCTCGCCTCGATCCTCCGGCGCTCCTCGTTCTCGGCGATCAGCCTCTTGTTCGACAGCTCGGAAAGGTACTGGCCGGAGCGGGCGCGGCGCGCAAGGTGGAGGGTGAACCCCAGGAGGAGCGTGAATACAAGGCCGCCGACGAGCGCCATCTCCGGCAGGTAGCGCTTGTCGGCCACCATGAGCTCGTCGGTCGGCGTCAGGCCGAGCCTAACCCGCTGGTCCAGAAGGTTGGGATAGATCTTCTCGAAGCGGGGGGCCTTGCTTACCTGGTCCGAAAGGTTGGACCTATAGACCTCGTTTCGGCCGACGCTGACGACCAGGTTGTAGCCCGAGGCGAGCTTGAGCTGCTTGTAAACATCCGAGAAGAACCGCACATAAAGGTACTCCGCGGCGACATAGTGCTCCGGGCTCCCGCTCCTGCCTATCGGGACGTAGACGACGAACGCGAAGTTCTTCTTCTTGCCCACCGCCTCCGCAAGCGAGGTGAGCTCCGGGCCGTTTTTCGCCCGGGCGGTCTCGATCGCCTCGCGCCGCCTTGGATCCATCGAATGGTCGTATCCGACCATGCCGACCTCGTCGTCCACGGGATAGACCCAGTGCGTCAGGAGCGTCGTGTCGACCGCGTCAATCAGGGAGACCGAGACGCACCCAAGCTCCTTCGCCTCATCGAAGAATGCCGCCGCGTCGGTCTGCCACGCCGCCATGTTGGTGTCGGGGTTGTCGGTCCCGTTGCGCGAGAGCGAGCGGTCGAGCAGGTTCATCTGCTGGTCAACCGAGGACTTGATGGCGGTCGCCACCTGGTCCGCGGTTGCCGCGGTCTTCGCTTCCAGGTTGTCCATTTCACTCACCCGCAGGCCAATCCAGAAGATCAGGGTCAGGGTTAGGCTGCCGATGACGAAGGGCATGGGCATCCACGCGGGCGGGCCGCCCTCATCCTTCAGGCTTTCCCGCCAGGCCAGCACGAGGAGTGCAAGGCCGGCGACAAACAGGGCGGACGCCATGACGGCCGATACCGCCGTGTTCGTGCCCCAATTGTATACCGAAGGCAGCTCGAAGGCGTAGCCGAGAAGCGTCGAGAACCCGACCGACGCCAGCACGGATCCGGACACGGCCTCCGCGAACAGCCTTTCCCGGGCCCGCCTGTCCGACACCCTCCAGAACACGGCGATGCCGGCCGCGGCGATGCAGCACGCTGCGACGACCGATCCGCGCCCCGGCTGGACCGTGTCGATCAGCAGGCTGTCGCGCACAAACAGCTCATCAATCTTGAGGTCGACCCCCAGGATCGTCTCCAGCGCAGTGACGCCGCCGATGACGGTCGCGGCCAACCCGGCCCAGACGGCCCTTCTTGCCCCAAGTTCGCGCCCGAGCAGGCCCACGCCGATCGCCAGCATGCAAAGGCCCTCGTTGAACGTTATGGGGGCCTTGTGCTCGAGCGGCTGGACCAGCCGGTCCAAATGAAGGGACCAGCCTGCTAGCGTAAGCATGCCGATACCGATGAGGATCACCGCGAGCGATAGGGATACCCGCTCGATCCAGGATCGCCGGGGCAATGTGTTGACGTGGTCCATGCGGCCCGGACCAAGTAAGCGCGTCAGTTCACCCGGTGCAATGTGTTTCGGACCATGGGATTTACGCGTTTCCACGGTGCGCGCCCGAGCGCGCGCGGGTCCTCAAGTCGGCCATCAACCTGTCAGGGAACGGGATTCGCCAGCGGGGTGGGAGAGCCCGCCCTGTCCGCGGGGCCCTCCTTCAGCTCGTTTTCCCTGAGGAGGTTCAGCGGGCTGTAGGCCAGCCGCCAAGAGGGCTTGTCGATGCTGCCGGTGAGCCTCACGCGGAACACGGCCGATATCGGTGCCGAGATCGCGTTGAAGAGCTGGAGCAGGGACTTGCTCTCCATGAAGGGGTAGATGTTGGCCGAGAAATCGAGCTGGCGCCGGTCGATCGCGTAAGTGCCCTTGCCCCGGATCATCGAATTGGCCCCGACGATGCTCACGTCCGGGAAGCTGATCGACCCGTTCTCGATCTTGAAGGCCGCCTTGGCCTGGGTGAACCGCAGCTCGGGGAACTTCAGCACCTTCGAAAGCCCCCCGAGCAGCTCCAGCTCCCCGAGGTTTGCGCCGCGAACCTGCACGTTCCCGTCGCCGGAAAAGGTCGCCAGTTCCCCGGGCGTTCCCTCTGCGGAGGCGTTAAGATCCAGACGGACTCCGGACTTGGCCCTCGCAAACGTGTCGAGCGCCGTGGTGGCCCCCTGCTTGCCCGACACGACGTAGCCCTTGGCGGCCTCCGCCGCCTGGCCGAGGCTCGCCTCGGCGAGCGAGGCTTTGAAGCGCAGGCGTTTGTCGGGCCCCGTGCCCGTGACCTGGGCGGATCCGGATAGGGAGCCGCCGGCGAAGCCCGCGTTCACATCGTTCACATCGATGTTGTCGTCCTTAATATCGATCTTGAAGAAGGCCCTGTCGAACGCGACACCGTGGACCCTGAGGCCCGCGTCCGCGCGCACCTCGGTGTGAAGCTCCTTGTGCCTGCCTCCGGCCGCCGCGGGCCCGTCGAAATGCCCGTCCACGTTCACGGAGGGGGGCTTGTCGAACGAGAACGCCGCGATGGATTGCGCGCCGTCCTGCGGCAGGAGCTTGCCGAACGGCGCAGGGTCGAGCCTCAACCGCGCGTCGACGTCGAGCGAGCTCCAGAGCCCCCCCTTGTCGGGGTCGAGGGCGAGCTTGAATGAGCCCTGCGCGCTCCCGGAGCCTTTGGCGACGAAGATGTCGATGCCGTCGCAGGCTGCGGGGTCGACATAGAGCAGGACGCGGGCTGCGTCGAAGGCGACGCCCCGTATGACCGGGTCCTTCGAGTCCGCATAGCCGAACACCGAGAAGCTCGCGCCGCGGACATAACGTCCGCGCACGTCGATCGTGGCCTCGGGCGGGCGCACGGGGAACTCGAAGGACTTGAAGGTGTTCGTCCACCAACCGCCCATGAACCAGGGCGAGATATCGAGCGGCCGCAGGCGGCCCGAAAGAAGGTACCTGAACTCCCGGGTCGAGAAGTCCTGCTCGTAGGAGCCGTACGCGTAATTGTCCCCGCTGCGCGCCATGGCCTCGCGCGCGGCGAAATGGCTCCCGTCAAAGGTCACGAGACCCCGCGCCTCGCTGAATTTGACCCCGTAGGCGGAGAAGTCGCGGGTGTCGACCCTGGCCCTGGACTGCGCGAATTTCCATCCCGGCAGGAACCGGAAGCTGCCCTCGGCAACGAGCGGCGCCGAAAGGTCGGCAAAGCGCCTGATGTCGTGGCCGAAGTGCGCGGAGAGCGGCTCGGTGAGCTCGGGCGCGAACGACCCGGCAAAGGTGGCGTCGGCCGATTTTGCGCCGAGGTCGACCTTGCCCGCGGCCCAAACCGGCCGGCCAAACAGGCTTGCCGAGGCCTCGCCTGAGAGGTTCCTGCGGTCTTCTATGGCCGACCTCACGATCGGCGCCTCGATCAGGGTCGAGCGGTAGGAGACCGTCCCCGCGCTGACCTCCAGCTGCTTCGGATCGAAGGCCAGTGTGTCCACCTTGAGGATGCCGCGGATCCATGCGCGCAGCCCCGAAATGGTGACACTGCTGCCGACATGCAGGCCCTCCGCCGTCGCGAGCGCCGAGGTCATGATGGGCGCCCCGCCCAGGAGCGGGAAGCGGCAGGTCGCGTGAATCCCGCTGGCGGCGACCGGCATCGGACCGGCAAGCTTGAGCCCGTCGGCGAAGAGTTCCGCGTTCACGATCGCGCCGCGCGTGTCCGATGGGGTCAGGACTCCGGTAAGGACCGCATGGTCGAGGCCCGCCATGCGCTCCTCGGCTCCCGAGAATTCGCGGCTCAGGGCCACGTAGTTAAGGGCCACAAACTCTGCGAGCGGCAGGGACGTGGAGGGCGTCGCGTTCCTCGCCACCGTGCCCGCGTTGATCCGCCCGTGCGCGGAGACGCAGACGCCCCCTAGCCGGCAATTGAGGTAGTCGACCGAGAACTCGTTCCCCCTCGAGGTGATCGAGAAGCCGGCGTCAAGGTCCTGGACCAGCTTCTCCGCGCGCCCCGAGGCCGAGAACATCGCGGGGATGTAGAGGTTGGCGCCGGTTGCGCGTATCTCGCTCGCCTCGAACTTCCTTTCGAGGAGCGCGATCGGATCGAGGCGGATGTAGATGGCGTCGGCCGTCACAATTGGCTCGGCGAAGGATGCGAGCCTGAACTGGGCGCGCTGCAGGAGGATCCGGCCCGTCGGGTCGAAGGTCGCCCTGCCGAATTTGACCGAGGCGCCGGACTCCGCGAGGTGGTCCTCGATCGCGCGCAGGAGGAACCTCGGGACCTGAAGCTCGTTGACGGTGCCGATGTAGGCCTGGAAGCAGAGGAGAAGGGCGAGCAGAAGCCACGTCGTCCACACGGCGAGCGTAAGGAGGCAGGACGCGCAGTGGCGCGCGCCCGCCATGCAGGGCTTCAGGATTCCAGCGGGCATCCGGTCAGGGCTGGGTCAGCGTCCAAAGCGCATCGAGCAGCGGCTGCTCGATCGCGAACACGGCCCCGAACTCCTTTGAGCCCGCCAGTTGCTCCATGCCCCCGGTCCTTTCGGCAAGCCAGAGCGTCATCGTGTTGACCTGTCCCGCGCCGGCGCCTCCCGGAAGCGCCACCGTCGCATCGAGCCGGTATTTCCACGATCGCACCTCGCCCGCGGCGAACACCTTGTCCGGGAAGCCGTCCTGCACGAAGCTCGCGGCACGCAGGTTGCGCAGCTGCAGGAGCAGGGCCGTGATCGCGGCCTTCCTCGGCGGGGGCTCCGCGGCGAGGGCGCCTTCCCAGGTCTCGTTCTCGGAAAGCTTGTGCGAATAGATCACCGTGTTGTCGCCCGCGTTCGTGAGGGACAGGGAGGTGATGCGCGCGGACGCGGGCAGGGCGTTAAGGAGGCGCTCCCGCCATGCGAGCGGCGAGGCGCTCGTGTCGCGAAGGATGTCGGGCTCCACGGCATAGACCGAGGGCAGGCCGGCGATCCGGGCGTAGGCGATGTTGTCGTGCTTGGTCGGAAGGCCGATCTGCAGCGTGACTTGCGACGCGGGGCTCCCCCCGATCGTGAGCGTGACCTCGCGCTCGGGCCTGTTGAAGCCCCAGTCCTCGATGTCGGCGTTCGTCGGGGAATCGCTCTGGAAACGGAGGGCGCTGAGCGTCTCGAGCTCCTCGAGGAGCCTCTGGACTGCGGCCGAGTCCGCGGCGAGCGTCTGCGCTCCCTGGGCGCCGCCGCCGCGCAGGGTGATCTGCCAGCTCGACTCGTGGCCCCCGCCGGCCGATTCCAGCCGCTGGAGGGCAAGCTCGGGCTGGTTCAGCGCCGACAGGGTGATCGAGGTCACGGCGCTTGCGTCAAAATCGAGGATGTGCCGGTCGCGGAGGTCGTCGGCCGCATTGCGCAGCGTGTTCATGAGCGTGGACGGGATCGAGACGGTGAAGATCGCACGCCGGTCCTCCAGCTGGGCATAATAGACATTCTCGTCGTCGGTCGGTGCGCCCACATAGAGCGTCTCATGGCGGTTGTTCCCCTCGACCGTAACCCGCAGCGTGGGCGCCGCCGACGGCGCATTTGCGGGCGGGCTCTGAAGGACGAAGGATTTCACGCGCAGCGAGTCCAGGGCGTTGATTGCGAGCTCCGTGGCGTTCTTGCTGGCGCGCGCGTTCACGGGGGTCCTGAAGAGCCAGCGGCTCCCCTCGCGGTCGAGCCGGACACGGACGCTTGAAGGAGCCGCGGTCTGAAGGTTGAGCGAGCGGGCCTCGAAGACCTGGATCGTGAAGATCACATCGGAGCGCAGCTCGTCGAAGGGGATCGAGAGGCTGTCCGCCAACGAGCGGCCCACGACGTGGACCTTCTGGCCGTCGGAGGAGAGGAGGTAGAGATGATCCCCGACCTTCGTCGTGTCGCCGATGCGCAGGACGGTCGTCCGCCCGGCAGCCCCCTCGTCGCCGGAGGTGAACGACAGCGTCAGCTTCGGCTGCTCGAGTCCATAGTCCGCGAGCTTCAGGCCGCTCTTCTCGAGGTCGCGCGTGCTGAAGCTCGTCAGGTGCTCAAGAAACTGGAGCTCGTTGAGGATGCGGCTCACCGCGTTCAGGTTCGCGGGCCATTCGACGGGCTTGGTGAGGAACCAGGCGTCGCCCCGCCTCTCGAGCGTGAAACTCGTGCCCGGAGCGGTCCCGGTCACCTCGAGGGTCCTAATGTTCGCGGCTTCCGGCCCCAGGACCCTCCGCCGCGCCTCCTGCGAGGCCCTCTCAATCCTCCAGTCGCGCTCAAAGTAGAAAATGAAGAAAAACAGCGCGACATTGAGGAACAGGAGGATGAGGGTGACTTTTGAGCGCATGTCGTTGGAGCGGGAGCGGCCTGGCCGGGCTTCTAGTTTCGCCGCGCCCAGTATACGGCGATGCCGAGCAGGGCGGCAATGCCGGGAAGGGCCAGCATGAGGGTGTAGCGCAGGCGGGCAAGGTCGCCTGCGCTGAGCGAGAGCGAGAAGCGCTCGATCGGGCGCGCCGGGACGTTGAGCGCCATGTCGCGCCCGATCGTCCAGTTGACAGCGCCGAGAAAAAGAAGCTCCGCCCCGGTGTTGGTGATCCGCGCGTTTGAGATCATGTCGCCTGTGCCGATGACGACGATCCTCCCCCTCGGCACGCTGGAGGGCAGGTCCCCGCGGACCGGGACCTTTTCAGAGGCGACGGCGACGCCCAACCGGTTGGGCGGATCCATCTGGGGCAGGCCCTTGATGTCGAGGCCCGCGGTGAAGGGCTGGATGCCGCGCTGGCGGGCATCGACCTCGCCCCAGGCCGTGGTCGAGGTCGCAGCCAGCGTGACCACGGTGAGTTCGCCCCCGGCCGGGCGACCCGGGCAGGGGCCTGACGCTTCGGGCCTGGCCGATCCGCAGGCCCTCCTTGTAGTCGACAAGGGTCTGGGTGATCGGGTGCTGCGCATAGGCTCGGATGATCAGGTCTCCGTCCTCGGTCATGCTGTCGGAGGCGGCATCAAGGATGACGTCGTCGTCGACGAGGATGCCCCAGTCGTCGATCAGCAGGTCGTTGAGTCCCGCCTGCGTTCCCGGCGCGAGGAAGAGGATGAGGCGGCCCGCGCCGGCGCCCAGGTACTGGCGCAGCAGCTCCTGCTCGAACGGCGTGTAGGGGTCGATGGGGGACGCGCTCACGAGGAGCGACGCGTCGGCCGGAATCTTCCGCGCCGCGGCGAGGTCGAGCGTCTCCACGTCGTAGTTTCGCAGGCGCAGCTGGTCCCGCGCCATCGACAGGCCGCGAGCGGGGTCGACATCGTCGGGGCGCAGCTCCCCGTGCCCGACGAGGAAATAGATCTTCTTGCGGTCGGGATTCGAGACGTCGAGGACGGCGGCCGTGATGGCCTGCTCCCCGATGAACTCCTTCCTCGTCCTGTCCTCGACGTGGTAGAGATTGTCCGGCGTAAGCACCCTCCTGCGGCCGCCGCAGAGGAGAAGCACGACCCCCGGAGTCTCGACGCCGTACTTCTCGGTCTGGCGCCTGTCCTGGTAAAGGTCGACATACTCGACCGTGATTTGCCCGCCGGGGTTTGACTCGGTCGCGTACACGTACTCCCGGAGAAGCCCCTCGAGCGCGTGGTCATGGGTGTCTCCCGCCTGGCTGTTCGAGGTGACGACGATGTGGACGGGCAGGGACAGCTCGTGAAGGTATGCAAGCGTCTCGGCCGAGAGCGAATACCTGCGGTAGCGTGTCAGGTCGAAGCGCCAGGAGTGGCTGCGCGCCAGATAATTCAACCCGCCGATGAACGTCAGGAAGAGCACCGCCTGCAGGAGCAGGTTGAAGGTTCGGATCCAACGGGCGGCTCGGAAGCTGTCGATCACGGCGCGAGTGTGGGTTCTAGCTGTGGAGAAGCTTGGCCTCGACGCTGAGGATGCTGAAAATCAGGGCGAGCACCGTGCCGCTCACGTAGAAGAGGAGCTCGCGCGTGTCGACGACGCCGCGCGTGAAGTCCTGAAAGTGCTGGCTGATCTGCGCGTACTGCACCGCCTCCTTCAGGGGCGCCAGCGCCTCCCGGTCGAGCCACGATGCGGAGCCCAGGTACCGCCCGCCGAAGATGATCCCGACAAGGAACGTGAGGCTGAGGATGCCCGCGACGGACTGGTTGCGCGAGAGCGAGCTGGCGAACACGCCGATCGCCACGAAGAAGAGGCCGGATACGGCGATGAAGAGATAGCCCCCGAAGATGGGGCCCGGGTCGATCAGCCGCGCGTCGCCCGCGAACCGCTTGAGGATGTAGAAGAGCCCGGAGGTGGACCCCCAGAAGGCCAGATAGAGAAGGTAGGCCGCGCCGTACTTGCCAAGGACCACCTCCGCCGTCGTGACGGGCGTCGTCAGCAGCGTCTCGATCGTCCCGAGGCGGCGCTCCTCGGCGAGGCACTTCGCGGTCAGGAGCGGCACCATGAAGAACACGGGCAGCCAGTAAAGCTCGAAGAAGACGGACGCGGGCGACACGTCCTGCACCGCCTTGCTGTACTGCTCCAGGATGCCCGTGAAGATGAATCCCATGAGCGAAAGGAACGCGACGGCCGCGATGTACGTGTTGGGGCTTACGAGCAGCATCCGCACCTCGTGGCTGAGTATGGTGAGAAAATGCTTCATGGGCGGGCCGTCGATTTGGGGTTCTCTGCCACCGCATCCCAGCTCCTGCGCGTGGCGGCGAGGAACACGTCCTCAAGCGTCGGATGCGCGCGGCTGAGCGAGCGCACCCGCAGTCCCTCGGACAGGCACGCGCGAAGGATCGCCTCGCCCGCGTCCTCGGAGCTGAGCGTCGTCAGGGTGATCGTGCGGAAGCCCTGGGCGTCGACGGGCCCCTCCGATGCGACCGAGAGACCCGGATCAATCGAGCCGAGGAGGAAGGGCAGGGAGGCAAGCGCGCCGGCAGCCTCGATCTCGTAGGCCGACTGTCCGAGCACCTCCCTGCGCAGGTCCGCGGGCGTCCCCTGCGCGACGATCCTGCCCTGGTTGATGATGAGGACCCTGTCGCACGTCATCTCGATTTCGGGAAGGATGTGGCTGGAGATAAGGACGGTCATCCGGCCGCGCAGGCTGCCGATCAGGTCGCGGACGATCAGGATCTGGTGCGGGTCGAGCCCGATGGTCGGCTCGTCCATGATGATAACCGGGGGCTCCGCGAGCACCGATTCCGCGATGCCGACGCGCTGCCGGAATCCCTTGGAGAGCTTGCCGATGATCTTGTGGCGGACCCGCTTCAGGTCGCAAAGCTCGAGGACCTCGTCGATGCGAGATCCAAGCTTGGCACGGGGCACCTCCTTGAGCCTGCCGCGGAAATAGAGGTATTCGCTGACCCGCATCTCCTCGGGCAGGGGGTTGTTCTCGGGCATGTACCCGATGCGTCGCTTGACGGAGTCCGGTTCCGAGGCGACCGCGTACCCGCAGATCGACACCTGGCCCGAGGTCGCCGGGAGGTATCCGGTGAGGATCCTCATGGTGGTGGATTTTCCGGCGCCGTTGGGTCCGAGAAAGCCGATGATCTCCCCCTTCGGCACGGTGAAGCTGATGTCGTTGACGGCCGTGACCCCCGCGTACGTCTTCACGAGGTGCGTGACTTCGATCGCCGGCTGCGCGGGAATGGACATCGGTTTTTTGGGGGCGCCCTTCGGCTTCAGCCGGCCCTTTTTTCCACCGACACCTCGCCGGCGCGGAATCCGCGGGTTCTCCCGTGGTCGTCTCGGAGCAGGAGTGAACCGACGTCGTCAACCCCGAGCACCCTGCCGTGGCGCCGGCGATTTCCCTCCGTAAGCGTGACCTCGCGCCCCCGCAGCACGTCGTACTTGTTCCAAAGGTCGGCGAACACGTCGACATGTTCGCCCTCGGTGAACCGCTCGTAGGCAAGGAGCACGCGGCCGATGAGCGCGGCGGTGAACCGGTTCATGTCTATCGGCGCCCCGGCGAGCTCGGAAAGCGACACCGCCCGGCGACCGAGCTCCGACGGCCAGTCCGCCGGCGAGCTGTTCACGTTGAGGCCGAAGCCGAAGACCAGATCGCGAATCTGGTCCGCATCCACGCGCGCCTCCGTGAGCATCCCGCCCGCCTTCCTGCCGTCAAAGACGATGTCGTTCGGCCATTTGACCCCGGGGGCCACCGGCACGAATTTCGACACGAGCTCGCATATCGTGACCCCCATCCAGAGGGTGAACGTCTGCATCCGCTCCGGCTCGATCCTCGGCCGGAATGCGAAGCTGGAATAGAGGTTTCCGTGGGCCTCGCTGTGCCACACCCGGCCGAAGCGTCCGCGGCCCTTGGTTTGGCGCCGTGCGAACACGGCGAAGGGCGCGGCCTGCCCCGCCGCGAGCCTCCGCGCGCATTCGTCGTTCGTGCTGTCGACCTCGTCCAGGACCGAGAAGGTGAAGCCCCTCCTCCGAATCTTCAGCTGCGCCTCGATCAACGCCGCGTGAAGCACCAGCGGGCGCTTGGAAAGCCGGTAGCCGCGCGCCGGCTGTGCCTCGAAGGCGAAGCCCTGAGCGCGCAGCTTCTCCATCTGGTGCCAAACCGATACCCGGCTCACGCCGAGCTTGGCTGCCATCGCGCCCCCTGAAACCCAGCCCGGTTCGGCCGCGAGCAGTTCCCTCAGGATGAGAGTATCGGTCACTTACTGCGGCCTCCCTGGACTGCCTCCGTTCGGGCCGCTCCAATTCCATTCGTCATTGAGGCGCGACCAATCGTCGTCATGGCGCAAATAGGTGTCCTGGCTCTCCTTCATGATGTAGCTGCCCTCGGCGGAGTCGCCCCCCACCGCCATCGCCCTTGCGGTGTCGGCAAGGTCATTCATGTTCGCCTGCCTCTGGTCGTCCAGGTACATGTTCTTGGCGGCGTAGGAATTCAGGCCCAACAGGTTTCCGAAAACGAGGCCGGAGTGGCTCTTGAAGGAAAGGTCCAGGAGCCCGTTGGCGTTAAAGAGGTCCGTGTCGCGGAAGACGGGCGGCCGCTTCTCGTGCACGACGTAGCTCGGCAGCCGCTTGATCTCGTTTTTCGGCTTGTCGATGTCGCGCATGTCCACCTGCTGGGAAGCCGGCACGGGCGTCGGCTCGGGGGTCGGGGGCGTGTACTTGGGCAGACCCGAGGAAAGCGCCGCGGCGATGTCCGGCGAGACCGAACGGGTCACGCCGTCCGAGTCGGTGGGCGGCTGGGGCACATAGTCCTTCTGCGGCGCCGCGAGCACGAGATTCGAGGCATCGCGGGAGTCCGAACCGGCGGCGGGCGTGGCCTGGGCGCTCGCGGGCGCGGGAGGCGGGGGCGCGTCACCGGCGGCCGCGGAGCCCGCCGCGAGGAGGAGAGCCATCAAAATTGAAGGGGTTCGTTGGGTCATTTCTCTCGTTAGTAACCTAGCGCGGGGAATAGATCCGCGCAACCCATTCCTTGGCCGGACGGGCCCCTCAGGAAGCTCGGACTCGGGGCGGATTTAGCCGCGGACCTGTCCCGTGCCCGTCACGAGCCACTTGTAGCTGCAGAGCTCCCGAAGGCCCATCGGTCCGCGCGCATGGAGCCGGTCGGTGCTTATCCCGATCTCCGCGCCGAATCCGAATTCAAAGCCGTCATTGAACCGCGTGCTGGCATTCCAAAAAACCGCAGCGCTGTCCACGCCCGCCATGAACCGCTGGGCGGCGGATGGGTCGGACGTTACGATCGCGTCACTGTGCGCCGAACCGTCCCTGTTGATGGTGGCGATCGCCTGCTCGAGCGAGGCGACGACCCTGACGGCGACGACCAGGTCGAGAAATTCCCTCGTGAAGTCTGCGGACGCGGCCTTTTCAGAGGAGACGCCCGCCTGCCTTAGGATCGAGGCGGACGCCTCGTCGCAAAGAAGACGCACGCCCTTTGAGGCAAGCGCGCGTCCCACCTTCGGAAGAAGGTCCGGTGCGCTGTCCTTGTGGACAAGGAGCTGCTCCACCGCATTGCAAACGCCGGGACGCTGGACTTTTGCATTCACCACGATCGACTCGGCCATAGCGGGATCGGCAGCCCGGTCCAGGTAGATAAAGCAGACGCCCGTATAGTGCTTGATGACGGGTATTGTGCTGTTTTCGGCGACAAATCGGATGAGGCCCTCGCCGCCGCGCGGAATGATGCAATGGATGTGCGAATCGAGTTTTAGGAGGATCTCCAGCGCGGCCCGGTCCGGCGTGGGAACCAGCTGAACGGCATCGCGCGGCAGGCCCGCGTCAGCGAGGGATTCCGAGATCAGGGCGCCGAGGGCCCTGTTGGTCTCGAAGATCTCCCTGCCGCCCCTCAGGATCGAGGCATTGCCGCTCTTCAGGCAGAGGGCTGCGCAGTCAACGGTGACGTTCGGGCGCGCCTCAAAGATGACGCCGATGACGCCGATGGGCACGCGGACCTTCCTCAGCCTCAGGCCGTTAGGCCGGGTGGTCTCCTCCAGAACCTCGCCGAGCGGGTCGGGGAGCGACGCGACCTGACGCAGGGACTCGGTCAGTTGGGCGAGCCGGGCGGGGGTGAAGGTGAGTCGGTCGATCTGGGAGGGCGTGAGCGCGTTGGATTCCGCGGCTTCGAGGTCAAGCCGGTTGGCCGCCATGAGGGTTGGGTGCGACCGGTCTATGCGCTCGGCCAGGTCCCGCAGGGCCGCGTTCCGGGTAGCCGACGGCGACACTGCAAGCTCAAGCGACGCCGCGCGGGCGCGCACGGCGATGTCGGTTACGAGCTGGGTCAGGTCCTCGGGCATGGGAAACGCCCACCTTCGCCCAGAGTCGCCCTCTCGGCAAAGGAATTTTGGGGCGTCCGGGCGCCCCGGGGTCCTGTTCACTCGAAGATCCTGCCCCTGCTGAAGCGCCAGACCGAAACGCTCATGATGAGCACCGTAATCAGCGTGAGCCACCCCAGCGTCGGCAAGAGTTCGGTCAGCGTCGCGTGGGCCCAGAGCACCTGGCTGAATCCCTCCATCGACCAGAATACGAGCGTCAGCCTGCTGATCCTCTGGATGAATTCCGGCATGAAGCTAACCGGGAACCAGGCGCCGCCGACGGCGCTCATCAGGAGGATCGCGAACGTCGATAGCCCCGACGCGGACTCCCGAGTCGGCGAGACGGCCGCGATCAGCATTCCGAAAGAGGTGCAGGCCGCCGCCGCGAACACGCAGACCAGAATCAGGTACGGGAACTGCCGGCCGATTTCGATTCCGTAGATGACGTGTCCCGCCATGAACAGGACCGTCAGCTGGATGAGGCCGAGGCAGGTCCCGTAGATGAACTTGCTCCACAGGATGTCACCGCGGGTGACCGGCGCCGAAAGGATGCGTTGGAAGAGGCCGCTCTCCTTTTCCCTGAAGAGCGCCGTGGCCGAGGCGGTGAGCGCGAAAAGCAGGAACTGGACGGCCCATCCCCCGACGAGCATGGTGGCGGCCGGTGACTTTACGTCCGTGCCGGCGACCTGCACGTTGTCGATATTCACGATGTTGGAGAGGGCGTCCGAGGCAGGCGTAGCCTGTCCGGCGCCGGAAGCGCCGATCCGACGGAATCCGAAGTTGCCGACGGACATGTCTGCCTTGATCCGGTTCGGGTCCCCCCCGAATTCGCGGGCGACGGCCGAGGCGATCGCGCTGTTGAATCGTTCGAGGTGTTCCGACCCCACGGCCGCGCGCGCCCGCGCCTCGAGCGACTGGCCGAGGAGCTCCGGCACATTTGAGAAAAGCGTTTTCTGGAGGAGGCCGTTGACGGTCTGGGCCTCGATCTCGTTGCGGGGATTCGAATAGGTCTTTAGGTGGATCCCGATCCCGTCCGATCGGATGATGTCCTTCGGTATCACCAGAGCGAAGCGGAATTCGTCGGCCCTCATCAGCGGGCGCAGGTCGCCTTCGGCCAAGGGCCGCGTGGATTTGTCGGCAGCAACGTATTGGGTCACCACCTTGAAGGCCTTCTCGGCCTTGAGGGCGTCGACTAGGGCTGCCGCGGCTGGGTTGTCGCTCTGGTTCACGACGCCGACGTGGATCCCGGAGGGGCCCGGGTCGGGCGAGTTCACGTGGAAGATCTGGCCAAAGAGGTAGATCAGGCTGAAGGGCACGACGAAGGTGAGCATGATCGAGACGCGGTCCTTCAGCAGGAGGGCAAAGTCTTTTCTGACCAGTACGAGGATCGGATTCATTATTCTCTGAGGGTGCGGCCGGTTAGTTGCAGGAAAAGCGCTTCGAGGGTGGGTCGTTGGCTTGTGAAGAGCCGGGGTGGGAGGCCGTGCCTCTCGGTGAGCGAGTAGAATGCGCTGAGCGCGTAACCCGGCCGCGGCCGGAACCGGTGGACACCTTCGACCGTGGCCACGTCGCCAAAGGAGGGAAGCTCCGATGCAAGAGAGGCGGTTTCCGCCGATGCCGGGAACCGGATCTCCTCCTCAAATGGGAGGCGGGCAAGCAGGTCGTCAATCGACCCGAGCGCCAGGATCTTGCCGTGGTCGATGATCCCGATTCGGGAGCACAGCCGTGTGGCCTCCTCCATGTAGTGCGTCGAGTAGATCACGGTCATTCCGTCTCGATTAAGCTTCTTTAGGAAGTCGAAGATCGCATTCCGGGACTGGGGGTCCACGCCGACCGTCGGCTCGTCGCAAAGAAGTATCTTGGGCTGATGGAGGAGGGCGGCCGCCAGGTTAAGGCGCCGCTGCATTCCGCCCGAGAACGTCCTGACCAAATCCGTCCTTCGGTCCGCGAGCTGCACGGCCTCAAGGACGCGGTCCAGGCGCTCCCCGAGCACCGATCCCATAAGCCCATAGAGTTCTCCGAAAATCCTAAGGTTGAGCTCGGCCGACAGGTCCGGGTAGAGGGCGATGTGCTGGGGCACGAGGCCAAGCGACTGTCGGGCCGATGCAGATCCGGCGGCCACACCCTCCCCAGCGACGGTCAACGTCCCCCCATCCAGGCCGCGGAGGCCCGCGACGAGGGACATGAAGGTGGATTTTCCCGCCCCGTTTGGACCGAGAAGCCCGAAGAATTCGCCGGGGGCAATATCCAGGGAGATGCCGTCGAGGGCGGTTTTTGGGCCGAAGCGCTTGATAACACCCTTGGCCGAGATGAGAGGTGAGGAGGCGGTCATTTTGGAAGCAGGATGGAATTGAGGGCGTTTACGTGCGAGGCGAAGGCGGCACGCCCCGCAGCGGTTGCGGCTACGAAGGTCTTGGGCCGTCGGGCGACAAACTCCTTGTTGACGGCTATGTAACCCTTCGATTCAAGGGTCGCCAGGTGCGCCCCCAAGTTGCCGTCGGTCAGCCGGAGATGGTCCTTCAGAAACGTGAAATCGACCCTCAAGGCGTCGGGCAGCTGGCATAGCGCCGACATGATCTGGAGCCGCGCGGGCTGGTGGATGACGGGGTCGAGCGCTTCCATGGTGGGATCAACGCCAGGACGACCGAACATAGAATCCCGAGGCGACCAGGGTGGCACCACAGAGGGCCGTGGAGGCCCAAAAGAGGGCCGGGAGAAACAGGATGGTCGCCACCGTGAGTGCTGTGATGATGATGCCCACCCAGAGCAGGTAGTTGTCGAACCAGATGCCGCTCACGACATAAAGCTGCATAACGACAAGGATGCTGAGGGCGAAGCCCGATTTGTACGAGTGAGGCGCTCCGAGAACGGCGGGGAGCGCAATATAGCCAAATAATATGAGGGCGATGCACACCGCTATGAACCTCCGGTCGATCTTGGTGCGCACCTGGCTTCCGTGGATGAACGCGATCGCAAAGGTGGCCACGATTCCGACGAGCGATAGGGCCGAGGTGATCCAGAATTGGGTGCTCTCAATCCATCCAAGAGCCGCTATGGCGATCCAGATGAATCCCCACAGCCAGAGATAGAAGTGGCCCCGGTGGGAACGGATGGCTGCGCGCATCGCCGCGCGAGAAGCCTCAATTTCGCGGAGCGCCTGGGCTGCTTCTTCGGGGGAAATGTTCATAGCAGAGTACTCTACCTACCAGAGTAATCTGTCGATGGTTTTATAGAGGACGTTTCCTAAAATATTCATCAACAAAACTTTCTATGCGAATATTGTTGAAATCCACGCTCTATATCCGGGCTTAGGACTGCAGGACTCGCTTCTTGACCTCCGCCCAGGCTCCGTCGGGGATCAGGGGGCCCAAATGACGGACCGTCTCCGATCCCATAATGGAGGCGGCGGCTCCGCATTCCGGAAGCGTTCGCCCGTTGAGATATCCGTAGAGGAATCCGGCCGCCCAGGCGTCGCCGGCCCCATTCGTGTCGACGACGTCCTTGAGATGCACAGGCGGCATCCTGTGGGCCTCGTTTCCCCTGGCTATCCATGAGCCCTCGCGGCCCATCTTGACGGCCGCCGTGACTCCATGCCCCGCGAGCTCCCTCGCGAGCGCCTCGTAATTATCCGCTCTGCCTGGGAAAAGGGCGCGTATTTCGTCCTCGTTGGCGAAGACGATGTCGATCCCGCGCCCAAACTGCTTGAGCATCCATTCCCTCGCCGCATGGACGACCTCGAAGGAAGAGAGATCGAGGCTGATGGTGCACCCTGCCGCCCGAGCCGCATTGAGCACGGCCTCGCAGAGATGCTGGTTGAAGACAAGGTACCCCTCGATGTGAGCGTGACGGGCGCCGCCAAAGTCGTCGGGCGAGATCTCCGACGGCGAAAGCGTCATCGCGGCACCCAGGTTCGTTCTCATGGTCCGCTGGGCGTCGGGTGTAACGAGGGCAAGGCAGCGCGCATTTGCGACCTTCCCGTACTTGAAGCGCGAAACATCAACTCCGGCGTTCGCGAACCGATCCCTGTAGGCGGCGGCCAGGGGGTCGTTTCCGAGCTTGCCCACGAATGCGGTGCTCAAGCCGAGGCGCGCCGCATTGAAGGTGGCATTGGCCGCGGATCCGCCTGTGGTCTTGGCCGGAGCCTCGGCCAGGAGGGCGAGGATACGTCCCATCTCGGCGTCGTCGACGAGCACCATCCCTCCCTTTTCGCCGGGCACGTTCGAGAGGAACGCTTCGGATACCCGGGCGACAAGGTCCATGATGGGAGAGCCCACCCCTACCAGGTCGATATGCCGGGCGCCTGTGTTCATGAGAGGGCCCCCGCGACCGTGAGGCTCGTTGTCAGGAGCGGTTCGTCATCGACCTCGATCATGATCCAATATTCCCCGGGGCGCGCGAAGCTCAGGTTTCGGATCTCATTTATCAGGTTGATCCGCACCAGCGGTCCCTGGGATTCAAAGGTCCGCTCGATCAAGGGCTTCGGGTCTTCGAGCTCCATGCCCATGGAGATCTTCATCCGATGGGTTCCGGCCGCGACATCTGTGATCGCCAGGAACCAGACCATGTGCGGGTGGATGACGGGAAAGTGCTTCGCCATGATATTGGAGAAGACCCCGAGGATCGTGTGCTTTCCGGAGCCGGGATCGATGTGCACGGCGTCGCAAAGCAGCCATGCGAGAAGCTGCGGCTTCGAATTAACATTCCTTCTTTCCATATGGGGCCGAGTTGGAGGTCGCGGGGGGGCCTGGGCAAATCATTTTGCGTGGGATGAGGCCCTATGCCAGCGTATGGCATGTTTCAATCCCTCGCGGCCTATCCCCATTGGTTCGTCGTTGCCTGCTCGGTGCTTGCGGCAGTGGCGGTCCTCTGGGTGCTCCTCAAGCTGCTCAAGGCGGCGATGTGGCTCCTCTTTTTTGGGCTCCTCATCGCCGTGGCCCTCGCCGCAGCTTCGTTTTTCTTCAGGTAGCACCGCGCCTTGGTTTGAAGAATCTTGCGCGATTCGGGCGCCGGCGTTTAACCCTCTCGGATGAAATATATCTTCGTGACGGGCGGAGTTGTATCTTCGCTTGGCAAGGGGCTTACGGCCGCGGCGCTCGGCGCGCTGCTTGAGCTCCGGGGCCTATCCGTCCGGATACAGAAGTTTGACCCGTACCTGAACGTCGATCCAGGCACGATGAGCCCGTACCAGCACGGGGAGGTCTACGTGCTTGAGGACGGCGCGGAGACCGACCTCGACTTGGGCCATTACGAGCGGTTCACGAGCGGGAAGCTCTCGCACCTGAACAGCCTGAGCTCGGGCCAGATCTATGAGAGCGTGATCCAGAAGGAGCGGCGCGGGGTGTACCTCGGGAAGACCGTGCAGGTTATCCCTCATGTCACGAATGAGATCAAGGAGCGAATCTACGCCGGCGGGAAGAATGTCGACGTCCTGATTACCGAGATTGGCGGGACGACCGGCGACATCGAGGGGCTGCCCTTCCTCGAGGCCATGAGGCAGTTCGCGCTCGAGATGAAGCCGAACGATGTCGTCTTCATCCACGTGACCCTGGTCCCCTTTCTCGCCGCCGCCGGCGAGCTCAAGACGAAGCCGACGCAGCAATCGGTCGCCAAGCTGCGGGAGATAGGCATCCAGCCCCACGTCCTCGTGTGCCGATGCGACCATCCCCTCGACATCGACCTGCGGGACAAGCTGAGCATGTTCTGCAATGTCCCGGTGAAGGCGGTCATCGAATGCCGCGATGTCGACAGTTCGATCTACCAGCTCCCGCTTGCGCTCCAGAAGGAGGGCATGGACGAGCTCGTCCTCGATCTGTTCGGGTTTTCGATTCCCGCTCCGAAAAAGAACATCTGGGTCGAGATTGTCAGGCGGCTCCTGAATCCCAGGCACGAGGTAACGATCGGGGTCGTGGGCAAGTACATCGAGCTTCAGGACGCGTACAAGTCGGTCTATGAGTCGATCACGCACGCCGGAATCGCCAACACGTGCAAGGTGACCGTCAAACGGATCGATGCCGAGGACCTGGAAAGAAAGGGCGGGATGGCGCTCCTCAAGGGCCTCGACGGCATTCTGGTGCCGGGCGGATTCGGCGACCGCGGCACCGAAGGCAAGATAGCGGCTGCGCGCTACGCGCGGGAGAAGGGGATCCCCTATTTCGGCCTTTGCCTCGGCCTTCAGATCGCGGTGATCGAGGTCGCCCGCAACGTGCTGAAGCTTCGCGGGGCGAACAGCACGGAGTTCGATCCGAGGTGCGCGGAGCCCGTCATCAACATGATGGAGGAGCAGAAGGCCATCACCGACAAGGGTGCCACGATGAGGCTCGGGAGCTACGACTGCGCGGTCGCGCCCGGAACGCTGGCGGCAAGGGCCTACGGAAACGCCCTGATCCGGGAGCGCCACCGCCACCGCTACGAGGTCAACAACGCCTACGTGGAGCGCCTGAAGGGTCCGCTGACGATCAGCGGGATCAACCCGAAGCGGAACCTTGTCGAGATCATCGAGCTGAAGGGGCATCCCTGGTTTGTGGCGGTCCAGTTCCACCCGGAGTTTCAGTCGAAGCCAAACCAGGCACACCCGCTCTTCGCCGCATTCATTGCGGCTGCGGTTCGCAACAAGCGCGCCGGGCGCAGGCCCGGAGCGAAGAAAGGCCGCGCGTGAGGATCTTTGACCCGGCGCGCCTTCTTTTGATTGCGGGGCCCTGCTCGCTCGAGAGCGAGTCCGTGTGCCGCGCCGTTGCGGCGCGTCTCACGAAAATTGGAAAGAAGCACCCGGAGCTGAAGATCGTCTTCAAGGGATCCTTCGACAAGGCGAACCGGACCTCGGGCTCGGGCCCGAGAGGGACGGGCCTTGAGGAGGGGCTTTCGCTTCTTGCCCTAGTCCGGAAGGAGTACGGGTTCCCGGTCCTCACGGACGTCCACGAACGCGTGCAGGTGGGGCCCGTGGCGGCCGTGTGCGACGTCCTGCAGATCCCGGCCTTCCTCAGCAGGCAGACGGACCTTCTCATTGCGGCGGCGGGGACCGGGCGCGCGGTCAACGTCAAGAAGGGTCAGTTTCTTTCCCCGCAGGAGATGGTTCACGTCACGGCGAAACTGAGGCAGGGCGGGGCGACCGAGATCTGGCAAACCGAACGGGGGACGACCTTCGGATACCAGAATCTGGTCGTCGACATGCGTTCGTTCGACATCATGCGGAAGAACGGATTCCCCACGGTCTTCGACGCGACCCACAGCGTTCAGCTCCCCGGGGCCGCAGGCGGCAAGAGCGGCGGCCAGAGGGAATTTGTCGCCCCTCTCGCGAAGGCCGCCCTCGCCGCGGGCGCGGACGGACTTTTCATCGAAACCCACCCCGAACCGGACCGAGCCTTGAGTGACGGGCCCAACATGATTCCCCTCAACGAGCTGGAGACGCTCCTCGTCGGATGCATTGCGGTCTGGAGGGCCGTGAGGGCGGGCGCAAGCAGCTGATGCCCGACCGATCCACGCAGGCTGCGGAGTTGACCGCGCCCGGTCGCCCTTCCACGATCTGGACCACAAAACCCTGATGGAAACATTCCTGATCGATGTGCCGATGCCGTCCATGGGCGCGACGGTGAACGAGCTCACCGTCGTCAGCCTGAAGACCCAGGCCGGGGCCCCCGTGTCCAAGGGCCAGAGGATTGCCGAGCTCGAGAGCGACAAGTCGATTTTTGAATTCGAGTCCCCCTGCGAGGGGACGATCCGGGCGATCTTTGGCAAGCCGGGAGACGTCCTTCCGTCCGGTGCGGTCTTTCTCCAATTGGAGACCTCCGATTCGAGCCTGCGGCACCTCGCGAGCAAGTCGGGCGCCGCTGCGCCGCCGTCCTCGGAACCTGCCGCTCCCAAGGCGGCTGCCGTTTGGACCCCGAGGGCGACCAAGCTCGCACAGGAGGCGGGTCTCGATCCGGCAAAGATAACCGACATTGAGGCGACCGGACCCGGAGGTCGCGTCTCGGGTGACGACGTCGCCCATTACCTAGAAAAAATCCGTAAATGACATCCCCGCAGACGCCCGCTGCCGAAACCGTCCGCATCGCGGGCGTCGGGTTTGCCGTTCCAAACAACGTCCGCGCCAACAGCGAAATCCTGAAGGCGTTTCCGAACCGAACAGAGGACGAGATCGTCCGCCTGACCGGAATCAAGGAACGCAGGTATGCGGATGACGACGAGAGCGCCACGTCGCTGGCCGCGATCGCGGTGGAGCACGCCCTCATCCAGGCGGGCCTTCCGGTGTCCGAGATAGACACGATCATCATGGCGACGATCATCCCTGACCAGCCGGTCCCGTCGGCTGCGAGCGCGCTCGCAGCGCAGCTGGGGATCCCCAGGGTCGCCGCATTCGACCTGAATGCCGCCTGTTCGGGCTGGCTCTATGCGCTCGAGGTCGGGCGATCGCTCATCCTCGGCGGATCCGCGCGCAACGTGGTCGTAGTGACCGCCGAGCTGCTTTCGCGGATAACAAACCCGCAGGACCATGAGACGGCCTTTCTCTTCGGCGACGGTGCGGGTGCCGCGATTCTTACTGGCGCCCCGACCGGACACAGGCTGCACCGGATGGGGCTCTCTGGAGACGCAGGCCAGTTCACTGCAATCCAGAGGAAGGGAGGCGGAGCCCGCAAACCCTGGCCCGACGCCAAGGGCGACCTCCAACACTTCTACCTACAGATGGACGGCGTCGCGGTCTTCAAGCACGCGGTCATCGGGTTTGCCGAGCAGATCGAGGAGACGCTAAGGCGCGAATGCCTCAGACCCGAGGATATCGCGTGGGTCGTGCCCCACCAGGCCAACGCCCGGATCCTCAAGGCGGTCAGCAAACGGGTCGGGATACCCTACGAAAAATTTGTGATGACGATCGCGAAGTACGGCAACACGAGCGGCGCGAGCGTCTCCATGGCGCTCGGGTGGGCCGCCGAGGAGGGTATCTTCATGGAGGGCGACCGCATCATCTTCTGCAGCGTAGGAGCGGGCCTTACGTTTGCCGGAGGCCTCCTCGTCTGGTAGGTCTCAGCCCGTGAGCTCGTAGCTGAGCACGCTCAGGGCGTATACGGCCGCCGTCTCGCAACGCAGAACGAGGGGACCAAGCGTGATCGGCTCAAATCCGTATGTCCGCGAGAGCGCCATTTCGGCCTGCGTGAAGTCTCCCTCCGGGCCAATCAGCCAGAGCACATTGACCGGGGCCCGGTTCTGCGATGCCCGGAACTGCGCCAGGGCCGACTTGAGCGACTTTGCGCCTGGCTGAAGGCTCGCGATCAGCTTCAGGTCATATCCCTTCGCCGATTCCATGAAGGTCGATGCCGAGGTCACCGGGGCGATCTCGGGCAGCCAGGGATTGCCGCACTGTTTTGCGGCCTCGAGCGCGGCGGTCTGCCATTTACCGATCTTCTTGTCGGAGCGCTCCCCGTCCAGGTGCATCTGAGTCCGCTCGCTTTCAAGGGGAACGATCACCGACACCCCGATCTCCGTTGCCTTTCGAACGATGGAATCCATCGCTCCTCCCAGCGGGAGCGCCTGCCCCAAGGTGATCCTCCAGGGGATCCCGCGCGCCTTTTGCGCAAAGCGCACTTTGAGGCGCGCGGCGCGCTTGTCCGCCTCCAGAAGCTCGCAGATCCATTCGGTCCCCTTTCCGTTGAAGGCGACCACGGTCGATCCGGCCTCAGCCCGGTTCACGGCAATCAAGTGGTGGGATTCCTCCTGGGACAGCGTGATCTCGGTGGGATCGGCTACGGCTGGAAGGCTAAAGACTCTGAAGTCGGGCATCCTCTGAGTGGAGATCGGAGTCGAGGGTCCTGTCAACGGCGGCCAAGCCGACGCACTGAGGACATGCCAGCGGCGGCCGCTTCGAATCCGACGGCCTCTCTGTCGCCCGAGCGCCATTTATAGAGAGGAAGGGTGATAGGGGTTTGGGATAAACGCCCCCTGAATTACACCTGAAAGCGGGGTTCAGTTTGGCATGTTGTTTGGCACGAACGCGATTGGCCCCCAAAGGGGAAATCTTATCCGGTTCGGCTGCCTTCAATCTCCGCCCAAAAACGACATGGGAAGAGTTGTCGGTTACTTTGTCTATCTCGGAACCCAAGCGGAGCTCAGGAAACAACGTTTTTTCGTTCATCGTAATGACGCGGAAAGGTTCGTCGCTCAACACGCCACGACCCCCGTCCCCATCGGCGAGCCGTGTGAGCGGAAGGCTGAAATCCCCTATGCTCTTGAACGGCTTCGCCCGCTCGGGATGAACCTCACCCTTGGTTGCCCGTGAGATTGACGGGAGGACGTTGGATGGGAGAAGCAGGTTTGTGGGTATGGGAAATCAATGGCTCAGGTTTTTGGGAACATGACTGAACAGCCACTCCCGTGCAGAGGGTGCTATCTGGCAAACCGGACACCGGTATTCCACACGGCGAATATCCTTCTTGGCCCGGATGGCACCATGGATTCACCTGGATCTCAAAACCCCGTTCGCGTAAAATTATTTTTGAATCCGCTTAGCACGGGATTACGTATAACGGAGACGGCCGAACCCTAGGAAATTGTTCAACTAATTATATGAGCCGATATAAAGCGATTATGGCGGCGATTCTCTTGGTTGCTGCCCTTTATCCGAATTGCGATGCGCAGTCGGTGCCGTTCGCGGCACCCGCATCGATCGCGCCTTCCCTGATACAGTACACGGGCGCCGCCGAGTATGCTAAACCGGAGCCTTCCCATCTTGTTCTATACAAAGCGGATGGGACATACCAGGAAATCAATTCGTACCTCCGGAACCTGGATGGAAGTATCACGACGTATGCACCCGGATCAGGGACCTATACTTATTCCATTGATCCTCTAAATCCGTCCCATGCGACGATTGTCTATAATGGAAGCACAGACCCCACGACATACGATAATCTGTATTTCGATTCGGCAAATGGCGGATTGCAGGTTGCAACTCAGGTGTCTGCCGCATTCATTGCACAGCCATTTTTTAGATTTTCTCCCGGAGTCGTTTATAATGGCGGAGTAAACGTCTCGAATAGGTGTCAGTTGAATTCGGGAGCCGTCGCCATCAGCGGCTTTGTGGTACAGTCAACCGGTCCTAGATGGGTTCTTCTCAGGGCCGTCGGCGCGACATTGGCGAATTTTGGCGTGGCGGGGGCCGTTTCAACGCCCTCCTTCACCGTTTATGATTCAACCCAAACCTCCGTTGGAACCTCATCGGTATGGAGTTCAGACCCGAATCTCACCGGAGGCTATTCTGCGATTTTTTCGCTGGTTGGAGCTTTTCCGCTAATGAGTGGTTCTGATGAGGGTGTCCTCTTAGTGCAGCTGAATCCGGGAGCGTACACGGGCGTATTCAAAGCAGGAAGCTCGGGGACTATTCTTTGCGAGGTATACATTTTGCCGTTCTGAGACCGCTCCTTTGGCGGCTTTTGTTCTCAGGAACCGTCTAATTGGCGATCGCAGCGCGTTTCCGAGGGAACAGCGCAGACCGTAGAATGGCAACGTGACGAAGGCGAGGGACGCGAAAGCCAAGGTGCGGAAGAAGGTCAAGAAGGTGGACGAAGGAACGGTTCAGGTCGTTTCCCAAGTTGGGACGGAAGGGTCAATCTGCGGTTGATTTTTGACCGTCCTGTTTGTCGCGCGCTCAAACACCTTCGGCAAATCACACCGCAATATTGAGCCATCAGCGGATTCGGAGTTGTTGCTAGGGAAGCCAGCGGATGCGGAATTAGCGCAACCCCAAGAGGTGGAACGTGCCAAGGGCCGTGTCCACGGCATCCGCAGGGATCCATATGAGGACTTGCCAGCCTCCCTCCGTTCCCCTCCGATTGCCCTCCTGTTGCCCGGGTGGCGGAATTGGCAGACGCAGCAGACTCAAAATCTGCCG
>CAWHOL010000009.1:0-137962 GCA_963830965.1 uncultured Verrucomicrobiae bacterium | reverse complement strand
CGCCAAGTCCAGCGCATAGAGCTTTTCGTGTTCGTCGACCGGAAAGTCTTTTCCTGCCACAGGCAAGGTGATCTCCATGGCGTTGAACAGAATTCGCCCGTCTGTCAGACAGCGCACTCGGGTCGTTTTCTGGAAAAACAGCCCCGCCAACTCCTGGGCATTTTCACTGATTTTGATCTTGCCCTTGTCATCCATCACTTCGCGCTGAACCAACGTCGCGAGGCGAACATCGTCCTTCGTGCCCTCTCCGGAAGCCTGCATATAAACAAGCGAGCGACCATCGTTTACCCAATCGGGATAGGCGGCCACGTGCTCGGCTACCGTCGCGGCACCGGCATTGTCGATCCGGCAGACAAGCAGACGGCTGTCTTTATCGTCATTTGGGGCGCTCTCCGTCGTAAAGGCGACCGCCTCGTCCCTTGGAGAGAGACGGATATCCTCGATCTTCTCCATACCCTCGTGAAGTGGGGCTCCAGGCTCGACGTGGTCGCCGACGATGCGAGCTATCACCAAATCATTTATGTCCGCCCTCTTTGATCTAAGCTCGTCCCATTCGCCGGCGGTCAGTTTCATGCGCAGGGCGTCTCCGTGGTTTTCCCGGAGAAAGATTTTTTCGGCTGATTGATCCTTTTTCTTTCCTGATCCCTCCGAAAGGAGGCTCCATTTGATGCCCGATTCCAACTGCTTCCATAAAGACTCCGCTTCCACGGCAATTTTCCCGGCGCGCTCTTGGCCTATCGCGTTAGCGATGGAAGACCAGTCGGCGACGCTGCGTTGCCGGGCCACGACCAGTCGTTGCGAATCGCCAAACCAGGCCGCCTCGTAGACTCCGGGCAACAGAAGGGGGGTCAGCTGTCCGTCAGGGGCGCAAAGATGGAGCCCGTCTTTCGCTATCACCGCGGCCCGCTTTCCGTCGGGCGACCATACTACGTGTTTCTCCAAACATCCGGTCAAGACCAGGAGAAACAGCGTCGCGAGGACCGTTGCAGACCTCGTTTTTCCTCTGGATGCGGTGCTCATAGCTTCTCCTCCATTTGCGGCATTTTTGACGGGAAGTCCCAACTCAGTTGGTGCCGACTGATGGTGCGGCTTTCCACGGCCCTCCGGTCCCGCCGGGCCTCTTCAAAGTTGGCGATAGACCATATGTCTCCTGTGTTTTCTCGTGGGGTTTGACGGCGCGGCCGTGGCTGCTGCCATTGGGACGAATGCCGGAGCTGTAGTCGGCTTTCGAACGATATGACCATACCATCCGAGGGTCAGGCCGATGAGTACACAGGCGGCCAGTCGGACCCACTCCCAAATCACCACCCGTCGACGGTTTGTCACCCTTGCCCTTCGCAAGCGTTCCAGGGCTAACGGACGCTGCGGTGCCTCAAGGGTAACAGTTGTGGCCTGCCGTGCTAACTGGAGGGTGGAGGCCAGTCCATGGGCCTGTTTCGCGGCCTCAGGAGATTGGGCCAGATGACCCTCCATCAGTTCTGCGACTTCTGGAGAGAGTTGACCCAGGGCATAATCGAGCAATAGCGCTTCAAGAGATTCCGGTCTCATAATGTTTTAGGATGGATTGAGAGTCTGCCGCAGAAAGAGGACGGCGTGATGCAGTCGGGAACGCACGGTACCGACCGGAATGTCCAGCACATCGGCGATCTCAGCGTAGGACAGTTCCTGTTGAAGCTTGAGCAGCAGCGGCTCACGTTGGGTCTCGGGTAATCTGGAAATGGCCTGGCGCATCAATTCCAGGCGTTCATCCGATTTCTCGGTCATTGCAGGAGCTTCCGTCGCCACTTTGTCGACCGCCTTCATTTGGCGGAGGGCATCTAATCCCACATGCCTCGCGATGCCGAAAAGATAGGCCTTTTGAGAAACCGAGTTCTGAAGGCGATCAATGCGAGTAAACGCACGCACAAACGTGTCCTGAAGCAGATCCTCGGCTACACTGGCGAGCGCCGGCTGGCGCCTGAAGTAACCAAGCAGTGCGGGCCCCATCTCGTGATAGAGTTGCTCCATACGATCAAGTCCGGGGTCCATCGAGGCGTTATTGCCCCCCATGCCGAGGGGCTCTAAGATATAAGTCGCTTGAGCAAGCGTGTAAGTTCAATAAAAACAAGCGTCCGACGGCTAGCTAATCCGGGATTCCAAGCGCATTGCCACACCGATCCGTAGCCGATTGCCGTGTTCGATTAAGCGTGGTATTTCGACCCGATCTAAAACCGGGCCTTGTATTTTGGCTTCCAGATATTGGCCGAGCGCTCTGTCGGTCTCGGCCACGATCAGTCTAGCGTCCTCATCCCGGGCCAAAGGCGTTCCAAGTCCTGATTGAGTCCCCTGCACAGGAATATGTCGTACCACTCGTCCCTGCGGGAGTAAGGGTTCTGGACGCGACCCGCGATCACCACGCTCGCGAAATGCTCTCGGTCGCCCACACCGTCCGAGTGCAACACGATCACAATCTTGCCCGTATAGCCTCGGGTTCCCCATGCCCAATAGCTGTCATTCTTGCAGATCGCTCGGGGCAAGCCATACTTGGGGCCGAAGAAATCGATCGCGGAGGCGTCACCCCAACTGTTGGCAAATATGGCGGTCTCGGACTGTTCCGCCGGTGTCAGCGTGCGGTAGATCCTGGCCACCTCCCGGACCATGTCCTCCCACCCGAACTCGTCTGCAAAGTACTGTGGCAAGGGCCCGTTGTTTTGGTGCTCAAATTCCGGAGGCTTGAGGCCAAGGGCCGCCTCGTATCGTAGAAACTCTTCCGGCGAAAGAATCGGGGCCGCCAGAGGCGCCAGCAAGGCGCCCGCCACGACCACGAGGCCGGCATAGATCCACCTGAAGGCCCTCCATGGACGCTGCTCACAGAATCCCTCGAGGGCCACGGCACCCGCGGCGAAAGCCACGGGGTAAACCGGAGTGGGGTAGTAATTCTTTCCGTGCGTGGCGATGAATACGCCAATGACAAACACGAATGCCCAAGCAAATACGGCGAGACGACTCCTCCGGGATCCCAGTAGCATCCATGCAACCCCGAGAATCCACAAGGGGGCCAAGGCAGGCTGCATGATCATCACCTGGTCGAGCATGAAGGCGACCGGTCCGCGCACGACGTCGCGACCGGCGCCATGTACGCCCTGTATGTGGGCCAAAAAAGGAAACCCCTCATTTGCCTGCCATAGGAAGTTGGGCATCGCCAGGCCCGCGGCGAGAGCCAGACCGATCCACGGCCACCGGTTCGCGAGAAGCCTCCGCTCTGGGGAAAGCAAGAGGCCGATGCCTAGGCCCGCTGCAAAGAATGCCATCGAATACTTCAGTTCGACTCCGGCTCCGAGCAGGGCACCAAAAGCGAGCCACCAGCGACCCAGGCCGGTTCGCGACGCGCGCATCATGCAGAAGACGCACGCAAGCCAGACCAGCGGCTCAAAGGCATTCATCATGAGCCAGTGATGGGCTATGAGGTATGTCGGGACGGCGCAGATCGCGAGGGCCGAAAGCGATTGGGCGTAGCGACGGCCGCCCATCTCCCTCGCCACGACGGCCGTCAGCCATACCAGCGCCGCGCCGGCAAGCGCAGGAAGAAACCGAAGCCCTAAGAGCGATTCCCCAAAGAGGCGCCGTGCGAGCCACGCGATCGCAATTCCTCCGGGCGGATGGCTATAGTAACCCCAGGCCATGTGGTCGGCACAGGCCAGGCCATACATTTCGTCCCGGAATATACCGTAGCGATTTGCGGTCGCCAGGTGAAATAGCAGCTTCGCAAGGGCGAAGCAGCCGACGATCCCCCGGGCCATTGGCGGACGGTTCGCGTCTGGGTTTGGCGCAGAAAGGCTCGAAGTCAAAGTGGGCGTTGCTTGTCGATCACCAGGAATACCGCGGAAGATTACCCGGCGTTACAGCGCAGGCGAGCGAATGGAACCAATATTCGAGCGGATTCTCACGAACCAAGAGCGAACCTCAAGCGGCGGATTTCGAGAAATCTTTTGCGGCGCGGGCGCGCCACTCATGGCGCCTCGAAGGGTATCGACTCTCTCCCGAAACGACGCAGAAGCGAAAAACCCCGTCTTTCGGTAGTCACCACAGTTGCGCCGGAAAGTCCTCTGAGCAACGTGGGCGCCTCTATGGATCGGACCCGCAGGTCGATTATGATGAACCGAATTCCTTCCGGTCCCTAATGGCGCATGAGGAATTCATCCCGGGGATTGGGCTCAGGCATCGGTCTCACGCGATCGGCACAGCTCCTTACTCGGCACGCAGGGCGACCACGGGGTCGATTTTTGTGGCACGCCTCGCTGGCAGGAAGCAGGCAAGGCTGACAACAAGGGCGATGGCGGTCGCGACCCCTGCAATTGCGAGGGGATCGTCCGATGTGACGCCGTAGAGGAGCGAGGCCATGAACCTTGTGAGAACGAGCGAGAGGGCGATGCCGACGCCAAGCCCCAGGACGACCAGCTTGACGCCCTCAATGAGGACAAGCCGAAGCAGGTCCAGATTTTGGGCTCCGAGGGCAATCCGGACTCCGAATTCCTTAGTGCGCTGCGCGACCGTATAGGCCATTACGCCATAGAGGCCGAAAGTTGCCAGGAAGAGCGCCGTTGCCGCAAACACCCCGGCCATGAGCGCCGGGGTTCGCCGCGTGGAGAGGCTGTCGCTGACGCGGACATCCATTGTGCGAAGGTTGGTGAGCGGCACATCGGGGTCGGCCTCGCGCACCTTCCGGGCGAGCAAGTTCGCGACGGCCTCTGGGGCGAGGCTAGTCCGGGCGACGAGGACGTAGTTGCGGGTATAGTTGCGGCTGAACGGGACGTAGACCGCTCCGCGGCCCTGCTTCTCGGTGAGGCCAGTTTGCTTCACGCTGCCGACGACTCCAACAATCCTGTAGTACTTGGCATCGGGCGGCGGGCGCGTGCCCATGTAGACTTCCTTGCCGATTGCGGAGCCGCCGGGCCAGTAATGCCGGGCAAAGGCCTCATCAACAACGCAGGTGAGTTGGGTGCTACGTGCGTCTTCCGGCTTCAGAAACCGACCGCCGATGAGCGGAATGCCCATGGCGGCAAAATAATCACCGGCCACAGTGATGGCGTCGTGGACCAAGAGGCCGTTGTCGCCCCGGGTCGGGACATAATCCCTGACGGTCATCACGTCTCCATCCACATTTCCGGAGAGAGGAAGCATGGAGGAGGCACCGATGGCCGAGATTCCGGGGAGTTCAGCGGTCCCCTGGAATAGCCGGTCGAAGAATTTGTGGAATGTGTCCAGCTGCGGATAGTTGTGCCACGTTAGGTTGAACTGGCCTGTGATGACGTGGTCGGGCTGGAATCCCGGCGGGACGGCCATTGCCCGTCTAAGGCTCATGCCGAGAAGTCCGGCGCCCGTCAGGAGCGTGAACGCGAGCGCTATCTGGGCGACAATGAAGGCGCGCCTAAGGCGCAGGGTGGCGGAACTCGCCGTGCCGCGAGCCTCGGACTTGAGGGCCGCCGAAAGTCCACTGTGCAGGTTGAACCAGGCAATCGGCACAGCTACGCAGGCGCCGATCGCAAACGCACCGAGGACCGCGGCGACCGCGAGGCGTCCGTTGAACACGGCCTCGGAGCCTAGCGGAAGCTGGTTAACGCCAAGCCTGCCGATCAGGCGAATTCCAGCCTCCCCCAGCCAAAGGCCTAGGAGCGCTCCCGCCAGGGAAAGCATCATCGTCTCCGTTATAACCTCCTTGATAACTTGGCGCTTGCCCGCACCCAACGCCCGGCGAATTGCCATCTCGCGCGAACGGCCGGTTGCGCGCACAAGCAGAAGATTGACCAGGTTGACGCATCCTATGAGGAGGAGGAAGAGTGCGGCGGCCTGGAGCAGGAGGAGCATCGGCCGGACCGAGGCAACGTAGTCCGCCTGCAACGGCGCGACGACCGTGTGGGTCCCTGCCTCCTCCACGAGCTTTGCCTCGGGAAACTCGGGCGCCAGCACGGCGTCGCGGGCGCCGACCTGCGCCAGGACGTCCGCCAGGGTCGCCCCGTCCGCAATGCGACCGATCTGGATCTTGCCGATGCTGTGGCGGGCATTGACACTTCGCTCACCCTCCTCGGAGGAGAGGGGCATGTAAACCGGGGCCTGAAACGAGAGGAAGCGGAAACGGGGCGGCAGGACGCCGACGATCGTCTTGTCGTCGCCGTCCATCCGGATATGCTTTCCCAGCACGCCTGGGTCCGAGTCGTAGACGCTCTTCCAGTACTCAAAGCTAAGTATCGCGACATGGTCGGTTTGGTAGGTCATGTCCGCGTCGGTGAAGGCTCGGCCCATGAACGGCGCAACCCCGAGTGTGGTGAAGAATTCCGGCGTCACCCTGCCGAGGTTTTCTATCGAGGTGGCGCCGCTCTCGCCCAGAACGGTTGTGGTTTGATCGATCTCGGAAATCGAGGCCAGGGCGGGAATCCTCCCCCGGCGCTCGTAATAGTTGGTGAGCGACGCCCCGGGCGTGGCGCTGGGCAGTTTCGGGTAGACGTAGTAGAGCCTAACCAGCCGGTCCGCATGGGGGAAGGGGAGCGAGCGGATGAGGACCGCATCAACCACGGAGAAAATCGTCAGATTGGCCCCAACGCAGAGGGCGAGCGTACCGAGCGCCGTAGCGGTGAATAAGGGGGATTTTGCGAGGCGACGAACGGCGATGTGAATTTCAGCAAACATGGTGGGCAGCGTATTCTGTAAGCGGAGAAGATTGAGGCACCGTGATGAAACGCACATCCCGTACCATTTGCGCATGATTCCGCAAACCGCAGCGCAATGGTCTGTTACGCAGGCCATCAACTCGCGAGCTAGGGGGAATTATCCAAAAATGGAACCCTTCATTCCCACAAGTGGGATCACGATTCAGGAGTCTCAACCATGACCCATCTCCATCGTGCGCCGAAACGATTTCCTTCTTCGGTGGTGAGGCAGGACGCAGAAGTAAATGATGTCTCGATCGAAAATGTCGCCCTTCGGCGCAGGGCCGTGGACGATTTTGGTTTCCATCGGTGTTTTATTCACCGCACGGAACGGCTTCCGAGTGACGCAATCGGCTCAGATCCGATGTTCTCGAATGCATGCGAGCGCATGTACGTATGGACAATGCGCAACATTGGATTCGTGTTCTTGATCAAGCAAGCGGGCTTCTGTTGTCCGCCTCTAAAGGGGCCTTTTAAGTAACGGAGGCGTTTGTTTCGGCCCAATTTGAAGGGAGCAGCCGTTGGCTTCTCCGAGGGAGGGGCAGCTGTGTGTCATTTTTTCCTGCACACGAGTTCCCCCTTACCGATGGGAACGATTAACGCGTCAACCCGTTCGTCGCGAATGGCCCGCTCCAACATGGGGCGCAGGGTCGCTTCATGGTTTATGGCGTTGTCCGCGACGAGAAGGCCTCCAGGCACCAGGTGCGGTACCACCGCCTCATAGCAGCGATCATAGACGTCCTTCTCTGCATCGAGAAAACAGAACCCGATACCCTTGCACTCCGAGAGGTGGTCCAGTGCGTTACCGCGGACCAGTTGAACGACGTCAAGGACGCGGCAGATTTCGAAGGTCGTCCTTGCGAGTTCAGCCTTCTCATTCAGAACCTCAAAAGTGGTGACTTTCCTCGACGTGGCACGACAAGCCAGGGCAAGCCATAGCGTGGAATACCCCGCGCTGGTTCCGATTTCGATGCAACGACCCTCAGGTGCGGATGCCGCTAACAGGGCAATGAATTTGCCCACTTCCGGCGGAATCTGACGAAGGCGCTCCAATCGAGGTGTCCCGTCCGCACGGTCGCGCAAATCCATCTGCTCCAGGTCGTGCATCCGTTCCAGGATCGCTTTGGGTATGTTGTGGAACATCGGGTGTGTTGGCTGGCAATTAAATCGGGCTGACGGGACTCAATCAAGCGCTGGCCGTTGCTTCGGGCGGTTGCTGATGAACCTGATTCGCAAAGACACCCGATAGGAGGGGGCAACCAACGAGCATGGGGAATCGTTCGACAGGGGCCCTTAAAAACACCTTGTGCAGACCAACCCCAACTCTAGGCATAAACGGCAACACGACTGGATTCTCCATGATTTTCGCCAAAGCGGCCCAAGGGAACTGCCTGAAATAATTTTGCTCAAGGAGTCCTGTATCGCGCGCATGCGAGAATCCGGGATCGATCAGTGGGATGACATTTACCCAACGGCCGACGTGTTATCTGGGGACTGCGTGGCGGGCGACCTTCTTGTACTAAGGAATACAAAGCTTCAGCTCATTGGATGCGCGACACTGAACCGGACGCAGTCGCCCAAGTACCAGGAGATTGATTGGCTTTTCAAGCGTGAGCCGATCGGCGTCATTCACCGCCTGATGATCTCTCCCGAGTTTCAGGGAAAGGGTAATGCCCGAATCCTAATGAGGCATTTGGAGGTTGAGGCGCAACAACGGGGCTGCCACGGGATCCGCCTCGACGCGTATTTGAGAAATCCGGCGGCGCTCAAGCTGTATGTGACGCTCGGTTATCGTCGCGCGGGCCAGGTGGAGTTCAGGAAGGGGTCTTTTGCCTGTTTTGAGAAGCGGCTTTCAGAGCCCCGCCCGGCAGCGACGGCCGTGTGCCTGCCTCGATAAGGTCGGCGCCGCATTTTGCCCACAGGCCTAATGGCGGCAGCGTCCCGGCGGTGTTCGCGCCCCCGGGCCGATCTGATTCGTCCACGCTCAGCCGCGAGCATGGACAGATGTGAAATGCGATCCGGCCATGGGGGCCGCAAATTTCCCCAGAAAACCGGGTTCCCAAGGGGCAGGGGACAGGGGCGTGCCCCGCCGGCCTCAGAGGATCAGGTCGGGCGGCACGTTGGCGAGCGCCTCCTCGACCGTCGTCAGCCCCATCTTCACCTTCAGCATCGAATCCTGGTGCAGGGTCTTCATCCCGGTCTTCATCGCAATCCGCTTCAGCTCGGCGACCTCGACCTCCTTGTTGATGGCCTCGGTGAGCTGCTCGTTGTTTACCATGAGCTCGTGGATGCCCACGCGGCCCTTGTAGCCGAGCCCGTTGCACACGGGGCAGCCCTGCGGGTTGGCCTTGAAGACCTGGCCGCTCCAACCGATCGCCTTCTCGATGATCTGCTTCTCCCGTCCCTCCGGCTCGTAGGCGACCTTGCAGTTCTTGCACACCCTGCGAAGGAGCCTCTGGGCGCAGACGCAGACGAGCGACGCCGAAATATTGAAGGGTTCGATGCCCATCTCCGACAGGCGGGTCACCGTGGAGGGCGCGTCGTTGGTGTGGAGGGTGGAAACGAGCAGGTGGCCGGTGAGGGCGGCCTCCGAGGCGATGCCGGCGGTCTCCTCGTCGCGGATCTCCCCGACGAGGATCACGTCCGGGTCCATGCGCAGGTAGCAGCGCAGCGCCCGGGCGAACGTCAGCCCGATCTGCCGGTTCATCTGCATCTGGTTGAGCCCGGGCAGCGTGTATTCGATCGGATCCTCGGCCGTCTGGATGTTCATGTCCGGCGTGTTCACCTCCGCGAGCGCCGAATAGAGCGTCATCGACTTGCCGGAGCCGGTCGGCCCGCAGTGCAGGATCATCCCGTAGGGCTGGCGGATGCACTCGCGGTACTTCGCGAGGTTCTCCTCGGAGAACCCGAGCGCAGGCAGCGGGAGCGTCGACTTCTGCTTGTCGAGGATGCGCATGACCACCTTTTCCCCGTAGTTCATGGGCCCGGTGGCCACGCGGAGGTCGATGTCGATGTTCTTCTTCGTGAATTTCTTGAAGACGATGCGGCCGTCCTGCGGCAGGCGCCTCTCGGAGATGTCGAGGTTGCACATGATCTTCAGCCGCGTGACGAGCGCGGTCGCTACCTGCTTCGGAAGGCGCAGCTTCTCCTGGCACAGGCCGTCGATCCGGTACCGGATGAGGAGATCCTTCTCCATCGGCTCGATGTGGATGTCCGACGCCCCCGAGATGTAGGCGTCCTCCACGATCCGGTTGGCGAGCTGGATGATCGGGGCCGAATCCTCGCTCTCGAGGTCCGCCGCCTTCATCTCGCCGCCCTCGGCGTCGACCTCGTAGGCGTCGCTGATCACCTTCGTGACGGACCCGATGTCCACGTCGTCGCCCCCCGCGGCGGCCTTCGAGTCCTTGAAGTACTTCTTCACGAGCGACTCGAAAAGAACGACCGAGACGACGCGCACCTCGTCGATGTTCAGATCCGTGGCCTGCGTGAACGACTCGCGCTTCGCGTAGTCGAGCGGGTTCGTCATCACGACCGCCACGGATCCGGGACCCAGGTTCTTGTAGGGAAAGATGCCCTCCCTGCGGATGATGGCGTCCCCCGTCGCCTCGATCAGCTTCTCGTCGATCTCGATCTCCTCCATCTTGGTGACGAGCTGGAGGTCGGTGAGCTTTGAGATGAACCGGGCCGTGTCGTCCGGCCCGAGCTGGAACTTCGGGTCGATCATCCTGTGGATCAGGGCCGAGGAGTATTCGGCGACCTCGCTCAGGAGCTTCAGGTCGGCCTCGGTGAACTCGCCGTTTGTGCCCGCCGAGAACTCCTTGTTGAGCGTCTGGATGGCGCCCAGCGTGATCGTGGTCCGCAGCGGAACGGTCAGCATCGACCGCACCTCGAAGCCCGTCGTCTTCGCCATCGAGGCCATCATGGGCGCCTGGCTCTCGGTGTTCTGGTAAAAGATGGGCACCCCGGTCTGGATCACCTTGCCGACGACGCCGGTGCCGACCGGCACCTTGAGCTGGAGAAGCTTGGTCTCCATCTCCCTGAATTTGCCCTCCTTCGCCGGATCATCGGACCAGAGCGACGGCGAATAATAGATCTGCTTGAAGGCGATGTCGTTGCCCTCGACCATGTACAGGGTCATCGACTGGGCCTGAAGGGCCTCCACGACCTTGGAGGCGGTGAGCTCTATGACCGAGGCGACGTCCTCCTTGCTCGGCGTGGGCTTCGAGATGATCTTTATCAGCAATGAACGCCTCAGGGCGCTCGCTATGGAGGGGCCGGCCATTCTGTTTGTAGGCAAGGGGTTTGCCATCGCCCGGGCGAACCCGCAACGAGAAACGGACCTAAGTTCGGGGGGCCGTGTCCATTTCCCTTGCCTAGCCCGGCACTTATCAAAAAATCCCCGCCTTCGCCATGGCCGACCAAGAAAGACACCCGTTCCTGCAGGGACTGAGCAAGCACCGCGGAACGCCGCCAACGGTGGTCGTGATTTTTGGCGCCTCCGGGGACCTGACCGCCCGCAAGCTGATTCCGGCGATCTACAACCTCGCCTACGACGACCTCCTGCCTGCGGGCTTCCATCTGGTCGGCTATGGAAGGAAGACGATTCCGGACGCGGAGTTCCGCTCGATGGCGTCCGGGGCGATCAAGCAGTTCTCCCGGCGCGAACTCGACGCCGAGGTCTGGGAGAGGGTGGCCGCCAACACGACCTACGTTTCCGGCGGCTACGACGAGAAGGAGGGGTTCGACAGGCTGGCCACCCACATCCGTGAGATCGAGGCGGCCATCGGCAGCGAGGCCCAGTCGCTCTTCTACATCTCGACCCCCCCGTCGGTCTTCGGCCCGATCATCCAGAATCTCGGTGCGAGCGGCCTTGGATCGAGGTACCTCGGCAAGCCCCACCACTCGAGGGTCATCATCGAGAAGCCCTTCGGTAGGGACCTCGACTCGGCGCGCGCTCTAAACGCCGAGCTGCGTTCCGTCTTCGAGGAGGCCCAGGTGTATCGAATAGACCACTACCTCGGCAAGGAGACGGTGCAGGACCTCCTGGTCCAGCGTTTCGCGAATTCGATTTTCGAGCCGATCTGGAACCGCAATTATATCGAGAACGTGCAGATCACCGTCGCCGAGGACCAGGGCGTCGGGACGCGCGCGGGCTACTACGAGCAGAGCGGGTGCCTGCGCGACATGATCCAGAACCACACGACGCAGCTGCTCGCGCTGACGGCGATGGAACCCCCGGGTTCCTTCGACGCCGAGGCGCTGCGCGACGAGAAGGTCAAGGTGCTCAAGGCGATAGAGCCGGTCGGCCTCGGGCCCGACATGGACGTGGCCCGCGCTCAGTACGTGGCCGGGATGACGGGAGGGAAGATGGTGCCGGGCTATCTGCAGGAGAGCGGGATCGCGCCGAATTCGAACACGGAAACCTATGCGGCGCTGCGCCTCTCGATCAACAACTGGCGCTGGCACGGGGTGCCCTTCTACCTGAGGTCCGGCAAGCGCCTCCCGCGCCGCGTGTCGGAAATCGCGGTGCAGTTCAAGCGCCCCCCCGGCACGATCTTTCCCCAGAAGGACGGATTCGACCTTGCCGCGAACACGCTCTCGTTCCAGATCCAGCCCGACGAGGGACTCAGCTTCATCCTGAATGCGAAGATACCCGGCTTGGACACCCGGACGCAGCCCGTGAAGATGAGTTTCCGATATGCGACGACGTTTGGCTCCAACACGCCCGAGGCCTACGAGAGGCTCGTCCTTGACGCGATGATCGGTGACGGGACGCTCTTCATCCGCGGCGACGAGGCCGAGACGTCGTGGAAGCTCTACACGCCGGTCCTGGATTTCTGGCAGTCCCAGGGGCGAAGCGGCATGGAGACCTATCCTGCGGGCTCCTGGGGACCGGCCGGCGCCGACAAGCTTCTCGCCAAACACGGCCACGTTTGGCGGAAACCCTGACTCGGGGCCCTCCAATCGATGTCGGCCATTTTCGAAGCAATTCCCGGGATCGAGGTTCCCGTCGGCTCCATTTCGACGGGACTGGAGAAGATGTGGGAGTACGCCGCCTCGGAGGGCAGGTCGGCGCCCGACGGCGAGCATGCGAAGGCGATCCAGGTCAATCTCGTGCTGCACCTCGGGTTCGGGACCGACGCCAAGGATGCGGCGAGCCAGTTCGAGACGACGGTGAAGTTCTCGCGGCGGTATCCGAGCCGGGTCGTCATCCTTTGCCCCCTTCTCGACGACACGGGGGCTAAGGAGATGCGCGCCAAGGTGTACGGGGAGTGCTCGATTGGAAAATCGCCCGACGACACGCGCTGCTGCGAATTCGTGGTGCTGAGCTACCCGCGCCTCGCGCGCCCCTACCTGGAGAGCCAGGTCTCGATCTGCCTCTCGACGGACCTGCCCATCTACTACTGGGTCCACCGGTTCGTCGATGCGGGCAATCTCGCCGAATACCGTTACCTTCTCTCGACGTCGCGCCGCGTGCTCTTTGACAGCGCCAGCGCGCCCTCAAACTGGTTCGGCTACCCGTGGCCGGTTCCCGTGATGGTGCGCGACCTGGCGGGCGCGAGGCTCCTGCCGGTGAGGCGCTCGATCGGGCAATTTCTCGGCCGCTATTCCGTCGGGGCCCTGGCCAAGGGACTGAAGTCGATCAGGCTCGGGTATGGGCCGGACGTCTCGGCCGAGGCGCAGGTGATGCTCGCCTGGCTCGAGGACCGCATCAAGTCGTGCGGCGCCTCCGACGAGGGGGTCGAGCTTGTGCAGCCGCCCGGAATCGCCCCGCGCGCCTTTGAAATCAGCTTCACCTACGACGACAAGCGGTACTTCCAGTGGAAGGCCGACGTCGACACGGGCCGCGCCGTCTTCGGCGCCGACCTGGGGTGCGGCCGAAGCACGCTCACGTCGTCGGCGAGCTTCCTCCCCCCGGAGGAGGCGCTCGCCGAGGCGATGTTCTTCTGATTCAGCCGACGCGCAGGAGCGTGTAGCTTCGCTTACCCTTGCGCAGCAACAGGTACCGGCCGAAGAGAAGGTCGTTAAGGGCGACGCTCCGCGCGGCCTCCGCCACGCGGACGTTGTTCAGATAGATGCCCCCGCCTTCGACGTCCTTGCGCGCCTGGCCGCGCGAGGGGGCGAGGCCGCTGAACACAAGCAGGTCGATCAGCGGGCTGCCCGCCCCCTCGACCTTGGCCTTCTCCAGCGCCTTTGTGGGGATTTCGCCGGCGACGTCGCCGAACAATTCCTCGGTGATGCCCTCCAGGGCCCCTCCGAACATGATTTCACTGGCCCGGATGGCGTCGTCGCAGGCGGTCCTGCCGTGGACGATTGAGGTGACCTCGCGAGCCAGGGCCTTGTGGGCCTCGCGGGCTCCAGGGTTCGCGACATGCCTCTCGTCGAGGGCCTCGATCTCCGCCGGCGAAAGCAGGGTGAATTTCCTCAGGTAGGACGGCACCATGCTATCCTCGGTGTTGATGAAGAACTGGTAGAAGCGGTAGGGGCTCGTCTTCCGGGCGTCGAGCCACACGGCCCCCTCCTCGGTCTTCCCGAATTTGGTGCCGTCGGCCTTCGTGATGAGCGGGAACGTCAGGCCCCATGCGCCGACCCCCAGCTTCTTGCGGATCAAGTCCGTGCCGGCCGTGATGTTGCCCCACTGGTCCGAGCCGCCAATCTGCAGCTCGCAGTCGTGGACCTTGCGCAGGTGGTAGAAGTCATGCGCCTGGAGCAGCATGTAGCTGAATTCGGTGTAGCTGATCCCCCCGTCCCCCTCCATCCGGGACCGGACGCTGTCCTTGGCCACCATCATGTTGACGGAGAAATGCTTCCCAATGTCGCGCAGGAAATCGAGGTAGCCGACACCGGCCGTCCAGGAGGCGTTGTCCACCATCCGCGCGGGGTTGGCCTTGGAGTCGAAGTCGAGGATCTTCGAGAGCTGGGCCTTGATGCTGGCGAGATTCCGGTCGAGCTGCTCCCGGGAGAGGAGGTTGCGCTCGGCCGACTTGCCCGACGGATCCCCGATCATCCCCGTTGCGCCGCCCGCAAGGGTGATCGGGCGGTGCCCGCGCAGCTGGAACCGCCGAAGCATCAGCTGGCCGACAAGGCTGCCGACGTGCAGGGAGTCGCCCGTGGGGTCGAATCCGCAGTAAAGGGTGGCCGGGCCTCCGGCCAGGCGCTTCGCAAGGGCGTCCGAATCCGTGCAGTCCGCCACCAGGCCGCGCCACGCTAGCTCTTCGATGATCGTCATGGGGCCCCTTCAAAAAAGCCCCCACCGGGCCCCGGCCGCAAGGGATTTTCTTGCCGTCCGGCGGGGCCCCGGAAAAAACGATTTGCGGAGACGGGAGGCCTGCACCAACGTGTTTCTTCCTCCAGATCGCTTGCATCAGGCGGAAATCAAGACCGCACTCCACCCGCAATTCCAAATCACACCATGCCCATTGCAATAGGAACCAAGGCCCCAAATTTCACGCTCAAGACCACGGCCCCGGAGGGCCTCAAGGATGTCACGCTCAGTGACAACTTCGGAAAGAAAGCGACGCTGCTTCTGTTCTTCCCCCTGGCGTTCACGGGCGTCTGCACCCAGGAGATGTGCGATGTGACGGGCGGCTTGGGCGATTACGCGGGCCTCAACGCCGAGGTCTACGGCATCAGCGTTGACAGCCCTTTTTCCCAGGCCGCATGGGCCAAGCAGAACAAGATCGCCGTCACGCTCCTGAGCGACCTCGACAAGAAGGTCGCCGCGGCCTACGGCGTCATCTTCCCGGGCCTCGCCGGAATCGGCGACACGAGCGCCCGCGCAGCCTTTGTCATCGGAACGGACGGGGTGGTGAAGTACGCGGAGCAAACGGCGACTCCAAAGGACCTTCCCAATTTCGCCGCCATCAAGGCGGCCCTTGCGAAATGACCGGGCAACCCGTTCGATGAGCCAGCCCCCCGATCCGTTTAAAACCCTAAAATCATTCCAGGCGAACGGGACCGCGAACCGGTTCCATTCGCTTCCCGCCCTGGCCGGGGCGGGCCTGGACGTCTCGAGGCTGCCGGTGTCGATCCGCCTGGTCCTGGAATCGCTCCTTAGGAACTGCGACGGCAAGCGGGTCTCCGAGCACGCGGTGCGCTCGCTCGCGACGTGGAAGGCGAGGGCGGCGCGCACGGAGGAGATCCCCTTTGTCGTCGCGCGGATCGTGCTCCAGGACTTCACGGGGGTTCCCCTCCTGGTCGACCTTGCCGCGATGCGCTCGGCCGTCGCGAGGACGGGCAGGAGCCCGACGATCATCGAGCCCCTGGTCCCGGTGGATCTGGTCGTCGACCATTCGGTCCAGGTGGATTTTGCGGGGAGCGCCGAGGCGCTTGCGAAGAACCTCGAGATCGAGTTTCACCGCAACCGCGAGCGCTACCAGTTTCTGAAGTGGGGCATGCAGGCGTTCGAGACGTTCAAGGTCGTCCCCCCGGGCATCGGAATCGTCCACCAGGTGAACCTCGAATTCCTCGCGAAGGGCCTGCTGAGGGACTCAAACGGCGTCTATTACCCGGACACGCTTGTCGGGACCGACTCGCACACCACGATGATCAACGGGCTCGGCATCGTCGGCTGGGGCGTCGGCGGAATCGAGGCCGAGGCCGGCATGCTCGGCCAGCCCGTCTATTTTCTGACCCCCGATGTCGTGGGCGTCCACCTCACCGGCTCGCTGCGCGAGGGCGTGACGGCGACCGACCTGGCCCTCACGGTGACGCAGCTTCTGCGGAGGGCGAAGGTCGTCGGCAAGTTCGTCGAATTCTACGGGCCGGGCGCCGCCGCGCTTCCCGTGGTGGACCGCGCGACCATCGGAAACATGGCCCCCGAATACGGCGCCACGATGGGATTCTTCCCGATAGACGCCGAGTGCACGGGCTACCTGCTGGCGACCGGGCGGAGCCCGGAGCACGTCGCGCTCTACGAGGCCTACTACAGGGCCCAGGGCCTGTGGGGCGTCCCGAAGAAGGGCGACATCGACTATTCGCAGGACATCGAGCTCGACCTCGGCTCGGTGGTCCCGAGCGTCGCCGGCCCCAAGCGCCCCCAGGACCGGATCGAGCTTCCGAACCTGAAGCGGGAGTTCGTGGGCTCGTTCTCGAGGCCCGTGGCCGAGAGCGGGTTCGGGAAAAAGGCGGAGGATTTCGAGTCGGCATCGGTCGACGTGGAGCTGAACGGCCACGGCTCGGCCAGGCTCGGGCACGGCAGCGTGCTGATCGCCGCCATCACGAGCTGCACGAACACGTCCAACCCCTCCGTCATGCTGGCCGCCGGCCTCCTGGCGAAAAAGGCGGTGGAGCGGGGGCTCAGCGTCGGCCCCGCCGTGAAGTCGTCGCTTGCGCCCGGCTCGCGGGTCGTCACCGACTACCTGACCCGCACGAAGCTCCAGCCCTACCTGGACACCCTGGGCTTCCAGACCGTCGGCTACGGCTGCACGACTTGCATCGGCAATTCCGGCCCGCTGTCGGCGCCGGTCGAGAACGCGATCGCGAAGAACGACCTCGTCGCGGCCTCCGTCCTTTCCGGGAACCGCAATTTCGAGGCCCGCGTCCACCAGAGCATCAAGGCCAATTTCCTCATGTCGCCCCCGCTGGTCATCGCGTTCGCCCTCGCGGGACGGGTCGACATCGACATGGACCACGAGCCGCTCGGAAAGGGCCGCGACGGCCGCGACGTCTTCCTCCGCGACATCTGGCCCACGCTCGCCGAGATCAAGGACCTCATGCAGTCGGCCCTGAAGCCCGAGGTCTACAGGAGGCTCTACACCGATTTCGCCTCGCAGAATCCCAAGTGGAACGAGATCCCGTCGTCGGCCGGCGAGACCTACTCGTTCGACCCCGCCTCGACCTACATCCAGGAGCCCCCGTTCTTCGCCGGCTTCTCCATGCAGCCCGGCGCGATCGCCGAGCTCGCGGGAGCCCGGGCCCTCGGCGTCTTCGGGGATTCGGTGACGACGGACCACATCTCCCCGGCCGGATCCATCAAGAAGGCCTCCCCGGCCGGGAAATTCCTCCTGGACAGCGGCGTCGCCTTCGAGGACTTCAACAGCTACGGTTCGCGGCGCGGCAACGACCGCATCATGACGCGCGGCACGTTCGCGAACGTGAGGATCAAGAACCTGATGCTCGGGGGCGAGGAGGGCGGGAACACGCTCCTGCAGCCCGAGGGGACCAAGCTCTCGATCTTTGACGCGGCCGCCGAGTACCGCAGGCGCGGCGTCCCCCTCGTCATCATCGCGGGCCAGGAATACGGCACCGGATCCTCGCGCGACTGGGCCGCAAAGGGGACCAATCTCCTCGGCGTGAAGGCGGTCGTCGCGCAGAGCTTCGAGCGGATCCACCGCAGCAATCTGGTCGGGATGGGCGTGTTGCCGCTCCAGTTCAAGGAAGGCACGACCGCCTCGACCCTCGGCCTCGACGGCACCGAGACCTACGCGGTGCTCGGGCTCGGCCAGGCGCTGAAGCCCCAGCAGGACCTGACCCTTCGCATCTCCCGGAAGGCCGGTGAAACCCTCGATGTTCCGGTTCGTTGCCGGATCGATACCCCCATCGAGATCGACTATTACCAACACGGCGGAATCCTCCCCTACGTCCTCCGGCAAATTCTGGCAAAAGCGTGATTTCCGAGTCGGCAAAGCCGGTCTACCTCGTCGACGCCTATTCCGATCCGGTGGTCGTCCGGATCGAGGGAAGGGCGAGTTTTCTGAACAGCGCGTGCCTGCGCGATTTCGTCGCCCAGATGATGAAGTCCGGGAAGACGCGGTTCGTCGTCGATTTCCTGCGCTGCACCAGCATGGACAGCACGTTCCTCGGCGTCCTCGCGGGGTTCGCGCTCGAGCTCCGAAAGGGCGCGCAGAAGGGGAGCCTCGTCCTCACCCGCATGGGCCAGCGCAACCTCGAGCTCGTCCGCAACCTCGGGCTCCACAAGCTCCTCACCGTCGACATCAGCGAGGGCACGTCCGGCGGCGAGGCGTGCAACACCCCCTTGGTGTGCGGCGACCGCGGCGAGCTTGAGAACGCGCGCCTTGTCCTCGAGGCCCACGAGAACCTTGTGGCGGCCGACGAATCCAACAGGGGCAAGTTCCAGGACGTGCTTGTTTTCATGAAGAACCGCGTTGAGCAGGGCTAACATCTCCTGTTCAATCCCCGGAAGTGGCGCCGGTATCACCGGGGTCCCCCATGCTTCTTTTCACCCTCACGTGTCTCCTGCTGGTCTCGGCCGGCCTGGGCCTGGCGCTCTACAGGCTCAGGGGGGATTCGGACGCGCTTGAGGCGCAGAGGGAACGGGCCGTCCAGGACCGGCAGAGGGCGCTCGACTTCATGCACCTGATGGCGGAGGCGCTCGGCGAGGGGCTGTCCCGCCAGGAGCTGCACCAGCGCATCGTGCACGCCTCCATTCTCTGCACCGGGGCCTTGAGCGCGTGCATTTTCGAGCGCACCCCGGGCAACACGATGCGGGGCGTCGCGGTGGAGGGGCTTTTCCCCCCCACAGGCCGCTTCCCGACCACGTCAAGGGCAAGCTGACGACCCGGGCGAAGTTCATCGAGCAGGTGCTCAGGTCCGAGGAGTTTCCGATCGGCGAGGGCATCGCCGGTAGGGTGGCCCAGACGGGCCGCGGCGAACTGATCGCCGATGCGACCCGCGACCCGAGGATCGTCAAGCACGACGACCCGAACCTCGTGGTCCGGTCCGTCATCGCGGTGCCCATGAATTTCCGCGAGCGCTTCTTCGGCGTCCTCGTCGTGGCGAACCCGGTGGACAACCGGCTCTTCACCGAGATGGAATGCACGCTCATGCAGTCGCTGGCCGAGCAGGCCGCGCTCGCCCTCCACAATGCGGAGTTCCTGAACCTCCAGATCGAGCGCAGCCAGCTCGACCTGGATCTCTCGATCGCGAGCGGCATCCAGCAGATGCTGCTCCCGTCGCAATCGACCGTGTTCCCGGGCCTAGACCTGGACGCGCGGTACGCCCCCGCGCAGAGGGTGGGCGGCGACCTGTTCGACATCATCGTCCTTTCCCCGACGCGGCTCGGCCTGGTCGTCGCCGACGTCTCGGGCAAGGGCATCGGCGCATCGCTCTACATGGCCGTGTGCAGGACCAACCTCAGGCAGATCGCGCCCCGCCACACGTCCCCCGCCCAGGCGCTCGTCGAGCTCAACCGGACGATGGGGGCCGACATCCACGGGGAGGTCTATGTGACCGTGATCTACGCCGTGATCGACATCGCGGTGAACACCGTGACGTTTGCGCGGGGGGGCCACGAGCTTCCGCTCTTTGCCCGGAAGGACCCGGCGACCGGCAACTACCTGACCCACCTCGTGCGCTCCGAGGGGATGCCGGTGGGCCTCGTGCCCGATGAGCTGTTCGCGTCCGCCATCGAGGACAAGGTCGAGAGCTTCGATTCCGGCGACACCATGGTCCTCTACACGGACGGCGTCACCGAGGCCCCCAACGAGGAGGAGAAGGAGTTCTCGAGCACCCGGCTCGCCGACGTCGTGCGCACCCTCCACGCGCGGCCCGCCCGCGAGATCAACGACGGCGTCCTCGAGAGCGTGCGCCGGTTCTCGGGGGCGGCCGGGCAGCGCGACGACCTCACCCTGGTGACGGTGAAGCGGTCCTGACCCGGGATGGCCGGCGATCCCATGGCCGAGCGCAGGAGGATTCTCGTGGCCGGGGGCGGGGCGGCGGGATTCTTTGCGGCCATCGCGTGCGCCGAGTCCGACCGGCGGGCGGAGGTCCTCCTCTGCGAGGCGACGGCCCATCCCCTGGCGAAGGTGAGGGTGTCCGGGGGAGGACGGTGCAACGTCACCCGCGCGTGCTTTGAGCCCGAGGAGCTCGCGAAGGGCTATCCAAGGGGCTCAAGGGAGCTGATCGGGCCGTTCCACCGCTTCGGGCCGAGGGAGACCGTGGCGTGGTTCGCCGACCGGGGCGTCCCCTTGAAGACGGAGTCGGACGGCCGGATGTTCCCGGTCACGGACGACTCCGCGACCATTGTGGACTGCCTCTGCGGGGCCGCCCGGGGGGCGGGAGTGGTCCTGCGAACGGGTTCGGGGCTGAGAACGCTCGAGCGGGGCGAGGCCGGCCGGCTCAAGGCGTCCCTGTCGACGGGCGAGACGGTCGTGGCCGACCGAGTCCTGGTGGCCACGGGAGGCGGGCGCTCCTCGGCGGGCTTCGCCGTGGCGGCCTCCCTCGGGCACACGATTGAACCCCTGGTGCCGTCGCTCTTCACGCTCCACGTGGACGATCCGCGGATAAGGGGCCTTGAGGGCGTCTCCGCCCCGTCGGTCCGCGTTTCGGCAAAGGGCACCCGGCTTCGCGAGAACGGGCCGATCCTCGTCACCCACTGGGGCCTGAGCGGGCCCGCCGTCCTCCGGCTGTCGGCCTGGGGGGCGCGCGAGCTAAACCGGATGGACTACCGTTTCACGCTTTCCGTGAACTGGGCGGAGCCGCGCACGGCGGACCAGGTGGGAGGGTGCCTCGAGGGCGAGCGCACCGAGCACCCGCGCCGGCTCGTGACCACGGCGAACCCCTTCGGGCTGCCGGCGCGGCTCTGGGAGCGCCTGGCCGAGGCCGCCGGGATTCCCGCCCAGGCGACCTGGGCGGGCCTCTCCAACGACCTCGTGCGCTCGCTCGCCCTTCAGGCCACCGCCGCCGAATTCACGGTGTCGGGAAAGAGCCTGAACAAGGAGGAGTTTGTCACGTGCGGCGGCGTGCGCCTGAGCGAGGTGAACATGGCCACCATGGAGAGCAGGAAGTGCCCGGGCCTGCACTTCGCGGGCGAGGTCCTCGACATCGACGGCATCACCGGGGGCTACAATTTCCAATCGGCCTGGACGACCGGGTGGCAGGCCGGCCAGGCGATGGCTTCGGGCTGAGGCCCCGGGGGCCCCTCAGGCGGCCTTGGCCTTCGGTCGGGTCAGGAAGAGGACCAGGAAAATGCCGAACAGGATGACCGGCAGGACGCCGATCTTCTGGAGCACGTCGAGCCCGGCATCCGCCTGGATCTTCATCCATGCCGTCGGGTCGGTCGCGGCCGCCAGGGTCGCCTTGGTCTGGCCGGCGGGAATGTGCGCCGCGATTCCGTCGTCATAGAACTTTCCGATGATCGGAAGGGCGAAGTTCGTCGCCAGCATTCCGGCCCCGCCCATGATCGCAAGGCCCAGCGCGCCGGTGCTCGGGAACCGCTCGTTCACATAGCCGAGCATGGTCGGCCAGAAGAAGCACACGCCCATGGCGAAGACGGTCGCGACGACGTAGACCATCGCGCCCGAGGACTTGCTCATGGCATAGAGGCCGACGGCGCTCAGGGCCGCGCTGCAGAGGAGGGTGCCGAGGGGCGAGAGCCGGTGGACAATCGTGCCCGCGCAGGACCGCCCGATCGCCATCACGCCGTTGATCCAGACCAGGACGAGGATGCTCGAGATTCCGAGGTTCCCGAGGATCGTCGGGATCCACTGGTTGATCCCGAGTTCGGTCGACGCGGTCATCAGCATGCACACGACCATCAGGAGGAACAGGGGGTGCACGCATGCCTTGAACATCGAGCCCCACGAGATTCCCTTCTGGACCCGCTCGGTCTGCGGGAAGGGCTGGCCCATGAAGAGATACCCGTAGGCGACGAGCGGAACCAGCATGGTGGCGTACTCGGCCTTCCAGCTGAGTCCCCCCTTCTCCATCAGGTAAGAAAGCACGCCCCCGATCACGATGCCGCCCGGAAACCACACGTGAAAGTGGTTCAGCTTGGTGGTCTTGTCGTTGGGATAAAGGGAGGCGATCAGGGGATTGCAGGCCGCCTCGACCGATCCGTTGGCAATGCCGAAGATCAGCGTGCCGATGTAGAGGCTCAGGTAGTTCCAGGCAAAGATCGTGAGCACAATGCCCACGAGGTGGCCCACAAACGCGATGGCCACGATCCTGCCGAGGCCGAGCGCGTCGCAAAGGGGCCCGCCAAAGAGCATGGCGAGCGTGAACCCCCAGAATGCGGTCCCCGTGACCCAGCCCACCTGCTCGTACGACAGGTTGAACTGGGTGGCCCAGGAGTTGGCGGCCGCGCCGCGCAGGGCGAAGCTCATGGCGGTCACCACGAGGGCGACCCTGCTTGCGAGAAAGAGGCGTTTTGCGTCCATGGGTCTCGGATTAGGGTTTGAGGCCGAGCGTCTCGAGATAGGCGAGGCTCAAGGGGATGTTCTTCACCGGGTCCGAGGTCTCATCCTCGATGAAGGAGATCACGGCGCCGTCCTTCTTGCCCTCGCTGAGGATCGCCGGCCAATCCATCCGGCCCTGGCCGACCGCGACGTTGTCCTCGACCGGGGCGCCGCCCGTGTATCCGACCTGGGTTGCGCCTTTTCTCATATCCTTGACATGAAACATCTTATAGCGGTTCGGGTTTTTCTGGAGCAGCTTCACGGGGTCCTGCCCGGCGTTGACGACCCAGAACACATCCATCTCGACGAACACGAGGCTAGGGTCCGTCTCCTTCAACAGGACATCATAGGCCGAGGTCCCGTCCGCCAGGGGCTTGAATTCATAGCCGTGCGTGTGGAACCCGAAACCGAGCCCCTCGGCCTTCAGGGCCGCGCCGAACTTGTTGAAGTTCTGGGCGGCCACATGGGCGTCCTCCACGGTGAAGTCGCCCGTGTGCGGCACCCACGCGACGATCACGTTCGAAACGCCGAGGGTCTTCGCGTCGGCGATGACCCCGTCCAGGTCCTTCTGCAGGCGCTCGTAGGGGAAATGCCCGCAGACGATCTTGAGGCCGTGGGCGTCGGCCTGCGCCCGGAACTCCTTGGGCGTAAGGTCGTAGGTACCGGCGGATTCGACGACCGTGAATCCCAGGGACCTGACCAGGTCCATCCCGGTGGACACATTGGCCTGGAGTTGTTTCCTCAGGCTCCAGAGCTGGAGCCCCAGGGGGTTGGGCTCAACGGCGAGAGCCGATGAGCAAATAAGGACCATGGCAGCAACGAGCTTGGTTTTCATTGTCAGGGGGTTCGATGGAGTCCCGCGCGGAGGGGCTACGCGGGCGCCCCGGAAAGGCGGGGACGCGTCGGAAAATCTGGGGGTATTGGGAAAATGTACAAGGAAGAAGCCCGTGCAAGGCGTCTTGCCACGCCGCCCCGGTGAACCAAGGGTGGGGGCTGCATGTCAGCCACCGCCGCGCCCAAAGCCGACCGCTTCTCGCTTCCCGACCCGACGGGGCATTTCGGGCCGTATGGGGGAACCTTCGTCCCCGAGACCCTCGTGGCCGCCCTCGAGGAACTGGAGTCGGTTTACCGCGCCGCAAGGGTCGACCCCGAATTCCAGCGCCAGCTCCGGCGCCATCTCTCCGAGTTCGCGGGCCGGCCGACGCCGCTCTATTTTGCCGAGCGCCTGACGCAGCACTGCGGGGGCGCCCGGATCTATTTCAAGCGCGAGGACCTGCTGCACACGGGGGCGCACAAGATCAACAATGCGATCGGCCAGGCGCTCCTCGCCCTCAGGATGGGAAAGAAGCGGATCATCGCCGAGACGGGCGCCGGCCAGCACGGCGTCGCCACGGCCTCGGTGTGCGCCAAGTTCGGCCTCGAATGCGTCGTCTACATGGGCGCCGTGGACATGGAGAGGCAGGCGCTCAACGTGTTCCGGATGCGCCTCATGGGGGCCGAGGTCCGCAGCGTGGAGGCGGGGCAGAAGACGCTGAAGGAGGCCATCAACGAGGCGATGCGCGACTGGGTGACGAACGTGCGGAGCACCCATTACATCCTCGGTACGGCCTACGGAGCCCATCCCTACCCGGAGATGGTCCGCGACTTCCACCGCGTGATCGGCGCCGAGGCCAGGGAGCAGATCCTCGAGCGCGAGGGCCGGCTCCCCGACGAGCTCGTGGCGTGCGTGGGCGGCGGAAGCAACGCGATAGGGCTCTTCTTCGAGTTCCTGGACGACCCGGGTGTCCGCATGACCGGGGTCGAGGCCGGCGGCAGGGGCATCCGCAGGGGGGACCATGCGGCGCGGTTCAGCGGCGGAAAGCTCGGCGTGCTGCAGGGCTGCAAGACCTTCATCCTCCAGGACCCCGACGGACAGATCGAGCTCACCCATTCGGTCTCAGCCGGGCTCGACTATGCGGCGGTCGGGCCCGAGCACGCCTACTACCGGGACCTCGGCCGGATTGACTATGCCTATGCGACCGACGACGAGGTGCTTGAGGCGTTCCAGCTCTGCTCGCGGACCGAGGGCATCATTCCCGCGCTCGAAAGCACGCACGCCATCGTCCACGGCCTGAAGCGGGCCCGCGCGCTCGGGCCGGGCAAGACGATCATCATCAACCTGAGCGGCCGGGGGGACAAGGACGTCCAGCAGGTCGCGAAGATCCTGGGGGAAAAACCGTGAAAAGCATGACCGGATACGGGAGGGCGACCGCGGGGACGGCCGGGGGAACCCTGGCCGTCCAGGTCAGCTCCGTGAACCGCCGGAGCCTCGACCTTTCGGTCAAGCTCCCGTCCGACTGGGAGAGCCTGGAGGCCGAGATCGGCGAGCGCGTCCGCAGGGTGGCCGCCCGCGGCAAGGTGCACGTCGACATCGAGTTCTCCGCGGCCAAGGGGAAGGACGAGGTCACCTGGAACGACGCGTCGGTCGTCGCCGTCCTCGACAGGCTGGAGGACCTCGCCGATGCCCGGCACGTCCCCTTCCAGCCTACGGCCGAGCTCCTCTGGCACGTCGCGAATTCGCAGAGATCGGCGGCCGAGGTGCCCCCGACCGACCGCGTCCGAAAGGAGCTTTTCCCCGCCCTCGAAGAGGCGCTGCGCGCGTTTGCCGCGATGCGGGCCAAGGAGGGCGAGGCCCTCTTCGTGGACTTCATCGAGCGCGTGGGCCTCTGCCGCAGGCACATCGACGCGGTCGCTGCAAGGGCCCCGGCCGTCGCCCCGGCGTACCGGGCGCAGCTCCTGAAGCGCCTCCGCGAGGCCGGGCTCGAGCTCGACCCGAACGACGAGAGGGTGCTCCGCGAGATCGCCCTCTTCGCCGACCGCTGCGACGTCAGCGAGGAGATCACCCGCTTCCGGAGCCACATCGACCAGCTTGCCGCGCTCCTGAAGTCGGAGGACGAGATCGGGAGGAAGGCCGACTTCATCCTCCAGGAACTGGGCCGCGAGGCCAACACGATCGGCAGCAAGGCGAACGACCTGGCGATCTCCAAGAGCGTGATCGAGCTCAAGAACGAGCTCGAGCGCATCCGGGAGCAGATGGCCAACGTCGAATGAGGCTTCAGACCCCGATCTTGGGGGACCTGAGGGAGTAGAGGGCGTAGAGCACGACGCCGGCGCAGATGGCCGAGTCGGCCACGTTGAAGGTCGGGTAGATGTAGGTCCCGAAATGGAAGTCCAGAAAGTCGACCACGTGGCCGCGCGTGATCCGGTCGACCAGGTTGCCGGTGATGCCCCCGCACATGAGCCCGAAGCACGCCTGGGCCTTCGAGGCAACGAGGCCGAGCGCCCGCCTTCCGATGAAGATCGCCACCAGCGTGGCCGCCGCGAGGGACGCCAGCACGATGCTGCGCCCGGAAAAGACGCTCCAGGCGGCGCCGGTGTTCCCCACGTGGACGATGTAGAAGAAACCCCGCACGACCGGTATGGCGCCCGCCGCCTCCCCGTAGGTGTTGAACGGAAGCCGCGCGGCGATCCACGCCTTGGTGGCCTGGTCGGCCGCAAGGACGGACGCCGCGATCGTCAGGAGCCGCCTGTATTTTACGGCACGCCAGGTGAACGAGAGCCCTGGGTCGACCGAAGGCATCAGTCCTCGGCGCCGTCGTCCTGGGGAATCGCGCCGCCCTCTTCGCCGGCCTCGCCGAAAAGCCCCGCCTGGGTGCGGGAATGGTGCCTGTGGCGCTCGATCTGCTTCTGGGCCTCGGCCGAGTAGCGCGTGAACGGCACGGCGAGCAGGCGCTCCTTGGAGATCGGCTTGGCCGTGATCTCGCAGATGCCGTACGTGCCGTCGCGGATCCGCTTGATGGCGGCCTCGATCTCGGAGAGCGCCTCCTGCTCGTTCGAGACGAGGCTGAGGGCGAAGTCGCGGTCAAAGGTGTCGGTGCCCGCGTCGGCCATGTGCTGCCCGTACGAGGAGAGGTCCCCGGCGTCGTCCTTCACGGAGCGCTTCAGCGTCTCCTCGGAGTGGCGCTCGATGCCCTCGGTCAGGTGCTTCCTCAGGTCGACGAGCAGCTTGTAGTACCGCTTGAATTTCTCCTGCACCCCCCGCTCCTCGATGACCTCGGCAGCCTTCGTCCGCTTGGGGTTGAATCCGAGGATGTCCGCCAGGGATGCGGCCTTGATATGGTTCGGCTTGGCGGGCTTCTCCAGGGCGGCGTTGATGGCGGCCGCAGGCTTGGCGACCACCTTGGTGGCCTTGGCGGTCGATTCTGCCTTTGCGGTCACGGTCTTCGCGATCGCCCGCACCTCATCCAGGCTGAAGGCGATCGGCTTGGTGGCGGCCTTGCGGGCGAGGATGCTGTCGCGCAGGGCTGTTTTCTTTGATGGTTTTTCCATGGGTGGACGTTTGCCCGGGGCCGCGGGCGCTGTTTCGGCCGGCTTGGGGGCGGGCACTTTTCGCGGTTCAACCCCGGACGCTTTCTTTTTTGGCGATTTGGTTTTTTTTGTCTTATCCATGGGGAGTCTTGGGGGGGGTTAAAATCGACGCTCTAGGTTATCTCTTTAGTGCTTCAGCGCAACGGGGGCAGACCCCCGAGGGCGGGGTCGATGCAAGCGCGGGGACCCATCGCCAGCAGCGGGGGCAGCGCACATGTCCCAGCTCCGAGCAGGTTTGCACGCTGACGCTGAACGGGTCGCCGGGTTCGGCGGTCGCCTGAACTTTCACATCGGATACGATAAATATCTCCGGCAAAGAGCCGAGGTTCTTCTCAAGGGTCTCCTTCATCGGGTCCCCGTCGGGCAGGAGGAGGGTGACGGAGGCGTCCAGCGATTTTCCGATGCGTCCGGCGGCGCGCAGGGGCTCGATGGCCTCGTTCACACGGCCGCGCAGCTTGAGCAGCGAGCCAAACTCGGAGGCCCGGGAATCCGCCTCCGGGGGCACGACCGGCCAGTCCTGGAGGTGAACGGAACCCTCCGTAAACTCCACGCCGGCCACCGCGAACGACCAGGCCTCGTCGCAGGTGAAGGGAATGACCGGGGCGAGGACACGGACCAGGATCTGGAATATCTGGTGGATGGCCGTCTGCGAGGAACGGCGCAGGGGATGATCCGATTCAAGGGTGTAGAGCCGGTCCTTGAGTATGTCGTGGTAGGTGGCGGAAAGCGTGACGGAACAGAACTGATTGCAAAGCTGGTACACGCGATGAAATTCGTAGGCGCCGTAGGCCGCATCGCACGCGCGGCAGAGCTCCGAGGCCTGCTCGAGCGCCCAGCGGTCCAGGGCGTCAAGCTTCGCCCCGGGGGTCGAGTCGCGGCCCGCGTCGAAATCGAACAGGTTGGCCAGCTGGAAGCGGAACGTGTTGCGGATCAGCCGGTACGTCTCCCCGACATGGGAGAGTATCTCCTTGGAGATCGGGATGTCGTCCCTGAAGTCCTGGGAGGTGATCCAGAGGCGGATCACGTCGGCCCCGTATTCGGAGACGTACGCCTCGCTTGTCTGGGGCTTCTGGTACGAGGAGCTCTTGGAGATCTTCTTCTGCTCCTCGTCCACGATGAACCCGTGGGTCAGGACGGCCTTGTACGGCGCGGCGCCGTAGGCGATCACCGAGGTCCAAAGGGACGACTGGAACCAGCCGCGGTGCTGGTCGCTGCCCTCGAGGTAGAGGTCCGCCGGCCACGACGTGCCGCCCTGGCCGCGCCTCAGGACGGCTGCGTGCGAGGACCCGGAGTCGATCCAGACATCGAGCGTGTCACGGCCGCAGGAGAGCGCGGACGCCGGCGGCCAGCCGGCCGGCAGCCCGACCCCCGCGAGGATCTCCGCCGGCTGGGACTCATACCAGATGTTGGTGCCCCGCTTCTCCACCTTGTCGGCGACGGCCCGGATCACCCCGGCGTCGAGGTACGGCCTCTTCTCGGCGTCGAAGAAGGCGGGGATGGGCACGCCCCATGAGCGCTGGCGGCTGATGCACCAGTCCGGGCGGGACTCGACCGCCGCCCGGATGCGCGCCTCGCCCCAGGCCGGTATCCAGCCCCCCATGGAGGCGATCCCCGAGATCTGGTCGAGCGCGACGGCCCTCGAACCGGCCTTGTCGAGCGATACGAACCATTGGTCGACGGCCCTGAAAATGATCGGCGTCTTGGAGCGCCAGCAGTGCGGGTAGCTGTGGGTGAACTTGTGCTTCGCCAGGAGCGAGCCCGTGGAATCGAGCTTGCGCAGGACCGCGATGTTCGCAGCCGACGTCCTTTTCTTCTTCAGGTCCTCGACGCTTTCCAGGGTCGAGGCGCCCACGAGATCCGCCGGAATGCGCCCGTCGTCGACGTAGGTTCCGTTGTCGGCGACCGGGCAGTAGATCTCGAGGCCGTACTTGAGCCCGGTCTGGTAGTCCTCGGCGCCGTGTCCGGGCGCCGTGTGGACGCAGCCGGTGCCGCTGTCCACGGTCACGTAGTCGGCGAGGACGACGGGGGAGGCGCGGTCGATGAAGGGGTGACGGGCGCCCAGGTTCTCGAGCGCGCGGCCGCCGATCGCCTTGACGACGGCCGGGGGCGAGCCGAGGCCGGCGGCCGTCGCGACGGCGCCCAGGAGCGCGCCCGCGACGATGATCCGCTCGGCACCCAGGTCGGCGACCACATAGTCGACGTCCGGATTCACCGCGATGGCGAGGTTGGCCGGGATCGTCCAGGGCGTCGTGGTCCAGATGACGATGCTGAGGGGCTTGTCGGAGGGCAGCCCGAAGCGGGCGGCCTCGGCGTCCGGAATCCTGAACCGCACCCAGATGGAGGGGGAGGAATGCTCCTTGTACTCGATCTCGGCCTCCGCGAGCGCCGTTTCGAAGGGGATCGACCAATAGACCGGCTTCTTGCTTCGGTAGACGATTCCCTTTTCGACGAACGCGGCGAAGACACGCAGGATGTCCGCCTCAAAGGCGGGCGCCTTCGTCTTGTATTCGTGGGCCCAGTCCGCGAGGACGCCGAGCCGCTTGAACTGCGCCGTCTGCTTGGCGATCCACGTCTCGGAATAGGCGTCGCAGAGGCGCCGGAGCTCCTGGGTCGAGACCTGCCGGTTCGCCTCCCTTAGCTCGCCTGCGACCTTCTGCTCGATCGGCAGGCCGTGGCAATCCCATCCGGGGACGAAGGGCGTCCTGAACCCGCGCAGGGCCTTGTACCGGTTGGTGACGTCCTTCAGCGTCTTGTTGAGGGCCGTGCCGATGTGGACGTCGCCGTTCGTAAACGGCGGGCCGTCATGAAGAACAAAGGCGGGGGCCCCCTTGCGCCTCTTCTGGACCGCCTCGAAAAGCCCGATCTTCTCCCAATGGGCCGCCCGCGCCGGCTCGCGCTGGGCGAGCGCCGCCCTCATGGGGAAATCGGTCCTCGGCAGCTGCAGCGTGTCTTTGAGTTCTGTCTCCAAAATTGGGAAAAAGGGTCCGGGAGGCTAAAGCGCCCCCCGGGGGAGTCAAGACACGCGCTTCGCGAGCAAGGTCCCCGACTTAATGCAGTCCGGCAGCGCAATGCCATCGCGGACGTTGCCGCCGATGAACAGGCCCGGGAAATTCCTCTCGCACTCGGCGATCGCGTCGAGGTGGCGTCCGTAGCCCAGGTTGTACTGGGGGATGGCCCGGGGCCAGAGGACGTGCCTGACGACGGACGGCTTCCCCTGCGCGCCGACAAGGACGCCGAGGTCCTCGCATACCCGCGCCACCAGCTCGTCCTGGGGCAGCAGGGCGATCTCGGGTCGGATGGCGCCGCCGGTGAAGACGGTCAGCGCAACGTGGCCCTCCGGGGCGCGTCCGGCGAAGAGGCTCGACGAGAACAGGAGCCCGAGGATGGACCGCCGCTCGCCCGAGGGAACGAGGGCTCCAAATCCGTCGAGCGGGTGCTTCACCTGGTCGCGCCTGTAGCCGAGGAAGACGGAGGCGACCGGCGAATACTCGACCTCGGCGAGCCCCGCCAGGGGGCGGATGCCGACGTCGCCGATTTCGAGCCGGGCGAGGCTCCAGGCGGGCAGGGCGGCCACGACGCAGTCGAATTCCCCGTGGGCCGGACCCTCCGGCCCGATCCAGGCGACCCGCCATCGCGCATCCCTCCCCGGCGTGACCGCGCGCACGTCCGCGTTCAGCTCAACCGCTCCCTGCGGCAGCCGCGCCGCGAGCAGGTCGGTCAGGCTCTGGAGTCCCAGGCGGAACGAGATGATCGGGGCCGAGGCGCTCTGCCCCTCGGCCCTGCGCTTGCGCACCCCGGCGATCGCCGACCGTATGAGGGAGCCGTTCGTCCGCTCGGCCTCCCAAAGCTTCGGAAAGGCGTGCCTCGCGGAAAGGCGGTTCGAATCCCCGGCGTAGATCCCGCCGATGAAGGGCTGGACGGCCCGCTCGAGGACCTCGTCCCCGAAATGGTCCCTGATGAAGGTGGCCACGCTCACGTCCTCCTGGCGCAGCCGCGGCGAAAGCGTGGCCTCCAAGAGGATCTTCGCCTTCGTGCGGAACGAGAACAGGGGCGTTGAAAAGAACTTTCCCGGACCGGCCGGAGCGGGGACGAGCGCGCCGTTATGGACGAGGTAGCGGTTCTTCGCCGCCGGTCCCGCCCGCTGGCGCTCGCCGGTGAGCCCGAGGTCGGAGAGCATCGAGGAGACCTCCGGCGTTTCCTGGAACGAGTTGGGGCCCGCCTCCGACAGCCAGCCTCCGGCGGTGTCCGTCCGGATGTTGCCGCCGACGCGCGGCGCGCAGTCAAGGAGCCTTACGGAGTGCCCCGCGGACGAAAGCCGCCAGGCTGCCGTCAGGCCCGTCACACCCCCGCCGAGGATCGCAACCTTCATAGAGGATCATTTCCAACCTATGACCGTATCGAGGAGCGCCTCGACGCAGCCGATCTTTGCCTGCGGAAGGATCCCGTGTCCCAGGTTGAAAATGTGCCCGTTCGCGCCCCGCATCGATTCAAGGATGCGGGAGGTTTCCCTCCGCGCAATGTCGGGCGTGGTGTTCAGGATGGCCGGGTCCAGGTTGCCCTGGACCGCGACGTTGGCGGGCAGGTTGCGGCGCACGACGCAGAGGTCGTTCGTCCAGTCCACGCTCAGCACCCGCGCCCCGGTGAACGCCTGGTCCGTCAGGTGCGGGCCGGTGCCCTTGCCGTAGATGATGATCGGAAAACCCTCGGGCATCGCCGCGATGATCGCGCGGATCCACCGAAGCGAGGCGGCCTCGTAGTCCGGCCCCGCGATGATCCCTCCCCAGGAGTCGAAGATCTGGATCGCGTCCGCGCCCGCCTGGATCTGCATCTTGAAGTAAGCGATCAGGGACTCGGTCAGCTTGCCGAGAAGCAGGTCGAAGGCGGCCCGGTCCTCGTAGAAGAGGCCCTTCACCCGGGCGAAGTCCTCGGAGCTGCCGCCCTCGACCATGTACGTCGCGAGCGTCCAGGGGGACCCCCCGAAGCCGAGGAGGGCCCTTTCACCGGCCAGCTCCCGCTTCAGGAGGGCGAGGGCGGCCCCCACGTAGGAGAGGCGCTCGGGCACGGCGGTCGACGGCCCCAGGGCCTCGATCATCGCCCTGTTCTCGAGCCTTCGCTCCATGGCGATGCCCCCCTCGTCCCTGAACGTGTAGCCCTGGCCGAGGGCCTCGGGAATCACCAGGATGTCCGAGAAGAGTATGGTCGCGTCGATCGCGAACCTGCGGATCGGCTGGAGCGAGACCTCGGCGGCGAGCTCGGGCGTGCGCACCATCTTCAGGAACCCGTGCTTCGCCTTCAATTCGCGGTATTCGGGAAGGTAGCGGCCCGCCTGGCGCATGATCCAGACCGGCGGCCGGTCGAGCGGCTGGCAGGAGCAGGCGGCGAGGAATCGGGTTCGGGAGTTCACAGGGGGTGGCCCAGCCAGTCGCGGGGCTTCAGGAATACATCATGGAGGCGGGCCTCGGGCGAGCCCGGTTCCGGCGACACGGCGTAGTCCCAGCGCACGAGCGGCGGGAGGCTCATGAGGATCGACTCCGTGCGGCCCCCGCTCTGGAGCCCGAAGAGGGTGCCCCGGTCCTCGAGCAGGTTGAATTCGACGTAGCGGCCCCGGCGGCGCAGCTGGTGCTCCCGCTCGCGCTCGCCGTAGGGGGTCGCCTTGCGGCGCGCGACGATCGGCCGGTACGCCGGGATGAAGGCGTCGCCGACGCTCCTCAGGAGCTCGAAGCTGCGGTCGAACCCGAGCTCGTCGAAGTCGTCAAAGAAAAGCCCGCCCACGCCCCTCGGCTCGCCGCGGTGCTTGAGGAAAAAATAGTCGTCGCACGCCTTCTTCATGCGCGCGTGGAGCTGCTCCCCGAAGGGCGCCACGGCGCGGTGCGCCGTGCGGTGCCAGTGGACGGCGTCCTCCTCGAAGCCGTAGTAGGGGGTCAGGTCCCATCCCGCCCCCGAACCACCAGGTCGGCGCCCCGGCGTCCGCATTGGCGAAGAGGAACCGGACATTGGCGTGGGAAGTCGGCACGTAGGGGTTCCTCGGGTGGATGACGAGCGAGACGCCCAGGGCGAACCAGGGCTTCCCGGCGATCTCCGGGCGCCTCGACGAGGCCGACTGCGGCAGGGCCATCCCTGAGACCTGGGAATACCCCACGCCCGCCTTCTCGAACACGTCGCCGCCCTCCAGGATCCGCGTCCTTCCCCCGCCGCCCTCGGCCCGGCTCCATGCGTCCTCCCTGAACCGACCCGTGCCGTCCTCCGCCTCCAGGGCCGAGCAGATGGCATCCTGGAGCCCCCTCAGGTAGGTCCTGACCGGTGCGGGATCGGCGCTCATGGCATTATCCGCTTGAGCCCGGAACATGGATCACCGGTCCGGTCTCCGCCGCCGGGGCCGGAAGGGGGGCCGCGGGCCGGGTGGGCTGGGCGGGATCGGCCGACCCGCGCCCGAAGGCCGGCTCCGAGACCGGGACCTTCATGAACGCCTCCGAGATCAGCTCCTGGACGTTCAGGTCCCTCGTGCGCGAGTCGGGGCTGTCCATCATGACGACGATGATCCTGCGCCCGTTCCGCAGCGCCGTGGCCGACAGGCAGAAGCCGGCCCCGCTCGTGAATCCCGTCTTCAGGCCGTCGACCCCCGGTATCCTGCCGAGCAGGTGGTTGTGGTTGTTCATCACGACCGGCTGAAGCCGGATCCCGGCGCCAAAGGGCCGGCTCTTGATCGACGTGTACTTGAGAATGTCCGTGTGCAGCAGGAGGTAGCGGCAGAGGATGGCGAAGTCCCTCGGCGTCGTCAGGTCCCCCTCGGCGATCCTCCGGCTCGGCGGCGGGAAGCCGTGGGGGGAGCGGAACGTGCTGCGGGTCATTCCGAGCTCGCGGGCTTTCGCGTTCATGAGCGCGACGAACGTGCTGACCGTGCCGCCCGCCTTGTGGGCGAGCGTGTAGGCGGCGTCGTTGGCCGACTGGATCATCATCGCGTAGATGAGCTCCTCCACCGGGAACGTCTCCCCCTGCCTGAGCCAGACCTCGGTGCTGTCCCGCAGGGCCGCGACCCTCGCGTCCTCCTGGGTGACGGTCACCGGGGTGCTGAGCGAGAGGGACCCCTTCTTGATCTCGTCGACGAGGACGGCGTACGTCATCAGCTTCGTCATGCTCGCCGGGGGGCTCACGGAGTCGGCGTTGTCCTCAAAGAGGACCGCGCCGGTCGCCGCGTCGGTGGCGATGGCCCCCTTGTAGGAGGGCGAGGTGCGGGCAGAGGCGGCCGTTGCCGCCGCCACGACGCCGATCGCGATCCGGAAAGCAAAGGGAAGGCGCTTCAGAAACATGGGGAAAGGCAAACGGGGCCGAGGAGCAAGGCAACAGGGTTTCGCGATCCCCGGTCAATTCCGCGCGGGGGCGGGCTGCTCGAGGGGCAGCTCCCTCAGCTTCAGGTCGGGGTTCTTCTCGACGAAGTAGCGCAGGGTCCAGTCGTTGGGGAAGAGCGCCACGGGCTGGTCGAGCTTGTCCGATCCGAAGCTGACCCCCGACGCCACGATCAGCCCCGAGGGATTCCTGAGCGCGGGGTGCGGCTCGATCCACCGCAGGAGGGTCCACGGCGTCGCCTCGAGGCGCGATTCCGCGTTGTACTCGCTCTTCATGCGGTACTGGACCACCTCGAACTGGAGGGGGCCGACCGCCGCGAGAAGGGTAGAGCCCGGGGGGGCGTTGCGCGCCGTGAAGGACTGCACCACCCCCTCCTGCAGAAGCTGGTCGAGGCCGGTCCTGAACTTCTTCGAGTCCGAGGGGTTGGGGTTCGAGATGTAGGCGAAGACCTCCGGGGGAAACCGGGGTATCTCGTCAAAGAGGATGGTGCGGTCCTCCGTGAGGGTGTCGCCGATCCCGAACGCGTCGTGGCCGACGAGCCCGATGACGTCCCCCGGCCACGCCTCGTCGACCGTCTCCCTCTCCTGGCCGAAGAGCTTGTGGGAGGAGGAAAGGCGGACCGTCTTGCCGGTCTGCGCGTGGAGGACGCCCATGTCGCGGTCGAATTTTCCCGAGCACACGCGCATGAACGCGATGCGGTCCCGGTGGCGGGGATCCATGTTCGCCTGGATCTTGAAGATGAAGGCGGAGAACTTGTCGAAGGTCACCGGCACCTCGCGGGCGAGGCCGCCCCCGATCGAGCAGCGGGGCTGCGGCGGGATGGAGTCCCTGAGAAAGCCGTCCAGGAGGAGCTGGATCCCGAAGTTGTTCACCGCGCTCCCAAAGTAGACCGGCGTCTGCTTTCCGGCCCGCACGGCCTCAAGGTCGTAGGGGTGCCCCGCGCCGTCGAGCATCGCGAGCTGCTCGCCCACCTCTTCGAAGGTCGAGGCGTCGAGCTTCGCCTTGACCGCGGGGTCGCCGAGCGAGGCGACCTTCTCCGGCGCTCGGTAGGCGCCGCCGGGCACCCGCTCGAAGAGGTGCACCTGGGCCATCCTCCGGTCGTACACGCCGCGGAACGACGGGCCGTTCCCGAGGGGCCAGACGACCGGCGACGCCTGGATGCCGAGCACCGCCTCGAGCTCGTCAAGGAGGGCGATCGGGTTCAGGGTCGGCCGGTCGCACTTGTTCATGAACGTGAAGATGGGGATGCCCCGGCGGCGGCAGACCTCGAAGAGCTTGCGCGTCTGGCTCTCCACGCCCTTCGCCGCGTCGATCACCATGAGGACCGCGTCGACCGCGGTCAGCACCCGGTAGGTGTCCTCGGAGAAGTCCTTGTGGCCCGGGGTGTCCAGGAGGTTGACGGCGAAGCCGTTGTAGTCGAACTGGAGGACGGTCGAGCTGATCGAAATGCCGCGCTGCCTCTCGAGCTCCATCCAGTCGGAGGTGGTCGCGCGCTGGTTCTTGCGGTCCTTGACGGCGCCGGCCAGGTGGATCGCGTTTCCGTAGAGCAGGAACTTTTCGGTCAGCGTCGTCTTGCCCGCATCGGGATGCGAAATGATCGCGAAGGTGCGTCGGCGGTCGATTTCAGGCGGGAGGGACATTGGGAATCGGCCAGTAAAATCCGGCCCCCGCCGCCTTGGAAGCCTTTTCGGGGGTTTTGAGGCGGGCGCCACTTTTGGCTTCTATGCAGGGCCAGGGCGGCGATGATCCGTGAATGTCAGCTCCCGCTTACAAGCTGAAGGCCAACGCCAATTCGCGCGTCCTGTCCGGGCACCCATGGGTGTTCGCGAACGAGGTCGAGGCGCCCCTTGCGCCCGAGTGCGACGGCGAGGTGGTCGAATGCCGCGACCGGACGGGCCGCCTCCTGGGGACCGGGATCTGCAACGGCCGCTCCCAGATCGTGTGGCGCCGGCTCAGCCGGGACCGGGTGGTCCTGGACGAGGCTTACCTGAGGCCCGCCCTCGAGCGGGCGATCTCGAGGCGGGCGGCCGGGGATTACCGCCGGATCGTATGGTCGGAATCCGACGACCTGCCCGGGGTCGTCGCGGACCAGTACGGCGACACGGTGGTCCTCCAGATCCAGACCCTGGCGATGGAGAGGAGGTCGGCGCTCATCGCGGACCTCCTGGACGGACTGCTCCATCCCTCCGAGGTGGTCTTCAGGAACGACGGCCAGATCCGCAGGCTCGAGGGCCTTCCGCTCGAGACCCACACGCGCTCCGGCAGACCCTGGGAGCCGCGCTGGGGATCGATCGACGGCTTTGAGGTGTGGCTCGACCTCATGGGGGGCCAGAAGACCGGGTTCTACCTCGACCAGCGGGCGCAGCACGGCGCCGTCGCGAAGTACTGCGCGGGCAAGCGGGTCCTCGACGCCTTCTGCAACCAGGGCTCGTTTGCGATCCACGCCGGGAGGGCGGGGGCCTCGGAGGTGCTGGGCCTGGACAGCGCCGAGGAGGCCGTCGGGGCGGCCCGGCGAAATGCGGAGCGCAACGGGATCCGCGCGACGTTCGAGGTGGCCAACGTGTTCGATTGGCTCAACGACCCCTCGAACGGCCCCGGGCCCCGCTGGGACGTGGTGATCCTCGACCCGCCGCCCTTCGCGAAGTCAAAGTCCGCGCTCGAGGGGGCGCTCAGGGGCTACAAGGAGATCAACCTGCGCGCCATGCAGCGCCTCGCCCCCGGCGGGATCCTTGCGACCTACTCCTGCTCGCACCACATGCAGGATGCGCAGCTCAGGTCCGTCCTCGCGGCCGCGTCCGCCGACGCGAAGCGGCGGGCCAGGGTGCTCGAATTCTGCCATCAGCCCCCCGACCACCCGGTGCTGATCTCCATGCCCGAAAGCGAATACCTGCGCGGATACATCCTGCGGGTCGAGTGACGCCCCGGGGCGCGGGCTTGAGCAGGCTTGCATCAAGGGCCGGCATTTTTACAAGGTGAGCTATGCCTCGGCCGGTTAACGCACTGATCATTGACGATGAAGCGCACGTTCGCGTGCTGATCCGGATGCTTCTTAAGCAGCTCGGGATTGAGACGGTTTGGGAGGCCGCCGACGGGGCTTCGGCCATGGACCAGGTGGCGACCCACAAGCCCAATGTCATCCTTCTCGACATCAACCTTCCCCATGTGGGCGGCCTTGAGGTGCTCGCCAAGCTGAAGGCGTCGCACCCCTCGATCCCGGTCATCATCGTCTCGTCGCAGAGCACGATGAAGACCGTGCTGCAAACCCGCGAACTCGGGGCGGTGGCGTACGTGCTCAAGCACGCCCCGAAATCGGAGGTCCTCCAGATGCTCTCGGACGCCTTCGACGCCATCGCGGCGGAATCCGGCGGGCCGGCCCCGGCGGACGAGCCCAAGCCCGCGGAACCGGCCTAGGGGGCCGGCTCCGCCGGGAAAGACCTCAGAGCTTTCCGCCGTAGATCGCGGAGGCGCCGAGCTCCTCCTCGATCCGAAGCAGCTGGTTGTACTTCGACACGCGGTCCGTGCGGCAGAGGGAGCCGGTCTTGATCTGGCCCGCGTTCGTCGCGACCGCGATGTCGGCGATCGTGACGTCCTCGGTCTCACCCGACCGGTGCGAGATGACGGCGGTGTACCCGGCCTCCTTGGCCATCTCGATTGCGTCGAGCGTCTCGGTGAGCGTGCCGATCTGGTTCACCTTGATCAGGATGGAATTGGCGGTTCCGCTGTCGATGCCCCGCTTCAGGAACTCGGTATTGGTGACGAAGAGGTCGTCGCCGACCAGCTGCACCTTGTCGCCGATCGCGTCGGTGAGCTTCTTCCAGGTGTCCCAGTCGTTTTCCGCGCAGCCGTCCTCGATCGAGATGATCGGGTACTTCTCGATCAGGTCCTTGTAGAGGGCGACCATCTGCGCTCCGCTGAGCGCGCGCCCGGTCGACTTCTTGAAGACGTAGCTCTTCTTCTCCGGGACGTAGAACTCGGAGGCCGCCGGGTCGAGGGCGAGCGCGATGTCCTTGCCGAACTTGTAGCCCGCCTGCTTGACCGCCAACTCGATCACGTCGAGCGCCGCGTCGGCCGACTCGAGGTTCGGGGCGAACCCGCCCTCGTCGCCGACGGCGGTCGAGAGCCCCTTGCCCTTCAGGACCTTCTTCAGGGAGTGGAACACCTCGGAGCCCATGCGGAGCCCCTCGGCGAACGTGTCGGCGCCGATCGGCATGATCATGAATTCCTGGAAGTCGATCGGGGCGTCGGAATGCGCGCCGCCGTTCATGATGTTCATCATCGGGACGGGCAGCACCTTTGCGTTGGTCCCGCCGATGTAGCGGTAAAGCGGCAGGTTCACCGCGGCCGCGGCCGCCTTGGCCGCAGCCAGCGACACCCCGAGGATCGCGTTCGCGCCGAGCTTCGACTTGGTCGGCGTGCCGTCGAGGGCGATCATGGCGCGGTCGATCGAGACCTGGTCGCACGCGTCAAAGCCGATCAGGGCGGGCGCGATCTTTGACTTCACGTTGGCCACGGCCTTCAGTACGCCCTTGCCGGAATAGCGCTTCTTGTCCCCGTCGCGCAGCTCGATCGCCTCGTGCTCGCCGGTGGAGGCGCCGGACGGCACTGCGGCGCGGCCGAAGGCGCCCGAGGCCAGGCGCACGTCGACCTCGATGGTCGGATTGCCGCGGGAATCGACGATTTCGCGGGCTGTGATGGTTGCAATGGATGTGTTCATGGAAAGATATCGTGAAAAGGGAAGGCTATCAGAGGCGAGATGGGCCCCCGGGGAAAGTCCAAAGTGAGCCCGGGGCCCGGATCAGAACGGTGTACGCGTTCTGCTAATCCTGCGCAGTAGCCGGGAAACAGCGCCGAATGCCTTGGGCCGCGAGGCCTCCGGGATCTGCGTGATGAAGCCGCGCTCCATGGCGAGCCTCGCGACCGACACCCCGTCGTAGTTTCGGGTGCCCACGCGCTCGGCCGTCAGGAGCTCCGCCGGCACCTGGTCCAGGTGCCCCTCGAACGCCGCCGCATGGAGGGGCGTGTCCCCGTTGTCGTTGCGAATCACGAGGAGCTGCGCGGTCAGCTGGGCCGGAGGGATCTTGTTGAGCTGGCCGGTTTCGGCGGCGGCGTGGGTCGGCGTGAAGCCGGTCTTGCTCGGCACCGAAAGGTTCTCGAAGACGAGGAGGTCCCGCGGGACCTGCTCAAGGTGCCCGGAAATGGCCGCCGCATGGAATACGGTGTCCCCGGAGGAGGTCGTCTCCCTCAGCGCCTCGGCGCTCAGGAGCTCCGCGGGAACCTGGTCGAGGTGGCCGTTGAACGCGGCGACGTGAAGGACGGTCTCCCCGCTCAGGTTGCGCCGGGCGACGTATTCGGCGGTCAAGTACCCCGGCGGCACCCGGTCGAGCGTGCCGTGCTCGGCCGCCTCGTGCAGGATCGTGTTGCCCGTGTCGTTCCCGCTTTGGAAGACCTCCGCCGTCATCAGGTCCGGCGGGATCTGCCCCAGGTTCCCGTGGGCGGCTGCGGTGTGGAAGACGGAGAAGCCCGCGTTGCTGCGGATCGAGAGGTTCTCCGTCGTAAGGACCTCGGCGGGGACCTGGTCGAGGTGGCCGCCGATCGCCGCGTGGTGGAGGGGCGTGTATCCGGCATCGTTCCTGATCGTCAGGTACTTCGCCGTCAGGGCCTCCCGGGGGAGGCTCCCGAGCTCGCCGTTCTTTGCGGCGATGTGAATCCGGGTGTGCCCAGCGGAGTTGCGCGCTGTCAGACTGGCAACGGTGGGTACGGCGGGATCGGGCATTTGGGTGTTCGCTGAGGAAACGATCGCCGCAGGGTTGAGGCAAACCAAAAGGCCGCGGGATCCTCGCGTGGCGCCAAGGGATTGGATTTGCCAAACGCGGCTGCAAAAAGATACTCTGCGCCGCATGTACCCTGCGGACCCAGGCCAGGCGCTCGTGTTGGACCCCATCCTCATCGTTGATGACGAGGCCTCGATTCTCGAGGCGTTCTCGTCGGCGCTGTCCCCGCATTTCGACGTGACGACGGCGACCTCGGCCCGCGCGGCCGACTTCATCCTGCAGAAGAAGGCCTTCAAGGTCGTGGTTGCCGACCACCTGATGCCTGGAGGCAACGGGATGAGCTTCCTCGTTCGCGCGCGGGAGGAGTTCCCGAACATGCAGAGGATCCTGGTCACCGGCTACATGAAGCCCGAGATGCTGATTCGCAGCGTCAACGAGGCCGCCCTTTTCCGCTATCTGCTTAAGCCGGTGACCCTTGCCGAGCTGATCAAGGTGGTCCGCGAAGCCGCCGCCGCAGCCGATGCGGCGGCGTCGTAACCCCCATGGCCAAGGCGGGCCCAGGGCCGCGTTCCTTGCCGGTCGTCCTTCTTGTCGACGACGAGCCGCTTCTCCTCGATACGCTCCGCCAGGAGCTCGAGGGCCATTGCAAGCTCTTCACCGCCGCGTCCGCGGCCGAGGCGGAACTCAGGCTGGCGGCGCGCCGTTACGACGTCATCGTCTGCGACCACATGCTTCCCGGGGAGCAGGGCCTGGATTTCCTCACCCGCGTGATGGAGCTGATGCCGTCCACGAAGAGGATCCTCGTCACGGGCTACACGAACCCCGAATTCCTGTCGCGGTGCACCTCGATTGCCGGCCTCTCGGCCTGCCTCGTAAAGCCCGTGCGGACCTCGGAGATAGCGAAGGCCGTCAAGGCCGCGCTCGAGACCTGACGGCCCCTCGAAGGGAGCCCGAGAGCCGCGGCCGCAGAAAGGGCGCCGTGGGGCTGCGCTTGACCGACAGGATCCCCTTGAGCGGTCCCTGATAGATCAGCTCGCCCCCGTCGGGCCCGCCGCCGGGGCCCATCTCCACCACATAGTCCGCCTCGCATATCAGGTCGAGGTTGTGCTCGATCACGACCACCGTGTGGCCCTGGTCGACGAGCGACTGGAGGACGCCTATCAGCTTCTCGCAGTCGCTCAGGTGCAGGCCGATCGTCGGCTCCTCGAGGATGTACAGATTCCTCGGGAGCAAGCCCCGGCTCCGCTCCCGGTAGCTCGCCAGGCCCTTCGAGAGCTCGGTCACGAGCTTGAGCCGCTGGGCCTCGCCGCCCGAAAGGGTGGAGGAGCTCTGTCCGAGCGTCAGATAGCCGAGGCCGCAGTCCGCCATGAGCCGGCAGACCTGCGAGAGCTCGGAGTGGAAGGCGAAGAATTCGGCGGCCTCGTCGAACGTGAGCTGGAGGACGGCGCCGATCGAGCGCCCCTTCCACGTTATTTCGGAAAGCTCGGGCCCGTACCTGAGGCCCCGGCAGTCGTCGCAGGGAAGGTAGGTGTCGGGCATGAACGCCATCTCGAGGCGTATCCGGCCGGCGCCCTCGCACGCCTCGCACCGGCCCCCCTTTGTGTTGAACGAGAAACGCGACGCGGTGTAGCCGCGTATCTTGGACTCGGGCAGGGAGGCGAAGAACGAGCGGATCAGGTCGAAGATCCCCAGGTAGGTGGCCGGAGTGGAGCGCGGCGTCTTGCCGATCGGCGACTGGTCCACCTCGATGACCGACCGGAGCGAGCTCGCGTTGCGCAGCTCCTTGAAGCGGGGGCCCGCGTCTCCCGTGATGCGTGCGTACCGCTTGCCCGTGAGCCTGCGGAGCTTGGATTTAATGGCGCACTGGCAGGCGGGGCCGAGGACGTCCCGGAAGAGCGTCGACTTGCCCGCGCCGCTCGGGCCCGCGACGAGCGTCAGGCGGCCCTGCGGGATCCTGACGTCGACGCCGGCCAGGTTGCGGTGACGGGCGCCCCGGAGCTCGATCCACGCGACGTCCCCCCTCCCGACCTCCCGGTATGCGCCCCTCAGGGGATGGCGGATCCCCCGGGCGAGGAAGACGCCCGTGAGGGACGAGCCGTCCGCCTTTATCTGCGCGGGGGTTCCCCTCGCCAGGAGGCCTCCACCGTGGACGCCCGCGCCGGGCCCGAGGTCGATGATCAGGTCCGCCCGCTCCATCAGCTCGTCGTCGTGCTCGACGACAAGGAGCGTGTTGCCCTTGTCGCGAAGCGACAGGAGGGTCGCTATGAGCCGCCTGTTGTCCCGGGCGTGAAGGCCGATGCTCGGCTCATCCAGGACGTAGAGGACGCCGGCCAGATTCGTGCCGAGCTGCGCCGCAAGCCGGATCCGCTGGGCCTCGCCCCCGGACAGGGTCTTTGTCGGCCGGTCGAGCGACAGGTAGCCGAGGCCCACCTGGTCCATGAACATGAGCCTCTCGCGGATCTGGGGGACGATGTCCCGGGTGACGAGCCGGCCCCGCTCGTCCAGGTCGAGCGACTCCAGGTTCGAAATCAGCGCCCTCGGGGGGCACGCCAGGAGCGCCGGCAGCGACAGCGGCTCGCCGCGGCCCTTCACATGGAGCTTCACCGAGCTCGAGATCCGGTTGAGCCGGCTGCCGTGGCACACGGGGCAGGTCGTGCCGCCCTCGCCCCGCTCGTCGGAGGCCTCGAGGCCAAGCTGGCGCAGCCGCGCCGTGTTTTCGTCCTCCTCGTCGCCGGACTTGAGCATCCACGGATAGATCCGCCCGTATCCCCGGCATGCGGGGCACCAGCCCCGCGGGGAGTTGAACGAGAAATCCTTCGGGTCGAGCTCGGGGAACGACTCGCCGGTCTCGATGTCGGTGCGCGTCGTCGAGAACCACGAGAGGACTTCGCCGCGCGGCGTCAGAAGGAAGCACGAGCCCTTGCCGACCTGAAGGGCCGACTCAAGCGCCCGGCCGGGCTTCGCGTGGCCCTTCAGGTCGGCGACGACGGCCTCGATGTCGTGCTCCTTGTAGCGGTCGAGCTTCCGGAACGCGGCGACCCGCGTCAGTTTTCCGTCCGCCCTCATGAGCTCGTAACCCTGATTTGCGATCCAGTCCGCGATCGGCTGGTGGTGGCCCTTGCGCCCGCGGATGAGCGGGGCGCACAGGTAGAGGTGTTTCGCGCGGCGGGCCCGCCGGCCCCCCAGGACCCGGGCCAGGAGCTTCCTCAGGGCCCCGGCGGAGAGCGGGGTCACGGCGCGGTCCGTGTCGGGGTGGTGCTGGACGCCGATCCGGGCGTAGAGGAGGCGCAGGTACTGGGCGACCTCGGTGATCGTGGCGACGGTTGACTTGAGGGATCCCCGGGTGACGCGCTGCTCGATCGCGACCGCCGGGGGAATGCCGGTCAGCCGGTCGACCTCGGGACGCGGCAGCTGCTCGACGAACTGGCGCGCGTAGGGCGACATGGACTCCATGAACCGCCGCTGCCCCTCGGCGAACACGATGTCGAAGGCGAGGGTCGACTTTCCGGAGCCCGAGACCCCGGTCACGACCGTGAGCTGGCGGAGCGGGAAACTGACCGACAGGTTCTTCAGGTTGTTTTCGCGGGCGCCGACGATCTCGATCAGGCCGCCGGGCTCCGGGCCCTCCCGATCCCCGTCGGCCGGCTCCGCCGCCAACAGGGGGGACGGGGCCTCCTCGGCGCCCTCGGCGAGGGCGGCCCCGAGGTAGGGGGACGTGGCGACACCCGCCCCGGCGAGCGACTCCGGGGTTCCCGCGGCGACAATGCGCCCGCCGCCCGAGCCGGCGTCCGGCCCCACCTCGAGGATCCAGTCGGCGGACCTGAGCACGTCGAGATTGTGCTCGATCACGACCAGGCTGTGTCCCCGCTCGACCAGCGCATGGAGGACGCCGAGCAGCTTTCCGACGTCGTGCCGGTGGAGCCCCGTCGTCGGTTCGTCGAGGAGGAGGAGCGCCCCGGTCTCGCCGGGAAGGGTGCCGAGGTAGCGGACGAGCTTGAGCCTCTGGGATTCGCCTCCGCTCAGCGTGTTCAGGGGCTGGCCGAGCGGCAGGTAGCCGAGCCCGACCGAGTCGAGGAGCGCCAGGCGGTGGCGTATCTGCGCCGAATCGGCGAAGAGGGCGAGCGCCTCATCGACGCTCAATTCGAGCATCCCCGCGACCGTCGTCCCGTGCCATTCGATGGCGAGAACCTCGGGCTTGAACCGGCGCCCCTCGCAGACGGGGCACGGCACGAAGACATCCGAAAGGAACTGCATCTCCACGCGCTCGTATCCGAGCCCCTGGCAATGGTCGCAGCGGCCGTCCCCGCTGTTGAACGAGAAGCTGGAGGGCCCGAGCCCCGCTTCCTGGGCCCCGGCCGTGGCGGCAAACAGCTCCCGGATGAGGTCCCACGCCTCGACGTAGAGGGCCGGGTTTGAGCGCGGCGTCCGCGAGACCGGGCCCTGGTCCACGAGGACGGCGTCCGAGAGGGCCTCGGAGCCGGTGATGGAGGCGATCCGCGCCGGGTCGTCGGCGGGGCGCCCCCGGTGGGCGAGGAGCCCCTGGTAGATGACGTTATCGAGGAGCGTGGACTTTCCCGAGCCCGAGACCCCGCTCAGGCAAACGAAGCGCCGGAGCGGGATCGCGACGTCGAGGGCGTGAATATTGTGCTTTTCGGCGCCGAGAAACCGGAGGGCCGGGTGCCCGTCGCCGACCGGCCTTCGCCCGGCCGGGCCCGGGATCCGGCGCCGGCCCGAGAAGTAGGCCCCGGTCAGGCTCCCGCCGTCGCGGAGCATCTCGGCCACGGTGCCCTGGAACACGACGTGGCCGCCCCGCGCGCCGGGTTCGGGCCCGATCTCGATCACGTGGTCGGCGGCCCGGATCATCGACTCGTCGTGCTCGACGACGACGACGGAATTGCCGGCGCCCGAGAGGGAGCGGATGATCGCGACCAGCCGGTCGATGTCCCGCGGATGAAGGCCGACGCTCGGCTCGTCCATGACGAAGAGCGTGTCCACGAGGGACGTGCCGAGGCAGCCCGTGAGGTTCACGCGTTCGACCTCGCCTCCGGAGAGGGTTCGGGAGGGGCGGTCGGGGGTCAGGTAGCCGAGGCCCACCTCGTGGAGGTACCGCAGCCGCGTGAGGATCGAGTCGAACGCAAGTTCCGCCTGCCGGCCGCCGCCCGGCGGCCTCGACGCGCCCAGGAGCCCGCGGAGGCGGTCCACGGGCTCCGCATAGAGCCCGGGCAGGGTGAAGCCCTCCCATTTCCAGCAGAGCGCCTCGGGCTGGAGACGGGCGCCCCCGCAGTCCGGGCAGGTGTTGTACGAGCGGTAGCGCGAGAGGAAGACGCGCACGTGCATCTTGTAGGTGTTCTTCTCGAGCCACCGGAAGAAGCCCTTCACTCCGTACCAGAATTTCGGCCAGGTCTTGCCGTTCTCCTCCCCGTACCCGGGCTCCCCGTCGATCACGAACGACTGCTGCTCCGGGGTGAGCTTTTCAAAGGGGACGTCGGTCGGGATCCTCCTCTTCCTCGCGAAGGTGCGCAGGTCGTCCATGGAGGAGCTGTACACGGCGCCGTCCCAGCACCGGAGCGCCCCCCCGTCGATCGACAGCGAGCGGTCCGGAATCGCGAGCCGGTAATCGATCTCGATCACCCGGCCGAATCCGCGGCACCGGGGGCATGCGCCGAGCGGGGAATTGAAGGAGAAGAGCGGCGGCGTGGCCGCCCGGAACTTGCGCCCGGTCTTCGGCGAGTGGAGCCCGCGGGAGTAGTGCCCGAGCTCCGCGAGCCCCTCCGCGGCGAAGAGGCGAACCTCGCCCTTGCCAAAGTGAAGGGCCGTCTCGACGGCCTCCGTGAACCGCGCCATCTCCTGGGGCCCGACCCGGATGCGGTCCTGAACGACGAAGATCGCGGGCGTGTCCCCGAGCGGGGCCGGGTCGGCCAGGAGCAGGTCGATTCGCAGGGGCGAGAGGCCTGCGGCGCCCCCGGCGGCCGCGAGGACGCGCACGTACGCCTGGTTCTTCAGGTTTGTCAGGATCTCGGCCCACGACAGGTTCGCCGGCCGCGCGACCTCGAAGGCCACGACGACCTGGGCGCCCGGACTCGCGGCGAGCGTCTTCCTCCAGATCGACTGCGGGTTGTCGTCCTCGACCTTCTCCCCGGTCTCCGGGTCGAAGCATTCGGCGACGTGGCTGAACCACACCTTGAAGAAGTCCGTCAATTCCGTCATCGTCCCCACGGTGGACCGCGACGACTTCACGGTGTTGGTCTGCTCGATCGCGATCGAGGGACGGATGTTCTCGATCGAGTCGACGCGCGGCTTGTCGAGCAGCTCGAGGAACTGGCGCGTGTAGGCGCTGAACGTCTCGACGTAGCGGCGCTGGCCCTCGGCGTGCAGGGTCTCGAAGACGAGGGAGCTCTTGCCGGCTCCGCTCAGCCCCGTGACGACCACGTATTTCCCGAGGGGCACGTCCAGGTCGAATCCCTTCAGGTTGTTCTGGCGCACGCCGCGCAGGCGGATGCACTCGGGCTTCCGGCGCGTGGCGCCGGCCTCTCCCACGTGGGCTCGGGTCATGGGAGGGCGACGGGGGTGCCCGACCGAAGGGATTCGAACAGCTTCAGGTAGGCCTGGACCTGCCTGGCGGGGTCGAACGAGCTGAGCGCAAACCGGCGCGCCTCCGCGGCCCTGGCGGAGCGCTCGGGAGGGGTGTCGCCGGCGAGGCGCGAGAGGGCGGCCCTGAACCCCTCTGCGTCGCCCTGCTCCAGCATCCAGCCCGTCCGCCCGGGCACGAAGCATTCGCTGATCCCGAGCGCCCTCCAGGCGACCGCGGGCAGCCCGTGCGACTGCGCCTCGATCAGGAAGTTCGAAAGCGCCTCCTCCTTCGATGCATGGACCGCGATGTCGGCGGCGCGGTAGAAGGGGCCCGGGTCGGCGTGGAACCCGAGGAAGCGGACGCGGCCGGCCAGGCCTAGGGCCGCGGCGAGCCGCTCGCAGCGCGGCCTCTCGGGACCCTCCCCGACAAACCACAGGCGCCAGTCCCAGTCGGGGGGGAGCCCGGCGGCGATCTCGACAAGCGAGCGCTGGTTCTTCTCGGGCCTGAACATCCCGACGGAGAGGAGGACGCTCGATTTCGGCCCGGCCCCGAGCCGGGCCCGCAGCTCGAGGTCGCGCCCCGGGGCCGCCTCGGGGAACACGAGGGAATTGTGGATCACGGAGACCCGCTCCCGGTCGAGTCCGTGGCCGCGGACGAGGAGCTCGGCCGCCTCCCGGCTGTTGGTGACCAGGTGCGAGGCCGCCTTCACCGACGAATAGTAGAACCCGGGCAGTTTCCCGCCGGCGCGCAGCGTGGCGACGACGCGGGTTCCCAGGCCGCGGCCCGAGGCCCCCCGCTGGATGCGGCCCGCGTAGCAGTTCGCGGTCTTTCCCATGCAGAGCACGATGTCGGGGGAGCCGCCGAGGACCGACCGGAGGAGTCCCGGCGCCAGCCAGTCGATCCCGGTGTCAAAGGGCTGCAGGGCGCGGTGCGACTGCGGCGCCGTGCCCGCCAGCCGGCCGCCGGGCCGGAACGTGACAAGCTCCACCCCATGACCCATTTCGGCGAATTCGCGGCTCAGCAGCACGCTGTGGCGCTCGGTCCCGCCGCTTCGCAGGTGGTCCTGTAAGACGATGATTTTCATTGCCGGTGCGCTCGGCCGGGGGAAAGTGGCAGGACCGATGAACTCAAAGTTCGGCCAGCTCCTGATCCGATGGATGGTCCTTGCGATTGGCGTCGTGATCGCGACGCGCCTGGTGCCCGGGATTCATTGCAGCGACCTTTCCGCCCTGGTCCTTGCGGTGCTGCTCCTCAGCTTCTTCAACGCCATCCTCAGGCCTCTGCTGATACTGTTCACATTGCCGTTCATCATCGTGACCATGGGCCTTGGCGTTGTGGTGATCAATGCCTTCCTGTTCCTCTTTGTCGGACGCCTGGTGGACGGGTTCACGGTCGCCGGCTTCTGGCCCGCCGTGGGCGGCTCCCTGGTCCTGAGCGTCACGAACCTCGTGCTGAACGGGTTCATGCGCTCGTCGGGCCCGAGGCCCCCCGCGCCGCCGAGCCGCCCCGGCGGACCGGGCGGGGACGTCATCGATATTTAGTTGCCGACTTTCCGCAGCGGGGCAGGTTGACGCCATGGCTGAAACCACGGAATACGATCTCATCGTCATCGGGGGCGGGCCCGCGGGCTATGCGGGCGCCATTCGCGCCGGGCAGCTCGGCAAGAAGGTGGCCTGCATCGAGCTCGAACGGGCGGGCGGCACGTGCCTGAACTGGGGATGCATCCCGACCAAGGCCCTGCTCAAGAGCGCCGAGCTCTACCAGAAGATGAAGAAGGCGGAGGCCTACGGCCTCACCGCCTCCAACGTCGGCTTCGACTTCGCCAAGGTGAACGAGCGTTCCCGCGCCGTCGCCGGGCAGATGGCCAAGGGCGTCGAGTTCCTCTTCCGCAAGAACAAGGTCGATTACTTTGTCGGCACGGGCCACGTCAACGCCCCCGGCATGGTTTCGATCACCCAGGGCGAGCACAAGGGGAAGTTCTTCAAGACGAAGAACATCATGGTTGCGACGGGCTGCAAGATGCGCCGGATCCCGGGCCTCGAGTTTGACGGGGTGCGCGTCATGACCTCGCGCGAGGCCCTGGTGTCGAAGGAGTTCCCGAAATCGATCGCGATCGTCGGAGCCGGCGCGATCGGCGTTGAATTCGCCTACTTTTTCAATGCGTTCGGCTCGAAGGTGACGCTGGTCGAGATGCTGCCGCAGATCCTCCCCGTCGAGGACGAGGAGGTCTCGAGGACGCTCCAGCGCTCCTTTGAGAAGCAGGGGATCGTCATGCACACGGGCACCAAGTGCGAGAACTTCAGGGTCGGCAAGGGCTCCGTGAAGGTGGACCTGGTCTGCGGCGACGCAAAGTCGACGATCGAGGTCGACGTTGTCCTCTCGGCGATCGGCGTCGTGGCCAACCTCGAGGGCGTCCTGGCCCCCGCCCTCAGGCCCGAGCTCGACAAGAACTACCTGAAGGTGGGCGACGACTACCAGACGACGATCCCGGGCATCTACGCGGCGGGCGACATCATCGGCCCGCCTTGGCTCGCGCACGTCGCGACCTTCGAGGCGGTCAGCGCCGTGAACGGGATGTTCGGCCACGGAACGCCGAGGCGCGTCAGGAATTTCCCGGGCTGCACCTACTGCCAGCCCCAGGTCGCAAGCATCGGCCTGACGGAGAAGGCGGCCCGCGCGAAGGGCCTGAACGTGAGCATCGGCAAGTTTCCGTTCACCGCGTCGGGCAAGGCGGTGGCGTCCGCCGAGACCGAGGGATTCGTCAAGGTGGTGACGGATGCGAAGACGGGGGAGATCTACGGAGCCCACATCATCGGCAGCGAGGCCACCGAGCTCGTCGCCGAATACGCCCTCGCCATGGAGCTCGAGGCGACGGTCGAGGAGGTCCACAAGACGATCCACGCCCACCCGACGCTGAGCGAGGCCGTGATGGAATCCGCCGCGTCGTCCCTCGGCGAGGCGATCCACATCTAGGGCGGAGACCTTCCGCCCCGCAGGCTCCCCACAGCTTCAGCCGGCCCCCGCGCCCCCCGCGTCATGCACGAACCCGCCGAGCACCCGGTGATCCGCCTGAACGTGCACAAGCTGGCGCGCCTCGCCCTCTTCGGCTTCATCCTGACGTTCATCCTGGCGCGCGGGTTCGTGTTCATGATCATGGCGCACGAGATCCCGAACTTCTATTTCTTCCTGCAGGGAACCCACGTCCACCACCTCAACTACGGCATCTTCCTCCTCGCCGCGGTCGGCGGCTTCGGCGTCTTCCGCCGGCCGCTGGGCCGCACGGCGGAGGTGACGGCGCTCCTCTACGGGGTCGCGATGGCGCTCACCTTCGACGAGTTCGGGATGTGGCTCCACCTGGGCGGCAGCTACTGGCAGCGCGCGAGCGTGGACGCCGTGATCGTCATCGGGGCGGTGCTCGGCCTCTGCTCGTACATGAGGTCCCTCGAGCGCTTCGAGGCGCGCCACCGGTGGGCCTCCGCGGTCCTGCTCGTCGCGCTCGCGGGCTTCTGCTGGGTGGTCTATTCCGCGGGCCTGCGCCTGGGGGACGTCGTGGGCCCGAGGCTCCACGAGCTGGAGGCGTCCTCGTCCCCCTGAACAGGGCGTGTTTGCAAAATCGGTCCCTTTGGACCAACCGGCATTCACACCTAACAGCGTGGGCACGAACTGAGAGATTTCAAAGCTTACCGCCCACAGTCAAATCGTTGATAGGTGATTGGGTTAATACGGCAACAATAGCGCTTTGACGACCATTGTGCTATGGAGGTTGGTCCTGCGAAGTGAGTCACTCGGATTATTCCGAAGTTCCCAATCGCAACGCTTTGCGCATGTTCATGATCCACAAATGCCGTCTGCCAGCTGTTCGATGCCTTGGTCAATTTCCGATCCTGGTTCTTTTCCTTGTGGGCCAATGCGGGTCAGTTTGGGGCCAGTTCCCTGGCGGTCCTACTTACAACACACCCTATGCGATCACCACGTTGGCGGGCACACCGCCCCAGACGCCGGGCAGCAGCCTGGACGGGACGGGATCAGCCGCGCAGTTTAACAGGCCTGCCGGCGTTGCAGTGGATGCTGGCGGCAATATCTATGTTTCGGATTCGAACGATTGCACCATACGCAAAATCACCCCCGCCGGCGTGGTTACTACCTTCGCGGGTTCTGCGGTAGTCGGGATCTGGGGCGTGGGTGCCGCCAACGCCACTGAAGCCGGGGCTCCTTTAGGCAGCGCGGACGGGACGGGGCCCGCAGCGCAATTCAGCTTCCCAGCCGGCTTGGCTTTCGACGCGAGCGGGAATCTTTATGTAGCGGACTCGTGGAACAACACGATCCGAAAAATCACGCCGGCCGCGGTGGTGACAACGCTGGCTGGCACCCCCGCCTTTATTGGCGGTCCTGCGGATGGGACCGGTCCAGCTGCGCAGTTCTATCGTCCTGTCGGGTTAGCAGTGGATGCGAGCGGGATTGTCTATGTTGCCGACTCGCTGAATGACACGATCCGGAAGATTACTCCCGCCGGGGTGGTGACAACTTTGGCCGGAACGCCGGGAGTGGAAGGAAGCTCGGACGGGACAGGATCCGCTGCTCAATTCAACGAGCCGGCCGGCGTTGCTGTAGACGCGACCAACAATGTTTATGTTGCGGACACGTGGAACAACACGATCCGGAAGATCACTTCCGCAGGAGTGGTAACCACAATTGCTGGGACTGCGGGGGTCTCCGGGAGTGCGGATGGAGTCGGGACAGCGGCACGGTTCTCGCAACCGAGTGGATTGTCGATTGACGCGAGCGGGAACCTCTTCGTTGCGGATACTGGAAACTTTACGATACGGGAAATCACGCCGACCGGAGTGGTGACAACCGTGGCTGGCAACGTGGGCAACTTGGAAGCAATAGGAGCCTATGGCGACATGGCAGACGGCGTCGGCACAGATGCCCATTTCTGGTACCCCGGTTATCTGGCGGTCGACGCAAATGGAAATGTTTATGTCGCGGATACGCACAATAATGAGATCCGGAAGATTACGCCGGCTCGCGTGGTGACGACCCTGGCAGGCTCGTTCAGTGCGACAGCTGGATATTCGGACGGAACCGGAAATGCTGCCCGGTTTAATCAACCGCAGGGCGTTGCAGTGGATTCGAGCGGCAACGTCTATGTTGCGGACTCCTTCAACGAGACGATCCGCAAGATTATGCCGGACGGCGAGGTGACGGCCCTTGCGGGTTCGCCAAACAACCCCACGCCAGAAGCTGCAAATGGAACGGCTGGGGAGCCAAATGGGGCTCCCTTTGATGTGGATGGAACCGGGGCCGCCGCAACGTTCAGCCTTCCTTCCGCTTTAGCCGTGGATAAGGCAGGCAATGTCTATATTGCCGACGGTGACATTAGGAAGATTACTCCTGACGGAGTCGTTACGACTCTAGCGGGATCGCCAAGCGCAGCAGGCCTCGGCAGTGCAGACGGCACAGGGTCGGCAGCGCAGTTTAACGGCCCGCAAGGCATTGCCGTCGACGGCAGCGGAAACGTCTATGTGGCCGACAGCGGAAACGACACGATACGAAAGGTCACTCCGGCTGGGGTTGTAACCACATTGGCGGGTGCAGCAGGAGTCCGGGGCAGCGCGGACGGGACAGGATCCGCTGCACAGTTTTTCTCCCCAATGGGCTTGGCGGTGGATGGGAGCGGCAACGTCTATGTCGCGGATCAAGCCAACTGCACGATTCGCAAGGTATCCCCGAGCGGGGTGGTCACTACTCTGGCGGGTTCGCCGGGGATTAACGGTGTCGGCAATGCCGACGGAACAGGAGCCGCGGCACAGTTCAGAGGCCCTTCCGGTGTGGCAGTGGATGGGAGCGGCAACGTCTACGTTGCAGACACTGGAAACAACGAGATTCGAATGGTTACGCCGGCAGGAGTGGTAACGACGCTTGCGGGCGCGGGCCCGCCGGCTGATTCGAACAACTTCAGCTTTGCCGATGGAACCGGTGCAGCCGCGGAGTTCAATTGGCCGGCAAGCGTGGCGGTCGACCCGGTTGGAAACATCTATGTGGCGGATCGTTTCAATAACACGATCCGCTACGGAGTGAAGACGCCGCTCGCGACACCATCTATCACCGTCGTTAACCCGTTGCCCTCCTCCTCCCTCATAAATGGCGCCTATCCGATCGACCCATTCGTCACGGCAACTGGCAATCCGGCTTCGATTCAGTTCCAGTGGTTCCTAAACGGCGTCGCCATCGCCGGTGCGACAGGAGCCTCGTACACTTTCTTCCCCACGGCCGCCAGCGAGGGTACCTATTCCGTTGTCGCGTCGAATTCCATCGGATCAACGACAGCGAATTTAGGTACGCTTAAGGTCACGACGGACGCGTGGCTCATCAATCTGTCGGCGCGCGCCTATTCCGCGAGCGGCTCTGGCGGCGCAAACCAGCTCATCGCCGGCTTTGTGACCGCGGGACCCGACGCAAAATCCATCCTTATCCGTGGTGACGGACCTTCGCTCGCAAACTTCGGTGTTACGGGGTTTCTGACGGACCCCCAGCTCACAATAGACTCGGGCGGCACGACCCTTGCGATCGCGACCTCATGGTCCACGGCGCTCGATGCAACCTTTGCCAAATTGGGCGCTTTTAACCTTACCGTCGGCTCCCACGACACGGCGCTCCTAGAACCGCTCGCTGCCGGTCCGTACACAGCCCAGGTGATCTCGCGAACAAACAACAGCGGTGTGGCCCTGGCTGAAGTCTATGATGCCGACGGCCTAGCCCCTGCGGATCGCCTGATCAACCTTTCTGCCCGCGCGTTCGTCGGCACAGGGAGCGACATTCTGATCGGCGGATTCGTGATCAAAGGAAATTCTTGGCAAACCGTTATCATCCGAGGGGACGGGCCGGCTCTTACCGGATTTGGCGTTCCCGGGGCCCTTGCAGGCCCAGTCCTAACGCTATTCGACGGCACTGGAGGAATCATCGCCACGAACACTGGTTGGGGTACCTGGCCTATCGTCGGAAGCGCCGCCACCGGCAACATCTCCGTACAGCCACTAACGGCCGAGCTCTCCGCAAAGGTTGGGGCTTTTGCTCTCATGGATGGGTCGGCTGACTCAGCGATAGTCGCCACATTACCTCCAGGGAACTATACAGCCCAAGTGACTGGTGTCTCGAATTCGACGGGGGTCGCCTTGATCGAAATATATGAACTGCGGTAACGGGACGGACCCAGCGGCCTAGGTGCGTGACGCCATGCTTTTTCTCGGAACGATTGGCGTCTCTCCAAGAAACTCGTGCTGCGGGGCTCCGGGAACTGTCGATTGACGGATAAGTACGCCCCCATGGACTTGATTCAAACGTTCCAATGACGGTGGGAACAAAGCGGATTGATCCCACTTGACGCATGAAACTGGTCCTCCGCAGAGAGCTGCCCGAGCCGTTGTGGCGAAGGCTAAAAAAATTAACCGCTCGCGTGATAAAATCCGCAGGCGGCCTCTGCGCGGGCGACCGCCGAAAGATGATCGGGTTATGCTCACCGCGATATTCTACGTCCTGCGAACGGGTATCCCGTGGCGCGACCTTCCAGGGCAGTTTGGCCCATGGAGTTCGGTCTTCTCGCGGTTTCGTCGCCGGTGCGCTGAGGGGCTCTTCGCCCGGATGCTTGCGATGGTCTCAGCGAGAGCCACAGGTCAACTGCGGCATATAGATTGCTCGCACATCAAATTGCATCAGGACGGTGCTGACCCCCGCGGCGGCCAAGCGGCCCAAGCGATCGGTCGCACAAAAGGTGGAATCAATACAAAGCTTGCCGCGATCGTTGAGGGAGGAGGGCGAGCCGTGGCGCTCGGCTTGGCCCAAGGCCAACGTCACGATCTTTACGCAGTCGAGCCTCTCTTGCCCTGCCTGCGCCACCGCCGCGCTGTCGCCGATAAAGGTTTCGATGCCGACACGTTTCGGGCGCGCCTGTGCAGGCAGCGTACGAGGGTCTGTATCCCGGCGAAGCGCTCTCGCCGTTGGCCAGTGGCCTTTCACCGCGGCTACTACCGGAGGCGCCATAAAGTCGAAAACTTCTTCTGCCGTCTTAAACGCTACCGGCGCCTCAGCACCAGATACGAGAAACTCGCCATCACGTTTCTCGCTTTCGTTCGGCTCGCGGCTGTCGTTGATTGGCTAATTCATTGATTTTGCATACACGCCCTAACACTACTCCGTTAAGTAGTCAGGACGAGTCGAGAATGATCCCGGAGCGGGTGAAGCGGGTGCGGCAGCGCGGACAGGAGCAGAGGGTGAGGGCCTCGATAAGCCAGCGCCTGACTTCAGGCAGCGAGGGGAGTTTTTTTTGAAGAGCGCAGGCAGGCGAGGAAGCAGAAGGCAAGAAAGCAGAGGGTGAGGTGGTGGTGAAGCCCTCTCCAAGATCTGCCCTCGAAGTGATCGAGGCCGAGTTCCTCCTTCAACTGCTGGTAGCCCTGTTCGATGGCCCAGCGCTGATGGGCGAGGCGCACGAGCTCTTCGAGGGGCGTGTCTTCGGGAAGGTTGGAGAGGTGGTACTTGAACGTGGAATCAGCGAGCTCTTCGATAAGCAGCCATCGCAAGACGCCTGGCTGGCGCCAACGGCTGGCGCGCTGAGAGGCGCGCACGCGAACGGCCACGGCGCGCACCGTAGTGTGATCGGCGCGGGGCAATGTCACGCGCCGCCAGCAGCCTTTTGGCAGGCGCTCTCGCCACTGCACCATCGACTGCGGCCGAATGGCGGGATCGCGCACGACCGCGTGTTGTCGTGGACGGCCGACAGTGGGCTGCACCAGGGTGGCGACGGCGTCGGCCGGCCACGCGGCGACATTGCTCGGTACCTGCGCTACATAGGGCTCGCCACGCTTCTCCAGCTCCGAAAGCAGGGGAAGAACGACCCCGTAGCCAGCATCGAAGACGATCGCCTCGTATGCAGGCAGCTGCGGCTTCATCTCATCGAGTAGATCTAAGCCGGGACGATGCAGTTGAAAAGGGCCACCGATTGGCAAGTGATTGGGATTGATGAAAAAGAACCAATCGGAGGACAACGGTCCGCATCACCAATCGGTGGCGGATGCATTTGAGTTCAAAAGCGCAGGAAAATCAATCGCGGTGGAGTTCACCGACCAGAAGCTGAGTGCCCATGCGGGCAGTGCTGTTTTCTGGGCGTGGCTGCATGGGACGCGTTGGAACGCGAAGTTGGCCGAACATCTGCCGCATCGCGCGGCGACGTCGAACAACCGCCTGACTGCGGTGGACAAGGCGCTGGCGTTCACACACGGGCTCTTATGCGAGGCGCGCAAGCTGACGCATGTCGCATATTTCCGTCGTGATCCGATGGTGCCGGAGTTGCTCGGCATCCACCGCGTTGCCAGTCAGTCGAGTTTGTCGCGATTCTTTGCGGGCTTCACCTCGGCAGGCACCAATCTGCGCAGTTTTCGGCCGCTGTGGCGGTGGTGTATCGAACGGCTGCCGTCTCGACGCGAAGGCTATACGCTCGATCTGGACTCGACGCGGCTGCTCCACGTGGACGGACATCAGGAAGGCGTGCAAACCGGCTACACGCGTCTGGGGTTCAAGCCGTGCCTGCATCCGCTCCTTGCAGTCCTGGCCGAGGCGCGGCTTGTAGTCCAACTATGGTTGCGCGCTGGCAGCACCCATTGCGGCAACAACGTCGTGGCCTTCTTCATGGACCTGTGGGAGCAGCGTCCGCGGCATGTGCGACTAAGGGCCGTACGGGCGGATAGCGGGTTTTGTGCTCCCGAGTTGCTCCAGCTCTGGGAGCAGCTGCAGCTACCGTATATCGTCGTAGCGAGGTTGACGGCACCCATCCAAAGCTTGATCCGCAATGACATGGTCTGGGCGGCGACCGAGCTCGTAGGCACCGACGTGGCTGAGCTCGAGTACCAGTCGATGGGTTGGTCATGTCCCAGGCGGCTCATCCTTATCCGTCACCGCCAGGCCGACCGCCCAGAGGCCGGCGGCAAGAAGCTATTCGAGATGCCCGGCTACTTGTTCCAGGCGCTGGTGACAAGTTTGCCGACCACGGTAACCCCGCTTGCAGTGTGGCGCGACTACAACGGCCGTTCCGACTGCGAGAATGTGATCAAGGAACTCCAGCAGGGCTTCGCGTTACCAACGCTATGCCTTCGCTCGTTCTGGGCAACCGAGGCGGCCTTGTCCCTTGCGACGCTCACCTACAATCTCACTGTCTTGTTCCAACGGGCGCTCGGCTGGCAGACCAAGGTGACTATCCACTCGCTCCGGTTCTGGCTGTTTATCACCCCAGGAATCATCGCTCATCCTGCTGGGAAACCCACCATCAAGCTCGCCGTGCCTCCCCGAGAACGCGACTGGTGGTCGCGATTATGGGAGAAGATCCTAAGCCCGTTCCCCAACTGCAATGCAGTCGAAAATCGACCCGCATTTGCTGGCTAAACATGATTCCGACTGCATGGTTCCGGCTAAGGCGATGCGCCATTTTTCCCGAAAACGCTGTGCAGGCAGAGGAATGCCGGCCCCGGCCATGCGCTTGGGATCCTCCGTCCACTCTGCCGGCAGGTACAGCTGAGCGGCCAAGGGCCAGTGCAGGTGCTTGTCGGTCCAATGCCAGGTGACGATGCTCTGGCAGTTGGCAATCTTTCCCAAGGCGCCGCAGTACTGCCGGGCGACACCGACAGAGTGACTGCCCTTCTTGGGCAGGCTGGTGTCGTCGAGTACGAGGACACCGGGCGGGCTCGCCTTGGGCCGCATCCGCTGGCGCAGGCTAAAAAGGACCGCCTCGTGATCCCACGGGCTTTGACTGACGAACTGCTGTAACGCCTGCTCGTCGCCGTCGATGCGGGCCGCCATGGGCTCTATCGACTTGCGTTCCCCTTCCCGCAGCAGGCCTTCAATATATTTACCACACCAATGCCGACGCTCGCTGCGGCCAAGATCAGCCGCGAAGTCCTCGACGAAATCCTGCAATTGCTGCCGGATCCGCATGATCTGATGGGCGGTCATCATGCCCAAGACCCTGGCGGAGGCAGCTGAATCACTCAAGCACTACTTAACGGAGTAGTGCTAAGCCCGGATCTCCCTCAGGAGGCTCGTAAGGTACGGGATCAGCTGCTTCTTGCGGCTCACGATGCCGGGAAGGTCGAAGATCTCGTCCTCCTCGATGTGGGAATACGTGATCCGCCCGATCAATTCCGGGTCCCCCTTGACGAGGAGGAGTGAGTTCTGGGTGTTCACGTCGGTCACGAGGAGCGCCGCGAACGAGAGGCGCTCCCGCCTCCTCAGCTCGCCGAGGGCCGCGGCGATCTCCTTCGAGCGGCTCCAGAAGCTCCCGAACCCGAGCTCCTCGACCTGGGAGACCGCGAAGCGGACACCCTCCTCCTCGTACACCTTGTGGTCGGACTCGACGATCGCCTCCGCCGTGCTGGCCTGGATCACGGAGCCCGAGGAGAAGATGGCCTCGGCGAGGGCGCGCGGGTCCTCCCCGGCGAGCCCCGAAAGCCATGCGAGCATGTCGGCGTCCTTCGGCGTCGTGGTCGGGCTGTTGAGGTGGAGCGTGTCCGAGATGAGCCCGGACATCATGATGCCGGCCGTCTCGGGCGTGGGGACGAGCCCGCCCGCGCGGAACATGCTCGGCGACGATCGTGCACGTGGATCCCACGGGCTCGTTGATGAAGAGGATGGGGGACTGCGTGTTGATCGGACCTAGGCGGTGGTGGTCGATGATCTCCGTGATCACGACCTCGTCCGCGCCGCTCACCGCCTGCGAAATCTCGTTGTGGTCGACCAGGATGAGCTTCGTCTGGATCGGCTTCAGGATGTCGCTCTTCGACAGGATCCCGGCGAGGGTGCCGTCCTCCTCGAGGACCATGAGGGACGGGGCCGCTAGGGTGGCGATCTTGCGGCGGATCTCGCTCACCCGGGCGTCGCGCCCCACCGAGCCGAAGCTCCGGTCGACGACCCGCTCGATGCTCGAGGCGGTCCGCACGACCAGGGCCGTCGTGGCGGAGTCGTAGGGGCTGATGATGATGCTGACGCCGCGGGCGCGCGCCTCGGCGACCACCTGGTCGTCGACGGGGACGCTTCCCGAGACGATGATCCCCCGGAGCCCGAGCTCGATCGCGCGCAGCTGGATGTCGCGGCGGTCCCCCACGATGATCAGCGAATTCGCGGCGGGGATCCCGTCCCGCTCGGAGATCTTCCAGAACGAGCGCAGGTCCATGGTTCCCAGCCGCACGAAGAGCTCCTCCTGCCTCGACTCGTCCACGGCGTGGACGATTGTCGCCTTGAGCGCCCGGGCGATGTTGGCGAGCGTTCCCTGGACCTGGCGCATCTGCTTCGGCTTGCTGACGCGCGGGATGAAGATCCCGCCGAGGTGGGGGAGGGAGATCGTCCCGACGACCCTCCCGCGGGGGTCGACGACCGGCAGGAGCCCGATGTCGTGCCGGTCGATCAATTCGAGGGCCTCGGCGCAGGTCGCGTTCTCGGGCACCGAGACGACGCTCGAGTTCATGACGTCCCGCACCCTGGGCCACACGTCGCTCAGGTAGACCGGGAGCGGCTGGCGGAAGCGGCCGAGGATCGTGTCGATCCGGGCGTTCGAGTTGCCGCAGCGCGCCGCCACATGGCCCCGCTCGCCGCGGGCCTCCTTGTAGGCGGCGTAGGCGATCGCCGAGCAGATGGAATCCGCATCGGGGTTGCGGTGGCCGATGACGTAGGTTGTGTTGGCGGCGGGCGCGAAGGGCGCGGTCGACATGGGCCGGACTGTGGTGCAAAAAATGCCGAGTTCAAGGAACTCGACAAGACTTTGGGGCGAATCCTAGGATCGGGCACCATGAAGATCTATCTGGACGGCAAGTTTGTGGACGAGGCCGACGCCAAGGTGTCGGTTTTTGACCATGGACTGCTCTATGGGGACGGGATTTTCGAGGGCATCCGGCTCTACGGCGGCAACGTGTTCCGCCTCGACGAGCACCTCGAGCGCTTTGAGAACTCGGCGAAGGCCATTCTCCTGGATCTTCCCCTGACCCGCGCCCAGTGGAGCGAGGCCGTCTGCGAGACCTGCCGGGTGAACGGCCTCACGGACGGCTACATCCGGCTTGTCGCCACCCGCGGCCCGGGAGACCTCGGCCTGGCCCCCTGGCTTTGCGCCAAGCCCTGCTATTTTGTGATCGCCAGCAAGATCTCCCTCTATCCGGCCGAGCACTACGAGAAGGGCCTTGCCATCGTCACGGTCCCGACCCGCCGGGTGGGCCCCGGGGCCTTCCCGGCCACGGTCAAGTCGCTCAATTACCTGAACAACATCCTCGCCAAGATCGAGGCGAGGCAGGCCGGCGCCCTCGAGGGGATCATGCTGAACGACCAGGGCTATGTCGCCGAGGCGACGGCCGACAACGTCTTCGCCGTCCACAAGGGCGAAATCCTGACGCCGGCCGCCGCGCAGGGCGCGCTCCGGGGCATCACCCGGAGCACCATCATCGACAGCGCCCGCGACCTGGGAATCCCGTTCCGCGAGGCCGACCTGACGCGCTACGACCTGTGGTGCGCGGAAGAATGTTTCCTGACGGGGTCGGGCGCCGAGGTGATCCCGGTCGTCAAACTGGACGGGCGAACGATCGGAACCGGGGCGCCCGGGCCCATCACCCGCAAGGTCTTAGCCGATTTCAGGAGGCGGGTCCTCGTCGAGGGCACGCGCCTCTAGCGTCCGCTCCGGTTCGGGGGTGCGCCTCAATGGCGCTTGAGAGGGCGCAAACTGTGCCGTAAAGTTACCCATGAACCGGAATGAGCGAGCGGCTTGCCCAATGGGGCACGTCATGGCACATTTGGTGCATAGAACTAACCCGTAAACCATGGCCAATCCGATAAAGTGCGATATCTGCTCGAAGCCCGCCACGGTGCACCTGACCCAGATCTTGGATAACAAGGTGCACAAGGTGGACTTATGCGAGGAGTGCGCCCAGGAGAAGGGCGTCACCGACCCGAGCGGATTTTCCCTGGCCGACCTCCTCCTGAAGGCCTCGCTCAACCCCGACACCCCGGTGAGCGGCGTCCGCTGCGAGCAGTGCGGGTTCACGCCCATGGACTTCAAGAAGCAGGGCCGGTTCGGCTGCCCGGCGTGCTACGGGGCGTTCAAGGGCATCCTCGATCCCATGCTTGAGGGCATGCACAAGGGCACGGTCCACTCGGGCAAGGTTCCCCAGAAGGCCCTGCAGAGGAAGTCCCTCTACGACCGGCTCACCCGGCTCGAGGTCGACCTCTCCGAGGCGATCAAGGCCGAACGCTACGAGGACGCCGCCCGCTGCAGGGATGAGATCAACCAAGTCAGGCAGGCCGTCGGACAAAAGCAGCGCTGACCCGATGACCATAGGCTCCCTTATCGAAACGCCGTCGGAGTTGACCGACTCCTCGAGCAGCAAGTCGGCCATCGTCCTGATGACGAGGATCCGCCTTGCGCGCAACCTCTCGGGCCAGCCCTTCCCGGGCTGGGCCAAGCCGGCCCAGCGCGAGAAGATCCTTGAGGACTGCAGGGAGGCGGTCACGTCGACCGGCGTCATGAAGCGCGGCCTTTCGGTCGGCGTCGGCGAACTCGGCGACCTCGAGAAGCGAATCCTGGTCGAGCGCCACCTGATCAGCCGCGAATTGAGCGGCTCGAAGCAGGGCAGCGGCGTCGTCATCAGCAAGGACCAGGCCTTCTCGGTCATGATCAACGAGGAGGACCACCTGAGGATCCAGATGCTTCGCGCCGGTTTTCAGCTGAAGAAGGCGTGGGCCTCGATCAACGAGATGGACTCCGAGCTCGAGGATTCCCTCGACTTCGCGTTTTCGCCGTCCCTCGGCTACCTGACGGCGTGCCCGACCAACCTGGGGACCGGCATGCGCGCGTCCGCGATGATGCACCTTCCCGCCCTCGTGATCGCCAACCAGATGGAGAAGGTGGTGCGGGCCGTGAACCAGCTCGGGATGGTCGTCCGCGGCCTCTTCGGGGAGGGCTCGGACGCGAGCGGCAGCATCTTCCAGATCTCGAACCAGACGACGCTCGGCGAGTCGGAGGAGGAGATCCTGAAGCGCCTTTCCGGGGTCCTCCAGTCGATCATCGAGCACGAGCTCAACGCCCGCGCCCGCCTCCTCGAGGCCGATTCCGGCAAGCTCTTCGACAAGATAGGCCGCGCGTTCGGCATCCTCCAGAACGGGCACGTCTTAAGCTCCAACGAGGCCATGAACCTCCTGTCCCTCATCAGGCTCGGCGTGGACCTCGGGGTGTTTCCCGACACGAAGCGCTCGGTGACGGACCGCCTCTTCATCGAGGCGCAGCCCGGGCACCTCCAGTACGCCCAGAAGGGCGAATTCGACGCGGGCCAGCGCGACCTCCTGCGCGCCGAGAGACTTCGTTCCGAGTTTGCCAATTTCACGCGTCCGGATTTTAATCTGTCATCGAACGGAAACAACTGACCCGCCTCACCACGAATCCATGTCGCAGGAACCCATGAACAACTTCACGCCCCGCGCCCAGCAGGTGCTGGCGCTGGCCCGCAAGGAAGCCGACCGCTTCCACCACAACTATGTGGGGACCGAGCACATCCTGCTCGGGCTGATCAAGCTGGGCCAGGGCGTTGCGGTGAGCGTGCTTCAGAAGATGGGGCTCGACCTCGAGACCGTGCGCGCGGCCGTCGAGAAGCAGGTGGGAACGGGCCAGGAGGCGAAGGCGCAGGGCAGCATCCCCTACACGCCGCGGGTGAAGAAGGTGCTGGCGCTCGCCGGCAAGGAGGCGAAGGCGCTCAATCATTCCTACGTCGGCACCGAGCACATCCTTCTCGGCCTCCTGCGCGAGGGCGAGGGGGTGGCGGCGCGCGTCCTCAAGTCGCTTGACGTCGACATCGAGCGCACCCGCAACGAGATCCTGCGCGAGCTCGATCCGCAGTTCTCCGGGGCCGGCGAGGCCGGAAACGAGGAGGCGGCCGCAGGCACGCCCCAGCGCCCCGGCGCCCAGTCCGACGAGAAGAAGGAGGTCAAGACCCCCGCCCTGAAGGCGTTTGGGCGCGACCTCACCGAACTCGCCCGCAAGGGCGAGATGGATCCGGTCGTCGGCCGCAAGTCCGAGATCCGGCGCGTGATCCAGATCCTCTGCAGGCGCACGAAGAACAACCCCGTCCTGATCGGGGAGGCCGGGGTCGGAAAGACGGCGATCGTCGAGGGCCTCGCCCAGGAGATCGCCGCGGGCAACGTGCCCGAGATCCTCTTCGAGAAGAAGGTCATCACGCTCGACCTCGCCCTCATGGTCGCGGGGACGAAGTACCGCGGCCAGTTCGAGGAGCGGATCAAGGCCGTGATGGATGAGATCAAGCGCGCGCGAAACGTCATCCTCTTCATCGACGAGCTCCACACCATCGTCGGCGCGGGCGCCGCGGAGGGCGCCATGGACGCCTCGAACATCTTCAAGCCGGCCCTCTCCCGCGGCGAGCTCCAGTGCGTGGGCGCGACCACCCTCAACGAGTACCGCAAGTACATCGAGAAGGACAGCGCCCTCGACCGCCGCTTCCAGTCGGTGAAGGTGGAGCCGCCGTCGGTCGACGACACGATCACGATCCTGAAGGGGATCCGCGGCAAGTACGAGGACCACCACAAGGTCATCTTCACGGACCTGGCCCTCGAGGCCGCCGCCAAGCTCTCGGACCGCTACATCACGGGGCGCTTCCTGCCCGACAAGGCGATCGACGTCATGGACGAGTCCGGCTCGCGCGCGCGCATCACGGCGCTGAGCAGGCCGCCGGACATCGAGAGCCTGACGAAGGAGATCGAGGAGGTCTGCGCGCAGAAGGAGAAGGCGATCAGCGAGCAGCACTTCGAGGAGGCCGCCAAGTTCCGCGACCGCGAGAAGCAGCTCCGGGCGAAGCAGGAGCAGGCCACCGAGCAGTGGAAGAAGGCCCGCGAGGAGAAGCGCGTCACGATCGACGAGGAGCTCATGATCCAGGTGGTGGCCGACTGGACGGGCATCCCGCTTTCGCGCATGGAGAAGAAGGAGAGCGAGAAGCTCCTGAACCTTGAGGCGGAGATCCAGAAGTCCGTGATAGGCCAGGGGGTTGCGGCGGGGTCCATCGCCAGGGCGCTGCGGCGCTCGAGGGCGGACCTGAAGGACCCGCGCAGGCCGATCGGCTCGTTCCTTTTCGTCGGCCCGACCGGCGTCGGCAAGACCGAGACGGCGAAGCAGCTCGCCGTGCAGATGTTCGGCAAGCAGGACGCGCTCGTCCAGGTCGACATGAGCGAGTACATGGAGAAGTTCTCGGTCTCGAGGCTGATCGGCTCGCCTCCGGGCTACGTGGGCTATGAGGAGGGCGGCCAGCTGACCGAGTCCGTCCGCCGCAAGCCCTACGCCGTCATCCTTTTCGACGAGGTCGAGAAGGCCCATCCGGACGTGCTCCAGATCCTCCTGCAGATCCTCGAGGACGGCCGGCTGACCGATTCGCTCGGCCGCACCGTGGACTTCCGGAACACGATCATCATCATGACCTCGAACGTCGGCGCGCAGCTCCTGCAGCGCCAGACCTCGATGGGCTTCGCCGCGGCGGCGTCGAGCTTCAACGACGCGGAGAAGATGCGCGAGAAGGTGCTCGAGGAGGCCAAGCGCGTGTTCAAGCCGGAATTCCTGAACCGGATCTCCGACATCGTCTTCTTCAGGCCGCTCGACAAGGCCGACCTGACGGCCATCGTCGACCTCGAGATCGGCAAGTTTTCCGCGCGGCTGGTCGACCGGAAGATCTCGCTCGAGTTCAGCGCCGAGGCGAAGGAGCTGCTGATCGAGAAGGGCTACGACGAGAAGTACGGCGCGCGTCCGCTCAGGCGGGCCGTCGAGCACTACCTTGAGGACCCGCTTGCCGAGGCGATCCTGCGCGGGGAGATCAAGGAGGGCGAGTCCGTGCTGGTCGTCCGGGACGGCGAGACGCTCAATTTCAAGCAGAAGACGCCGCCCGCCACGACGGGCGTCGCGCCCTGAAAAAAAGACGGCCAACCGCCGCCGAGCAAAACCCCGCCCCCCCTCAGAAGGGGAGCGGGGTTTTCAGTCGCCGAGCCGCCCCCCGGCGGTTTTATTGCGGGGCGTGATGCGCCCCCCCTGCCGAAAGCTGCTTTGCGCGCTTTTCGCGGCCTGCCTCGCCCTCTCCGCGGGGAGGGCTTCGGCGGATTCCCCGCAGGCCCCGTTCGCGATCCCGGAATCGGAGGCGGTCGACCCGCCGACGCCGTCCCGGATTCAGGCGATCCAGGACTATGCGGCCGAGTCGGGGTGGAACACGGCCGTCGCGCCGATCCGCAGGGCGGCGGTGCGCGCCTATGAGGCGGACCGGTTCGTGGCGGCCGAGTCCTGGTTCCACGCCTACCGCTGGGCCGCGCTCTTCTCGGAGCCCGAAAACGTGTTCATCAACCGGTGGATCGACGCGATCACCGCGAGGCACCTCAACTATGAGGGGGTGGCGGGCGAGTACCATCCCTCGGACGAGCCGATGGGACGCCTCCTCACGCCGCAGTTCCAGGGCTGGCTCCTCTCGAACGAGGCATTCTCGGAGGAGTTTTTTTCGAACCTGAAGCCCGTGGACGACCTTCCCAACGTCTTTGCGATCCTCGAGCGCCTCCACAGCAGGAACGCCGAGGTGTTCGAGCGGTACCCGTCGCTCGCGCTCGCGATCGCGCTGGTTTACGACGTTCCGCCGCCCCCGTACTGGCCGCACCAGCAGGTGACGCTGAACTCGCTGCCGAGGCGGCTGCCGAAGCCCGAGGACGCATTTGACCGGCTGACAAAGGACGATATGGAGGGGCGCACCTATGAAAAGCTGGGGAGGCTCCGGGTCGAGGAGCTCAAATTCGTCGTCGATACGGCTGCCTCCGCCGCGGAGCTCGCCTGGAGCCAGGCGAACGTTCCCTTCACGATGGACCAGTTCGAGGGCGTCTATTTCATGATCAACTACCGCAAGGACCGGGCTGCGAGCCAGTCCCTGATGACGTGGTCCGGGTTTCCCTACACGCTCCAGTCGATCAAGGCGCAGGGCGGGATCTGCGTCGACCAGGCCTATTTCGCGACCGAGGTCGGCAAGGCGCGCGGGATCCCGACCCTCCTGTTCACGGGCTCGGGCCAGGACGGGCGCCACGCCTGGTTCGGATACCTCGACCCGGGACGCAAGTGGCACCTCGACGCCGCACGCTACGCCGAGGAGCGCCTCCTGACCGGCGATGCGCTCGACCCGCAGACCTGGGAGCCGATCTCGGACCATGAGCTCCAGTTCCTTTCCGAGCGGTTCCGGGCGCTGCCGTCCTTCGCCCAGTCGCGGGTGCAGGAGGAATTCGCGGTCGACTTCCTGATGGCGGGCGACGTCGGGGCGGCGGCGCTGGCCGCGAGGAAGGCCGTGAACTACGAGCGGCGAAACCTGGACGCCTGGGAGACGCTCATTGCGGCGAACGCCGCGCGCGGCCTCGACGCCCCGAAGCAGGAGGCGGTCCTCCGGGAGGCGGCGCTGGCCTTCTCGCCGCGCTATCCGGACCTCGTCGTCGGCTACGTGAACCGGATCTGCCAGAGCCTGCGCGCCCGGGGCGAGACGAGCCTCGCGGACTTCGAGGAGCGCGGCCTCGCGGACCGCTTGAAGGGGGACCGGGCCGACCTGGCCATCCGCCAGGCCACGGCGATCCTCTTCAGGAGCCTGGCGACCCAGCCCGTCCAGGAGCAGATCGCCACCTATAATGCCATTCTGGCGCAGTACGGGCACGGGGCGGGCACGATGTTCTTCGACCAGATCGTCACCGCGTTCGCCGAGCACCTGGTGGGCCTGAACATGAAGGCGCAGGCGCGGGAGGCGGTGCAGCGGGCCCGCGAGGCGCTCGATGTCCAGCCCGGCACGCAGTTTTCGATGGACGTGGACAAGCTTCTTTACCGACTTCAGGACTGATTCGCCTTCTTTGGCTTTCCAATTGCCCGATGGGCCTGAAGGATCGGGGCATGGTCGCCAACCCGCCGCGCAAGCCCGCCCTGGGCTTCATCTTCGTGACGCTCGTCCTGTTGGTGCTGGGCTTCGGGATCATCATCCCCGTCCTGCCGGGCCTGGTGACCCAGTTTGAGGGCGGCAACGTCGCGGAGGGTTCCGACTCCTACGGCCTCCTGGTGGGCGTCTTTGCGGCGATGCAGTTCATCGCGTCCCCGATCCTCGGCTCCCTTTCGGACCGCTTCGGCCGGCGCAGGGTCATCCTGATCGCCCTGGCCGGAACGGCGGTCGACTACGTCATCATGGGCCTGGCGCCGAACATCGGCTGGATGTTCGTCGGGCGCATGATTTCGGGGGTCACCGCCGGCGCCCTCGCCACGTGCAATGCCTACATCGCCGACGTGACGACCCCTGAGAAGCGGGCCCAGGGCTACGGGCTCGTGGGCGCCGCCTTCGGCCTCGGCTTCGTCATCGGGCCGGCCGTGGGGGGGATCCTCGGAAAGTACAACCTGCGCCTGCCGTTCTTTGTGGCCGCCGGTTGCGTGGCCGCAAACTGGCTCTACGGGGCCTTCGTGCTGCCGGAGTCGCTCCCGCCCGAGAACCGGAGGCCCTTCTCGTGGAAGCGGGCGAACCCGGTGGGCTCGCTCCTCGCGTTGCGCCGCTTCCGCGGCGTCGTGGACCTGGCCTGGATGTACTTCATCTTCATGTTCGGAAACACGATGCTCCAGAGCATCTGGGTCCTCTATACGGGCTACCGGTACCACTGGACGACGATGCAGGTGGGCCTGTCCCTCACCTTCATCGGCGTGATGGCGGTCGTCGTCCAGGGCGGGCTCGTCAGGCGGATCATCGGCTTCACCGGCGAGAGGAAGGGCCTGGTCGTCGGCCTCGTCATCTCGGCGGCGATCATGGCGGCGTACGGGTGCGCGGGCCAGGGATGGATGATCTACGGCCTGGTCGTCGTCGGGGCCTTCGGCGGGATCACGGGACCCGCCGCGCAGGCGCTGATCACCAAGCATGTGCCGCCGAACGAGCAGGGGGCGGTGCAGGGCTCCCTCTCGGGGCTCACGAGCCTGGCCGGGATATTTGCGCCGGTCTTCGGCGCCTGGAGCTTCGGCAAGTGCATCGCCGACGGCGCCCGCTGGCACCTCCCGGGGATCGCCTTTTTCGAGGCCTCGGTGCTGATGGTCGCGGCGCTCGGCCTCGCGATCCGGTCGTTCCGGATCGAAAGGCGGCTCGAGGCCGCATCCTAGCCCGCGGCGTGGCGGGCCGCCGCCTGCAGGAGGGTGTCGAGGGCGGGGAGCGGCGGGGGCGTGCTCCGCCATCCGACGACCAGCCGGCTTTCGGGCGCGGGCCCGACCAGCCTGCGGAAGATCACCTTGTCGGGGAGGCGGCGCGCCTCGGAGGGCGAGGCGAACGTCGCGCCGACCCCGGCGCGCACGAGGCCCACGCCGTTCGAGCGGGGCCAGACCTCCTCCGCGATCCGGGGGGCGACGCCGCTCGAGGCGAAGGCGGCAAGGACGCGGTCGTAGAATCCCGGGTTGTTCGCCCTCGGAAAGAGCACGAACGGCGTGTCGGCGAGGTCGCTAAGCCGGAGCTCCTTCTTGGAGCGAAGGGGGTGGTCCGCGGGAAGGAGGACGCCGTTCAGCTCCCGCAGCAGGAGGATCGTTTCGATCCCGGGGGAGGGGGCGTCCGGGTGGAAGAACCCGCAGTCGATCTCGCCCGCCTGGAGGGCCGCCAGCTGGAGCGCGGTCGGGGACTCGTTCAGTTCGAGGCGAATTTCCGGAAACTTCCGGTGGAAGCCCCGCAGGATGTCGGGGAGGACGGTGGCCATGGCGAGGCCCGTAAAGGCGACCCGAAGGCGCCCGACCCGGCCCTCGGCGACGGCCTTCATGTCCGCCGGCACGCGCTGGAGGCCGGCCAGGAGGGGCTCGATCCTCTCGACAAACGCCGCGCCGGCCGGCGTCAGCTCGACCCGCCGGCTTGAGCGGTTCAGCAGGCGCACCCCGAGCGCCGACTCGAGCTGGGCGATCTGCCGGCTGAGGGCGGGCTGGGCGATCGCGAGCGCCTCGGCGGCCTTTCGGAAATGGAGCCTGCGGGCCACCTCGCGGAAGTAGACCAGGTGGCGAAGCTCGAACGGGAATTGATACTCTCTAGGCATCGCTGGTAGCCAAACAAGTATTTCCCCTACAACGCAACCCCGTGTTATAAGAAGGCATGGCAAAGACCCTTTTCGAGAAGGTTTGGGACGCCCACTCCGTGCGAACGCTGGCCAACGGCCAGACCCAGCTGCTGGTGGGCACCCACCTGATCCACGAGGTCACGAGCCCCCAGGCCTTCGGCATGATGCGGGACCTGGGGCTCAAGGTGGCGATGCCCCACCGCACGTTCGCGACCGTCGACCACATCGTGCCCACCGACCAGGTGAGCGAGCCGTATGCCGACCCGCTTGCCGACGCCATGATCAAGGAGCTGCGCAGGAGCTGCCGCGAGTTCGGGATCACGTTCTTCGACCGCTCGACCGGCAAGCAGGGCATCGTGCACATCGTCGGCCCCGAGCAGGGGATCACCCAGCCCGGCACGACGATCGCCTGCGGCGATTCGCACACGAGCACCCACGGGGCGTTCGGGGCCATCGCGTTCGGCATCGGCACGACCCAGATCCGCGACGTCCTTGCGACCCAGACGATGGCGCTCGGGCGCCTCAAGGTCCGCCGCATCGAGGTGAACGGCAGGCTGCGCCCCGGCGTCTACGCGAAGGACGTCATCCTCCACATCATCTGCACGCTCGGCGTCAACGGCGGGACCGGATACGCCTACGAATATGCGGGCGAGGTCTTCGACCGCTTCTCGATGGAGGAGCGGATGACGGTCTGCAACATGTCGATCGAGGGGGGCGCACGGGCCGGCTACGTGAATCCGGACGAGACGACCTTCGCCTACCTGAAGGGCAGGCCGTATTCGCCGAAGGGCGAAGCGTGGGAAGCCGCCGTCGCGCGCTGGCGCCTGGTGGCGAGCGACCCGGGCTGCGCGTACGACGACGTCGTGAGGATGGACGCCGCCGACATCGCCCCGACGGTCACCTGGGGCATCAACCCGGGGCAGGGCGTGCCGATCACGGGCGCCGTTCCGGACCCGGCCCGGGCGGCGACGGAAGACGAGCGAAGCTCGATCGTCGAGGCGCTCGCCTACATGAAGCTCAAGCCCGGCGCCCCGATCAAGGGCACCAAGATCGACGTCGCGTTCCTCGGCTCGTGCACGAACGGCCGCCTGAGCGACTTCCAGGAGGTCGCGCGCTTCATCAAGGGCCGGCGGGTCGCGCCGGGCGTCAAGGCCATCGCCGTGCCGGGGTCGCAGGGCGTGGGGCTCATCTGCGCCGAGCTCGGGATAGACAAGATCTTCCGGGAGGCGGGCTTCGAGTGGCGCAACGCCGGCTGCTCGATGTGCCTGGCCATGAACCCGGACAAGCTGGTCGGCGACCAGGTCTGCGCGAGCTCGTCCAACCGGAACTTCAAGGGCCGCCAGGGCAGCCCCACGGGGCGCACGCTCCTCATGAGCCCCCTCATGGTGGCCGCGGCGGCCGTGACCGGCTCGGTCGCCGACGCGCGCGAGGTGTTCGCCGTGAGCTCCAACTGACCCTTCAACCCCTCCCTTCCCATGGCACTTGAAAAAATCACCCGCGTTTCCGGCCGGGCCGTGTTCGTTCCCGGAAACGACATCGACACGGACCGGATCATCCCCGCCCGCTTCATGAAATGCGTCACCTTTGACGGGCTCGGCGAGTTCCTCTTCTACGACGTGCGCAAGAACGCCGACGGATCGGACAAGCCGCACCCGCTCAACGAGGCCCGGCACAAGGGCGCCCGCATCCTGCTCTCGGGGATGAATTTTGGCTGCGGGTCGTCGCGCGAGCACGCGCCCCAGGCGCTCCAGAAGCACGGCTTCCGCGCCGTCATCGCGGAGGGCTTTGCGGAGATCTTCCTTGGGAATTCGACGACGCTCGGAATGCCCTGCGTGACCGCGGGCCGGGAGGACATCGCGAGGATCGCCGCGGCGGTGGAGGCCGACCCGAACACCGAGGTGGTGATCGACCTGGTTGCCCGGCGGGTTTCCTTCGGCGCCCAGACGGCGCAGGTCTCGATCCGCGAAAGCGTGAGGGATGCGCTCGTGCACGGGCGGTGGGATCCGATCGGCGAACTCATCGAGGGCGCGGCCGATGCGGGGAAGGTCGCTGGGAGTCTGCCGTACATGTCGCTTTAATCCGTTACGGGACAGCCTGTTGGGATTGGATCGGGCCGGGTACTACCCCAAAGCCCCCCCGAGCGCGCGCTTCAGCCCATCAATCAGCTTGGCGGCGACCCCGATCGTCCTTAATTTCCGGGACCTTTTTCTTATCGGGAGCGTCTTACTGGCACACTATCACCATGACATTTGGAATGATCGAAGTCTTCAAGGGGGCGGGCCTCCTTATCTATCCTCTTGGAGTCTGCTCGGCGTTGGCCGTGTTCATCATTTTCGAGCGGATCTATGCGCTGCGCACGGCCGCGGTCATGCCCCCGGACCTGGTCGACGCGGTGATGAACGGAAGGCCGCTGGTCGGAGGCCGCCACACGGTCCTCTCCCGCATCGTCGAATTCGCGGAGGTCCACCACAACGACCCGGATTCGCTGAAGGCGTTTGCGCGCCTCGAGGTCAACCGGATGGAGCGCGGCGTTCCGTACCTCGACGTCATCTACGCGGCGGCGCCGCTGATCGGCCTCTCGGGAACGGTCACGGGCCTGCTCCAGGTCTTCTCGGAGATCTCCCCCGACACGGGCCTTCCCGATCCCGTCGTGTTCACGAAGGGCGTCGCGCTCGCGCTGTCCGCGACGGTCATCGGCCTGGCGATCGCGATCCCGTCCCTCGTCGGTAGCGGCTACCTCCAGCGGCGGATCGACAATTACGCGGCCCAGATGGACGTGCTCCTCGAGCGGATCATCAATCGCGGCCGCGGATGAGCGGATTCCGCCAGAAAAGACACAAGCGGCCCGAGCTCAACCTCGTGCCGTTGATCGACGTGCTCGTCATGCTGATCTTCTTCGCGTTCGTGACGATGCAGTTCCGGTCGGCGACCATGCTCAACATCACGCTCCCGAAGATCGCGACGGCCGGCAAGAGCGAGTACAAGGGCACGGTCACGATCGGCATCGACAAGGACGGGATCGTGTCGTTCAACGGGCGCGTGGTCTCCGACCTGCAGCTGGTCTCGCTCCTGAAGCAGGTGAGCGACGCCAACCGCGACATCCCGGTCCTCATCAAGGCGGACGAGACCACCCAGCTGAAGAAGCTCGCGTTCGTCATGGACGCGTGCCGGACCGCGGGCCTGAACAAATTCAGCCTGCAGGCCCGCTAGAACCGTGAACATCGTCATCACCGGCGTCACCCGCGGCCTGGGCCGGGCCCTGGCCGAATGGTACATCGCCAACGGGCACACCGTGGCGGGATGCGGCCGGAGCGGGCCGGCCATCTTCGATTTCAGGTTCACCCATCCCGAGCCGAACAGCTTCGACGCGGTCGACGTGACGCTCCCCGTGAAGGTCTCGCTCTGGTCCGAGCGGGTCCTCGGCGCCCTGGGGGCGCCCGACATCCTGATCAACAATGCGGGCCTGATAAACGCGCCGGCGCCCCTCTGGAAGGTCCCGCCGGAGGAGATGGGGAGGGTGGTCTCCGTCAATATTCTCGGCGTCGTCAATGTCATCCGGGCGTTCGCCCCGGCGATGATCGAGCGGGGAAAGGGCGTCATCGTGAACATGAGCTCCGGCTGGGGCAGGAGCGTCGCGCCCGACGTCGCCCCGTACTGCGCGACCAAGTGGGCGATCGAGGGGCTGACCCAGGCGCTGGCGCAGGAGCTTCCCCCGGGGATGGCCGCCGTCCCGCTCAATCCCGGCGTGATCGATACCGACATGCTCCGGACCTGCTTCCAGGAAAGCGCCTCGTCCTACCCGAAGGCCGACGCGTGGGCCAGGACGGCGGGGCCGTTCATCCTGGGCCTTGGACCCAAGGACAACGGGCGGTCGCTGAGCGTCGGCGCGTTTGAAGGCTGAGCCGGGGGCTCAGAGCATCGGCACGTGGGGCTCGGCCTCCGCGCCGTAGTCGATCCCCGCGAGCCCGAAGCCGAACAGCTTCAGGAATTCGCCGCGGTATCCGGCGATGTCGGTCGTCGCGGCCAGGTTCTCGGTCGTGACGCCGGGCCAGATCCCGGCGACGGCGGACTGGACCTCGGGGCGCATCTCCAGGTCGTCGACCCGGACCCTTCCGGATTCGTCGAAGGTGGGTCCGCAGGCGGAGTAAAGGTGGCCGGAGAACAGGCGCTGCATCTGCTCGATGCAGCCTTCGTGGGTGCCCGCCTCCTTCATCACCTTGTAGAGAATCGAGATGTACAGGGGAACCACGGGGATCGCCGAGCTGGCCTGGGTCACGAGGGCCTTGTTGACCGAGATGAAGGCGCGACCGCCGCCGCCGCTTTTCAGGAGGGAGTCGATGTTCCTGGCGGCCCTCTCGAGGTCGTTCTTGGCCAGCCCGATCGTCCCGTTCCTGTAGATCGCCCAGGTGACCTCGGGCCCGATGTAGGAATAGGCGACCGACTGCGCGCCCGGGGCGAGGAGCTTGGCCTGCGCGAGCGCGTTCATCCAGAGCTCCCAGTCCTCCCCGCCCATCACGGCGACCGTGTCGGCGATCTCCTGCCCGGTTGCGGGCTCGATCGTCACCGTGCTGACGACGCCCTTGTCGGTGTCGACCGTCTTGTTCGTGTACGGGGAGCCGACGGGCTTGAGCACCGACTTGTGGACGGCGGCCGTCTTCGGATGGGTCCTTCTGGGCGAGGCCAGCGAATAGATGACGAGGTCCACCTGCCCCAGGTCCTTCCTGATGGTCTCCAGGGCCTGGGACTTGATGGCGTCGGAGAAGGCGTCGCCGTTGATGTTCGTCGCGTAGAGGCCCGCGGCGCGGGCCGCGCGGGTGAAGCCGATCGAATTGTACCATCCCGGCGTCGCGGGGCGGCCCTCCTCGGAGGGGCGCTCGTAGAAGATGCCGACGGTCGCCGCCCCCGAGCCGAAGGCCGCCGTGATCCTCGAGGCGAGCCCGTAGCCCGTGGACGCCCCGATCACCAGGACCTTGCGCGGGCCGTTTGGAATCTTACCCTTTGACTTCACGTGACTTATCCATTCGTCCACATGGGCCGCGCATCCGGCCGGGTGGGCCGTGACGCATACGAATCCGCGAACCTTCGGCTTGATGATCATCGGGTTGAAATCCTCTCGGTGTAGGGGAGGGAGGCAAGTACGATTGAACCCGCCGAGCGGGCTTCCCTGAGGGAGGCCGTGCCGCCCGCCTTCACCGCGAAGAGCAGGAACCGGCAGCCGGGGGCCACGGGCGCGCCGAGCGCGACCGGTACGCCGCCCCCGCTGCCGAGGGAGGACGCCCCATAGGTGCCGCAATCGGCGGGATAGCCCGGGCCGCTTCCGTCGAGCCAAAGCTGGTAGCTCCCGGGGCCGGTCGCCTCCGAAACCTCAAGGAGCGCCCGGCGGCCGCCCCAGACCACGACCCCCCAGGCCGGGGCCTTCGACCCCGCCTCGGGCCGGGTCCCCTCCGGCGGCGAAAGCAGCGCAATCCTTGGCTCCCCGGCCCGCGACGCCGAAGCCTTCGCCTCGCCCAGCTCGCGCACGTCCAGGATCCGCTCCGCCTCGAGCTGGTTTTGGGCTCCCTTCAGCGCGGCGGCGGCCAGGAGGTTCTCCTCGCGCAGAAGCCGGTTGCGCGCCTTTTCGACGATCCAGAGCTCGCTCGCGCACGCGAGAAGCGCCGCCAGGCAGGCGATCGTGGCCCACGGCAGCCATGAAGGCAGGGCTAGGTTGGGTTCTTGGGGCTGCATTCTGTCGGACGGCTGACTGTGGCGTTCCCGGCGTATCAGTAAAGCCCTAGACTTCGGGCGCCGGAGGAAAGATTCCGCGGACGGCGGGCCCCGGCGGCCCGTCTCAGACCTTGACGGCGAAGAGTTCGGGATGGAGCTGGCCGTCGGCAACCCTGTTGACGGTGCCCGTCATCAGGATCGAGAACCCGTCTCCGATTTCGATGCCGATCGATCCGCCGGGCATCCTGACCGTGACCGAGCGGTCGACCAGGCCCAGGCGGTGGGCCACCGCGGCCGCGGCGCTGGAACTGCTCCCCGAGGCCAGGGTGTAGCCCGCCCCGCGCTCCCAGATCTCGATCTGGATCGCAGATCGGTCGATGACCCGCAGGAACTGCACGTTGGTCCGGTTGGGGAAGAGGGGGTTCGTCTCGATGTCGGGCCCGTAGCGCCGCGCAAGCTCCGGAGAGAGATCGTCGACGGGTATGACGCAGTGCGGATTGCCGATCGTGGCAGCCGAGAACGTGAAGCGGCGGCCCTGGGCCTCGATCGTCTCCCCGACCACCTCGCGGGCGGGCCCCTCCACCGGGATCCTCCGGCTGTCAAAGCTCACCGAGCCCATGGCCACCGTGATCAGCCGGCCGGACTCCTTCACGACCGACTGGACGGTCCCTCCCGGGGTCTCGATCGTGAACGAGGGCCGGGCGGCGCGCCCGGTGTCCCAGAGGTAGCGGGAAAAGATCCTGAGCCCGTTGCCGGACTTCTCGGCCTCGGAGCCGTCCGGGTTGAAGATGCGCAGGCCGAAGTCGGCCTTCGCCGAGGGGAGGGGCCCCCAGAGGATGCCGTCGGAGCCGATCCCGAAATTGCGGTGGCAGAGGACCCGGATCTGGTCCGTGTCGGGCGCCTTCCAGGCCGGGAAGTCCGCCGGATCGAGGACGATGTAGTCGTTCCCGAGGGCGTGGTACTTGTGGAAGCGCATCTTACTTGTCCCCGTCGAGGACCGGGTTGTCGGAGTAGCCGAAGAGGCCCCGGCGCTTGATGGCGTCGACGACAGGCGTCGGGACCATCTTCTCCCAGCTCGGGTCCTTCTCCTTGATGCGGCGGAGCACGTCGCGCGAAAAGACGTTCAGGATGTTGGAGTCGTAGCCGACGATGCAGTCGATGTAGTGGTTCTCGAGCAGGTGGGCGTAGAGGTTCGAGAGGTGGTCGACGATCTTGACGTTCTTCGCATTGATCAGGACGTTCGACGAAAAGGCGTTGTTCGACACGCCGTGCCCGAACTCGTTCTGGGCGATGTACGCCTCGTAGGCGTCCTGGCGCATCGGGTAGATGTAGAGCTTCACCGAGTTGCGGAAGAGCCGGCCGAAGGACTCCAGGATCCCGCCCTCGAGGTTCTCGTAGTACTTCTCGTTGAAGATCTCGAGGAGGTTGTTGATGCCCATGGTCACGCCGATCATCTCCTTGGTGTACCTGCGGAAGTAGGAGGTGAGCCGGTAATACTCGGAGTAGTTGGAGATGAGGACCGTGAAGCCGATGTCCGCCAGGAGGTCGACCCTCGAAAGGAAGTCGTGCGCGTCGAGCGCCCCCGCGGCGAGCAGGTTGTTCATGGTGATCTCCATGAGCACCACCATCTCCTTGCCCTTGACGAGCGGCTCCTGGACAAACTGCGCCGTGGCGCAGGTGAGCATGTCCACGTTGACGTGGGTGACCGGACGGAAGCTGCCCCGCTCGACGAGGATCGCCTTCTTGTGGAGCACTTCGGAGGGCTGCAGGACCTCGCCCTTCTGCCCGAACATCACCGCATTGGTGAGGCCGAAGCGCACCAGGTAGAGCGACATGAGCCGGTTGTCGACCTTCTCAAACGCGGGTCCGGAGAACCGGAGCATGTCGATCTCGATCCGGTCGGTGCCGAGGTTGTCCTTGAGCGACTCGATCAGCTTGCCGAGGTCGTCGCGGTAGTACAGGGCGCCGTAGATGAAGTTCACGCCGACGATGCCGAGGGCCTGCTGCTGGAGGACCGCCTCCTTGTCCCACATCCTCGCGTGCAGGACGATCTCGCTCGGCTCGCCCCTCGGCTCCGCCTGGAAGCGGAATCCGAGCCAGCCGTGGGCCTCGTTCGTGCCCTTGTAGTTGCTGGTCGCCACCGTGTCCGCGAACACGAAGAAATTGGTCCGGTCCCCCCGGGTGGACGAGAGCCGGTCGATCAGGAGCTGGTATTCGTGGTCGAGCATCAGCTTGAGCCTCTCGCGCGAGACGTAGCGCGGCGCCTTCCCGTAGATCGCGTCGCTGAACACCATGTCGTACGCAGAGATCGACTTAGCGATCGTTCCCGAGGCGCCGCCCGCCTGGAAGAATTCGCGCGCGACCTCCTGGCCCGCGCCGATCTCCGCGAACGTGCCGTACTTCGGCATGTCCAGGTTGATCGTGAGAGCCTTCTGATTCGTCGTCAGGAGATCCTTCTGTCCATTCATGGGCGGCAGGTTGGCGTCTGACCGAATGGGATGCAATTTGTTCCTGTGTCACACTCTAATGGCGGCGGTTTCGACTGGTGGATGCGGGGAAACCGGATAGGTTCCCCTCCTTCACATGAAGAACTTCATCACCTCGATGCTGGGCGCCCTGGTGGCCCTCGTGGTCTTTGCGACCGGCGCCGTCCTTCTGTTCATCGGCTTCATCGGCGCGCTCGTCTCGCTCGGCCAGCAGAAAAAGGCGCCGGAGGTGGCCGCGGGCTCCTATCTCGTCTTTGACCTGTCGACGAACATCACGGACGCGCCGCCGCCCGTGGACTTCGGCGATTTCGGGGTGGGGAGGGCTGAGACGATGCAGCTCAGGTCGATCACGCGCGCCCTGAAGCACGCCGCCCACGACAGCAAGATCCGCGGGGTCCTGCTCCTTGGAAACCTTTCGCCCGGGGGCTACGGCACGGGCTATGCGGCGCTGAAGGAGGTCCGAGCGGCGCTGGCGGAATTCCGCGCCTCGAACAAGCCCGTCGTCGCGTACATCGACTACGCGACCACGAAGGATTTCTACCTGGCGTCGGTGGCGAGCGACGTCGAGCTCGACCCCTACGGGATGATCCTCATGCCCGGACTCTCGAGCCAGCCCTGGTTCCTGGCCGGCGCCGCCGAGAAGTACGGCATCGGCGTCCAGGTGACGCGCGTCGGGAAATACAAGTCGTATGTCGAGACGTACACGCGGACGGACATGAGCCCCGAGAACCGCGAGCAGCTCCAGAAGCTCCTCGACGACGTATGGGGCACGCTCCTTGCCGACATCGGCAAGTCGCGCGGTGTCACGCCCTTGTCCATACAGGAGACCGTCGACGCGGAGGGGATGATCAAGCCCGCCCTGGCCCTGAAGTCCCACCTGATCGACCGCGTGGCGTACCGCGACGAGCTTATAGACCGCCTTAAGAAGGAGACGGGGGTGACCTCGCCCACGGACTCCTTCAAGCAGGTCCAGATGAGCTACTATTCCAAGACGACCCCGCCGGCCCCCTCGGGGTCCATGGGCCCCGGCGAGGTTGCGGTGGTCTACGCCGAGGGGGAGATCGTGGACGGCGAGGGGGACCAGACCGAGATCGGCGGCGCCAAGTTCGCGCGCGAGATCCGGCGGCTGCGGGAGGACGCCTCCGTGAAGGCGATCGTGCTCCGGGTGAACAGCCCGGGTGGGAGCGCGGGCGCGGCGGAGACGATCCAGAGGGAGCTTCGCCTCGCCCGAAAGGCGAAACCCGTGATCGTCTCGATGGGCTCGTACGCCGCTTCGGGCGGCTATTGGATCTCCACCTTCGGCGACCGGATCTTCGCCGAGCCGAGCACGATCACCGGCTCGATCGGCGTATTCGGGATCCTGATGAACATCCAGAAGATCGCCAACGACCACGGCGTGACCTTTGACAGCGTCAAGACGGGCAAATTCGCGGACTCCCTCACGATCACACGCCCGCAGACGCCGCAGGAGCTCGAGGTCATCCAGAAGATGGTCGACTGGATCTACAGCCAGTTTGTCGCGAAGGTGGCCGAGGGCCGCAGGCTGCCGGTCAGCCGCGTCGAGGAGATTGCCCAGGGCCGGGTCTGGTCCGGCATCGACGCGAAGAGGATAGGGCTGGTCGACGAGCTGGGGGACCTCGACTCCGCGATCAAGTACGCCGGCGAGAGGGCCGGTCTCGGCGCGCATTTCCGGGTCACCGAATACCCCCGGTCCAGGAACCTTTCCGAGGCCATCGCCGAGATGCTGGGCAAGATCGCCCCGGCGGGGCTGCACCTGCACTCGACGGGCCTCGTCGGCGAGATCACGGGCCGAATCGAGTCGGAGTTCGCCTGGCTGCGCTCGCTCAACGACCCTCGGGGCGTCTACGCCAGGATGCCGGTCGACCTCGTGATCCGCTAATCCGAAACCCGATTCAACCCATGGCGCACCGAATCCTGAGCAACTGCCCCGCCACCGCAATACCCGCGGGCGACCTGACGACCCTGGAGGAGGGCACGACGGTCGACGTCGTGCAGACGCTCGGCGGCAACGTCACGGTCCAGACGGACCGGGGCCTCTTCAGGATCGCCCGCGAGCACGCCTCCCTGATCGAGGGCCTTGCGCTTTCCCCGGAGGAGGGCGGGACGCCGGCCGGCGACTTCAACGAGAAGCGGGTCTGGGACGCGCTCAGGACCTGCTTCGATCCCGAAATCCCCGTGAACATCGTCGACCTGGGGCTCATCTACGACCTTTCGATCGAGAAGACCCCCTCCGGCGCCCACTCGGTCGAGGTCAAGATGACGCTGACGGCGCCGGGATGCGGCATGGGGCCCGTCATCGCCGAGGACGCCCGCCAGAAGATCGCGGCCCTGCCGAGCGTCGAAGGGGCGAGGGTCAGCATCGTCTGGGACCCGATCTGGAACCCGCGCATGATCTCGGACGCGGGCCGCAAGAGCCTCGGTCTCGAATAGGCCCCGCGGGACCCGGGTCAGGCGGTGACCGTCTCGAGCGAGCAGCCGTCCGCGTCCAGGGCGGGCGCCTCGCAATTGGGACGCGCGATGACGCCGGGATAGGGCTCCGCGGCGAATTCGGCGCCGGGGCGGCCCAGCAGGTGCCTGTCGCACACCTCAAAGAGCGCCGCCTCGCTCTCGGCCCTGCGCATGTCGTGGAGGAAGGCCCCCAGGGGATCGACGCCCTGGCCCACGAAATTGAGGTACTTCTTCATCTTGTTGACGTGCGCCCTCTCGGGGATGCCCGGCGCACGGGTCTCGCGGTAGAGCCGGTCCACGTATTCGCGCACGTCCTCGAGAAGGATCCGGGACATGGGCAGCGAGGAAAAATGCTCGCGGCACTGGCGGAAGATCCAGGGGTTGCGGATCGCGTGGCGGCCGATCATGACCCCGGCCGAGCCCGTGTCCCGCACGACTTGGGCGGCCCTCTCCGCCGAGGTGACGTTGCCGTTGGCCAGGACGGGGCAATGCGCCCGGCCCGCTGCGCGGGCGATCTGGTCGTAGTGCACCTCGCCCCGGTACATTTCGCGGACGGTCCTGCCGTGCACCGTGAGCAGGTCGATCTGGCTCTCGTTCACGAGGTCGAGGATCCGGTCGAGATGCGATGTGTCCTCGAATCCGATCCTCATCTTCACCGTGAGGAGTCCGGGAACCGCGGCCCGAAGGGACGCGAGGATTTCCCCGATCCGGCCCGGGTCGCGCAAGAGGCCGCCCCCGACGTTCTTCCTGTAGATCTTGGGGGCGGGGCAGCCCAGGTTCACGTCGATCCCGGCGATCGGGTGCCTGGCGAGCGCCTCCACCGTGCGGATCATGTGGGGGATGTCCTCGCCGATCAGCTGGGCGAAGACGGGCCGGCCCGAGTCGTTCTCATCGATGCTGCGCAGGATGTGGCGCTCCGGCCGGGACTGCGCATGCACCCGGAAGAATTCCGTGAAGAAGTAGTCGGGCGCCCCGTAGTGGGCGATCACCCGCATGAACGCGAGGTCGGTCACGTCCTGCATCGGCGCAAGCGCCGTGAGGGGCTGGCCATGGGCCAGGGCTGGCGGCAGGGCTCGCGGCACGGTCAGGGTGGCTCCGCCCCCGGCTCCTCCTGCTGCTTGCGCCACTGCTCCAGGATGTCCGTGCGGTCATCCACGGAATCGAAAACGGCGCGCGCGACATAGATCGGCCGCTTGTGCTGAAGGGAGAGGACGATCGAGTCGCTCGGCCGGGCGTCGATTTCGACTATCTTCGTGCCGAGCTCGTTCTCCATGGTGAGGAGCACCCGGGCGAAGAAGGTCTGGTCATGCGCGTCGTTGATCACCACCCGCTCAAGGCGCGTGCCGAGCCCCACCAGGATGCTGCCGATCAGGTCGTGGGTCAGGGGCCGGTCCTTCTTCACCCCGTCGAGCGTCATCTGGATGGCGTTGCCGACGAAATGGTCGACATAGATCACGAAGATCTTGTCGTCATTGCCGAGGAACACGGCGCAGCCGTTGGGGGTGGGCACCACCCCCTTGACCGTCACGGCTACGACATCGTTTTGCATGGATTTGCCCCTGAAGGCTCTGGCGGCAGCCAAAATAGAACCGCGGCGGGCCAAAGGGCAAGCGGCCCCATGGCGCGGCGCCGAACTATGTGGGGCGCCACACAAGGGGGGCCGGCGCCAGGTTCCCGCCTAGAAGCCGAAAATGCTGATCTTCCAGGAACGGGCCGCCTCGAGGACGGCCCCCTTGTCGAGGAGGATGACGCCCCCGGATTCGAGCGCCGCCGCATGAAGGCCCGCCTCATGCATGGTCTCCAGCGTGCGCATCCCGAAGCAGGGCACATCGAAGCGGAAGTCCTGGCGGGCCTTCACGGTCTTCACAAAGAGCGTCTCGTCGGCCTTGAGGCCGCCGGCCCTCCGCAGCATCTCGTCGGTCCCCTCGAACGCCTCCACCGCCAGGACGGTCCCCTTGCGCACCACGCACCCCTGCCCGATGTCGAGGCGTGCGCATTCCTTGGCGATATGGATTCCGTGGTCGACATACTCCCTGTCGATCGGAAAACGGCCCCCGGTCATGCATCCCGGCTCCGCGAGCTCGCGGTCGAGGAACGCACGCGCGTCGAGAAGGCGGACCCCGAGGGCCTCGATCTCCTTTGCGACGGCGCCGAAAATCGTCTCCGCATTTCGTCGCTTGAGCGAAAGCAGGATCTGCGCGGCCTTCAGGTCGGGCCGGAGCCCGTCGAACAGGCGCCTCGGCGTCACCTGGCCGGCCATGAGGGCGTAGCCGACCCCAAGCTTCTCGAGGAGACGCAGCGTCTTGCCGACCTGGCCCACGTGGACCGTGTGGCGTTCCCCCTCGGGGAAGGTTGCCACGAGCTCCGGGTCGGTCTCCCCCTCGAAGGCGATCAGCCGCAGGGGCACGCCGGCGGCCCGGGCGGACCTCGCCACCAGCTGCGGGTAGATTCCCTGGCCCGCGATCAGCGCGACGGGAAGGTTCGGATCGAACTTCTCGGGGAGGAACGCTGAGGGGTGCGTCGGCACGGACTGAGTCGCCTAAGTCTGCGCGCCGTAGTATTTCTTGTAGCTACGGTAGTAGCGGTAGTTCGAATAGTATTCGATGCGCCGCGGGGAAAGCCCGTTCAGAACGATCCCAAGGATCTCGTTCTTGCCCTCTCGCAGGGCCTTGATGTAGAGGCGGATGTGCTTCCTGTAGGCGCGGTTGAACCGGCAGACATAGACGATCTCGTCGACGCGCTCGGCGATCAGGGTGGAGTCGGTGACGGCGCCCATGGGGGGCGAGTCGATCACCACCAGGTCGAACACCTTCTTCAGGCGTTCGATGAGCTGCGCGAACAAGGGGTTCTCGAGGAGCTCGGTCGGGCTCTTTGACCGGCCGCCCGAGGTCAGCAGCCAGAGATTGTCGGTCATCTTCACGATTCCCAGATCGGCATTCGTCACGACGTCGCCGTCGAGGTGCGCTCCATGCTCAAACCAGGAGATGATGCCGGTCGTGTTCTGCTGCCGGAAATGCCGGTGGAGCATCGGGCGGCGAAGGTCGCAGTCCATGAGCAGCGTCTTCTTGCCGTGGCGCGCAAAGCAGGTCGACAGGTTGCACGAGATGAGGGTCTTGCCCTCGCCGGGGATCGTGCTCGTGACCAGGATCGCTTTCGGGAAATCGAGCTTCGACTGGATCTTCACGGAGCTGTAGAGGCTCAGGAACGCCTCGCTTCCCGACTCGTTGCCGGACGTCGTCTCCGCCAGGCCGATCTTCTCGTCGTCCGCGACCGTTGAAAGCTGGGGGATGATCCCGAGCAGGTGGACTCCGATGAACGACTCGACGTCCCAGGCGCTCTTGATCCGGTCGTCGACGAAGCCGAGGCCAATCGCGATCCCGAGGAAGGCCAGCACCCCGAGCATCACGCTCGTCCTCGTGATCGCGCTGATGTTCGGCGAGATCGGCGCGCCCGGCGCCTGGGCCCTGTCGAGGGGGTGAAGGGCGATCTTGTCGAGATTCTTGAAGGTCGTCGTCTGGTTGAGGCGGTCCAGGATCTCCATGTAGTAGCTCTTGGCGACGGTCGCACGGCTCTGGAGCGAGTTGAAATCGACGCTGAGCGCGCGCAGGCTGAGCTCCTGCGACTCCTGGGAGGCGTATTCCTTCTCGAGGGCCTGCACGTTGTCGCGGGCCGCCGCGAGCCGGGTGTCGAGGTCCGCGATCGCCAGGTCGACGGCCTTCGCGAGCTGGATCTTGGTGATCGCGATCTTGTCGGCGTTGTCGATGACCTTCGGGTGCTTCTCAAGGTAGCGCTCCATGAGCAGCGCCTGGGTCTGCTCGGCGTCGTTTAGCTGGCTCTTCAGCAGCGGCACGGCGCCGTGGGTGGCGATATAGGAAATCTCGAGCAAGTCCTTCCCGCTCTTCTTAAACTCGGCGACCTGCTGGACGAGCTGGTCGACGTTGATCATCTCGAGGCGGGCGGAGGTGAGGGCCGAATTCACCGATTTGAGCCGGTCGGAGACGATGTCGATGCTCTTGTCGAGCGAGACCAGGTTGTGCTCGCGCATGTAATCCTGCAGCTGCTTCTCGGCGTCCTCGGCATCCTTGCGCAGCTGCTCCGCGCGACCCTTCAGGTAGGTGACCGCCTCCTCGTTCTTGCCTCCGACGCTCTCGAAGAGGTAGTCCATGAACTTGTCGATGTACCGGTTGGCGACAAGCGCGGCGGCCTCGGGATCCTCGTGGCGCACCGTGATCGTGATGAGATAGCTGTTCCTGACGGGCTCCGCGCTCACCCATCCAAGGAGCGCGCCGGTCGGCGGGAGCGGGCTCCCCGGGGGAAGGCGCTTCATCGCTGCGCGCGCAAGTATCCTGTGCTCTTCGGGCGTGAACGACTCGATGACGCTCGCGCGCAGGCGGTTGCTGTCGATGTCGCGGATATAGGTGTTCAGGTCCTGGTCCGAGCGGATGGAGGGGTCCACCACGCCCTGGCTGGTGACGACCGTCTCCGGCTTCTCGAACTGGAGAGACGCAACGGCCTCGTAGATCGGCGTTTTTCGCGCCTGCATGTAGAAGTACCCGACGGACAAAAGGATAGCGATCGGGAGGGCGACCCAAACGCGCTCGCGCAGAATGATGTAATAGTCGCGCAGCGTCCTGCGCTCGACGACGGTTTCATCGTCGTGGACGGGCGCCGGGGGCCTCGTGGCTTTCGTTTGGGCTGAATCGGACATCGTTCTTTGGGTCACCTGGCGGGCTGCGTCAGATTATTCTCTCCGGCACATAGACGATGTCGTCCGGTTCCAGGATGAGGGCGTTGTTGTCCTCGTTCGTCTTCGCATCGCTCTTTCCCTTGATGAGGCTTTCGACATCGAGGGTGATGACCTTTGTCGAACCGTCAGGCTGAATTCGGGTCACGCGCACGGCGGTCCCCTGGGCGGTGTCGGTGAAGCCCCCGGCCCTGGTGACCAGGTCCACGACGCTCATGCTCGACTCGACGGGAAGGGGATAGCGGCCCGGGCTCTTGACCTGGCCCTGGATGGACACTTCGCGCGCCGCGTACTCCTCGACCGCGACGGTCACCTCGGGCTTGCGCAGGAACCGGCCGTTGATGTATGCCTCCTCGATCGTCTGCTCCGCTTGGTCCAGCGTCTGGCCGTAGATACGGACCTCGCCGACGAGCGGCAGGTTGACCGTGCCCTTCGCGTCGACGCGGCAGATCGTCGATAGGTCGTCCTCCTGGAAGATCGAAATGCGCAGCTTGTCGGTCGTCCTGATCTTGTACGCCGTGGCCCTGTTGGTGGCGCTCCTCGAAGCCGACGAATCCGCGCGGACGGGCGCAAGCACGGCGACCAGGAGCGAAACAACGGCGGCTGCCTTTAGAAGGGTGTTCACGGGGTGTGGGGGCTTACCAGTGGGACGAAAGGGTCAGGCTTGCCTCGTGGCGGGGAAAATCGGCGATCGAGAGGGAGGAATAGCTTCGGTAGTACGTGTAGCTGATCGATATCTTAAGGTGTTGATTCAGAGTATAGAAATACTGCGCACTCAGGGAGTAGAACGTGTCAATCCTTCGCTGGCCGTCCGGCGAGATTAGTCCGGAGGCCCCGAGGAACTCGTTTTCCCCCACCAAGGCCTCAAGGGTCGTGCTCGCCTTGCTCGTCATGGAATCCTGGTAGGTGAGCCCGGCCGAGGTGATGTCCACGGACTGGGCCGTCGCCGTGGTCGAGTAATCCCGCGAGAGGTCGGCGTTCAGCGTCATCCTCCGGTTGATGTTCCACGTGGCCGAGCCGTTGGCGGTGACGGTTTGGTACTGGCTGTTGTCGCCGCCGCCGTAGGGCGACCTTTCCTCGTAGCCGACCTGGATCGAGCCGTTGAAGGGCCCGATCACCCGGCCGCTCACCCCTCCCATCAGGGAGTTGTCGATGTCAAAGCTGCCGTTCGCCTCGTCCGTGTCGCGGATCCGGTAATCGATGAACAGGTCCCGCTGCGCGTTGAGGACGTAGTAGAGGAAGAGGCTGCCGGTGTAGGTGGCCTGGTTCGTGAAAAGCTGCTGGTCCTGGTAGATCGCGTTCGTGTAGGCGAAGGAGCCGTTGATCGAGTACCGTTGGATCACGGGGTATTGGAAATTGAGGGAGACGTCGTAGTTCCACGAAACGTCGCGCGTGTTGACGGTCACGTCGGCGCGGTTTTCGCGCTGGGCGTCCACCGTCAGCGAGCCGGTCGTCCGCCCGGTCTGCTTGGTCAGCTCGAGCGAGAACTTGGGATCGTTGTAGTCCTGGGTCGAGTAGTTCCCGTAGCGCGCGTAGTCCACCGCCACGGTGCCGGTCACGCCGATCCATCCCGCCCTTCGGACGAACTCGATGCTGAGGGTCCCCTCGTAGACCATGCTTCCGCCGCTCTGCGAATTCGTGAAGACGTTTGAGTCGTAGCTCATCTCAGCGGTGGCGTCGACGAACACGTGGTCCCGGCCATCCTCCAACGACACTAGGGCGCGTGCGCTCGGTGAGAAAATGGCCAGCACCATCACGGCGACGGCCGTGAGCAATCGAAGCGGGAAATTCATTTACGTCGTGCAGGTGGGGCTCCGGTCTATCCATTCGTTAGATTAGCCGGGCTCACTACTGGCTGCACGGGCGGATTGGCGGGCACGACCGGCACGGCCACGATTTCGCTGTCGGAATCGCTTCCCGAGACGGATGACGTGGAACCGCCCCCCGAAGAGGCACCCGCAACGGTCGTTGTTCCCCCGCCCGCGAACACGGTAATGTTCTGCTTTAGCGGCTGGACCTCAAAGTAGACGAGCTTGCGCGCGGCGTCGGCGGTGAGGACGCGCTCCTCGAGCCACGCCATGTCGTCCTCGATCGAGCCGTTCGGTATGTCCTGGATTTCGACGATGTTCTGCTCGTCCTGCTTGCCCGGACGGATGATGATCTGCTGGTGGTTCTTGAGCAGGTGCGGGCGGTCGAGGGGGCCGGCCTGCACGGTGGCCTCGCCCTGCACCATCGAGATGACCGTCAGGTTCTCCTTGGCGACGATCACGGCCTGGCGCCCGCGGATCGAAGCCGTGGCAAGGGACGTCTCGTAGACCATCGTGCTCCCGGGGGCCTGGTTGCTTGTCGAGATCCCCACGACGCCGTAGTCGACGAACACGCGGGTCAGGGACACGCTCGGCTCATCGTCGAGGTCGCTGCGCGAGGGCTTGAACGCCTCCTGCTTGAAGGTGGTGAACTTGACGTGGGTCGAGACGTCGAAGAAGACGCCCGTCCCGTTGGAGAGGACCACCGAGGCGTTCGAGTTGGGCTTAGTCTCGATCGACGCGCCCTCCGCGTTGTAGACCGCCTTCTTCGAGAGGTCGTCTATCTCCTTGCCGGTGTCGATCTCCGTGTCGCCCGACAGATCCGCGACATACAATTTGCTGCGGGGGCTAGGCTTGCCGGCCTGGGCGTGCATCAGGGTCGCCGTGCACACCATGGCGGCGCAGGCTCTCAGCAGAAAATGGGTACGGTTGTTCACGCTCTCAATTTACCGTCCCCGAGCGTTTCACGCAAGAGAGTATAAATGCGTAGGTACACTCCCGCCAAGAGGAAGCCAAAGACCCGCCGCCTATGAAACGACGAGGTTTAGGATGCGGTTCGGGACGAAGACCACCTTGACGATCGACTTGCCCTCCAGGAAGGGGGCGACCCTCTCGTGCTCCCTGGCCAGGGCGACCGCCTGCTCCTGCAGGAGGCCGAGCGGGACCAGCTGGTCGCCCCGGTGCCGTCCGTTGACCTGGAAGACCATGCGCACTTCGGCGGCGGAGATCCTCGCGGGGTCGAATTTCGGCCAGGGCGCCGCCGACGCGAGCCCCGGGGCTCCGAGGCGCGACCACAGCTCCTCGGCAATGTGCGGCGCGAACGGCGCCAGCACCTGCAGGAAGGAGAGGACCGCCTCGCGGCCGACGCGCTCCTCCTTGTGGAGCGCGTTCTCGAGGATCATCATCTGGGAGATGGCGGTGTTGAACCGCATCCCCTCGATGTCGTCGCCGACCTTGCGGATCGTCTCGTGAAGGAGCTTCAGGGTCTCGTTCGAGTCCTGGAAGCCGTCCACGATTCTCGGACTGGCCCGGCCGTCCTCGCCGACGCAGTCGCGCCAGACCTTCTGGAGGAAGCGGTGCACGCCCTCGATTCCCTTCGGGTTCCACGGCTTCATCGCCTCGAGGGGCCCGAGGAACATGAGGAAGAGGCGGAGGCTGTCCGCGCCGTGGCTTTCGATGATGGTGTCGGGGCTCACCACGTTGCCGCGGCTCTTCGACATCTTCTCGCCGTCCTCCCCGAGGATGATCCCCTGGTGAAAGAGCTTCTTGAAGGGCTCGTCGCTCGGCACGATCCCGGCGTCAAAGAGCACCTTGTGCCAGAATCGGGCGTAGAGAAGGTGGAGGACGGCGTGCTCGGCGCCCCCGACGTAGAGATCCGGCCCTCCCCAGCGGGCCATCGCCGCGGGGGAGGCCAGGGCGCGGTCGTTGTGCGGATCGAGGTACCTCAGGTAGTACCAGCACGACCCGGCCCACTGGGGCATCGTGTTGGTCTCGCGCCTCGCCCGCACCCATGGTCCGTCCCCGGGTTTCGGACCCGAGGCGGCCACGGCCTTGCCGGTGGCGCAGTTGTACCAGATGTCGACCCACTCGGTGACATTGGCGAGGGCGCTCTCCCCGGTTCCGCTCGGAAGGTAGGACTGCACCGGGGGAAGCTCGAGCGGCAGCTCGGACTCAGGAATCGGCAGGGCGTAGCGGAGCTCGCCGTCGACCTCGAAGCAGACGGGCTCCCTCGGCAGCAGGTCGGGATTGCGCCCCTTCGCCGCGAAATAATCGGCCTCGCCGACCCAGACGATCGGGATCGGCTCGCCCCAGTAGCGCTGGCGCGAGAAGAGCCAGTCGCGCAGCTTGTAGTTGACCGAGGGGCGCGCCGAGCCCTTTGCCGCGAGGTCGCCGGTCATCCGCCGCTTGGCCTCCTGCCAGGGCAGGCCCGTATAGGCGCCGGATTGGATGAGGCGGCCCTCGCCGGTGTAGGGAAGCCTGGGCTTTTCCCCGGCCGGGGAATCCGCCGGCTCGATCACGGCCACGATCGGCAGGCTGTAGCGCGTGGCGAACTCATAGTCGCGCTCGTCGTGGGCGGGGACGGCCATGATGGCGCCGGTCCCGTATCCGGTGAGCACGTAGTCGGCGACCCAGACGGGCACCCGGGCGCCGTTCACGGGATTGACCGCGTAGGAGCCCGTGAAGACCCCGCTTTTCTCCTTGGCGAGGTCCGTCCGCTCGAGATCGCTCTTCGAGGCGGCCTGCCGGCGGTAGACCTCGACGGCGGCCCGCTGGCCGGGAGAGGTGAGGGCGTCCACGAGGGCGTGCTCCGGAGCGAGGACCATGTAGGTGCAGCCGAAGAGCGTGTCCGGCCGCGTCGTGAAGACCCGCAGGCCGCCGAGCGAGGGATCCTCGAGCCCGAACACAATCTCCGCGCCCTCGCTGCGTCCGATCCACGCCGCCTGCATCCGCTTCGTCGAGTCCGGCCAGTCGACCCCCTCGAGCCCGGAGAGAAGGCGGTCGGCGTAGGCCGTGATGCGCAGGACCCACTGGCGCAGGCTCCGGCGCTCGACGGGGAACCCCCCCACCTCGCTCTTGCCGTCGACGACCTCCTCGTTCGCCAGCACGGTGCGCATTTCCGGGCACCACCACACCGGCCGCTCGTCGACGTAGGCCAGGCCCCTCCTGAAGAGCAGCAGGAAGATCCACTGCGTCCACCGGAAATACTTGGGGTCGGTGGTGTCGATCTCCCGGTCCCAGTCGTAGGAGAACCCGAGGGCCTTTATCTGGCGCCTGAAGTTGGCGATGTTGTTCTGGGTGTTGGCAGCGGGGTGGGCGCCCGTCTTGACCGCATGCTGCTCGGCCGGCAGGCCGAAGGCGTCCCATCCCATCGGGTGGAGCACATCGATAGCCCCTGGCCCGCCTGTAGCGCGCGATGATGTCCGTGGCCGTGTAGCCCTCGGGGTGGCCGATGTGGAGCCCCGACCCCGAGGGGTAGGGGAACATGTCGAGCACGTAGTATTTGGGCCGGGACGGATCCAGGCCCGCCCTGAACGGGCGGTTGCTCTCCCAGAAAGATTGCCAGCGGGGCTCGATCTTCTGAAACTCGTAGTCTTTGCTCTCGGTAACCATCGTGTGAAACCCGCCATAGTGAACCAATCGCTCTCCCGGTCAATCTTGGCCGCCGCCGCTCTGGCGTTCGCCTCAATTCCCTCCAGGGCCCTGGCCTCCATGAGCTCCGGTTTCAACCGGCTCCTCGACTCCGTGGTGCGCATCGACGTGCGCGAGATGAACTTTGACGACGGCGCCCGCAGGATCGACGCCAGCATCGGATCCGGGGTCATCCTTTCGGAGGACGGGCTCATACTGACCAATGCCCACGTGGCCGGCCCCAAGGCGGTCGAGATCAACGTGACGCTTTCCAACCTGGAGCGGGTGGGCGCCCGGCTCGTGGGCTGGGACCACTGGACGGACCTGTCGCTTTTGCGCCTTAACCTCGACGAGGTGAAGCGGCGGGGGCTCACCTTCAAGCACGCCGAGTTCGGGGACAGCGACAAGCTCTACGTGGGCCAGACGGTCTATGCCGTCGGGACGCCCCACGGGCTCACCCGCACCGTCACGCGCGGCATCATCTCCAACAACAACCGCTATTTCGAGGACACAGAGGGGGTGGACGGATACGAGACCGGCAATTTCAACACCTGGCTGCAGACGGACGCCGCGATCAACCCGGGAAACTCCGGGGGGCCGCTCGTGACCGAGGACGGACGGGTCGTCGGGATCACCTCGCGAGCCTACCTCGGGGCGAACAACCTCGGGTTCGCGATCCCCTCTGTCATCGCCAAGAGGATCGTGGCCGGCCTCGTCCGCGACGGCTCGATCACGCGCAGCTACGTCGGGATCGTGCCCAAGGCCCTCCAGGATCTCGAGGGCTTCTACGACCTGGCGACGAATACGGGCATGCTGGTCGACAGCGTCGAGGCGGGTTCCCCCGCGGCCGAGGCGGGCCTGAGGGCCGGCGACATCATCCTCGCGATCGACGGAAGGAAGGTCGACGGGCGCTTTCCCGAGGAATTGCCCCCGATCCAGAACATGATCGCGAGCGAGCCGGTCGGCTCCTCGCTCACGGTTTCCTACAAGCGCTCCTCGGGCGAGGCGACGGCGACCCTGGTGACCTCGAAGCTCGAGAGCCGGGTGGGCGAGGAATGGGTCTCGGACGCCTGGGGAATGGCGGTCCGCAAGATCTCGCGGGCCTACGCCCGCGAGAACCAGCTGCCGGACGACACGGGCGTCCTCGTGATCGGGGTGCAGAGGGGGTTCCCCGCCGAGGTCGCCGGGCTCGCGCGCGGCGACATCATCACGAAGATTAACGACAGCCCCGTGGGCACGCTCGACGTCCTCAGGAGCTGTCGACGCCCTCTATGCCGCAAAACCCTCGCCGACCCTTCTTGAGGTCCAGCGGGAACGGCGCGTGTCCCTCGTTGTCCTTAAGCCGTGAAAATACCGACCCTCATCCTCGCAGCCGTGTCCTGCGCGTCCGCCGCGCGGGCCGCCGACCTCCCTTCCCTCTGGGCCGAACGCGTCAAATGCACCGTCGCGGTCGAGTACGTGACCCAGACCGAGCTCGAGCGTAGGCCGACGATCGCCTACGGCACCGTGGTCGACTCGCAGGGCACGATCATCCTTCCGTCCGCCGCCATCGACCTGCGGATCTCGCCCAGCCAGATCCGCGACTTCAAGGTCTACGTGCCCGGCGACCCCGAGGGCTTCCCCGCGGAGTATCTCGGGCGCGACGCCTACACCGGGTGGCATTTTGTCAGGGCGAGCGCCGCGGTGCGGGGACGCCTCGTCCCCGTGTCGGCCTTTGCCGGCTCCGGCGCGCCCGCCGCGGTCGACCTGGCCGAGGACGTGTGGGGGATAGGCATCCGCAACAAGGAGGAGGACTTCACGCCCTACATCCTGCAGAGCCACGTGGCGCTGATCCAGTCCCTCCCGCAGCGCACCGCCATCGCCCAGCAGGAGGTCGCCGGGCCCGGGCTCCCCGTGTTTGACACGGCCGGCCGGTTCGTCGGGCTGGGCGCCAGCTCGTTCGGGCAGACCTTCCTCGAATTCTCGGGCACCGACCGGGGCGGCTCGCCCGTCATGCTCGTGAACATCGAGGAGAGCAGCGCCTTCCTGGTCGCCGACGAGGTCCTCCCGTACGTCGGGAGGATCCCGAAGAACACGTTCGGCCGGCCCCTTTCCTGGCTCGGCGCCTACGGCCTGGAGCCGATGGACCGCGAGGTGGCCACATTCCTGAAGCTCTCCTCGCAGTCGGGGGCCGTCGTGAGCGAGGTGCTCGAGGGAAGCCCCGCCGAGAAGGCCGGGCTGAAGGCGCACGACATCATCCTAGGCGTCGACGGCAAGGCCCTGCCGCGGTTCAAGCCGGACCGCGTGGTGGTCGACTACGTCGAGCGCCTGATCGCGGGCCGCGCGCCCGGCGAAACGATGACGCTCTCCGTCCTTCGCGGCACGGGCCGCGTGGAGCTGAAGGCGACGCTCGAGGAGGAGCCCCGGCTGGTCCGCGAGGCCGACCGGATGTACTTCGAGAGGATCGGCTTCACGGCCCGCGAATTCGTCTACGGCGACGCGGTCGCACGCCACTCGAACACGAGGGAGCTCAGGGGCGTCGTCGCGCACCTGGTGAAGCCGAACAGCCCCGCGGACATCGCCGGGCTGCGCCCGGACGACTGGATCAAGGAAATCGACGGCGCCGAGGTGAAGGACTTCGCCTCGGCCGTGGACCGGCTCTCCCAGATCGACAAGGACCTCCTGCGCGCGGAGACGGTGTTTCTTGTGAGCCGGGGGAGCGACACCGCGGTCCTCAGGATCAAGCTGCGCTGAGGGAGCCATGTTCACGGGAATCGTCGAGGAAACGGGAGGGGTGGAGTCCTTCGCAAGGGCCGGCGGCTCCTGGCGCCTGCGCGTCCTGGCGAAGGGCGTGCTGGAGGGCCTGGCGAAGGGCGAGAGCGTCGCCGTCAACGGCTGCTGCCTCACCGCGGTCGAGTCCGACCGGTCGGCGGTGACCTTTGACGTCCTGGAGGAGACCCGGCGCCTGACGAACCTCCGCGAGGTCGCGCCGGGCGTCCCCGTGAACCTTGAGCGGAGCATGAGGGCCGACGGGCGGTTTGGCGGGCATTTCGTCACGGGCCACATCGACGGGACCGGCGCGGTCGAGGTGTTCGAGGCCAGGGGCCAGGACCACTATCTCAGGGTCAGGGGCCCGGAGGGTTGCGGGCGCCTGCTCGTGATGAAGGGCAGCGTCGCCGTCGACGGGATCTCGCTCACGGTGGCCGAGGTGGACGGCGACCGTTTCGCCGTCTGGATCATCCCGCACACCCTCGAGGCGACGAACCTGCGCGCCCGACGAGCGGGCGACAGCGTCAACCTCGAGTTCGACATGCTCGGCAAATACGTGGATAAGATGCTGCAGGCCCAGGGGGGGCTGCGCCACTGACCATGCGCCTTGCACTGACCGCAATCACCGACGAGCTACGCCGCCTGAAGTCAAGCGGGGTGGACAGCGTCGTCTTTTCGGACGAGGGCCTCGCCGCGCTGAAGAAGACCCTGGTCCGCGCCGCAGGGGAGGCGAAGCCCGCGGGAGCCGCCGCCAGGGCGCCTGCGCCCGAGGCGGGGGCCAAGGAACCGCCCCCCGCTCCGGCTCCCGCTCCCGCGGTCGTGCTTCCGCAGGGCGACAAGGCCACCCGGTGGGCGGCCCTGAAGCAGCTCGTCCTCGACGACCCGGTCTGCCGGTCGAAGCTGAGGCCCGGCAAGAAGGTGGTCCTCGGGGTGGGCAACCTCGACGCCGCGATCATGTTCGTCGGGGAGGCTCCGGGCGCCGAGGAGGAGGTCCAGGGCGAACCCTTCGTCGGTCCCGCCGGCCAGCTCCTCAACAAGATGATCGGAGGCATGGCGCTCTCGAGGTCGGACGTCTACATCGGCAACATCATGAACTGGAGGCCCGACCTGCCCGTGGGCGCCGACGGCGTGCAGACGGGCAACCGGCCGCCCACCGAGGCCGAGATGGCCCACTGCCTTCCCTTCCTTAGGGCCCAGATCGAAATCGTCGCCCCGGGCCTGATCGTCGCGCTCGGAGCCACGGCCGCCAAGGGCCTCCTCGGCCCCAAGGCGTTCGGCGCCCTGGGGGAGGTCCGGGGAAGGTGGCACGAATTCGGCGGCCGGCCCCTCATGGTGACCTACCATCCGAGCTACATCCTCAGAAACCCCACCAACCGCACCAAACGGCTCATCTGGGAGGATTTGCTCAAGGTCATGGAACGCGCCAACCTCCCGATCTCCGACAAGCAGCGGGGCTTCTTCCTTTGAAAACCACCCTTAACCGAATCGCGCTCGCCGCCGCGGCCGCCCTGGTGGCCGCGTCCGCCTCCCGCGGAAGGGGCGAGGACCAGGTCTTCGACTTCGAGGTGCTCCGCTACGAGGCGAAGATGCTCGCGGCGAAGCCGTATGCGCCGCAGCCGGTCGACGTCCCCGCCTCGCTCCTAAAGCTCAACTACGACCAGTACCGGGACATCCGCTTCAGGCCGAGCGAATCGATCTGGCGCCGGGAAAGGCTGCCGTTCGAGCTGCAGTTCTTCCATCCGGGCTTCAATTTCGACCGCACGGTCGGCGTCAACATCGTCCAGGGGCGCTCCTTCGAGCCCGTGCCCTTCTCCCCGTCTCTCTTTGACTACGGCGCGAACAAGATCACCTCCCTGCGTCGGTCGATGGGCTTCGCGGGCATCAGGATCCTTTATCCGCTCAACAAGCCGGGCGACGAGCTCGGCGCCTTCCAGGGCGCCAGCTACTTCCGCTTCCTCTGCCAGAGGGCCGTCTACGGCCTGTCGGCCCGGGGGCTCGCCATCAACACCGGGGAGCCCGGCGGCGAGGAGTTCCCCGTCTTCCGCGAATTCTGGGTGGAGCGCCCCAAGGCGGATTCGACGACCCTCACGGTATACGCGCTCCTCGACGGGCCGTCCGTCTCGGGGGCCTTCCGGTTCCGGATCACGCCGGGCCCCGACACGCTCACCCAGATCCACGAGGTCATCTACTGCCGGAATAACCCGAAGGTCCTCGGGGTGGCCCCCCTGACGAGCATGTTCTGGCACGGCAAGAACACGAACGTCAGCTACAACGATTTCCGCCCCGAGGTCCACGACTCGGACGGCATCATGATCTTCACGGGGGCCGGGGAGTGGATCTGGCGGCCGCTCACCAACCCGGAGTCGACCCGGGTCGCGACGTTCTCCGACGAGAACCCGAAGGGCTTCGGGCTCCTCCAGCGCGAGCGCCAGTTCGAGAGCTACCAGGACCTCGAGGCCTACTACCACATGCGGCCGAGCGCCTGGGTCGAGCCGGTGGGCCCCTGGGGCAGGGGTTCGGTGCGCCTCGTCGAGCTCCACGCCCCGGACGAGACCTACGACAACATCGCCGCGTTCTGGGTGCCGGAGTCGCTGCCCGAGCCCGGCGAGCCGATCGAGCTCAACTACAAGCTTCACTGGTTCCTCGACCAGATCCACCCCCCGGCCGGCTACGTGACCGCCACGCGGCACGGACGCACCGCGACGCAGGAGACCGATCTCGAGCGCTTCTTCGTCGACTTTGGCGGGACCTACCTCGTCCAGGAGGGCCCGGACAAGAACATCCAGCCGGTCGTGACGGTCGGCACCGGCGCGGCGCTCGTCAATTCCACGCTCCAGAAGAACCCGTTCAACGGGACCTGGAGGGTTGCCTTTGCGATCAGGCCGGACGGCTCCGGCCGGCCGGTGGAGCTGCGCTGCTTCCTGCGCAAGACGCCCCACGTGCTCACCGAGACGTGGAGTTACCTGTGGCAGCCGTGACCGGAGACGCAGGGTCCGCAATGCCCGTCGTCGGGCTGCCCGAGGCCTTCCGCCCGAGGACCGGGACCATGGAGTCCTGGAACGCGGCCTACGTCCGGGTGGAGGACTACCTGCGCGCGCACCGGATCCACAACCGCCTACACCAGAGCCGGCTGATCCAGAAGATCCTCGAGCGGGCGGCCCGGCGGCACGCGGCCCACCCCGCGCTCGACCCCACCATGGTCGCCGCGGAGGAGACGGAGGCCCTGATGGACAACTGGTTCTCGGAGGTCCTCGACGAGAAGGGCCAGCCGCACGACCGCATCGCGGTCGACGGAAGGGTGGCGCTGCTCCTCTGCGACGGCCCCGAGCGGTGGCCGTACGCGTTCCTTGACGAGGAGAACATTCCCGCCGACTTCGTGACGGCGATGCGGAGCAGCCACCTCGAGGCGGGCCCCGACCTCGCGGTCTCGAGCATGGTTCCCCGGCCGATCGACCTCGGCAGGATCACGGAGGCCGCGGGGGAGACGCTCGAGCGCTTCGAGCGCTGGCCGGTCATGCGCGCCCTCCTGCTCTGGCTCGTCTTCGCCGCCGCTCTCGGCGGCATCTTCTACCTCACCCGCTAGCGTGAAGGTCTTCGCCTCCGAACACATGGACGCGGCCCGCCTCAACCGGAGGCGGTTCGTGTTCTTCTCGTCGGTTTTCGTCCTGACGAGCCTGGCGACCTGGATTGTCGCCGACCTCTACTGGAGGGGCGGCCTCTCCGGCCTGGAAATCGTCCTCCTCGTCCTGTTCGTCCCCCTCTTCGCGCACATCGCCGTGGGCTTCTGCACGGCGCTTGCGGGATTCTACGTGATCAACCGCGGGGGCGACAGCAGCCGCATCTCGGCGTCCGCCCCTCCGGGCGGCCCGTACCGGCTCGCGTCGACGGCCGTCGTGATGCCGGTCTTCAACGAGGACGTGAGCCGCGTCTTCGAGGGGCTGCGGGTCGTCTTCAAGTCGGTGCAGAAGATCGAGGGCGCCGACAATTTCGATTTTTTCGTCCTGAGCGATTCGAACCAGCCCAACCAGTGGGTGCGCGAGGAGGTCGCGTGGGCCGAGCTCTGCAAGCAGGTGGGCGGCTTCGGGAAGATCTTCTACCGCAAGCGGAGGCAGGCGATCAACAAGAAGGCAGGCAACGTCGCCGACTTCCTCAGGCGCTGGGGAAGGAACTACCGCTACATGGTCGTCCTCGACGCCGACTCGATCATGACCGGCGAGGCGCTCGCGCGCCTCGTGACCATGATGGAGGCCAACCCCTCGGCCGGCATCATCCAGACCGCGCCGAGGACCGTGCGCGGCGAATCCCTTTACGCGCGCCTGCAGGCCTTCGCGAACCGGATCTACAGCCCGATTTACCTGGCGGGGCTGAACTACTGGCAGCAGCACGAGGGCAACTACTGGGGGCACAACGCGGTCATCCGGGTCCAGCCGTTCATGGACCACTGCTCGCTCCCCGAGCTTCCGGGCAACGAGCCCTTCGGCGGGCGCATCCTCTCGCACGACTTTGTCGAGGCGGCGCTCATGAGGAAGGCCGGCTGGGCCGTTTGGCTCGCCCACGACGTCGAGGGCAGCTTCGAGGAGGGTCCCCCGACCCTGATCGAGAGCGCCAAGCGCGACCGGCGCTGGTGCCAGGGCAACCTGCAGCACGCGTGGCTCCTGACCGCGCGGGGCTTCCGTCCCGCCAACCGGTTCCACCTGCTGATGGGGGTCATGGCCTATGTCTCGTCGCCCCTCTGGCTCCTCTTCCTGATCCTGAGCACGGTCGAAATGGTGAGCCAGGCGTCGAGCCCGCCGGCGGATGCCGCCTACATGCTCCCCGACACGACCTCGCTCTTCGGCTACCTGGTCGCGGTGCCCGAGGCCCTGACGCTCTTTTCGCTGACGATGCTGCTCCTCTTCCTGCCGAAGTTCGTCAGCGTCGTCGTCCTGCTCGGCCGCCGCGACGAGGCGGCCGGGTTCGGCGGCCGCTGGCGGGTGGCGGTCAGCGCGGTCCTGGAGGCGCTTGGCTCGATGCTCCTTGCGCCGATCAACATGATCTTCAACACGAAGTTCGTCATCTTCACGCTCCTCGGCCAGGGGGTCCAATGGGTCGCCCAGAAGCGCTCGGCCGACGAGGACGGCACGGACTGGAGGGAGGCCATCATCACCCACGGCCCCCAGACCGTATTCGGGCTCGTCTGGGGCGTCTCGTCCCTCATCCTGATACCGGCCTACTTTGCCTGGCTGAGCCCGGTCCTCGCCGGACTCGTCCTCTCGATTCCGCTGTCGATCTTCCTGAGCAAGGGCAGCTTCGGGCGCCGGGCGAGGGAGCTCGGGGTCTTCGTGACCCCCGAGGAGATGAATCCCCCGGAGGAGCTCCGCCATCTGGAGCTCAATCTGGCCGAATGTTACCGGCACCTGCCCCCGTTCGAGCCGCTGCGGGCCGACTACGGCCTCATGCAGGCGGTCCTCGACCCCTACATCAACGCCATGCACGTCGCGCTCCTGCGCCAGCGCCGCACGAGCGCCGTGGCGCGGGAGTGGTTCTCGCGGCTCCAGATCCGCCTCCTGCGCGAGGGGCCCGCGCGTTTCACGACCAAGGAGAAGATGGCGCTCCTCCTCGACCCCCAGTCGATGATCTACCTGCACCGGGAGCTCTGGAGCCTGCCCAGCGAGTCGCTGGCCGAATGGTGGCGCCTGGCGATGCGCCAGTACAACGTGCTGGCGGCGGTGCCGAGCACGGCCCTCTACCGGTAGGACCTATTCGGTGATCTTGCGCAGCTCGGACGCGACGCGCGCGAACTCGGCCTCGCATTCCTCGATGACCGGGGCGACCTGGACGAGGCCCTCGTTGCGGGTCATGAATTCGAGGCGCTCGGCGATGGACCTGAGGACCTGGGCGCCGACATTGGCCGAGCTGCCCTTGATGGTGTGGCTCGCGCGCGTGAATCCCGGTACGTCGCCCGACGCGAGGCAGGACCTCATTTCGGCGATCCGCTTTGGGGTGTCCTCGATGTAGATGCCGATGATCTCCCTCAGGAACTCGCCGTTGTCACCCGGACTGAGCTGCCTGAGGTTCGCGATGGCTTCGGGGTCAATGGATGGTGGGTTGGGCACGGCTTGTTGGGGGCTGGAATTGGAGGGGCTTCGCCGGGCCTAGGTCGCCCATTCGAAGGAGGTGTTCTGCTCGATCTCATTGATCGTTGTGAGTCCGAGGAGGACCTTCTTCAGGCCGTCGTAGCGCAGCGGCTTGTAGCCGACCTTCGCCGCCGCCTTCGTGATTTCCTGCACGCTCCTCTCCTCGGAAATGAGCGCGCGGATCTCCTCGGTGATGAGGACAAGCTCGTGGATCGCGACGCGGCCCTTGTAGCCGGTGCCCCGGCACTTGGGGCAGCCCCGGCCCCGGTAGAACATGACGTCCGTCAGCCCCTCCTCCTTGAAGTACTTCGCGAGGGTTTCCCGGCTCGGGGTATAGGCCTCCTTGCAGTTCTCGCAGATCCGCGCCGCAAGGCGCTGCGCGAGGACGCCGATGACCGACGGGGCGACCATGTAGGGCTCCACCCCGATCTCGATCAGCCGGGTGATGGCCTGGGGCGCGGAGTTGGTGTGGAGCGTGGCAAACACGATGTGGCCGGTGAGGGCCGCCTCGGTGGCGATCTTCGCCGTCTCAAGGTCGCGGATCTCGCCGATCAGGATCGCGTCCGGGTCCTGGCGCATGAGGGCCCGAAGGAGCGTGGCGAACTTCAGGTCGATCGAATGGTTCACCTGGCTCTGCGTCACTCCCTCCAGCTGAATCTCGATCGGGTCCTCGATCGTCGAGATGTTGAGCTCCGGCGTGTTGATCTCGTGGAGCGCGGAGTAGAGGGTCGTGGTTTTCCCGGATCCGGTCGGCCCCGTCACGAAGATGATCCCGTTCGGGTTCTGGATCAGCCTCCTGAACGGCTGGAGGATCGACTGCGACATCATCATCTTCTCCAGCGTGATCATCGACTTCTTGCCGGACATCGCGAGGATGCGGATGACGACCTTCTCGCCGTAGGCCGAGGGGATGGTCGAAACCCGGAAGTTGGCGGTCTGGTTGCCGATCGGCAGCGAGAAACGGCCGTCCTGCGGGATGCGCGACTCGGCGATGTCGAGGTTGCAGAGGATCTTGATTCGGGAGATGAGGGCGCGGTGGAGCTTCCTCGAATAGGTGAGGATTTCGCGGAGATTGCCGTCCACCCGGAAGCGGATCCTCGAATGGATCTCCTGCGCCTCGATGTGGATGTCGGTGGCCCGCTCCCGCATCGCGTAGTACACGATCTCGTCCAGGACCTGGACGAGCGCGTTGTTCTCGGCCAGCTGCGCGAGCTTGTCGCCCGCGAGCTCGGGCTGGTCGAAGAGGGTCGAGCGCTCGAGCTGGCCCAGGCTGTCCTCGAGCCGCTCCTCGTTCGAATAGTGGATGGCGATCGCGTCGTCGACCTCCCGCGGAAGCGCGAATACGGGGCTCACCGGGGTCCCGGCGATCTGGCCGAGCCTCCTCGCGGTCTCCAGGTCGTCCGGGGACGCCATCGCGACCGTCATCGTGCCGTTGAAGATGTAGAGGCCGATCGCGCGGACCTTTTTCGCGACCTCGAGCGGGATCTTCTCGATCGCCTCCTCGGTGATCACCGAGACAAAGGGGTCGACGTAGGCCACGTTCATCGTGTCCGCCCAGAACCTGCAGGCGTCGTCCTTGCCGATGATCTTCGACTCGATCACGGCCTGCACGAGGTCCGGGCCGTCCCCGTGGCGCTCGCCGAGGCTGCGCAGCTCCTCCTCGCTCCCGAAGTTGGGAGTCGCACGGAGCTTTGCGAAGAAGGTGTCAACTCTTTGGCTTAACACGGGTGGGTTTCTTCGACTTGAACAGCTTGCCGATCTCCGCCTGGTCGAGCTTCTCCATGGCGAACGAGGCCGAGCCGCGCTCGGCGTCGATCTCCGCCAGGAGCTCGGGAAGCGAATAGCGCACCTCCGCCAGGGCGGCCGGCTTCGGCGGCGTGTGCAGGGGCTGGCTGTCTTCGGGCTCGGTCATGGTTCAGGAGGGCGCAGGGTCCCCGTCGGGTTCCTGGGGCTCGAAACACGCCTCGATCGTCTCCGCCAGCGCCCTGCCGATGTCCTCGGAGGGAGCGTCCTTGCGGATGTAGTTGTTGGCCCCGAGGGCCGCCGCCTCGTCGATCGTCTGGCGGTTTGCGAGCGAGGTGAGCATGACGACGACGCAGTCGGGATCGATCTCCTTCAGGGCCCTGAGCGTCTCGATTCCGTCCATGACCGGCATGTTGACGTCGAGCATGACGAGATCGGGCCGCTGCTTCTTGAACACCTCGATCGCCTCCCTGCCGTTGGGCGCCTCGAAGATGCGCGTCGTCCCCAGGTGCCGCAGGAGCAGGGAGATGAATTTTCTGATATGGGCCTCGTCGTCAACGAGAAGGATGCTGCCGCTGAAGTTCATTTGTTGTAAAGGGGGAGGCTGACGGAGAATTGGGCTCCGTGGCCCGGGAGATTCTCAACGCTGATCGTCCCGTTGTGGGCCTCCACAATCTTTCGGCAGATTGCGAGGCCGAGGCCGGTGGACTTCTCGCCGCCCGTGGGGGTCGTCGAAAGGCGCCCGTAGTCCTTGAAAAGCTTGTGGCGCTCGCCGTCCGGGATTCCCGGGCCGTCGTCGCTCACCGAGAAGATCGCGACCGTTTCGTCCGTGTGGATCGTGACCGTGATCAGCGAGCCCTTGGGCGAGTACTTGACGGCGTTGCTGATCAGGTTGTCGACCACCTGGCGGATCTTGTTGCGGTCGACGTCGATGATGGGGTCGCCGCTCGGCTTGCGCATCTCGATACGCGTGTTCTTCTTCGCGGCCTCGATGTTGCTCAGGTGCACGGACCGCTCGACGATCTCGACGACGCTCGTCGGGTTCTTGTCGAGCTTCAGGTGGCCCGCCTCGATCGTGGCGACATCGAGGAGCTCGTTCACGAGCTGGAGCATCGACTGGCTTGCGCCGTGGATCGTCTGGATGATCTCCTTCTGCTCGGGGGTGAGTTCGCCGATCGCATTCTCGTCAAGCAGCTCGGCCAGTCCGCGTATCGAGGACAGGGGGTTGCGCAGGTCGTGGGCGCACATCCCGAGGAAGCGGTCCTTCGCGGCGTTGGCCATGCTGAGCTGGTCGACGAGGTGTTTCTGCTGCTCGACGAGCTGCTGGTTGCTCAGGTGGGTGCGGATCCGCGCCACGACCTCCTTCGGGCGGAAGGGCTTCGTCAGGTAGTCGACGCCCCCGGCGTCGAAACCCATGACGATGTCGTCGGCCTCGCTCTTGGCGGTCACGAAGATGACGGGGGCGCACTTGTCCCCGTAGGCCTTCTTCAGGGTCCTGCAGGTGGTGAATCCGTCGATCCCCGGCATCATGACGTCGAGAAGCACCAGGTTGGGCTGGAACGAGGCGTAGGTCTCCAGGGCCTGCTCGCCGGAGCCCGCCTCGGCGATCTCATAGCCCTCATGGCGAAGGATGCCCCCGATTATCCTCAGGTTTATCCGGTCGTCGTCGACTGCCAGTATCCGTCGGCCCTTCAGGTCGATGGATGGGTGGTGTGTCTGGGGTTCATCCATTATTGGCGTAATATCAATGAGACAGCGAGCTAGGCGCGCAAGCCAGAGTATTTATCGGCACCCGGGGAGCGGGCTTGTGTAGAAAAGTCACATCACAAAATCCAGATATGTTGATATTGTGCTTGCGTTACCCCCGTTCCTGGCGGTTCGCTGGCGCCTTCCCAGTCGAAATCCCATGTCAAAATCATTCGTATTTTCCTCCGAATCCGTTGGCGAGGGCCATCCTGACAAGGTCGCCGACCTTATCTCGGACAGTGTCCTGGATGCCTGCTTGGCGCAAGACCCCAAGAGCCGCGTCGCGTGCGAGACCCTGGTCAAGTCGAACCAGGTCGTCATCGCCGGCGAGATCACCACGGCCGCCAAGATCAACTACGAGCTCGTCGTGCGCGACGCGGTCCGGGACATCGGCTACGTGAACGACGACGACGTCTTCCACTGCGACAAGGTTTTCATCCACAATCTGCTGACCCGCCAGTCCCCGGACATCGCCCAGGGCGTCGACGCCCGCGGGGCCGAGGGCAAGGAGACGGCCGAGCAGGGCGCGGGGGACCAGGGCCTCATGTTTGGCTACGCCTGCAACGAGACGCCCGAGATGATGCCGACGGCGATCATGTTCGCGCACCGTCTGGGCCGCGAGCTCACCAAGCTGCGCAAGGCGGGGGTCGTCGGATGGCTTCGCCCCGACGCCAAGTCCCAGGTTTCGATCCGCTACGAGAACGACCGCCCGATCCGGGTGGAGAACGTCGTCATCTCGACCCAGCACACGCCCAACGTGAAGCACGGGGCTATCCGGGACTTCCTGATCGAGAATGTGATCATGAAGGTCATCCCGGCCGAGATGATGGACAAGTCGACCCAGTTCCTGATCAATCCGACGGGCCGGTTCGTGGTCGGAGGTCCCGAGGGCGACTCGGGACTCACGGGGCGCAAGATCATCGTCGACACCTACGGCGGCTGGGGCCGCCACGGCGGCGGGGCCTTCTCGGGAAAGGACCCGTCCAAGGTCGACCGTTCCGCCGCGTACATGTGCCGCTGGGTCGCCAAGAACATCGTGGCATCCGGCCTTGCCGACATCTGCGAGCTGCAGGTCGCCTATGCGATCGGATACCCGGAGCCCGTCAGCATCTGGGTCGACGCGATGGGAACGGCCAAGGTCCCGGAGGCGAAGATCACGAAGGCCGTCCAGAAGGTCTTCAGCTTCAAGCCCGCGAACATCATCAAGCAGCTCGATCTGCTTCGCCCGATCTACCGCTCCACAACCAATTACGGGCACTTCGGCAAGCCGGACCTGCCCTGGGAGCTCACCAACAAGACCAAGGAACTGGCAGCCGCCGCCAAGTGAGCGGCACCGCCCGAACCCTCGACCCATCACACCATGCCAACGACCGCCGCCGCACGCCCAACCCAGGACTTCCACGTCAAAGACATCGCGCTCGCCGAATGGGGGCGCAAGGAGATCACCGTAGCCGAGCATGAGATGCCCGGCCTCATCTCTGTCCGCAAGAAATTCGGGCCGAAGAAGCCGTTGAAGGGGGTCCGGATCACGGGCTCGCTCCACATGACGATCCAGACCGCGGTCCTGATCGAGACCCTGGTCGAGCTCGGCGCCTCGGTGCGCTGGGCCTCGTGCAACATCTTTTCGACCCAGGACCACGCGGCCTCCGCGATTGCGAAGACCGGCGTCCCGGTCTTTGCCTGGAAGGGCGAGACGCTCGAGGAATACTGGGACCTGACCTGGAGGGCGCTCAGCCACCCGGGCGGGAAGGGACCCCAGCTGGTCGTCGACGACGGCGGCGACGTGACGCTCCTCCTGCACAAGGGCTACGAGCTCGAGGAGGGCAGCGACTGGGTGAATTCGGCCTCGGGGTCCCATGAGGAGGGCGTCATCAAGGCTCTCCTGAAGCGGGTCCACGCGGAGTCGCCGTTCGTGTTCCACGAGATGGTCAAGGACTGGCGCGGCGTCTCGGAGGAGACGACGACCGGCGTCCACCGCCTCTACCAGCTGCACGAGAAGGGCAAACTCCTCGTCCCGTCGATCAACGTGAACGACTCGGTGACGAAGTCCAAGTTTGACAACCTCTACGGCTGCCGCGAGTCGCTCGCCGACGGCCTGAAGCGGGCCACCGATGTGATGATCGCCGGCAAGGTTGCGGTCGTCTGCGGCTACGGCGACGTGGGCAAGGGAAGCTCGCACTCGCTTCGCGGATTCGGCGCCCGGGTCATCGTGACCGAGGTCGACCCGATCAACGCCCTCCAGGCCGCGATGGAGGGTTTCGAGGTCAACACGATCGAAAGCGCGCTCGCCGATGCGGACATCTACGTCACGACGACCGGCAACTGCGACGTCATCACGCTCGAGCACATGGAGCGGATGAAGGACCAGGCGATCGTCTGCAACATCGGCCACTTCGACAACGAGATCCAGGTGGACCGCCTCTACAAGGCCAAGGGTGTGAAGCGCGTCACCATCAAGCCGCAGTACGACTGCTTCACGTTCCCGAGCGGCCGGTGCATCTACCTGCTCGCCGAGGGCCGCCTGGTCAACCTGGGCTGCGCCACCGGACACCCGTCCTTCGTCATGTCGAACAGCTTCACGAACCAGACGCTGGCGCAGCTTGACCTCTGGGAGAAGCGCGACAGCTACAAGCCGGGCGTCTACCGCCTTCCAAAGCACCTGGACGAGGAGGTAGCCCGGCTGCACCTGGAGCGGATTGGCGTCAAATTGACCAAGCTGACGGACAAGCAGGCCAAATACCTGGGCGTGCCGGTCGAGGGCCCCTATAAACCGGACCACTACCGGTACTGAGCGCGGACCCGGGTGCGCGCCCGTATGGGGACGACCGGGGAAGGCGGGCATGGCGCTCGGCCTTCCGTCGGCCGGCTGCGTAAACGCTTGATAGCCAGGTAAAACCTGGCTTCGGGGTCGGCGACCAAATCCCCCGGGGCGGCCTTGCGCGGCCGGGGGATGGGCGGATCGCGGGCCGCCTGCGCCCCCTCGGGCCCCAATGCCTCCTAAAGTCCGGGGCTAGGCGAGCCGATCAAGCCTTCAGATTATGTCCGTTGCACTCCGGTCGTCTTTTGGCGCCTGGTGGATCCGGTTCATCCATGGGATGGGTCGCCGGCCCCTGGCTTCGGGCGCAGCGGAGATTCCGCCTGCGCCCTCCGCCCCTTTGCCAGAGGCGGCCGAGGTCCCGTGCCCGGAAACCGGCCCGGAGGCCGCCGAAGAGGCGGGCCGCGACATTCAGGAGGAGCTCGCGCGGTCCTATGCGCAGACGGTGATCGCGGACGTGCCGGAGGTGGTGCCGATCCGCAGCCGCGCGGAGACGCTCGCGGCGTTGGAGGGCCTCCACCAGATTCCCTCCCTCCAGTCGCTCGTGCAGGGATTCGTGAAGATATCCGCGCGGGACGAAGCCTCGGTCGACGACGTCGTCGCCTCGATCCAACGGGATCCCGCGCTTTGCGTCCGCCTCCTCGCCATGGCGAATTCGGCGGCGGTCGCCTCCGAACTGCGGGTCGGCGACCTCCATACCGCCGTACAGCTCCTAGGCGTGCTGAGTGTCAAAAGGCTCCAGAGGGCCTTTTTCACGCTGCGCGACGCCCGGCAGCTGGTCGACGGCCTCGACTGGCGCCATCTCTGGATCCATGCCCTTGCGACGGCCTCCCTGGCCGAGGAGCTCGACCGCGAGCTCGGCACCAAGTGCGGGCCGCAGCTCTACCTGGCGGGCCTCCTGCACGACGTCGGAAAGATCGTGCTCTCCACGGTGGCCGCCGACTCCTACCGCTGCGTGCTTGTGGAATCCTGGAACGAGAAGGGCCGCCTCGAGGACCTCGAGTGCCTGCGCCTTGGGATCAACCACCGCGAGGCGGGGCGGATTTTCGCCGTCCAGAACAAGCTGCCCGAGGCCGTGGTCGAGGCGGTGGCCTTCCACAACGACCCGACCGAAGCCAAGAACCACCCCGTCGAGGTGTCGCTCGTCTCGGCGGCGAACTACCTGAGCAAGGAGTTCGGGCTCGGATTCAGCGGCTCGCGTCTCGGCGCGGCCGACGGAGAATTCTCGGAGCTTCCCGCATGGGAGATCTTCTGGCAGGCGTCGGGCCGGAGGCCGGATTTCGAGGCCCTGGAGATGAACATGCGCCAATTCTCGGGCGCGCTGCGGGCCGAACTCCGCAGCCTGCGGGAGATCACCTAACGGGCCCCTGGCCCGGGCGCCCCCTCACTTGCCCGGGCCCTTTTCAAGGACGTCCAAGCGGCGGCTCTGCTCGGCGTCCAGGGATGCCTTGCGCAGCCGCGCCACGATGGCCTTCTGCTCCGCATTTAGCCACCCGCTGTTCTGCTGCATGGCCTGGACCGCGCCGTCGAACGCGTCCCTGCGGAGCGACTCGTTCGGGGCCCTTGCGGCGAGCGTTGCCAGGGGCCCAAGCGCGCTCGAGTCGGACCAGCTGGCGAGCGCAGCCACGGCGGATTGCGCGAGCCTCGCCTCCCCGTGCTGGGCGACCGCAAGGACGTACCCGGCTCCGTCCGCCCCGCCGACCCGCGAAAGCACCGTCAGCAGGTGCGCCTGGGCCGCGCCGGGGACCTTGCCGAAGATATCGGCGACCGGCTGAAGGCGCGCCTTGGCGTCGGGATTGCGCGCCGCGGCGCCCGCAGCCGCCCTCACGGCGTGCGACTGTTCCGTGGGGTCGGTGGCTTCGGTCAGCCAGCCGAGGAGCGTCGGCTCCAGGCTTGGCGGCGCGACGAGCGCGAGGCCGTCGAGAGCCGCGCAGCGCACGGGCACGGCCGGATCGCTCCGGGTCCCCATCAAGATCTCCCAGGCGCCCGGCATATTGCGGAGCGCCAGTTCCTCGAGCAGGACGACCCGCAGGGGATCGCCGCTTCGGGTCGCTCCCCGGTAGACGGCCTCGTCGACCCCCGGGCCGATGAGGCGCGAGAGGCTCTGCCTCGCGGCGTTCCCCGTTTCCCCCGGGGCCTTTGCCGCGCCCGCCAATAGGAGCGCGATGTCGCGGGTTCCCGGCAGTCCCCCCAAACGCGGCGAGGGCGGCGCGGCGCAGCTCCTCGCGGTCGCTGTGCGCGGCGGCCAGGACGACGGGCAGGGCCCTCGGGTCGTCGATCCGCCCGATGGCATCGATGGCGCCAAGCTGGGTCTGCGGGTCCCAGGAATCAAAATGGGAGACGATGATGGGGACCACCTCATCCTGCGGGAGTCCGACGAGCGAGGTCACCACGGCCTCCTTCAGGGCGGGATCGCCCCCGCCCAGGGCCGCTGTGATCTGCTCCGCCGCCGTGTCCGGCTCCAGGGACAGGAGCGCCAGGAAGGCCGAGACCCTGAAAGGGGTGGCGACGGCCGTGTCGGAGCATAAGTCCCGGAGAAGGCGGCGGGACTCGGCGGGGGGCAGGTTGCGCGCGCAGCGGATCCTCGCCTCGACCACCTCGGTCGACAGCGGATCGCGGGCCTTTTCGAGGGCCTCCAGGGCCTCCTTGGACCCGATCTTCCCGAGCGCCCTGGCCGCGGCGGCCGCTTCAGCGGGGTCGCCGCCGCTCAGGATGTCTCCAAGTGCGGGAACGCCCGCCGCTATCCTGCGGACGCCGACCGACTCAATGAGCGCGATCCTGACCCTGCCTTTCGACGTCCCGAGGCTCGAAAGAAACACGGCGTCGACCGCGGCGCCGGGGGCGCGCTCGAGGGCCGACCGGGCGAAATCGACCTGTTTCGGGTCGGTCAGCATCGCGACAAGGACGGGCGGGATCGGGTGGTCCCCCCGGGCGAAGCTGACGGCGTACAGGGTCCCGAGGTTCTCGCAGATGGCCTGCCTTCCGGCAAAGGTCGTGTCCGCGCGCTCAAGCATCCCGGCCAGGTCCGCCTCGATGGCGTCCAGGCGCGCGCGGTCCGCCCCTGCGTCCGCGATGGCTTTGCGCAGGGACGCGACGGCATCCTGGCTCCCGGCATATTGAAGGGAGACGAGCCGCGAGTAGGGCGCGGGCGCCTGGGCCGTCTGCGTGGCGCAGCCGGGTGCGAGGAGAAGCAGCGCCGAAACGCCCAGGAGGGCGGTGGAGCTAAGGCATCGGAGAGCGGTCATGCTGGGGGAACGGCTAGAGGGTTGCGTACGGGGCGCGGCGGGTCCGGTCGAGGAGGGTGGAGGCGACCGCGTCGCCCACGATCTCCTCGGAGACGGGGTCCCATTTGATCGGGCGGTTTAGACGCGCCGCGATATTGTTAAGGTGGCATACCGTCGCGCTGCGGTGCCCGGTCTCCACATCCGAGATCGGGCGCTGGCGCGACCGGACGGAGCTGAAGAAGTCATCGTGATGATCCTTGCTGACGTAGAGGTGGACCTCGTCGGGCTTAAGGGGGCGCCTCGCCAGGGCGGGCGGGTTCGTCTCAAGGTAGTCGCCGCGCGAAACCCACACGGTCGCATCCTTGCCGGTGAATTCGATCATCGACTTGAGGCCCTCGTCGACGCGCTCGACGCGGGCGCCGTTGGCATAGACGTGGGTCTGGTAGGGCGTTCCCTCCCATCCCTTGGGGATGAACTCAACCGGGCCGGACTGATCCATGCCGAGCGCCCATTGGATGATGTCAAAATGGTGCGCGCCCCAGTCGCCGTTCTTGCGGCCGCCGTACTCGAAAAAGCAGCGCCAGCCGCCGCCGTAGTCGCCGCGCACCCGTTGCTCGTTGTACGGCCTCCAGGGCGTCTGGCCGAGCCACCGGTCGTAGTCGAAGTCGGCCGGGATCGGCTGCTCGGCCAGGTTGGGGGCCGGCGGAAACTCCCCGAGGCTGGCCCGGATGTGGGTGATCTCGCCGATCAGCCCGTTTCGGACGATCTCGGCCGCCTTCCGGAAGGAGGCGTTCGACCTCTGCTGCGTGCCTGTCTGGAGAATGCGTCCGTACTGGCGCGCCGCCGTGACCAGGGGTCGCCCCTCCCGGATGGAGAGCGTGAGCGGCTTCTCGCAGTAGACATCCTTTCCGGCGCGGATGGCCGCGAGCGCGACGGCGACATGCCAATGGTCCGGCGTGCACACGAAGACCGCGTCGATGTCCTTCCTCGCGAGCAGCTCCTCATGGTACTGGTAGGCCGCGATCTTGTCCGACTGTCCGTAGTCCTTTTCGGCCCGGGCGGCCATCGCCTTGGACTTGCTGTGGCGCAGGTCGCACGTCGCGAGAATGCGGCAGTCGTCCCGGCCGATGAGGGCCTCATAATGGGAGGAGCAGATGAGGCCGTTGCCGATCAGCCCGATGCCGAGCCGGTTGCTCGGAGCCTCGGGTCCCGCGAGGGCGGCCCTCAGGTATTGCGGGGCCACCGAAAGCGCGAGGATGCCGGTCAATCCGGTCTTGATGGCGTCTCGCCGGGTGATGGCCCGTGCGCCTGGGCGGGGGTTGTTTTCGGAGGAATTCATGTGCGGGGATTCCGTCGGCATTCGATGGGGGGAAAAGGGGGTGGGCGCCGCGTCGTTCAGATAGGAGTATGCCCCAACGGGACGACGAGGACGGACCATGTTGGCGGTTCCTGCGCCGCGAGACTAGCTCAATGGCTGCGGAGCCCTTCCCCGGGGCGCCTGCGGCGCCGGAGGCTCTAACCCTCCATTGCGGGCTCGAGGACCTTTTCCAGCGTCTGCAGCAGCTTGTCGGCCGTGTAGGGTTTGGGCAGCAGCGCCGACAGGTCCAGGGCCTCGATGGCGTTTAGCGAGGTGGGTTCGCCGACCCCGGTCACGCCCACGACGCGGATCCCGGGCTCGATCCGCCGCAGCACCCGGACGAGAGCCAGGCCGTCCATGACCGGCATCATCATGTCGGTCAGGACGAGCCGTATGGCGGCGCGGTTCTGCACGAAGATCGCGAGCGCCTGCTCGCCGTTGGACGCCGAAAGGATCTCATAGCCCTGCTGCCTCAGGATCTTGGCGGTGACGATCCGGATCGATTCGTCGTCGTCGACGATCAGGATCGTCTCGCCGTGCCTCTGCGGGGGGCGCGGATGATGCTCCCCGGCGGGGGCGGGCACCGCCGCCGGGGTCGCGGGAAGGTAGACCTCGAAGCGCGTGCCTTCGCCGAGCGCGCTCTTGAACTGCACGAAGCCGCCGTGGTTCTTCACGATGCCCTGCACGGTCGCCAGGCCGAGGCCCGTGCCCTTGCCGACCTCCTTCGTCGTGAAGAACGGCTCGAAGATCTTGTCGTACTTGTCCGGCGGTATGCCCGTTCCGGTGTCGGAGACCTTGATGCAGACGTGGGGCCCGGCCTTGGCTGCAGGGGTCATCGACACGAACGCCTCGTCCAGGTCCATGTTTTCGGCGGTGACGGTCAGGAGGCCCCCGCCGGGCATGGCGTCGCGGGCGTTGATGCAGAGGTTCATCACGACCTGGTCCAATTGGGAGGCGTCGCCGACGATGGGCCAGAGGTCCTTCGCAATGTCCGCCGCGGTCTTGATGTTTTTCGGGAAAGTCTCCTCGGAGATGGAGACCACCTCTTCGAGGAGGTGCCTGAGCTGCACCGGGACCCGCTCGCCCCGGACCCCGCGCGCAAAGGTGAGGACCTGGCGCACGATGGAGGCGCCGCGCTGGGCGCTTTTCTCCATCGCGGCGACCACGGACTGCAGTTCGGAATCGCCCGGCATCCGGGCCCTGACCAGGGTCGTGCCGGTCAGGATCGGCGCAAGGACGTTGTTCAGGTCGTGGGCGATGCCGCTCGCGAGCATTCCGACGACCTCGAGGCGCTGGGTCTGGAAGAGCTGCTTTTCCAGGAGCTTCCTCGCCGAGACGTCCTGCTTCACCGCGACGAAGTGGATGACGGCCCCCTGGGGATCGCGCACCGGCGAAATGGTCACCTCCTCCGTGATGAGTCCGCCGTCCTTTCTCAGGTTCACGAACTCGCCCGACCAGATCCTGCCCGAGGTGATGGTCCGCCACATCTCCGCGTAGTACGAATCGGGCTGCTTGCCCGACTTGAGGATCCGGGGATTGCGGCCGATGACCTCGTCGGCCGAGTAGCCCGTGGCCTTCGTGAACGCGGGGTTGACCCACTCGATGTTTCCCTTGGTGTCGGTGATGACGACCGAATTGATGGTCGCCTCGAGCGCGGCGCTCTGGAGGTACAGCTCCTCCTCGTCGCGCTTTCGCTTGGTGATGTCGATGTGCGTGCCGAGCATCCTGACCGCGCGTCCCGAGGGATCGCGCTCAACCACGGTGCCGCGGTTGAGGACCCAGCGCCATTCGCCGGACCTTCCCCGCAGCCTGATCTCAACCGAGAAAGGGGCGCCCTCAAGGATGTGGCGCCTGAGCGCCAGCTCGGTTGCGGCGAGGTCGTCGGGGTGGACCAGCGCCTTCCATGAATCATAGTCGCTCGCGAATTCATCCGGATTGAATCCGAGCGACCTCAGGTAGCTCGGGTTGAACACGATCCTGCCGCTTGCGATGTCCCAGTCCCAGACGCCCTCGCTATTCGCCTCGAGCGCCAGCCTGAGGCGCTCGTCGCTTTCACGAAGGGCCTTTTCCGCCCGCCTGCTCTCGGTGACGTCCTTGGCGAACACGGAGATCCCGAATGGGCGGTCCCTGGGTCCCAGTAGATTGAGGCTCAGCGACAGGATCCTCTTCACGGCGACGATCTCGTATTCCTTCGAGTAGGACCCCTCCCTGAGCGTTCTCTGGTAGGATTCCCGCCAGTCCTGGGCCAGGACGGGGTCCGAAGGGAAGAGGTCGTTGGGGCGCATCCCCGCCTTGAGGGAGATGCCGCGAACCTCCCGGAAGGTCCTTTCCAGCATGAGATTCCACGTCTGGAGTCCGAATTGCTCCGGATCGACGGACCAAATCATGTCGGGGGTGCTGTTGAAGACCGCCTTCAGGTACTCGAGCATGAGCGCCTCGGCGCGGGCGCTGCTCTCGCGTTTGACGGTCGAGGCCATCCAGCGCGCGTTCTCCCGGATCATCCAGATCTCGCGGAAGCAGAGGAAGGCGAAAAGAACCAGAAGGCTCCAGAGGAGGCCCGGAAGCATCTCCGGAATGGGCCGGCCATAGGTGATATAGATGAGCAGCCACGCGCTCACCATGACGATCGTGATGATCGGCAAGGGACCTGAAGCGGGGGAATGGGCGTCGTCCTGCCTTGCCGGCTTGTCGGTCTCTATCTTTCCGGCGGCGACCAGGTAGCCGATGAGGGCCACCGAATTGAGCAGATTGCTCCAGTGGATGGGGCTTCTCATGATGAAGCCCTCGACGCTATCGAGCAGGAAAATCAGGTCCGCAAGCCACGAAATCCCTATCGCGGTCAGGAGGACGCCGAAGGCTCCGCGGGACGGCACGGGCGTGCGCGTCAGGAGCGCGATGTTGAGGCACACAATCCCGGAGAAGACCGCCAACGGGTAGGCGAGGAAGGGCGCAATCCCGAAGCCCATGGCGCTCGCAAGCCCCGGCTTCACCGCGAGGAACCAGACCGGCAGGCCGGCGCCGACCGCAAACACCGCGCTGTCTATCAGGATCCGACCGAGTCCCGCGGAGGGATGCGCCGCCCGCGGCATGCGGAGAAGCCCCCACATGGCGACCGGGTAGGAGAGGAGAAAGAAGAAATCCGATCCGTTGTAGAGGCTCGTGCCTGCGGGCCTCAGATAGAGATCGAGCAGCACATAGACGCCGCCAAGGACGATGATGATCAGGGAATACGCGATCCGGCGAAGGCCCTTCGAAAAATGGGGCGGCAGATCGGGCCGCTTTGCGGCCCTCCACAGCGCGGCCGCGGCCATGACGTTCGACGCCAGCAGGAAGAAAATTCCGATGGACCTTTGGGTTCGCGTGCGCTCCGGCGCAGTCAGGAGCCAGAGGATGAAGATGCCGTTCAGCGGCACCCACGCCTGGTATCCCCTCGTGTACTTGCGAATCCAGGCCGGCATTTAGACTATAGGGTTGGAAAGATATATTTCACAAAAAGGCGCCCCCCTCCGGTCGGCACCGTTTCTCGTCCGCGATGGGACCCTAAGCGGCTAGGGCCTGGGCGTCGATAAGTCGAGACTCCAGAAGCGATTTCGCGGGCGCTCCTGCAAGGAACCGCAGGGCGGCCGAGTGTGATTCGGCTCGCCTCCCCTCGTGGTCGGCGGGCTATTGTCGGGGGCGTGCATGATGACCCCCGGCCCCACCGTCCGCCTGCGGACCCGCTTAGCCCAGGCAAGTGAGCGTTAGAAATTGCGCGCTTCCCTGGCACTGGATGCTGGTCACCCAAGACGGCGACGTCCTCCCCTGCAGCCATGGCTCGCGGTCGGTCGGCAACATCAACGACAGCTCGGCGGAGCAGATTTGGAACGGCGAACGGATGCAGGAGGTGCGGGCCTCGATCCTCAGGGGCGAGGTAGACCGGGCGTGCCTATCGTCGGAATGCCCGTTCCAGCGGACGGATCCGGTGTTTCCCGAGCGCGATGAGCCGCTGCAGATCGACGAAGACTTCGCGCGCGTGTTCGACGAGGAGTGGTACCTGCAGGAGCATCCCGACGTGCGCACCGCCGTTGATCGGTGCCGACTGACGTCCGGCCTCGAGCATTTCATTCGCCACGGCAGGTCGGAGGGGAGGAATTACCGCGTGGCCGGCACCGCCAGCAAGCCCCTTCAGAATTCCGTGCTCGGGCTTGTCGAGTATTCCCGCGGCGCCACGCGCCTGCGGGCAAGGCCGGTCGATCTGGTCTTCGTGGTCTCCACGATCTGCAACCTGCGATGCGTCATGTGTCCGCAGGGGATGAGCCTCGTGGAGCAGCCCCGCCACACGCCCGTGGGCACGATCGAACGGATGGAATCGTTCCTTGCGACGGCCTCCAGGGTCTGCGTCAGCGGGCTCGGCGAGCCGATGGCCGCGCCCGCGTTCTGGAGGCTCGTCGAGTGGAGCAGCGGCCGCGACGACCTTTGCTTCCGGGTGCATTCGAACGGACACCTCATCACGGCCGAGGGATCGGAGAGGATCTTGAATTCGGGGATCACGGAGTTGAGCTTCTCGCTCGACGCCGCGACGCCCGGCACCTACTCGAAGATCAGGGGGGGCGATTTCGATTCGGCCGTGTCGGGGATTTCCACGCTGCTGCGGATGCGGAAGGGGATTCCGAACAGCCGGCTGGAGGTTTCGATCAACATGACCCTGATGCGCGAGAACCTGCGGGAAGCTGCGCCCTTCGTTGCGCTCGGGAAGGAGCTGGGCGCCGATGCCGTGGTGTTCTCCCAGCTTTTCGGGTTTGGGGACCGCCCCGATTGGAGGGTCGACCGGGGGGACTGGAGCTTCGTGTACTCGGAGCAGGTGCTCACCCGCGCCGCCTCGGAGGCGCGCCACCATATCTCATGCGCCAAAAAATTGGCGGAGGAGGTCGCGATGCCCGTTCAGTTCTTCAGCAATGTCCTGGATTACGCCGATTGAGGGCGCATCTCGCACGGTCCTGGTGCCGCCGCAGGGAGGCCCCCCCGATGAAGGTCGGGCCTGGAAAACTGATTCTGGCTATTAGGGGTTTTCATCCCTGCGCGTCCCGGCCTTCCGCCTATTGAGTGCCCGCCGCCGGAGGAGTAAACTCCGAGGCCATGAAGAGGGCATTCGTGACCCTTGCGAAGGTTTGCTTCTCGTTTCTCCTCGGACTCACGTCGCTCATGGTTTTTTTTGTGACGGAATCCGCGTTGGCGGTGCCGGGAAGGAACCCGGTCCTGGGAATCGTCGGTGCCTGTCTTGTGGGGGCCCCCTATCTGGCTTTCTGCCAGTTCTGGCTCGCGCCAAGGGGGGCGCACGGCTTCAGGCCAAGATGGCCTGCGTTGGCGGCCATGACGCTGCCTTTGTTCGGCGTGCTGGCGCTCGTTGAACGCGAAGCGATTTTGCCGCAGGCCGTCCCCATGCTGCTGAGCGGCGGGCTCGGCATTTTCGCGGGGGCGGTCATCGCGGGTCGTGTTCCCTCCGGACAGGATCTCGGCCCCATGCTGGCAGAGGCGTCCGGGAGGCTGATGAACTGCCGCCGCCTCCTGCAGATCGGCGCCGTCATCCTTGTCGTGGCGGCCGTCATGATTCCGGTCGGCGTGATCCCGCCGCTCATGGCCGAACTTGAATACGCAACGGGGTTCAAGGCCCGCCAGGTCGCCGCAATTTTGGGCAGCGCCGCGGGGCTCAACCTCGTGGCCGCCGCGATGCTCCTGTTTGTCTCGATGCACCCCGAAGTTCGCCAGAACTACTCAAGCGGCTACCTCGTGATCCCGGCGGTCCTCGTCCTTCTCCTGGCGTTCCTCTATGCGTTTGCGAGCGGCATTCGTTCCCAGAACCCCGCGCTGGTTTCCGCGTCGGTCGTGCTGACGATCTGCGCGGTCTCCGATCTTGCGACCACGGCGCTGATCACCGCGGCGTCGGTCGTTGCCGAGCGGGTGGGCCTGGGATCGTGCCCCGGTCTCCCCCTTCAATCAGGCCCGGTGGGCCCCGCGGCGGATCCCCGTTAGGAAGCGGCCGCCAGGAAGCGTGGACCGCGTCGCCAAGGCCGGCCCCGGCATCCGTCGCCGCAGGCCGCTCCCACGCCAAGGGGTATTCAGGAACAAGCGCATGGCGCGGCGAGGCCTTCATTGAAAAAAAGCCTCCACCGAAGCAACATCGACGCTGGCATCCCGCCTGACAGCCACGGTCAGCGTTCAGGGGAGCCTGGTCCAAGGTTGCAGGAGAAGCGCGCCGAGGAATGTCTTCTCGCCCGGTCCGCCGAAGTCATTCCTACCGACACTGACTTTCCCTGGCTGCGCGGGGAAAAGATCCGTGTCAAAGCAAAGCATTTCCTTCCCGGCCATCCTGACGACGATCGTTCCCCGCGTCGGATCCCGGGATCCCTTGTACAGCGAGAATACGGGCGTGATGATCTCAATGTCGTGAATGGACCCCCCTCCGAACGAGCTGAAGATCGGACCTTCCTGATTTAGCCTCCCGTAGTGATCGAGAACGAAGCGCCCGAGTCCTCCGCCATAATGCACGACCTCTATTCCGTCGTAAGCTCCTGGGATGCCGGTCAGTAACAGGGGTTCCCGTAAGCCCCACTGGGCCTGAGCTGGGAATGTCACCCGCAGCAGAAGGTGATCCGTCGGCCCGGCAGGCCTGAGGCGAGCCGGCGTAGCAACCCATTGGATTTCACCCGGAAACGATCCCTCCGTTAACGGTGCCGACACCGTATTTGCTCCGATGCGGATCTCGCCGGGCGAACTCGGGTGATAGGGGACATAGCTCATCCAGTTGATCCGCCCATTCATCTCGATCCACAACGGGCGCGGCGGCCCCGGGAAGCCGCCGGAGGCATCCAGGGGCTCCATCCGCACCGTGCATTCCAACGGGGAGCCGGGCACAAGGCGGAACGGGGGGCCGTAGCACAATGCGGCTCCGGTTGAGAAATATCCAAAGCGTGCGGTCTCTTTGTCGCCCGCATCGAGGAAGAGCAATTCCCCGCCACCCGGTGCACCGGCGGATATGAGCGGCCACCGCCCCGGCCTCAACTCAACGGGCAGGGCCATGCGAAGCGTCCGAAACGCCGTTTCCGGGGTGAGCCATCGAATTGGAATCTCGTCCCGGGCGACCTTCAGGACGTTTCCTGAGAACCATCCGGACCGCGTCCGTCCGTCCGCAATCTGAATGTTCCGGCAGTCAACCGGACTGAGCGGGCGCAAACCCTGAAGCACGGGATGGCCGTCCAAACCGACATAGATGGACGAGTGGCTAATGGCGTTCGCCTCGTGCCCCAGGTAGTACGGATGTTCGGATGGCGGATACATCGAGCCAAATGACGTCGAGAGCGTGGCGAGCCTCCCCCGGACGACATCGACTCCCGCGCCCCAAAGCACGAAGTTGTCGTCAACACACTTCAGGCCAAAGCGAATCCTGCTGCCCGAAAGGTATTCCACCAGAAGCACCGCGTTCGGGGTCTCAACCAGGGTCTCCACGGTTTTCGGTGGCCGATTGGGGAAGGTCGTCTGCCAGGTGGCAGGTCCAAATTGCCAGCCCCGTGCGCTTTCATACAGCGAGGTGGGAACGTTCATGACCCGGGCGACGCGCTCAAGGTACGCGTTGCCGCGCTGGACGGTCATGGTCCCCTCGAGCGGAATGCTGAGAATGGCCGCAACCGCCGCCGAAAAGACGGCGGCGGCGAGGTAGACCGCCCGCACCGCCCGCTTTGCCTGGTCCGACGCAAGGGCCTGGTCCAGCGCACAGGCCCCAAATGTCGACAAGAGGACGAGATGGGGCAGGAAGTCCACCGTGTAGCGGATCGCGGCGTTGCCGAAGCAAAGCTCGCAGATTCCCGGACCCAGATAAGCCAGCCACACCATTCCAAGGGCAACTCCAAGGCCCTGGGCCCTTGCGTTTTGCCGGCCCCGAAACACCAAGAGGGCCGCCAGCGAAAACCAAACGATCGGGGCGTATTTTAGGATGCCGAAAATATCGGCGACCCCGTAATAATTCTGCGGCCATTTGGGAAGGGCCGCCATGGACGCAAAGGGAAAGTAGCGACTCCAATCAAGGGAGCCCAGGTAGTATATCCTCAGATTGAACCAGAAATACGAAAGACTCCAGATATGCCGCAGGTCGCATATGGGATCCTGCAGCAGGTAGTTGTATCCAAAGTCGAGGAAACTCGAAAATCTCAGGTAATTATAGAGCAGGATTCCGGCAAAGATCGTCCCGAATCCAACCGCGAAACCGATCGCCGGGCCGAGCGCGTATCCCAGGCGCCCCTCCGGTGAGTCGGGCGGCCGCCCGCGACGCAGGAGCCAACAGAGCACCCAGATGGGCGCTAGGATGGCAAACAGGAATGTCGGCCGGCTGCCGACCGCGAGGCCCAGGAAGATGCCAGCCATCGCCATCCAGGCCGCCTTTCTTTCGGATGACAGCACCGAATAGAGGCTGTGAAGCATCAGGGTTGCGAAAAAGCATCCACTCCCAATCGCGAGCTCGTACATCATCGGGCGCCTCGCAAGGGATAGAAGTCCCGTCGCGAGGCCCAGGGACAGAACGGTCGCGAAGACGATCGTGCTGCCGGTGCGCGGGAAATGATCTCGGCGAACCCTAAGCCAGAGCCATACAAGGGCCAGAAATGCCATCACGGTCGCGACCTCACCGGCTGTTCCGAGCCATAGGTCGCCCCCGGTCAGCAGCCTGAAAGGGAGCATGAAGACAAGCGCCGGGACCAGCCCGTAATAGATATAGTACCTTCCGTGGTAGAAGCTTGAATCCATCATCCAGCCGTGCGGAACCCAAACCCGCGGATCGTAGGGGTTCGGCGACGATAGCATCGCGGGATCAACGGGGACGTCGAGGTAGAGATGCCCTTTTAGGAGTCCGTGGAGAAGGAGGTTGTAATAATCGCCGTACGAGGCCTTTCCCATCGGAGACGGGGGCAGGCCCGCACTTGTGGCTGCCGTCCAGTAATAGAACGAAAGGACAACCAGCAGGGCCGTCCAAAGGGCAGTCCAATCCCCGGTCGTGGCTAACAGTGGAATTCGCTTTGGGGAGAGCCTGCTCAAAATCGCGGGTGATTTTTGGGGCCCTTAATAAACGCCGACAAGCGTCAATGTTGGCTCCGCTGGTCGAAAAAATCTAAAGATTGGGTCGGCGGGTTGCCTCCGGCGGCCGTTTCCTGCCGAAGGGTGCGCAGGCGGCTCCGTGAAAACCGGCGAGTGACCGAGCCTTCATCCGCGCAAACGCATTGCCATCCGGATCCTTGCGACGTCCCTTCTGAGCATCGAGATCAGCCGCCAGGCCCAGTCCCGGCGGATCTGGCAGAAGGAGGCGTGCAGCTCGGCAAACTGCCCGTCCCGCTCGTCGAGTGTGGCCTGGAGGTGGCGCCTTTCGGCTTCCCGGACGGATAAATCTCGCTCAAATTCGGCGCGGTCGGCGTCGAAGGAATCCCTTTCCCGGCAGATCACTGCCGTGGTCTCCTCAAGCTCCCTAGTCAGGGCACCGCGCTGCCCGACCAGAATTTCGTTCTGAATGCGCAGCCGTTCCAGCTCGACGCGGGCCTCCTTTTCTATGGCTAGGAGGCGGTTCGCAAAGCGATCGGTCCGGTTCTCCTTATGGAATATCCTGAATATCCACCTCATGGGTTCGTTTGCCTCCGATAGGGGATCCTCCAAGTCCCTGTACAGGTAATAGATCCAGTCACGGAAGTTCCCGCCCGCGCGGCTTTCCAAGGGAAAGGTTCCTCCGATCCTCATGATATCGTTGCATTCGCGGCAGATCGCGAGACCGGAGCTGTCCCTGAGAAGCGCCTGCCGGCGTTCAAGCACGGCCGCAAGAGGCTCCCTCATGAGGTCGCCAAGCAGATATTCGCCGTGAAGGTCATGGTCGCAGATATGAGCGCGACCCTGCCAGTCGATGAAGAGCGTGTTTTTCATGACATCACACTCCCAATGTTTGGCTCCCATGGGTGGAGTGTCGCACGTCGCTTGGTCCTTCAGGTTTCCACCCCTATCATGGCATAGGGAGAGCGACACCGAAGCCAGGCCCTCCCTCTCAAGCATGCCCTTTATGGCGTCAACCCTGTGCTGATTGGCCTTCGTGATGCTGACGTTCGCCCGGAGCTTGAGCCGCTTACCCTCGCAGAGGGCCACCGCCTTTCGCAAATTGGAGAGGACCCTGTCGAAGGACAGTCCCCCCATCATCTTTGAGAAAAGCCATGGCTCATCCCCATTGAAGCTCAGGTAGATCATGTCCAGGCCTGCCTCCAGAAGGTTCGACACGGTCTCCTCGGTCAAAGCCGCGCCGTTGGAGGCGAAGGAGGTGACGGCCTCGTCCGAAATGTGCCTGATGAACCGACAGAGCAGGGGATTCAGGAAAGGTTCTCCCATCCCCGAGTATGAAACCGAGAAGCGTTCCCCTTTCACGTGCTCCCTGATCTTCGAGATGATTGTCGAATAGGTCTCCCAATCCATCCTGCCGGTGGGCCGGGTAATCGACTCGTGTGGGCAATGCAGGCAGCGCGTGTTGCAGATGTTCGTGGCCTCGAGCTCGGTGTGGAACATAAGTCGCGGTGTTGGGAGAGGGCCAAGGGTTGTCGAACCGCTTGCCCCGGACTGGCGGGTCCGGCGCGCTGGATCACCTTCCGCGAGGTGAAGGCCGGCACCCTCCGTGGCCCAAGTATCCTGGCCCCCGGGGGTCGGTCGCCCTAGTTAGGTTTGCGGCCGACGCCGGCCAGCAACTCGCTTGGGAGTTCATAAATGCGAATATCCTCGAAGCCCGCCTTTCTCAAGTAGGTCACCAGCTCTTCTCTTGATGAGGACATGCTGATGTGAGCGGGTCTTTGGTTGAGTGGGATGCTTGCTCCCGCGAGGAACAGATTCCATCCGGTAGTAGAATTCAGGTGAAAGTTGTCGAAGTAACAACGCCCGCCGGGTCGAAGCACCCGAAATGCTTCCTCTACGTAGCGGTAACGGTCCCATTCCAGGAGGTGCATGAACACCGTAGTGCAATAGACCAGATCAAAGGCATCTCGGGGAAACTCCTGCAGGCCTACAGTCGCGAGTTCCACGAGAGTCGTGTTGGGACACTTTCGGAGTCTGGTGGCGGCATGCCTAAGCATTCCGCCGGAAATATCGGATCCAAACCAGTGAAGGCACGCAGAGCTGAGGATTTTGCCGACTCTCGCGATTCCGCAACCGATCTCGAGGACGACATCGTTTGAGCTGATCCCTACGGTGAACCTGAGCGCATCTATTGAGTATTGCGCAGTGAGATCCATAGAAGCTTCGTCCGTGAAGCTCGCTACGGCGAGCGATGCGACGTCAAGATCTTCGGTTTGCCGGTTCCAGACATTCTTGTAATCGGAGCGGTCGCCAAAAGATGACATGCTTTTTCGCCAGCGGACGTTTGCATCGACAATATTCATGGCATCGTCGGCTCGCACCAGATCGAGGTTTTCATGATCGATCGCCATTCGGCGTGGTCCAACTCCGCTTCCAGGCTAAGCTGATGGCGCCCTTGAGACGTCTCAAAAGTGACCTCAAAACCCGGTCGAGGATTCGCCGTCTGATTGCCGTATCGCGCAATTACCTCGGGTTCTTCGAGACCATGATGACCCACAAACAGGGATCCGTCGATGTTGGCTCCAATTGCAGTGATCGACCTGCCGTCATCGGGCCAAGCCCAACCCCGAAGCGTGAAGAAGTGCTCGCGATAGATTCGGAACGGCGACGTGTGCAGAAAGTAGGTGAAGACGCTGCCATCCGCCGAGGCACGCTTCAAGGAGGGCGCGATTGTTGAAGGTATGTGGCTTCGCGAGAATGTGCGCCAAAGAGCCCATATCGGTCGAAGCTTACCCCAGGACGTTGAACTACGGATGCGATGGAGTTCCGTTTCCAGCGCTGCGGCCCTTTCCCCTTCGATTTCCAGCCTTCGGACCATGGCCTCAAGGTCCAAAGACACCTGCTGATCGCGTTTAATGAGCGTGGCCCTTTCCTGGCGAAGGGTATGGAGGTAGGAGTTGCGTTCGCCCCGGTCGAGAAATTCATGAACGATGTTGGCTCGAAATTCGATGTCGCGCCGTTTCACCATTTCGAGCTCTGCCTGAATCAAAGTAGAATCCGAGGTGGCACCGAGTCTGTCGCAGTCAAGACGGGACAGAGCATCCTTGGGTTGGATCGCGTTTGAACGGGATTGCGGCTCACCTTCAGCAGCATCTCCAATATCGGAGCCCCCAAGTACAATGGTGCCATCGCTTAGGGTGAACTGTAACCTGAATAAATGGCCGACCGCATGAGGCGGAATGATAAGACTTTCATCAAATCGGTTGTGTTTTGCATCCGGATCGACTGCAGCAGCAACGTCGGGGCTCGATAAGCCGTAACTTGTTAGAGGCACAACGGTCAGTGGTTCCGGAAATACCGCGTCAACCTTTAGGATGGGCGACCTAGTGTCGAAGCACCATCCACTGAGATGCATTCGACCTTCGTTAACTGAGCATTTGTCAACTATCCAAGCTAGCGACACGGGGATTTGCACCGGGCATTTTTTGAGGTTTCATGAGCCCTATTAATGACAATCAGGGGCTTTCGAACCGCTATGGCCGATGGAAGAATCTATAAATCCTTTCGCGATACCGCCGTGTGTGGGACCCTGATCGAGGACGGCGGTCCCTGCGTTCCAGGTGTGCCCGGTACGACTAAGCAAAAGAAGGACGCCATTCCGCCCGGGGCAACCGGACCGTCAGGGCTCGGGGGAGTTCCTGGAAAAGAGGGGGATCCTGGCTACCAGGGGAAAGGAGTTGGCAGTCCTGATAGCGAAACATCGGGAAACGACGGCTCAGGCACGGGACATCCGCCTTTCTTCGGGCCTATTGGAGTGCGTTGCGGACCGCGTCGATGAATGCATGGGCACAGACCGGAACAAGCAGCAGCCCGCTGCGGCGCCAGAAGATCGATAGAAGCGCGCCGACACCGCAATGGACCAGCGGCAGCGCAAACGCCAGCACGGCTAGCTGCGCCACACGATGCTCTGGCTGCAACGTTACGGTGGGCAAATGCCACCACCCCCAAAGCGCCGAGAGATAGAAGGCAGACAGCCAAGGGGCTCTCGCGCCCCGGCGCGTCAAATAGGAGTCGAGCCCTCCGCGAAAGAAGACCTCCTCAATCATGAAACATACCGGCAGGTAGAGCGTAAACGAGCGGAGCCCCTCCAGGATCCGCGCCGTTGGCGTCAGGGCGGGATGCGAACGAACGAGGTAGCTGATGATCAACGTCAGGATGCCGGCGGCGCCTGCCGTGAGAACACACAAACCGAGTTGGCGCCATTGTTGGCGTGTACAGCGGGCAAGCGACCAGGCCAACGGCACGGCACCGAGAGCGGCGCAGACCAGCCAGAGCTGAACATCCAGGCCGGGGTTCTTCCAGCTGATCAGATCGCGGACGGGCTGAACCATGAAGGCCGCCGCGATCAGCCATCCCCACCACGGCAGGGCGAACCGGCCCCCGTTGGCGAACCACACCTCTAGCATAGGCCGTCGCGCTATGTAGGTTTGAAACAGCCACAACAGCGGAATGCCAAGCAGCAGATAGACGTTGGCAGTGAGTCTTAGCGTCCATCCGATCGACATCCACAGGGCCACCACTGCGGTGATAATTGCATACCGCCGTAGTCCATACGAAGGGAGTGCTGCAGTGGGTCCTTCACCGTAGGGAATGGCATTCATTATCGAGATTAGTAGCCACCGCCCACGTTTCCTTACACTGTTTGTTCAAGGAGGTGAGCGGAGACGCGGCCGATCCGGCCGCTTCCTGGCGGTTGGCGACGCTCCAGTTTCCCACCGAGGGAGCATATTCCCCGGCTGTCGATGGCGTTAAACGATGAGAACGATCCTTGGGAGTTAACGGGCAGGCGGCGGGTTAATGCTGGTTATCTGGATGCTGCCATGGGAGATCTCGTCCCCCAACGCCAGCGTATCGACACGCTAGTCCAGATGGGTCCATGCTGCCTTACCACCCTTGAGCAGACTGCCCCGGGGTCGACAAGGGCTCCAAACATGAACCTACGGCTCTGGCTTAGAGTTATGATCAGGACCGCCGTCGTGATTGCTGCGCTTTTCGGACCGGCTGGAACCATGGCATGGCCTGCCGCCTGGGTCATGCTGGCCGTGTTCTTTGGCGGATGCACCGCCATCTTCGCCATTCTGGCGCGCGAAAACCCCGCGCTCCTGGCCGAGCGGTTGAAGTCGAGGATCCGTTCGGCTGGCCAGCCGCTTTGGGACCAGGTGCTGATGGCGCTCTTCCCAGTTCTGTTCATGGGCTGGCTGGCTCTAATGGGACTGGATGCGGGACGCTTCGGTTGGCTGAGGTTGCCTTTCGCGGTCGAGGTGGCGGGTGATATCCTGCTTTTCGTTTGGTTCCGGATGATGAGGCTCGTTTTAAGGGCCAACACCTTCCTGATACCGATCGTCAGGATTCAGCACGATCGGGGGCAAACGGTCGTCTCGACGGGTCCGTATGCCGTCGTCCGCCACCCCATGTATTCCAGTATGCTACTGCTGTTCGTTGGCATGCCCATGGCCGTGGGCTCCGGCTGGGGGCTGGTGTCGTCCCTTGCCTTGTCCGCGCTCATCATCCTTAGGACTGCGCTGGAAGATCGGACCTTGGCCAACGAACTCGAAGGCTACGCTGCCTATCAGTCCAAGGTCCGCTATCGGCTGATTCCGCAGATTTGGTGATGCGCCATAGCTACAGCGCCGATGGGAGGACGGGTCGGAATCGAACCGACGCCTACATTCCACGTCAAATGCCGATTACGAGTTTTCTCAGTCTCACGACAAATCGCCCAGCAGGGATGCTTGTCGATGCAAACCAACGAAAAATTTGTCCACGAGGGCTGCCGGGAAATTCGAAGGGATTTGCGCGTTCACTTTTGCCACCGCTTTAGGTATTTGAACCGCGATATCCTCGATCACTCCGGTGTCGCCACCAAGTCCTGCCGCCTTAGCGACGTTCAACCAGTGCCTGGCTTTAACTTCGGTCAGTTTCCACTGAGGGTTCTTGCTTCGCACGGCCATCGCCAATTTCAGATGCCTGTAATCGAACATGTAAGCGCCTTGGCCTATCACGGGCCATGCGGATAGAACGTCGTATATGGGCGTCAATCGGTATCGTCCTCCACTTTCATGGAAGATAGAAAAATTCTTTGCATGACCATCAGTGGCCGCTAGCAACCAGAACAATATCTGCGTTTTCACGAATATTCGCTTATCCTCGATAGCGCGTGAGCTGGTATCGAGGACGCGAATGACCTCGCGCATTCCAGGGCCGCCGTCCGACTCATATTTCTTGGAACTTGGAAGACCTAGTGCCTGACAAAAATCCTCCTGCGGAATGCGGGCAATCCATCCCTCCGAAGTAATTTCCCTGTCAAAACGCCGGACCGAAAGCACCTTCCTGCTTCCGAATTGGAGAATCTCACATTCAGGGACCGGCACTCCAAGTGCGTCCAGTAACCGAGAGCATAGCCACTCGTTCTCAACCGAATCTTTCATGTCGATTTGAAGGTGTCCGATCAAACCGAGGGGGAGTTTAAAGATATGTGTTGTCGGGGTAGCATTTAGCGGGCGGCACCATCTACCATTGTGGAACAAGAAAGCCGTCTTCTCCTGTGCGCCTGCTATGGAAATCCGGAACTCGTTTGTTTCTTTTTGCCCCAGCACCCGGTCGCCCGAGAGGCTCGCAGCGATGGCGCTTTCAACTTCGGAGTCGCTTAGCGGCTCGGCTTCAATGCGGTTGTAGCCTTGGGGTGAATCGCCTTCGGGCAGTAGTTGCACAGCGCCGACGCAATCACGTCCAATCGCGGACAATAGGTCGAATGCGTCGGTGGAGTCTGTCGAGAATCTGTTTCGAAGCCGGGAGCGAATCTTATCGCTGTCGGGAAGCAGATTGTCGAAATAGTTTTCGACGACATCACCTCTATGAGGGGTATTGTCGGGCGTAAATGGAAGGGCCAGCGAAAGGGCTCGGCCTTCAGGCGAGCCGACCCACGCTGGGTCGTATTCGAGGACATGGATTCCGCGTTCGACAGACCACCTGCCTACCAATTTACCGTTCATCCAGATCGCGAGCGCTTCTTTAGGCATCGCGGGGCTACTCCTTTCGTCCGACCACGGGTTTGGATGGAACTATAGAAATGCGCTTTTTTTGTTTCCTAGTGGCGAGTGTTTCATTGGGGGTGGGTGGGGGTTTGATCGCTTCCATTTCGATGACAATTCGACCACCCAGCGCGGAGACTAGGCGGGTAATTTGATCAAACGATGTGACGCCTGGATTGCGTTCGATCCTTGCAGCTCGCTTTTGGTTTACGCCGAGCAATTGCCCGGCTTGAAGCTGGCTCAACGATCTGGATTTCCGCATTCCCCGCAGTATCGCGCTGAGCTGCACCGACGTGTTCACTGGGTAATTCACAGCGAACAATTACTATCTTAAAATGGTAAAAGCAAGAAACTACTTAAAGATAGTAAAATGATATTACTATCTAAAGATAGTAAAAATGGATATGAAGTCATTCGAAGAAATGCGCCAGGCTTGTGACACTTCGTGACACGCCTTTATTAAAGATACGTTACTTATTGTAGTACAGCGTATTATAATTGGAGGCGCGGGTCGGAATCGGTCTAACCTCTACAATCCTGACAGAGGGAGAAAATCCCTCTGCCTCTGAGAGGCAAGGACTATCCAGGGTAACTCGGGGCTACCCAGCTTAACTCCGTCACTACTTTTACTGGCAGTTTCACTGACAGTCAGGCGGAACGCTGAACCGATTGAATCTCTATCTTCCCAGATTGTTCGATGCGGCTTCAAGCGCCGCAGAGAAGCTGGGAAGTTTCTTGAGCCTTGCATAGGCTTTGAAACGATTCACCGCCGCTGGAGAAAGCTTAACGGTCTTTCGCATCTTTCCAGTTGGTTTCCTGCCAGCGCCTGGGCGGGCACCTCCGTGACTGACAACAGCGCGGGAGACATCGAAGTAGTCGAGGACATCCCCGCCAGCCTCAAATCGGGCCTCGAGATTCGCCGCAGTTGTGGCGGTACTAGCTGAAGGACTTTTCGTAGATTGCTTTTTCATTTTCGCGTGATCGGCGGGCTGAGATTAGGCGGAAGATGTCACCTCGAAGGGTAAACACGACCGTCCAGTGGCGACCTTCAATGATACCAATGGCGAGCTGCCGGGGCTCGGATGGATTTTTCGAAGGAAGAGTGACAGTGGGACCAGACCAAATGGCAGTGGCGGATGAAAGACTCAGCCCATGCTTGGCCTCGTTCCCGACATTTTTGACAGGGTCCCAGTCAAATTTCACTGTTGAAAACGTACGCTCGTTATCAAGATAATCAAGCCTATTCTTCCACGAGGAGCGGGGTCGCCCCAGGCGGCCGCCGGATGCGCCGCGGAGCTGCGCGCCGGCGCCGTCGGGGCGCCCCGCCTTTCCTTGTTATACCTCGGTGTAATCGACAGGCTGCGATGAGAGACGATCAACACCGGTTTCTGTCGGTCCTCGGGCAGCTTCCAGCCCGTCTAACTGCAGAGCAGACTGCTTGGGTGCTGAATTGCCAGCAGCATGATGTGCCTGTATTGGTTGAGGCGAGGCTGCTTGCTAGCGGCCCCGCGAACACCGTGATACGCTGGCGGTTTGAAATCCGGGAGCAATTCCTGGCCCGCTTTTTGCTGTCATGGTCTTGTCCTCATAGGGAGAGCAGGGAAGAATATCTTTTTGGGTTGAATGGGGGAAGGAGACCGACCTGAAGAATATCGACTTTCAAACGGCCAGCCCGTCACTGGTTTCGGTTGGCCGCTGGCAGCTGCTCAAACCATTGGGAAATCCAGCACCGAACAGCATCAAGTATTTTGCTACGATGGATATCTTGGAGCTCGCGAAGGACCGGACTTGGCTGGCCAAGTTGACCAACGCGGTCAGTCAAAGGTGGAAGGAAAAGAACCTAAACAAGAAAGTGTGTTCGGGTGTTGTTGGGGAGAAGGGCCAAACGCCGCAGACCAGTTTGAGCGTTTGGATGGTAGGTGCATGCAAGCTTGCCACGTGCGGGCCGCAATCTCGGGGTCGGTTGCGGATAGGTACGTGCGGGCAATCTGGAGATTGAGGGTTGGTTGCCGGAAGGCCTCGTTCTTGGAATGGAGTAGGGTAAGGGCCTCCGCGCTGTCCCTGGTGCGCAGACTCTCCTGATTGCCGGTATTCCTGTCCTGACAGGAGAAGACCGGACCCCTGCGGAACATCGTGAAACGTTGCTTCATTCGAATGGTCCAGATCCTAGAGGATTCCGAGCCATCCGCGTTAGCGAGTAGCAGGCGAGTTTCAGCGGAGTACCGGCGAATTGTGGCAAGGTAATGGGTCCCCGCCGCAATTTACTGACACTTTCACTGACAGTGGCCCTTCCGGCTCACGTATCTCTCTACTAAGCAGTTAGTAGAAATTGGAGGCACGGGTCGGAATCGGCCATAAATCACCGCGATTGCAGGTCAAAAATGTTCGATTTACCGAGGGATCCAAGCGTAAACTGGCATAACCCCTGAACTACCGATTCTAACTCCTTTGGTGTCCGTTTTGATGTCCGCTCGTTCGTGCTTAGAGAGGATTGGCTATGTCCCATAAAGTGTCCGTCGACAGAGTCTTGACAGCCTTGGTTCGTGAGACTTATTGGTGAGACATGAAAACCGCGACTGTCCGGCAGATCCGCAATTCATTTCCGGCCGTACTTAAGCTCATCCGCAACGGCGAATCTGTCGCGATAACATCCCGGCGCAAGGTTGTGGCCACGCTGACGCCCCCAAAGGTTACAAGACCCGCGCGACTCCCGCGCCCCTGGCACGATCTTGACGCGCGTATGGAGACACTGATGCAACAGCCGATGCTTCCGATATCGGGCGCTGACATGCTCGCTCAGGACCGTGATCGCTTCTGAGATGCGGGCCCATGATTTACGCTGACACATCGTTCTTGTTTTCCATAGTGCTTCACGATGCAAATTCGGCAGCGGCCTTCAGCTACCTGAAGGCCCACCCGACAAGCCTCGTTTTCACGTCGTGGCAGCGATGCGAACTGCGCAACGCCATTCACCTCGCCGTATGGCGTGGTAACTGTGACGCCATTCTTGCCAAGCGTGCCATCGAGAAGATTTCCAGCGATATTGCTGCAGGAAATCTCATCGATTCGCAGATTGATTGGCCGGACGTCCTCGTGATAGCCGACAAACTCAGCGACAGACACACCGCGGCTCTTGGAGTGCGCACTCTCGATCTTCTGCATGTGGCTGCAGCGGTCAGCCTTGGTGCGAAGAATTTTATCACATGTGACGGACGACAGCTTGCGCTGGCAAATGCGGCCGGGCTCCGTGCTGACAAAATCTCATAGTCGAGGATTCATTATAGATGCTCTATGTTGAGTTGGCGCGGGGCTGCCGAAGGCGGTCGCCGGATGCGCCGCGAAGCGGCGCGCCGGCCCCGCCTGGGCGCCCCGCCTTTCCTTGTTAAACCTCGGTGTAATTGACAGACGGCGAACTGTGTGTGCAGCTCCTTGAGTTCACCAGGTTGGCGGCGGGGTTGACAGCCGAGCATCCCTGGAAAAACAACGCCGAGACCCCGAATGGGATCGATGCGATCTTCATGTTCCGAGGGATTGATGTTCCGGCCCGTCCCGGGAGCCCCGCCAACCTCCCGGGATGACCGGAAAGCGGTCCAAGGCCTGGCAGAGCAATATATATTCTCGAACGCAATCGAAGGGCGCCAAACGGCGGCAGGCAGGGCGACGAGGCTCTTCTGAAGCTGGCTCTGCGGGTGCGCGGTTGGGAGGCGGTGCTCCCCAGGGAACCATGGGAGGAGGCGAATATCCCGGCCTTTGTCACATTCCCATCTAAGAAATACCCGTGTCGCGTGTCTTTATTATTGGATGGAGCCATGCTTATATCGAGAGCCAACACCCCCGCAGCAGTGATGTTCGAAGGTACCGCGGCAAATCCGGCCACCTCCCTGGACGCCACGGCTGCTGGCCATCTGGACATGAATCCCGCCCCCAAGAGGATCGCAGAGCTGTTTCTGTCCGAGGAGAGCGCGCTGCTCTACTTCGCGATTGCGATCGTGCAAAGGAGGAGCGTGGCGGAGGAGCTGGTGCAGGAGGCTTTTCTGCGCCTGAACAGGGAGTGGGGCAGGGTGGAGAATCCCCGGGGCTGGCTCTACCGCACCGTCAGGAACCTTGCCCTAAACCACATTCGCGACGCCCATCCCGAGACCCCGCTGGACGAGGAGGGGGCCCTGCCGGACGACGCCCCGCAGCACGATCTGCCGGGTCGCAGCGAGGCCATCGGGACCGTGCGCATGCTTCTTGCGGAAATGCCGGAAGAGGACCGCGACCTCGTAAGGCTCAAATACCAGGATGAGCTGAAGTACCAGGAGATCAGCAAACGGACGGGGCTCAGCGTGGGGAACGTGGGATTCCGTCTGCACCACATACTCAAGAGGCTTCTGGACGGCCTGAAGCGCGCGGGCATCGAGGGGAGCGAGGGATAGGAGGCCACCATGAACAAAAGCGAGGCCAACGAAGGCATGCACAGCCCAATGACACCCGATTTGGAGGCTCGGATCCTATCCTGGGTCTCGGGCGAGGTCTCCGCGAGCGAATCGGCCGAACTCGAGCGGCTTGCGGCCACAAAGCCCGAAGTCGCGGCATTCAAGAGAAGGGCGGAGGCCGTGCGGGAGCTCGCACAGGTGGCCGTTTCACCCGACAGGGAGCCCATGAGGCTATCAGAGAATAGGCGCGCGGAACTCCTTGCCGCGTTCAACGCCGTCCGGCGCAGGAACCTCGCCTTCGCAGCTTCGTTCTCGGTCCTGCTGATTGTCGGCATCGCGTGGTACGGAGAGATCACCCACTTCATCCCTCCAATCCGCTGGGTGGCGCACCTCGATCCGCCGACGCCCTTCCCGGTGGATCCGGATCCCCCGGCCCCCGTAGAGGAGAATCAGGCCGCCAGGGCGGCGAAGCCCGAAATTGCCATGCCCCAGCTCCAGGATGTGCCGGCTAGGGCGGCACCCACCGATTTCATGGTGCCGGTCGAGCCGCCGCACCCTGTCGTCGACATCCCGATTGACAGGATTCCCGCCGGGGGAGGCGGGGGCCATGGCGACCCCATGTTCAGTCCTTCCCAGCTGGACGAGCAACCCATGGTAAAATTTAGGGCCCGTCCGTTCTACCCGGAACGCATGAGGCAGGCTGGAATTTCAGGGGAAGTCACCGTCGACTTCATCGTCGATCCCAATGGAAACGTCCGGAATGCGACCGCGATCCACTCAAGCCAGCGCGAATTCGAGGAGTCTGCCTGTACCGCCGTGAGCAAGTGGACGTTCAGGCCCGGAAGGAAGGGGGGCCACCCGGTCTTTGTACACATGCAGGTGCCGATAGTCTTCACCCTCAGCCAGGACTGAACGTGACGCCCGGAACGGCCCCGGGAACGCCTGGGGTTTCCGCCTGGGGCGATTCGGCCCCGGCGGGCCGGACGAAATCAGCCAAACGGCCGGGCGGGCGGCCAGGCAATTCCACTCCGCCCTCACGGCTTGCACCGCCCGCGTCCAATGGGCTAACATAATGCCTAAAATGATCAATCCACTCATCCAGGAACTGGCCAAGGCGAAGGCCAAAGTCATTCAGCTCGAACAGGCCATTGTCAAAGAGCTGGCGTCGCTTCCGTCCGTTTATGGCTTTTCCTCCACCGAGGAGCTAGTTTCCGCGCTGCATTCCGCCAAAGGGCGCTCCAGCCGGCCGAAAAAGCCCTCCGCGCCGAGGGCGCGCAAGCGGGCGGTGATCACCGATTCGGTGAGGGCTGAGGTGAGGAAAATGCTCAAGGCGGGCAAGTCCGGCGCGGAAATTGCCAAGGCCGTCGGAATTTCCCTTCCGAGCGTCCAGAACATCAAGAAGGCTTTCGGGCTCGTCAGATCCCGCAAGAAAGCTGCGCCGAAGCCCGGCGCACGCCGGGCCTCGCCCAAGTCCCGCGGGAAACCCGCGGCACGAAGGAAGGCCGGCGTTCCCGCGCCGAAGCCTACCCCAGTTGCGACCGAGCCCATCGCGCCGCCGGCGGCGTGACGCCGGGTCGGCTGCCGTCGACCGCCAGGCGGAGGAATTCGTTCCCCGCCTGACTCCTGTTGGATGTCCCGGGAATGCATCGGCCGAACGAGATGCTCGCCATGGATTAGGAACGTCGCACAGGTCCCGCGCGAAAAAGGGTCCTTGCTTGGGCACTTACATCGCAACGACGCCGGGAGAATCCGCCTGACTACGATATCCATTAAATTGCAGCCCGTTTCGCCGGATGTAGATCCATAGCTTTTCCGCCAGTTCGGTGCGAGCAAGGGGTCCATCGCCAACAATCTTTCCCAACATAGTCATGACATTTGCGGCCAAGAGTAGTCGTAACGAGCTCGGCAATCCGCCTGCATCCGACACCCTGCCACCCTGGATTTCCTTGGGCCGAACCGTCGCCTTTCAGTGGTCCGGTGTGCCAAGCGCGTCCATTTTCGTGGCTGATTACGGCACCTCGTAAACCTCGACTAGAGCTATGCCGGTCGTGCCGTTGACGCCGGTAACCTGCACCGTGTATTGCCCGGGCGACAGCGTGACAAATACTGCGCTGTCGGCGCTCCCAGCCGTCAGCGGAAAAGCGCCTGAGGCCGTCTCTGCATTTGCCACTGCTACCGCGTCTTCGCTTGAACCGTCGCTCCAACCCACGTTTGCGGCGATTAGATTTCCGGCTGAGTCGTAGACCGATAGGACGGGCTGTGGCAATGCGCCGGACACTCCGAATTGCGCCAAGGCCGGCCCCACGCCCCTTATTAGCAATTGGCTTGGCTGCGTTCCAGCTACCACAAAGCCGCCGATAAGTATATCGCTGCCTGTGCCAACAAACGAACGGGTTGACATGTTTATCAGGTGCCCTGCGTCAGGAACCACTTCGTATACCTCCACCAATGCAACACCAGTAGTGCCGCCCAGTCCCGTCACCTGTGCAGTGTAGGAGCCTGGCGGTAGATTGACCAAGAGGGCTGAATCCGCGCTTCCTGCTGGTAAAGCGAACGCTCCAACCGCAACCGCAGCCGCTGCGATCGCAGCAGAGTTATTCCACCCGGTATTACTGGCCACAGTCTTGCCAGTGCTGTCAATTATGGTGAGAATCGGCTGAGCCAGTACTCCAGGGACATTAAATTCAGTGAGCGTCGGACCCACGGCACGAACCAAGAGTTGTTTCGCGGATCCCGAGTAGCTTGAGACCACAAATCCGGCGATGCATGTGCCAGCGCCGGTACCAACCAACGCACGCGTTGAAATGTTTATGGGGCGGCTCGCCAAAGCGACGACAGCGGGGCTGCTTGTGACCGATCCAGCTGTAGTCGTGACCACTACCGTATAGCTGCCCGGGATTCCGGTGCTATAGCTGGATTGCGTGGCTCCCGGGATCGCTGCGCCGTTAATTTGCCATTGGTACGTGATCGGAAGCGATGCCAACGCCGAAACGCTTAAGTTTGGAAGGCTGCCGTAGTCGAATGATATCGACTGAGGCTCGGTTGTGATGCTTGGGACCTGCTGAACGGTGACTCCGCCGGTTGTCGTAACGGTCAGGGTGGCTGCCGGGCTTGCAAGCGAGGCACCTCCGCTGCCTGTGGTTGTGGCTACGACCGTATAGACCCCAGGTTGGTCCGTAGCGTAACTTGTGCTGTAAAGTCCGTCAGTTGTAGGTGACGGTTGGCCAGTGTTGGCCCCTGGAATAGCGGTACCGTTAAAGAACCACTGGAACGTGACCGGAAGGGTTGATCCGGCACTTGCGCTGAGAGTTATTGGTGACCCAAGATCGGTGGAAAGGTTTGCTGGGGACGAAAGGAAAACGGGAGCTGCGGTTACAGGAGTCCCGTTGACGGTCAGTGTCAGGGTGGCAGAAGCTGTCACCGTTCCGCCAGTGGTGGAGGCGGTCACCGAATACGTACCGTTTCCAAGGAAGGGGCCGTTGTATGTCGTGAACGTCGCGTTGCTGATCGCAGCACCCTCATAATACCATTGGTACGTGACAGGAAGGGTCGAAGTCGCGTCGCTTATGGATAGAGCGATGGTGGGAGTTGACGAAAAAGGAACCGCATAGGTGGGAGTGGAAGGTGGATAGGGAACCATGGGGAAGACACCGGGAGGATATCCATCCCCGTTCTCCGGTGGCATGGTGATGCCTTCTGGAAAGTACGGAACGGTACCCGTGATTGCCGAAACTTCTGTTAGAGTGGGGAAAGCGGCGCCAGAATTGGATCCGTAAGAATAGTTAATTCCGTTTATGGTAATGTCTCCATTGGCATCGACGGAAATATCCAAGGCGGATTGGGGGCCATTCGGGAGCTGAAAAGCCACGGTGGTTGTTCCATCGGGATTTACCAAATAAATGCTGGATTCGGGGTAAAACCACACAAACACCAGGCCGGATGGCGAAGCCCATAAACCGCCGAAAGACCCAATCCAGTCGTATCCAAAGTACACCGTGGTGTTATCCGGAGTGGTCTTTGATATGTATGATTCATACTTGCCCGAAGGAGTCCCGTTGTAGGCGTAAAGGGTGTAGATATCGCCCGCTCCATCGGTGGCAGTTGCTACCACTGGTCCAAGATTGTTTGGAGTTGAGGTTATCGCCCCGACCCAGGTGGGTGGCGCGGCGGATGTCCCGGGTGGAGCGGTCCCTAGGATCGGCCACGAGGTTGAATATTCTGAATACCCCGCTTGCGCAGCTGTTATCGGCTCGCCAAACTCGTAGAAATAGCTGCCCGTGAAGAGAAAGAAAGGGGTCCAGGTGGGGGCTTGTGCGCGGGCAATGCTCCCCGCTGCGCCGAATAATGTTAAGAGCAGTATCGTGGGAAGTCTCATGCGATGAACCTAAGGCATACCTCAGAAGCACTCGCCATTGTACGCTCTTATTCGTATGGATGACAAGCCGCCGGAAGAAACCCGCTATTGCCTGGTGCCAGCTTTGTCCAAGTCCACTTCCTATGCTTCGAGGCCCGGCTTTATGGAACGCCTGGCGTCCCGGACAACGGGTCCGACGCCATTTTTTTCGGCGACAATAGCCCTTTTTGGGGATCTGGAAAAATGGCTGCGATGGCGACGGTTCGGTCACTCGTTTCCCGCCCTCCTCCCCGCGTGGAGAGGCGAAGACGAATCGGAGATGCCGCAAAGGGGCCGGATGTCGAACCGGACTGCGGACTGCCCCCCACGGGCCCCAAAGTCGGATGGCATCCCGGACGAGTTCAGCTGGCAGTTCATCTGCACAAACCCCGTCCTAAGGCAGTTGCCGTGGTCCACCGCGATCGACCCATCCTCGATCCTGACTGCGGTCAGGGGAATGAGGCAGATGAGCTCCGTGGAATGGCCGTTCATCAGGATGCATGTGTGTCCGGCCACCCTGTATCTTGGCGCCTTTGCGAAGAGGGGTTCCCGGGGCTCGTTCACGGGTGCGGGGTGCCGCGTGGGTTGGCGGTCTTTGGGGCGACCCTGTCGTCGGATCGCATCGCCGCGGGCGGCGGAGGAAGCCATGGGTCTTTTCAGTCGGCAATACGCGTGCCTACCGCCGAGGCGGGGGGCACGCGCATTGAGCCCCGGGACTTCCTCGGGGAGGATTCGGCGATGAAGGACCCCCAACTCCTCTACCAGGCCGTGCAGGCCGGCATCGCCGACTCGAAGGAGCGCCTTGAGCTCTTTGGAAAATTGCTCGCGGTCGACGACGCGGTGTACCTGAAGGCGGTGGCGGCGTTCGGAGCCCGGGGTGCAGGCGAATGGCTCACAAGCCCGGCCCTCGGGCTTGGCGGAAGGGTTCCTCTGGACGTGGCTGCGACCGAAACGGGCGCAGCGGAGGTCATCAGTATCCGTCCGGTGGACGTCCTCACTCAACGTCATTGCCTGTGACGTCGTGCGTCACATGAGTGACGCTTGTGGTTGCGGAGCTTAGTTTCCGACTGAACGAGGTCCGGTCACGCCGCTGGCTGCCAGCGGGCCGGTGTCAGGGCGCCCAGGTCATCCTGGTTGGTCATGCTGGGAAGGCGGGAGAGCACATCCCGCATGTAGGCCAGCGGATCGATCCCGCGGCGCTGGCACGATACGATGATCGAGTAGATGATCGCGGAGCGGTCGCCGGCGTCGGGGTGGCCGATGAACAAAAAATTCTTTTTTCCTATGGCCGAGGGCCTGATGGCATTTTCCATCAGGTTGTTGTCGAGCCTTGTGCAGCCATGCTCGCAATGGGCGACCAGGGTGTCCCACTGGTTGATCAGGTACTTGCACGCCTTCCCAAGCGGCGACTTCGGCCGCGAGCGCCCAGCGAGCAGGATGGCTGCTTTCCTGAGGAGCCGAAGCGTGATCTCAAAGTCGCGTTGGCGCAGCCGCGCTCGCTGGCCAGGCTCAACGCCACGTTTATCCCATTCGTGCTCCATGTGGTAAAGGTTGCCGATCAGGCGCAGCATGAAGCCGGCGGCTACCGGAGCCGTGTCCAGGGCCTCGTGGAAGCCGCGACGAGCGTGAGCAAAACACCCGACACGGGCGACACCCTTATGGTTTTTTGCAAAGCTGGCGTACGCCTGGTAGCCGTCGCCTTGGAGCACACCGGTAAAACCGTCCAAGAGCGTGTCCGCCTCCTCGTGTTTTCTCGAGAGGCGCCAGTCGAAGACGACGTCGTCCTCGGGCCGGCTGATTGCCCAGAGCCAACCGAGGCGGGTTTCCCCGTTTTTTTCGTCAGGATCCTGGCACCGGACCGGAGTTTCATCGGCCTGCAAGTAGGGGCCCTTGATCAGTCCCTCCCGCATTCGCAGGTAAATCGGCCTCAACCAGTCGGCCGCCCCGGCAACCCAGTCCGCCATGGTCTTCCGGGAGAGTTTCGCGCCCCAGCGCTCCGACATCTGCTCCTGTCTGTGAAGCGGAAGATGGTGAGCGTATTTCGAGAGGACGACATACGAAACGAGCCCCGCCGAGGCGTAGCCTCCCGTAAACGGGCGTTTCATGGCCGGCGCCACAAGCGGCGGCCGGCTCCGGTCCAGCAGGTGCCGGTATTTCGGGCGAACGATCATCCGCTTGTACAGCTGCGGATGCACGATATCGACCTCGAAGGTCGTTTCCTCCCCGATCCGCTCGTACAGGTCCGGGTCCGCCTTCACTTCCGCAGGGATGATCTCGATCGTCTCCCTGACCGGAAGCTTATCAAATATTTCGCCCGGCGGCTGCCGCGGGGCTCCGGGCTTGCGCCGCTCGTAGCTCACGCGCTCGGTCTGCACCTCCGCAATCTTCGCCTCCAACTGCCCCAGCTTAAGGAGCAGCTGGGCCTTGTCCTGCTTCTCATTCTTGCCACTCCCAAAGAACTGTTTCTTGAAGATCGCCAGCTCGGCCTTCAGGTCCGCATTCTCCTGCGTCAGGCTTTTCACCGTGCCCTTCAGGGCCTGGTTCTCCTCGAGGACTAGTTCGATCGGAGGCATTGTATAAGTGCTTCATATAAAGCATAATGCGTGCCATCCTTACCGCTCGTACCATGCCTTCTGACAGCCATCTTTCAGATCAATTCCGCCGATCAGCATCGTCAAGGCCTCGGTCGTCAGAGACAGCTTTTTCTGGTCACTGCCCACGGGCCAGGTGAACCGTCCCTTCTCCAACCGTTTCGCCAGAACCCAGACCCCCGACCCATCCCAGTAGAGCATCTTGAGCCGGTTGCGCTCCTTGTTCGCAAAGACGAACAACGCTCCCATCCGGGGATTTTCACCGAGGTGGAGCTCGGCCTCGGCCCACAGCCCGTCAAAATGCTTTCGCATGTCTACCGGCTCCACGCCCAGGTAGATCCTCCACGTCCCGGGAAAGCCAAACATCAGCGCAGCCCCCGGATCAGCACGGCCAGCTGCTTCGCCTCGCTGCCCCTCACAATCAGTCCGTCCGGCAACACCACCTCCAGGCTAAACCCAGCGCCCACCCTCGGGAACCCCAGTTCGACGAACCGCGGCCTCTCGCCAGACGGCTCCTTCGCCTCCACTTGCGCCCGGCGTTTCTGCCGTAACCAGCCCGCAAACGTGAACGGATTGATCCCCTCCCGCTGCGCGTACGCTCGCTGCGTCATCCCGCTCGCCGCATAGCCCGTAATCAACGCCTCCTTTTCCTGAGCGTCCGCAATCCGCCGACCCCTCTCATCGTGCTTCGCGATCTCGAGCGTCTCAACAACGGCGGAGGATTTCATCCGCCAACATTATACGGTTTCACCGCCGCCGACTAGGAGGACGCCCGCCGGACGG
>CAWHOL010000008.1:0-564856 GCA_963830965.1 uncultured Verrucomicrobiae bacterium | reverse complement strand
TCACACATTGAATTGTTAGAAGACAACAGGGGGCCGCCTTTACACCGGCAGCTGCGGCCTCTTCGGGTCGGGCCAGTCCAGATGGAAGAATTTCCCGCGCGTCTGGTCGACGCGTTCGTAGGTATGTGCGCCAAAGTAGTCGCGCTGGGCCTGGAGGAGATTGGCGGGGAGCCTGGCCGAACGGTAGCCGTCGTAGTAGGCAAGCGACGCGCTGAAGGTCGGTGCCGGCACTCCGCACTCGCTGGCAAGCGCGATGACCTTGCGCCAGTTCTCCTGCGCAGCCTTGAACGTCTTGTTGAAATACGGGTCGAGGAGCAGGTTCGCGAGGTCGGGAGTCCGGGCGTAAGCCTCCGTGATCTTCTGCAGGAACGCCGCGCGGATGATGCAGCCGCCCCGCCAGATCTGGGCGATCTGCCCGAAGTTCAGCTTCCATCCAAATTCCTGGGCGCCCGCGCGCATGAGTTGGAATCCCTGCGCGTAGCTGCAGATCTTGGAACAGTAGAGCGCATCGTGGATCGCCGCGACGAGCGCCTTCCTTGAACCGCGGTATTTCTTCCTGGGCCCCTTCAGGATCTTCGAGGCGGCGACGCGCTCGTCCTTGATGGCCGAGAGGCACCGCGCAAACACGGCCTCCGCGATCGTCGGCGCCGGCACGCCCATGTCGAGTGCGCTGGTCGAGGTCCACTTGCCCGTGCCCTTCTGCCCTGCCCTGTCGAGGACGACGTCCACGAAGGGCTTCTTTGTGACCGGATCCTTCTGCTTGAGGATGTCCGCGGTGATCTCGATCAGGAAACTGTCGAGGATCCCGGTGTTCCATTCGGCGAAGATGGCGCTCATCTCCGAGGGCTTTAGGCCCAGGAGGCCCTTCATCAGCGCGTAAGCCTCGCAGATCATCTGCATGTCGCCGTACTCGATCCCATTGTGGACCATCTTGACGTAGTGGCCCGCGCCATTCGCCCCGATATAGGCCGTGCACGGAAAGCCTCCCTTGACGGGCTTGCCGGGCAGGGCGCCGGCGATCGGCTTTCCCGTCACTGGGTCCACCTTGGCGGCGATGGCCTCCCAGATCGGCTTGAGCTCCAGCCACGCCTCAAAATCACCGCCTGGCATGAGGGAGGGACCGAACCGAGCGCCCTCCTCACCGCCCGACACACCGCTCCCGATGAACCGGAGCCCCTTTTCGCTGAAGGCCTTCTCACGGCGGATCGTGTCCGTCCAGAGCGAATTGCCGCCGTCGATCACGATGTCGCCCTTTGCGAGGAGCGGCGCGAGCCCGTCGATGACCGCATCGGTGCCCTTCCCGGCCTGGACCAGGATGACGATCTTTCTCGGGAGCGAAAGCGAGGCCACGAACTCCTCCAGCGTCTTCGTCCCGACGACGCCGCCCGGCGTCGAGGGGTTCTCCGCGACAAACTTGTCCGTCTTTTCGGTGGTCCGGTTGAACACCGAGATCTGAAAACCGTGGTCCGCGATATTGAGGGCGAGATTCTGGCCCATCACTGCAAGGCCAACGAGACCGATATCCGATAGTGGTTTAGCCATGGGGTCGCAAATCTCCCCCAACTAGCCCCCGAAACCAAGTCGTTTCCTCAGATTTCGCCTACTTCTTCTTCTCGTCGCCGGGGTTCTTGGCCTGGGTGGTCTGGTAGGCCCCGGCTGAGGGGAAGAAGGGCGCGATGCGGTCGACCAAAGGGGTCAGGAATTTCGGTTCGGTGCGGTGATAGATCCAGTTGAACCACATGAGTCCCCCTCCGACGAAGATGATCCCCCCGAGGACGAACTTATTTATCTTCAATACCTTCTGGATGACGATGAAGACAATGATCACCGCAGCGATGGCGAGACCCGCCTTGATCCAGAAATCCCTTGGGATCTTCTGCAGTCTGTCGAGCGTTGTGGTAGCCGCAAAAACCAGGATTTGGGAGCCCATCTTGATGGCGTGAACGTTAACCCTGTCGTCTCAAAGTGTCGAGCCGAAGCACGACCGCATAGGCCGCGTGTCCAGAAATCGTCCTATAGCCCCATGGCTCCGGTTTCCCCGGCAGCCGGGCCCCTTGTCGCGCAATTGATCCACTCGGTGGATCCGTCGGCGTAATGCTCCTTTTTCCAGATCGGTACGCGGTCCTTGGCCTCGTCGATGATGTAGCGGCAGGCTTCGAACGCCGCGCCCCGGTGCGCGGCGGTCACTCCGATCCATACGGCGATGTCGCCGAGCGAGAGGCTTCCCGTGCGGTGCACGCACACGGCGTCGAGGATGGGGAACTTCTCCCGGGCCTCCCCGAGGATCCTGTCGCCCTCCTTGCGCGCCAGCGTCTCGTGGGCCTCGTAGTCGAGGCTCTTGACGCCCTTGCCGCTGTTCTGGTCGCGCACGCGGCCCTCAAACGTGACGCATGCCCCGGCGCGCAGGTCGCGCAGCCCCATCATGAGGGCGTCCGGATCAATCGCAGAATGGGACAGTTGAAAACCCATGGGGCTAGCCTCCGGCAATCGGGGGAAGGAAGGCGAGCACGTCGCCGTCGCTCAGCTTGGAGGACCAGGGTTCAAGCTCGTCGTTGATCGCAACCCGCAGGCGCCCCGCCGCAAGCGTGAACCCGTGGCGCCCCCTGAGCTCCTCGTAGAGTTCACCGGCCGTTGCGACCTCGGTGGAGACCTGCTCGCTGCCGAGCCCGCGCTCCTCGCGGAGGATGGCAAAATAGCTTACGCTTACCGTCTTCTTCACGTTGCGCGGTAATCCTTCTTCCCTCCGGTCTTCTCGAGGAGCCGCAGGTCCCTGATCACGATCTTGTGGGTGACGGCCTTGCCCATGTCGTAGAGCGCGAGGGCGGCGACACTGGCGCCCGTCAGCGCCTCCATCTCGACCCCCGTCCGTGCCGCCGTCCTTGCGCGGCAGCGCACCTCCACCTCGACGGAGCCGTCGGCGCCGGGGAGGCGCGCCTCGATCTCGACCTTGCAGTCGTCAAGAGCGATCGGATGGCAGAGGGGAATGAGCTCCGAGGTCCTTTTAGCGCCCATGATCCCGGCAAGGATCGCCAATTGGAAAATCGGGCCCTTCGGCGTTCGGATCTCCCCGCCGCGGAGAAGCTTCGCAAGCGGCGGGGGCAGGACGACGACGGCCATCGCAACCGCGGTGCGGACGGTGATCCGCTTGCCCGCAACGTCCACCATGTGCGGGCGGTTCTTGGCATCTAGGTGGGAAAGTCGGCGTTTGGACGGCATCAGGGTCTGGAGCATGGATCCCCCGGGGGCTCGACCGCAACGTTTCGGCGCGGATCCGCTCACACCCACGGCCTGAAGGGGGCCACATAGCCCGCGGAAAATTCGTCGAGGGATGCGGGAAGCTCCACGAAGCCATCGGTGCCGACCAGGCCGGCAAAATCCCCTGATGAATTTGTCGCGCAGGGGGTTGCAATAAGCTCACCCCGGGGGCCGCTCGAGAGCCGGACCGGCAGGAGGCAGGCGAGCTTCGGCTTGAAGACGACCCTTTCGGAAAGTGCGGCGTGGAGCGGCGGACGCAGCGTGCGCCCGCTCGCATGGTCGAGGGCCGGGAGCACGTACCGATGGAGGCATGTGTAGGCCGAGACCGGGTTCCCAGGCAGGGCAAACACGGGCGTCATGCGGCCGCTCAGCCCGAACCAGAAGGGCTTGCCGGGGCGCTGGGCCACCCCCTGGAAGATCTTGCGGACGCCCTGCCTGCCGAGCTCCGACGGAAGGAAATCAAACTTCCCCTTCGACACGCCCCCGGTGATCAGGACCACGTCGTATTCGGCGAGGATGTGCCAGAGCATGTGCTCGATCTCATGGCGGATGTCGCGCAGGTGGAACCGGTCGGCCCGCGGGTATCCCGCAGTGATGAGCGCGGCGCGGATCGCGTGGTCGTTGCTGCGGCGCACCTGGTGCGGCGCAACGAGCGATTCGACCTCGACAAGCTCGTCGCCGGTCGAGATCACCGCGACCTTCGGGGAGTGGGTCACGGTCAGCGCCGGATGCCCGCACGAGGCCGCCACCGCAATCTCGCGGCCCGTGAGGCGGACGCCCGCGCGCACGACCACGTCCCCCTTCGCGTGGTCCGACCCGCGGCGGTGCACGTGGCGGCCCGGCGCCGCCGGCTCCGCCGACGGTGACAGGACCATCCACCCCTCCTCGAGCGTCGTGTCCTCATAGGGCACCACGCAGTCGGCCCCTTCCGGGACCACGGAGCCGGTCATCACCTCGATGCAGGCGTCCTCCCCCGGGCCCAGCGCGACCTGCCGCATCCCGGCGGCCCGGGTCGCCTCGACGCGAAACCGCCCGACGCCCTTCGCGCAGGCCGCGGAGCGGAGCGCAAAGCCATCCATCGTCACCCGGTCGAACGGGGGCAGGTCCCGGTCCGCCCGCAGGTCGCTGCGCAGGATGCGTCCATGGGCCTCCGCGATCGCGCAATCCTCCCTGTGGAAGAGCGGAATGGCCTCCAGGATCAGCCTCTCGGCACCGTCGGGGGTGAGCACGCGGCAACGATAGCACACAAATCCCTCCTCGCGAAAATAACGATTTGGTGCTTTTTTCATTATTTGATGCCCGGACCTCGCGATAAACTCGGACGCCCCATCAGGGACCTGCGCGTTTCCGTTACGGACCGGTGCAATTTCCGGTGTCCGTATTGCATGCCGAAGGAGGCGTTCGGACCCGATCATCCCTTCCTGAAGGAGGGCCGGCTCATGAGCCGCGACGAACTGGTCGCGATTGTCGGGGCGTTCGTCGAACTCGGGGTCGAGAAGGTCCGGCTGACGGGAGGCGAGCCGCTTCTACGGGGCGACCTCCCCGAGATCATACGGTCCATCAAGCACATAGGGGTCCCGGATGTCTCGCTGACGACCAACGGATGGCTCCTCGGCAGGCAGGCAGCCGCCCTTCGCGCAGCGGGCCTCGACCGGCTCAACATCTCCGTGGACTCGCTCGACCCGCGCACCGCGGGCCGAATGAACGGACTCGGCTTTGACATCGGGCGCATCCTGGGGGGCGTCGATGCGGCGGCGGCCGAGGGCTTCCCGATCAAGATCAACTGCGTCGTCCAGCGGGGCGTGAACGACGGTGAGATCCTCGCGCTCTGCGCGTATTTCAGGGAGCGGGGCCACACGCTCCGGTTCATCGAGTTCATGGACGTGGGCAACACAAACCACTGGTCGAATTCCCAGGTCGTGCCCGCCCGCGAGATCGTCGCCCGGATCTCGGCCGAATGGCCGCTCGAGCCCGCTGCCCCCGCCTACCGCGGCGAGGTTGCGGCCCGCTACCGCTACCGGGACGGGCGCGGCGAGATCGGCATCGTCAGTTCGGTCACGGAACCGTTCTGCCGTGACTGCAACCGGGCGCGACTCTCGGCCGACGGAAAGCTCTTCACGTGCCTCTTCGCCTCCGCCGGATTCGACGTCCTGGAGCGCCTCAGGTCCGGCTCCGGCGGCGCCGAGCTTTCGCGCGAACTCGAGGGAGTCTGGACGGGCCGCCTCGACCGCTACAGCGACCAGCGGGCCGAGGTGCTCGCCGCGGGCAAGGTTCGCGAGAAGATCGAGATGAGCTATATCGGCGGCTAGGCAGGCCGGCCGGGTCCGCGGACCTTCTCGAGGATCGCGAGAAGCGAGGCAAAGTCCTCGTCGCGGGTCCTGCTCTCGATCAGGAAGTCGAATTTCGAAGCCTCGCGCAGCTCCGCCTCCGCCGTCGCCATGCGCCGCGCGATCTCCTCCTCGTTGTCCTTGCCGCGCTCGCGCATCCGGGAGAGGAGGCGCGCGCGGTCGACCCTGATGAACACGGTCACCATGGACCTCTTGAGGAGCGGTTCGCCCGCCGCGAGGCGGCGAAAGCTTTCGACGCCCTGGACGTCGACGCTCATCACGAGGCTCCTCCCCTGGCGGAGGGGTCCAAGGACGCTGGCCGAAAGCGTGCCGTAGCGCCGGCGTCCGTGCACCCAAGCCCACTCGAGAAATTCCCCGGCGCTTAGCCGGGCGTCAAACTCCTCTGGCGTGAAGAAATGGTAGTGGATCCCGTTGGTCTCGCCGTCCCTCGGGGCACGGGTCGTGCTCGTGACCACCCGCGAAAAGCCCAGGTCCGCGTCGACCAGGCGGTCGCACAGCGTGCTCTTGCCCGAGCCCGCGGGGCCGGCGAGCACAAGCAGGACGGGGTCCCTGGCGCCGGATCGTTGGGCGGCGTCCTCGGTCATCGCAGCGCGTACGCGGCCACGCAGAGGACGAGGCCATAGGCGAGGAGGAGGCCGCCCAGGCCCCTCGACCTCGCCGGCCGCGCGAAGAGCCAGCCGAGGAAGTCCCGAAGCCTCCACGGCTGGGCTCCCAGCCAGATCGCCAGGGCGATGGCGACGTAGACAAAGGAGACCATGAAAAGGCGGGCGGGATGGGAGTATTCCATGTAGGCGGCCCGCAGGAAGGGCGCCGCGCCGATCAGGACGAGGGCGCTGGCGCCGCGGACGCCGAGGAAGTCCGGAACGCACTTGAACGAGAGGACGGCCACGACCGCGAATCCCACAAAGAGATAGTTCCGGTATTCGCCGAAATCGGCGTTGGAAAGGTGCAGGATGTTGTAGAGGAACCAGGCCGAGGCGGCGCCGAAGACGAGGTATCCCGCGGAGGCCGACCTCGGGAACGCCCGGATCGCGCCCGTGACCAGGGCCAGGTCCATCGCGAGCGAAAACCCAAGGACAATTAGGAAAAGGCCGGGGAGGAGCGAGGCGGCGAAGAGCGACATGGGGTCTTTGGACTCAGAGTGACGCCGCACCCACCGGGGATTGCAAGCCGGCGTCCAGCGTGACGAGGTTGCCGTAGAGCGTGCTGACGCTCGCGCGCGCGATCTCGACCGGGACGAGCGTGCCGACAAGCCGCTGCGCGGCCTCAAAGACCGTGACCCGGTTCCCCCGGGTCCGCCCCATGAAGCGCTCCCCGGTCTTGTCGGGACCCTCGACAAGGACCTCCTGGACGGTCCCGACGAGCGCCTGGCTGCGCCTGAGGGAGCCGTCGCGAAGGACGTCGAGGAGCACCCGGTTGCGCTCCTCGCGCACCGCCTCGGGCACCTGCCCCGCAAGGGCCGCGGCCGGCGTTCCCGTCCGCACCGAGTACTTGAAGATATAGGCCATGTCGAAGTCGACCGTCTCGCAGAGCCTGCGCGTGTCCTCGAAATCCTCGTCCGTCTCCCCCGGGAACCCGACGATGATGTCGGTCGAGAAGGCCATGGCCGGGCGCGCCGCGCGCAGGGACCCGACGATTTCCAGGTAACGGTCGCGCGTGTAGGGCCTTTTCATCGCGCGCAGGATCCTGTCGCTTCCCGACTGGACCGGGAGGTGGACGTGGTCGCCGAGCTTCGGGAGCCTCGCAAACGCGTCCGCAAGGTCCTGCCTGAACCCGCGCGGGTGCGGCGAGGTGAACCGGATCCGCTCGAGGCCCGGGATCGCGTTGACGCGCTCCAACAGCTGGACAAAGGGGGTGATCCCGCCGGTGTGGGCGTAGTCGCGCCGGCCGTAGCTCGTGACGATCTGCCCAAGGAGCGTGATCTCGCGCACTCCGCGGGCGACCTGCTCCTCGCATTCCCTCACGATCTCGTCCATCGGTCGCGACCGCTCATCGCCGCGGGTCGTGGGGACGATGCAGAACGAACAGTCCATGTTGCATCCCTGCTGGATCGACACGAACGCGCACACCTTGCGATCGGGGCCCTCCAGGTGGTCGCGAATCGTGTTCTGGGACCCCGCCTCCTCCGCAATGTCGACGACCGCCTCGCCGAGCGGCAGGCCCGCCTCGCGGGCCGCCCGCAGGTTGTCCAGGTAGTCCGCGACCCGGTGGAACTTCTGGGTGCCCACGATCAGGTCGACGTCCGGCAGCCGGTCGAGGAGTTCCGAGCCGCGGTTCTGCGCCATGCAGCCAAGGATTCCCAGGACGAAGTCCGGGTTGTGCCGCTTCCTTGACAGGGCGTATCCGGCCTTCCCGATCGCCTTCTGCTCGGCGGCGTCGCGCACACTGCAGGTGTTCAGGAGCAGGACGTCGCACTCGTCCTCGTTCTCCACGATCCGGTAGCCACGGGCGCGAAGCATCGCCGCGACCGCCTCGCTGTCGCGTTCGTTCATCTGGCATCCGTAGGTCTTAATATGAACCCGGTTCATGCGCGTGGACGGCTACCTAATAGCCTGGCAAATTGACGGTCAAACGAGGAATTCCCGGGGAAAGGCCCCCCGGGAGGGCCGGGACGGGCGCGCGAGGCGCCCCCGGGCGCCCGCCAATTCTGTTCGCCACGAGCGCGCCGGTCGCTTTGCTGCTTCCATGGGATTCTTCGACCGATTGGCCGGCAAACCGGCTTCCTCCGTTCCCGCGGACGAACCCGCGGCGGCGCCTGCAACCGCGCTGGATCCGTCGGTGGCGGGCGTGGCGCCGCGCCTTTTGGCCGCGCGGGAGAAGCTGGACCAGAAGGACCTGCCGGGCGCGCTCGCGATCTATGAGGACGTGCTCGCGGTCGCCGGAGACCGCGCCGACGTCCTCGTGACGATTTCGGGCGACCTCGGCTCGACCGGAAACGTGCCCCAGATCATCGAGCTTGTGGCCCCGCGCTATGACGCGCTGCGCCACGGACCGGCCACCGGGATCAACCTGCTTCAGGCCTACCTGGCCGTCCGAAACGCCGACGCCGCGCAGCACATCCTCGACATCCTCTTCGCCCTGAACCGCCCCGAGCTCGAAGTGCGCCTGCACGGGTTCTCGAACGCCGTCGCCGAGCTGATGGACCACGGCGTCGTGCAGGGAATCCCCGCTGCGCCCCAGTCGGCCGGGGCCGCCGAAGGTGAGGAGGGCCCGAGGGTCGGCGTCGCCCTCGTCACGATCAGCAGGCCTATCTGGGCCTACGGCCTTGAGTCGGTCGCGGACGTCCTCCCCAAGAAGGAGGGCAAGATGCGCCGCGTCGCCTTCACGCAGCTCTCGCTGCCGAAGGCCTACGAGGACTTTGACGCGGCCTCGAAGCTGCCGGAGGACGAGCTCGGGCGCCTCTCGCGGGCGATCCCCCTCTGGTTTGCGGAAACCTTCTATTTCTCGCCGCTGTATTCCCCCGTGGCCGCCCTCGGGTGCATCCACGAGGCCGACGGGACCAAGCGGCCCGCGATATTCGCGGTTGACTGGACGGTCGAAAACCTCCGCAAGCTCGTGGAAACCACGACGGGCGGGCTCGATTACATCTTCACCGGCTCGCTCAAGCTCGAGGGTCAGGATCACGTCCTGATCCTGCGGGTCTGGGAGGTGAAAAAGATGCGCGAGCGCAAGCAGCTCACCGTCCGCTGGACCGCGGCAACCGCCGACGCCGAGCTCACCAAGCTCCACGAGTACGTGCGCGCGTTCATGGAATGGACCCCTTACCCCGAGGGCTCCGGAATCCCGTACGCGGCGCCGTCGGCCCCGTCGGTCTGGCTGGAGGCGCTGGGGGCCCTCCTCGGCCTCTTCATGGTCGAGAAGAAGCTGCAGGCCAGGGAGCAGCTTTCGCCGCTCGCGCCCGTCTTCGACGCGTTTGCGCCCCATGCCTTCAGCCCGCCCGCCTCGTCCCTTGCCTGGGTGACGCTCCGCCTTAAGGCCTCGTCGCTTGGGATGGCCCCCAGCCTCTCCGAGGTTCTTCTGAGCCGCCATCCCACGGTGGCCCAGGCCCGCTCGCTCATCGGCGCCTGATTCCGGCGCCCAAACGGACGCACGGAATGCATCAGCCCACCTCAGACCTCCGTATTCGCGCGACGAGGTCGCTGCCGGCCCCGGCGACCGTCGAGGCCGAGATCCCCCTCAGCGACGCGGCGGCCTCCCGGATTTCCGAGAGGCGAAGGGAGATCGCGTCGATCATGGCGGGAAAGGACGACCGGCTGCTGGTCATCGTGGGCCCGTGCTCGATCCACGACCCGGCTGCGGCCCTCGAGTACGCGGCGCTCCTGAGGACCGAGGCGGACCGCCACGCGGGCGAACTCCTGATCGCGATGCGGGTCTATTTTGAGAAGCCGAGGACGGTCGTCGGCTGGAAGGGCCTCATCAACGACCCGGACCTGGACGAGACCTTCCAGATCAGCAAGGGCCTGCGCATCGCCCGGAGGCTCATGGTCGATATCGACGCGGCGGGGCTCCCAATCGGCACCGAGTTCCTCGAGACGACCTTCGGCCAGTACTACGCGGACCTGGTCAGCTGGGGGTCCATCGGCGCCCGCACCGTGGAAAGCCAGATCCACCGCGAGCTGGCCTCGGGGCTTTCGATGCCGGTCGGGTTCAAGAACCGCACCGACGGGAACGTCCAGGTCGCCGTCGACGCGATTCGATCGGCCCGACACCCGCACTGGTTTCCCACGCTCGCGCACGACGGGACGCCCGCCTGCATGCAGACCACGGGCAATCTGGACACCCATCTCGTCCTTCGCGGGGGAACCCTCGGTCCCAATTACTCCGCCGAGGACGTCCAGAGCGCCGCAGCGATCCTTTCCAAGCACGGGCTCCCCGCATTCATGATGGTCGACATGAGCCATGCCAACAGCTGGAAGGGCGACGCCGACCGCCAGTCGTCGGTCGCCGCGGAGCTCGCCGCGCGAATCGCCGCGGGCGAGCGCACGGTGTCCGCGGTCATGGTCGAGAGCAACCTGGTGGGCGGCGCCCAGGACTACCGTTCGGTCCCTCTCGTCCGAGGACGCAGCGTCACCGACGCATGCCTGTCCTGGGAAAGGACCGTCCCCCTGATCGCCTCGCTTGCGGAGGCGGTCGCCTCGCGCCGAAGGGCGGGATCCTAGACCTCAGGATGCCGGCGGGACCGGCGCCTGCGGGCCTGCCGGCGTTTCCGGGACCTCGGGAGCCGCGGGCAGCGGCTCCGCCTCGGCTTCGGCGGCCTTCTTCTTCGGTCGCGGGCGACGGCCCTTCGGGTCCCCCTCGCCCTCCGCGGAATACTTGGACGCCTTGGCGTTGAGCCAGAGGCCCCCCTTGGCGTTCAGGTTGAGCCAGAAGATTTCGCCCGCGTGCTCCACGAACACCGGCTTCTCCCTCGGCTTCTCGGGAACGCGGAGACCCGAGGAGGTCAGCGCGCCGAGCAGCTCGTCGACCGATTTTCCGAGGTCGTCCGCCAAGCGCCCGACCGGCGCCGCGACGGAACCGGTCTTCGTTTCCTTCAGGAGGAGCCTGACGGCGGCAAAGACGTTTCCGGGCGCGGGGGCCGCCGCTTCCGGGGCCGCCCCGGTTTGGGGCGCCTCGCCTTGGGGGGCCTGGGCGGCCCCCGCCTCGCCCCGCTTCTCGCGGGCGTTGATCCAGACTCCTCCGCGGCTGTCCGTATTGAGCCACCAGGTCTCGTCCCCAATCTCGACAAAGACCGGCGGATCGCCCGCGGCAGACTGGGCATTCAGCCCCATCGCCGTGAACGCGCCCACAAGCGCCGCTTCGCTGCATTTGAGGGCGCGGGAAAGGAAACTCATGCTGCCCGAGCCGCCCGGCTCGCGGCGGTTCTTGCGCATGAGCGGGCGGATCCTGTCGAGGAGGGCCGGGCCCTCCGGAAGCGCGGGCGCCGGACCGCCCGGATCGGCCTCCGGCTCGTGGCGCCTCGGGTGCTGCTTGCGCTCCTCGTGGTGCTTCTCCTGGCGCTTTTCAGGCTCAGGCTGGCCGGGGGCCTCCTGGGGCGCCTCCACCTTGGTCGCCTGCACCGTCCTGAAAACGGGGCGGCTCTTTTCCTTCGTGTTGATCCAGAGCTCGCCGCGGCGGTTGATGTTCACCCAGTAGAGGTCGCCGTCGTAGTCCACGTACGTGACCTTGGCATCCTCGTCGTCGGGCACCTCAAGCCCGCATTCCTTCAGGGCGCCGATGACCTCCGCCTCGGTGATGTCCCATTTCTTCGCAAGGTAGTCGACCCCCACCGAAAATCCGGGTCCGCGCTGGTTCCTGCGAAGATGCGGACGGATCGCCTCAAAAAAGGTCGGCACCTCGTCCTCGGCGCCAAGCTTGTCCCAATCGTCCTCCTGGGCCTCCTCGTTCGGGGCGTCGGGGTCTGCATCGCGCTCGGTGTCGCGCAGCCTCCTGAGCCCGTCCTCCTCGCGCAGCGCCTCGTCGTTCGGGACGGGCGCGTCGGTCTCGGCCGGGGCCGAGGACGCCGTGGCGCTCTTGAACTTGGCCTCAAACTCCACGCGAAGCTTGTCCGCCTCGACGCGCGCGGCGGCGGCGGCGGCGTCACCCAGCGTCCAGTCGCGCTGGGTCGGTCGCCTCGCAAGTCCCGAAAAGGCCAGCGGATTGTCCGGCTGGCCGCGAAATTCGACGATCTCCCACTCGTCGCTTCCGAGTTGGTTTAGAAATGATTCGAGGAGGGCGGGCGTCGCAAAGCCCCCCTTTCCGCTCGAGATTACCTTATATTCCCAGACTGCCATAAATGGTCGTAAAGGTAAGACATCCCAAAAGCCGGTCCTGTTGCCGAGTCAATTCTTGGAGAATCGGCCGATTGGCCCCAAGCCCCTTGTTGATCTCCGGGCCCTAAAATGCCCCAATCGGGCCCGAAAATGCGACGACTTGACCAGCTTCTCGCCAGCCTCGGCTACGGCTCCAGGCGCGAAGTGCGCTCCTTGATTGAGGACGGCCGGGTTACGGTCAGCGGCAGACCGGAAAGGGACCCCGGTGTCCGGATTGAAACGGAGGAGGTCCGGTTGGACGGGCAGGCGCTGGACCATCCCGGAGAGCTCCTCCTCCTGCTCAACAAACCCGCGGGTCGGGTGTGTTCCCACGACCCGGCCGAGGGCCCCAGTGTCTACGACCTCATCCCGGAGCGCTGGCGGCGCAGAAACCCGCCCGTGACGAGCATAGGCCGGCTCGACAAGGACACGACCGGGCTTCTCCTGTTGACCGATGTGAGCGCTGCGGTCCACCGCCTGACATCCCCGAAACACAAGGTGCCCAAGGTTTACCGCGCGATTCTCGACCGCCCCGTCCCCGCCGGGATCGCCGCGCTTTTTGAAAGCGGAACCCTGACCCTTCCCGGAGAAAGCGCTCCCTGCGCCCCGGCGAGCTTCCGGCTTTTGGGCGACCGGGAGGCCGAAATCACCCTCACGGAGGGACGCTACCATCAGGTGAAGCGGATGTTCGGCAGCCAGGGGTGCACCGTTCTGGAGCTGGACCGGATACGTTTGGGGGGCCTGGAGCTCGGGAACCTGGCCCGTGGATCTTGGATTGAGCTGCCAATCAGTGACTTAAATAATTTCTGAGCGCGCCCGGCGCGGCGCAAGCCCCTTTCCGCCAAATTCTGCGTCGGAGACTTGCAAATCGAGATGATTAGGTGCCTAATCATCCTCTTACGCATGAACGAAGCCGTATCTGAAGCCGCCCAACTGCCCACGGATAAGCCCGCTACCAGCGTCGCCGCGCGACAGATCGTCGTCTGGATTCTCGCGGTCCTGGCGATCGCCGTCGGCGCCTATTTTGGCGTAAGCCACTGGAATTTCGCGATGTCCCACGAGGAGACCGACGATGCCCAAATCGAAGGCCACATCAGCCCCGTCCTCCCCCGCGTCCCCGGCTATGTCGCCAGGGTCCTGGTCGGCGACAACCAGCGGGTGGCAGCCGGCCAGCTCCTGATCGAGATTGATCCCAAGGAGCTCGACCTGAGGGTGGCCGAGGCCGAGGCGGCGCTCCAGAACGCGCTCGCCGCCAAGGCGACGGCGGAAGCGTCCCTCGAGAGCTCGCGCGCCTCGGCGGCGACGGCGGCCGCAAACGTTGAGACGGCGCTCGTGCGCCAGCGAAAGGCCGCAAGCGACCTGGCGCGCGACACCAACCTCTTCAGGACCGCCGCCATCACCGACAGCCAGCTGACGGACACCCAGGCGGCCGCCGACACGGCCGCGGCCCAGCTTGAGGCGCAGAGGAGCGAGGCCTCGACCGCGAAGGCGCAGGTCGCCGTCGCCGCCGCCAGAGTCGCCGCGGCCCAGACCGAGGCGGCCGAGAAGGCCTCCGAGCTGGATTTCGCCCGGCTTCAGCGCTCCTACTGCGAAGTGAAGGCGCCGATCGACGGCCTGGTCTCAAGGAAGAACGTCGAACCCGGCCAGTTCATCCAGTCGGGCCAGACGCTTCTCTCGATCTCGTCCGAGTCCGAAGTCTGGGTCGTCGCGAACTTCAAGGAAACCCAGCTGACCCACATGAAGCCGGGCCAGGACGTCGAGTTCGAGGCCGACAGCTTCCCGGGCGTCGTCTTCCGCGGCAAGGTTGAGTCGATCTCGGGCGCCACGGGGGCCCGGTTCGCCCTCCTGCCCCCCGACAACTCGACGGGCAATTTCGTCAAGGTCACCCAGCGCGTGCCCGTGAAGATCGTGCTCGCCCAGGCCCCGGACCCGGAGCACGTGCTCCGCCCGGGGATGAGCGTCGACGCGACCGTGCGGGTGCGGGACTAGGGCCGGACCGCCATGGCCGAGCATGGACTGCGCAAGCTGATCATCACCTTCACGGTGGTGACCGCGGCGATCATCGAGCTGATCGACACGTCGATCGTGAACGTGGCGCTCAACGACATGAGCGGCAACCTCGGGGCGACGCTGGAGGACGTGGCCTGGGTGGTGACCGCGTACGCGATCGCAAACGTGATCATCATCCCGATGACGAGCTTCCTCGCCGCGCGCTTCGGGCGGCGCAACTACTACATCGGATCGATCCTCCTCTTCACCGGGGCGTCGGTCGCGTGCGGCAACGCCCACAACATCTGGGAGCTCGTGACCTTCCGGTTCATCCAGGGGATCGGCGGCGGCGCCCTCCTCTCGACCTCCCAGGCGATCCTGTTCGAGACGTACACGGTGGCCCAGCGGGGTTTCGCCGCGTCGCTCTTTGCCGTCGGGATCTTCGTCGGCCCGACGATAGGGCCGACGGTGGGAGGCTGGATCATCGACAACTACTCCTGGCCGTGGATCTTCTACATCAACCTGCCGATCGGCCTGTGCGCCGCGTTCCTCTCGTGGCTTTACGTGAAGGAGCCGACCCACGCGCGAAACGCCGAGACGATCGACTGGATCGGCATAGGGCTGCTCATCGTCGGGCTCGGCGCGCTCCAGACCGTGCTTGAGCGCGGCGAGACCGAGGACTGGTTCTCCAAGAGGTACATCTGCGTCCTGACCGCATTGGCGGCCGTGTCCCTTGTTTCGTTCATCGTGCGCGAGCTCACGGCGGAGCACCCGGTTGTGGACCTGCGCGTCCTCAGGAGCCGGCGGCTCGCGATCGCAGCCAGCCTCACCTTCGTCCTCGGCTTCGCGCTCTTCGCAACGGTCTTCATCGTTCCGGTGTTCACGCAGCGCCTGCTTGGCTACACGGCGATGAAGACGGGCATGCTCTTCCTGCCGGGGACCATCGTGGCGGTCATCTTCCTGCCCCTCATGGGCCGGCTCCTCATGAAGGGGTTCCCGCCGCAGGTCATGGTGATCATCGGCTTCGCGATCGTCTCGATCTTCGCCCTCACGCTGTCGGGGCTCGACCTGACCGCCCAATCCAGCGACTTCTTCTGGCCGATCATCCTGCGCGCGATCGGCCTGAGCCTGGTCACCATACCGCTGACGCAGCTCGCCGTGTCCGGCCTCCATGCCCGGGACATCCCCCAGGGCGTCGCGCTCAACAACATGATGCGCCAGATGGGAGGATCGTTCGGAATCGCGTTCATCAACACGTTCCTCGACCACCGCACGGCGGCGCACCGCCTGAGCCTCGTCACCCACCTTGCCGCCGGCGACCCGGCCACCGAGGGCCGCCTCGCCCAGCTCACCCGCGCGATGATCGCGCGGGGCGCATCGGCCTGGGAGGCGCCGCGCCGGGCCCTGGGCATCCTCGACGCCACCGTCCAGCAGCAGTCCAGCCTGCTCAGTTATATCGACGCGTTCCATTTTGTCGGCTACCTTTGCTTGGCGTGCGTACCCTTGATCCTGCTCGCTGGTCGGCCGGGCTCCCTGCCCAGGGGGCAGTCCACGGCGGCAGCCGAGGCGGCGCATTGACGGCGAACCCCCTCCAGATTTCACCATGAAAACCCAAGGCGTACTCCTCCTAGTCCTCGCCTCCATCGCTCCGGGCGCCCTTGCGCAGGTCGCCCCGGCGGGCCCGCTCAACCTCAATCAGGCCATTGAGGCGGTGATCGCGCGCTACCCCTCCATGGACGCCGCCAGGTCGGCCGTGGACGCCGCGCGCGCGCGGATCCTGCAGGCGAATTCAAGCCGGCTCCCGCAGCTGACCGGCCAGGGGGACTACCTGTACAGTTCCCTGCGGCCGTACGTCGCCATCTCGATCCCCAACTTCCCGAGCGGCGCGATCTATGAGAACGTCCAGGACTCCTACGGGGTCAGCCTGACGGCCAGCCAGCTGCTCACCGACTTCGGGCGCACCGACAAGCTTGTCGACATGGCCCGCTCCGGGCAGATCGCGGCCGAGGATGCGCTCGAGGCGGTCAGGCACCAGCTCGGCTACCAGACGATCCAGTCGTTCTACAGCGTGATCCTCCTGCGCAGCTCGGCCGACGTCGCCCGCGAGGAGATCGGCGCCCTGGAGGAGGCCCTCCGGATCGCCCAGCGCAAATTCGGCGCAGGCAGCGCGACGAAGTTTGACGTGCTGACGACGCAGGTCCGGCTCGCCAACGCGCGCAACCACCTGACCGACACCCTGGCGTCGCTCGAGAAGCAGGAGAACGGGCTCCGCCAGCTGCTCGGGCGCGATCCCGGCTCGCCGCTCGAGCTCGTCGGCGACTTCGACGCATCCGCTTCGGTCATCTCCGAGTCGGCGGCGATTGCGGACGGGCTCGTGAACCGTCCGGAGATGAAGGTGGCCCGCGACGACGAGCAGACCGCCCATTTGAGGTTCGAGTCCGCGGACCGGGGCAATCGCCCGACCCTTTCGGCCCAGGTCTCCGGGGGGATGGAGAACGGCGTCGTGCCCGACCTGTACGACAACAGGGGCTATCTCAACGCAGGCATTTCGCTCCAGGTGCCGATCCTCACGGGAAAGCGGGTGCTCGGCCAGCGCCTCGAGGCCGGGGCGCAGGTGCGCTCGGCCCAGGCTCGCGAGCGCGAGCTCGGCGACACGATCACGACGGAGGTCGCCGACGCCTACGCCGACCTGAAAGCGGCGAGGGCCAGGCTCGGCAACTCCGACACCCTTGTCGACCAGGCAAGGGAGGCGCTTGCGCTTGCGCAAACCCGGTACGCAAACGGGGTTATCACGAATTTCGAGCTCCTGGACGCCCAAAGCGCCCTGAGGGCGGCCGAGCTGAGCCGCCTCCAGGCGCGCTACGACTGCGTCCTGGCCCGCCAGGCGGTGGCGCGGGCCGCGGGCGTCGCGCCCCAGCAGTAATTCCGCCCCGTCCCCTCGTCGCCGGTTGACCTGCGAGTCGGCCGCTGATGGAGTCCGGCCCATGTACACGATCATTGGCGGAGACGGAAAGGAGTACGGGCCGGTGACGGCCGAGCAGATCCGCTCGTGGATCGCGGCCGGGCGGGCAAACCTCGAGACAAAGGTCAAGGCGGCCGGTACGGACCAGTGGAGGACCGTCGTGGAATTCCCCGAACTGACGGGGGCCGCCCCGGCCGGCGCCGGCGCGCCCGTTTCCGGCGCCGTCCTCTCGGGCGCCGCGCAGAAGCTCAATATCATCGGCTGCTACGAGAGGAGCTGGGCGCTCCTCAAGGCCAACTTCTGGCCGTTTCTCGGCCTCGGCGTGATCATGGCGGTGATCTTCACGGCCTTCGGATACACCCAGTATTCCGGCCTGTTCTTCGTCACGCCCCTGCTCTGGGGCGTCTTCGCCGCCGGATTCTACAATTTTTTCCTCCGCAGGATCCGCGGCCAGCCGGCCACGATCGGCGACGCGTTCGCGGGATTCTCGGGGGCGTTTGGGCGCCTTGCGGTGGCCGGGATCGTGATCTCCGTCTTTTCCACGGTGGGGCTGATCTGCCTCATCGTGCCGGGGATCTACCTTATCATCGCGTACACCTTCACCTACATCCTCTCCCTGGACAAGGGCCTCGGTTTCTGGGAGGCGATGGAGACGAGCCGAAAGGTGATCACACGCCAGTGGTGGAGGGTCCTCGGGGTCATCCTGCTCGGCATCCCCTTCCTCCTGCTCGGGTTCGCCGCCTTTGGGGTCGGGATCTTCATCGCCCTTCCCCTGGTCATCGCGGCGTTCGCCTACGCGTACGAGGACCTCTGCAATCCGCGGGGGTGAGAAGCCGGGGCCTCAGCCCTTCTTCTCCTTCAGGATGAAGGCGTCGATGGCCATTCTCCCGGGGCCGAAGGCGAACACGAGGACGGAGGCGTAGAGGAACAGGAAGGGGTCGGCCCCGAGGAACTTGTCGGGATTGCTGAAGAGGGCGTGCAGGGATTCCTTCTCCGCGGTCGCGTACGCGACGCACATGACCCCGATCAGCGCGGCCGACGCGAAGCGCGAGAAGAGCCCCAGGAGAAGCAGCGTGCCGCCCACGAGTTCGGTCGAGGCGGCCATGATCGCATTCAGGTGGGGGGCCGGGATGTCGAGGCTCGCGAAATACTTGGTGACGCCGTCCAGGTTGTGCAGCTTGCCCCAGCCTGTGCCCATGAAATGCCAGCCCCAGAAGAGGCGGATGACGAGCAGGACGGGGCTTTGAAGCAGGTGCCCGACCGTTGCGAGGAGCGCGTGGAGTTTGGACAGGATCTTCATGGGAATCGTGGCGGCAAAGGGTTGCGCCGCTCAGGTTCAAGAGGCGCGCGCGCGCCGTTTATTCCCGCGGGCGCAAAACCACCCGAGCGCCATCCAGGTCGTGAACCATGACCGGACCTGGGCCGCCCTCACCTTGGGTCCCGCCGCGGCGACCGCGCGGGCAAGCGTCGACCCATGGGACAGGGCATCGAGGATCCGGTAGGCGGCCGGGTTCAGGCGCTTGTAGAAAAGCCGGTTGTTGTGCCGGTGGACCGCGACAAACGTGCGGGCGGGCCGCGGCAGGGACGGCCTGCGGGCGGCGCGGCCGACGGAGGCGGTTGAGTCCGGCGTGTTGCTTGCCTCGGAGCGCATGGCGTCGCGCCGCTTCACCGAGATCACGTAGGTGTCGATCGGATGGCGCAGGTCGAGAAGCGTGAGGTAGGGCTGCAGGCCGAGGCGCAGGCGCCCGGGGGGCGTTCCCGCAAGGTCGGCCGTCCCCAGAACCGGGCGCGACTCCCCGTCAAAGGCCACGGTCTGGGCCCATTCAAATCGGGCGATCTCGACGGCGAGCGCCGTCCGGGGCGCCGTGAGCCTCGGGTTCCGGCGGATGAACGGCACAAGGCGGGAGCACAGGTCGCGCAGGGTGAACGAGCGCGACGGGCACTCCGCCAGGTAGGCCTGGGCAAGCCGCCAGAACGCGCGGTCTCCCAGCGCCGCCCGCAGGCCGGGGCAGTCGTCCTGGATCGCGTCAAAGAGGCGGAACCAGTACATCTTGTTGTAGAGCTGGAGGCGCTCGAACGAGCTCAGCCGGTCGTTCGGCTTGACGAATTCGGAGGCGACCTCGTCCATGGGGCGGCCGTCGATCCATTTCGGCTGGAGCTTGTCCTCCGCCGTCAGGGGACGCGTCACCGCGGTGGCCATCATCCGCTGGAACGACCGGAGGTCGTCCGTCGATTCGATGCGCCTCGGCGCGTGCTTGGGGGGCCTCTTCACACGACCGCCTTTTTCGCGCCGTCGATGAACTCGTTCGCCTTGAGGGCCTCGTTGTGAACCTCGTCGAACGACGGGATCTTGTCATCCCACTCGAGCAGCGTGGCCGAAACGCCGCACAGCTGCGTCGCATGCGCGTAGAGCTTCCACACCGGGTCAAGCACCGGGTGGTCGTGCGTATCAAGGATGTACTTTTCGAATTTGGTGTGGCCGGCGATGTGCATCTGCCCCACGCGTCCGTGCGGGACGTTGTCGACGTAGTCGTAGGGGTTGAAACCGTGGTTCTTCGACGAGACGTAGATGTTGTTGACGTCCAGGAGTATTCCGCAGTCCGCCAGCTCGACGACCTCGGTCAGGAACTCCCATTCGGTCATCTCCGAGGCGTGGAATTCGGCGTAGCTGCTGACGTTTTCGACGCAGATCGGGACCTCGAGGTAGTCGCGGATCTCCCGGATCTTCTCGGCCGTTCGCCGCGCGGCGGCGAACGTGTAGGGCATCGGGAGCAGGTCGTGGGTGTACGTGCCGTCGACGCTTCCCCAGCACAGGTGATCCGAGAGCCAGGGCGTCTTCGTGCGTTTCACAAGATTCTTGAGCCGCTTCAGGTGGGCCCGGTCGGGCTTGTCCGCCGACCCGAAATACATCGAGACCCCGTGCTGAACGACCCGGTACTGCTCAAGTATCTTGTCGAGCAGCTCAAGGGGCCTGCCGCCCTCGACCATGAAGTTTTCCGAGATGATCTCGAACCAGTCCACGACCGGCTTTTTCGAGAGGATGTGCGAGTAATGCGGCACCCTCAGGCCGATGCCGATGCCATAGTCGCAATGGCCGTTGAAGCGGTTGGCGGGCATATCAAAAAAACGCGGCCGGCGTCGAGCCGGCCGCGTCGCTCAAAATTCCGTTCAGGCGAACGTGGCTTTGCTCGGCTGGTCGCTCGATTGGTTCGTGTTGCAGCCGCCCTTGCCCTTGCAGGAGTTCTGGCCCTTGCAGCCGTTGTCACCGGACTTGCAGCCGCCCTGACCCTTGCAGGAGTTCTGACCCTTGCAGTCGTGCTTGCCCGCGTCCTTGGACGCATCCTTCGATGAGTCACCGCTGCCGGCAGCGCCATCGGCATAGGCGCGCGTGGCTACGGAACCCGCATAGAGCCCGGCCATGGCCGCGGCGGTGACGATGAAACGTGTCGATTTGTTCATAACAGACTTCTATTGGTGGTTTTCGGAGTGACCGCCTTGGGCCGGCGACATGCCGGTCCGAGCGGTGTGGGTATAAGAGTGCCTAACGGGACCCATTATTCCCGCTGAATGGTGCGGATTTCAACCGCTAACGGAACGGCGAGGCCCGCGCCACCCGATCGTCACAGGATTCGGTCGGCCATTTCGCCGCCCTTTTCAAAGGCGGAGAGGTTCTCGAGAAAATGCTGCACAAGCCCCAGGTTCACGTTGTTGCGACCTCCTGCCGTATGGGGAGTTATGTAGCAGTTTGGCGCAGACCATAGGGGGTGATCGGGAGGCAGCGGCTCGGGCACCATGACGTCCAGGTAGGCGGCCCCGATCCGGCCCGTCTCGAGCCCCTTAAGGAGCGCATCCTGGTCGACCGTGGCGCCACGGCCGACATTGTAAAACCGGGCGCCCGGCTTGAAGCAGGAGATCCGGCGCGCATTGACGTAATTCCTCGTGGCCTCGTTCTCCGGCAGCACGTTCACCACGTGGTCGGCCTCGGCGAGGACCTTCGTCAGGCTCTCCTCCGAGACGACGCGGACCCCGGGCTCGCTGCGGATCCTGCGGCGCACCGCATAGACCTGCATGCGCAGGGGCGAGAGGAGTTCCGCGAGCCGAAGCCCGATGGCCCCCAGGCCGAGGATCACCACGGTCTGGCCCTTCAGGAGGCGCGATTGGTCGCGGCGCTCCTGGTAGGGCCACGCCCGGTCGGACCTCTGCGTGGCAAACGACGGGAGCAGCTGGCGGCCGAGAGCGAGCATCATGGCGAGCACGTGCTCGGCGCACGAATCGGCATACACCCGCGAGGCATTCGTGAATACGGCGCCCCGGGAGCGGATCGCCTCCCGGAAGGCGTCGGTGTCATACCGGGTGTAGCCCGCGCTCGAGACCTCGATCCACCTGAGGCTTGCCGTCGAAAGGCAGTCGTCGGGGTCGGGCTGCCCGAAGGCGATGTCCGCGCCCGCGATCGCGGGGTCGCGCTGCCCTCCGGCGAGGACCGAGCTGTTCCGGTTCTCGGTAAGGACGAGCGTGTGCGAGCTCGTCCCCTTCGCGAGGAGGGACATCCCCTCCTCTCCGAAATCCCCGTTGCACCAGATCCTCACCGGCCGACGGGGGACACGCTGATCCGGTGGTTCTCGGAGGCCGAACCGAGCGTGACGGCGTAGCTGCTCGTATTGTAGTACTGCACCTTCCCGCCAAACGAGACACGGGCGTCGATATTGAGGCCCTTGATGAGCACGTCGTCCTCGGCCCGGTATTCGATGCGGAAGCTGACCGGGGCGACGCCGGGATTCTGGATCGTCTGGGAGCCAAGCACCTGGGGAGGCATTCCCACGGCCGTGCTGTCCAGGATGCGGACGGTCACGGTGGTGTCCGCGGGCAGCGCGATGGCGTCCCCCAGGTCGACCTGGCCCGTGAGCACCCGCATGGGATCGCCCTGCGAGGCGAGGTCGAGGTGGCCGCACCCGACAAGGGCGAATGCGGCGATGGCGGTTGCGAGTCCGAGTGCGGTTTTCAAGGTAGGTAGTCGGTTGTCATCACCTGGTCGACGGTCAGCTTCCCCTTGGGGAGGATGCCGAGCTCCTCGAGCTGGCGGATTTGGAGTGCGAAACGTTCCCGCGAGATCCTGCCCGTCTGCGAGTCGTCCGTTGCATGGCGGCCGATCACGAGCTTCTCGTCGACGATCATCTTGTGGGAAAATGCAAGGAATTCGTCCGTCACGTTGGGGTTGACCTGCTTCATCAGCGTGTGCGCCGGCGACGGGTCCCCCTCGATGTAATCCTTCCAGCCGCGGATGTAGGCGGCCATGAACGCGCGGACCTGGGGCGCGTTCCTGGCGGCCCACGCCCGGTTGGCGAAGATGCACGTGTAGGCGTCGAAGCCCGCGTCCCATGCATACAGGAACTTGGGGTACTTGGCGCCGCCCTTCACGATGTAGTAGGGTTCGGCGGTGTAGTACCCCTGCTGGATGAAATTGGGGTCCGCGATGAAATTGCCGACGGCAAAGTTCTGGGGAATGATCTTGAAGTCGATGTGGTACTTGTTCTTCAGGTAGGGCAGGAACGCCCACTCAAGGCGCGCCATGATGGTCTTTCCGTTGAGGTCCTCGAACCGCCTCACGGGATTGTCGGCGTGAAGCATGAGGACGGACGGGTCGTTCTGGAACACGGCTCCGATCTGGATGACCGGCAGTCCCTGGTTGATGGCGAGCAGCGTGTTCGTGCTGTCCGATTGCCCTATGTCGGCCTGGTCCGTCGCGACCTTCTGCAGCACGAATCCGTTCGGCCCGCCCTGGAGGACCGTCACGTCGAGTCCCGCCTCCTTGAAATATCCCTTCGCAAGCGCCTGGTAGAACCCGCCGTGCTCCGGCTCGGCAACCCAGTCGAGCTGCACGGTGATCTTGAACGGACCGGCCGCCGCGTTGGCGGACGCACCGTGCCGGGAGCAGCCGCCGCAAACGAGGGCCGCACAGGCAAGGGCGGACAGGGTCCCTGATCGGAGGAGCTTCATTCCTGCGATACATTGGGGCGCGGCCCGGGCGCCCGCAACTGCGCAGTACTCGCCCTACGGGCATCTTTTGTGCTAGGGGTCCGGTCCAATGAGACCCGTGTGCGCGGCCGCCCTCATGTCGGCGCTATTCCTCGCAGGCTCGGCAGGCGCCGGGGCCCTGGAGCTCCGCGGCCAGAGGACGTCGCCCTACGACCTTGCCCTGACCGGCAGGCTGGCCGGGGTCCCTGCCGGAGAGACCCGGTATGCCTCCTGGGCGGACCTCCGCTCGCTGCCCACGACCCAGCTCCGGCTCGACGGGGAATTCGTAAAGGGCCCGCAGGTTGTCACCGTCGTCTTCCTCTCGGACCTGTGGAAGGCGTTGCCCGTCGCCGGCGGGGCGGACACCCTCCTGGCGACCTGCGGCGACGGGTATGCGGCCGTCTTCACCGCTGATTTCATCGCGAAATACCGCCCCTTTCTCGTCCTCGAAATCGACGGTAAGGGACCGGGCGACTGGCCGCCGCCCGGACTCAAGTTCAACCCGGGGCCCTACGCGGTGACCGTCTCGTCGGACTTGGTCCCGTCTGCGGCCGCATTCCCCGATATCGAGCACAAGAAGCCCTGGGGCGTCAGCGCGATAGAAGTGGCCTCGTTCGCCGAACGCTTCAGGGGCGCGTATTCGGGCAGATGGGCTTCGCCCGGCCCCGAGGCCCAGGCCGGGCGCGAGATCTGGGTTAACTCCTGCGCAAGCTGCCACCCGGGGCCGGGCGGCAGTTTCGGCGGGACGAAGGCAGGCAGGCCCTTCGAGGTCATCGCGGCGTATGCGTCCTATGACAAGGCGTTCTTCGAAAAGTATGTTAGGGACCCGAAATCGCTCGTTCCCTGCGCGGCCATGGAGCCGCATCCCCGCTACACGGATCGCCAGCTGGACCAGCTGGTCACATTCGTCGCCGCGGGGAAGGGCTGAGCCCGGGCGCGGACGGGGGCCGTCGGCGTCGCTACGACCCGCCCTCCCCGGAATGGGTCAAAAAAGGGGGCCCTTTTGGGGGACCCCTGTTTCTTGACGGCCCCGCCGGCCACTTGCCGATCAGAAGTGGTACCGGAAGGTGATGGACGCCGTGATCGGCGGCCGGACGTAGATCGTGTCGTTTCCGGCGAAGCTCACGTCGATTGGATCAAGGATCCTCTGGTTCAGGAGGTTCTTGATGTTGACGCGCACGTCCCAGACCTTCGTTCCATAGAAGACATAGCCGTCCCATTCGGCCTCGGTCGGAATGTGGAGCGTCTCCTGGTCGTTGGCATACTGGCGCCCCTGGATCTGGGGGCCGATGCCGACGCCCCAGCCCATCGGATTCTTGTACACGGCAAACAGGTTGGCCTGGATCTGGGGAATGCCCGGGGCGCGCATCTTGCCGGTGGGCGGCTGGTATCCGGTGAAATTCGGGGAGCCGACTCCGGTGCCCGGCTGCCCGTCAACGATGTAGTCCGGGTTGTAGCTGTCCAGGTAGTTGCCGGTCTCCTGGAAGAAGTAATCCCCATAGATCGTCGCATCCTGGTACGTGAAGTTTCCGTTGAACGACCAGGTTTTTGAGGGCTGGTACACGGCGTCGAGCTCGATGCCCTCATCCTTGATCTTGTCGGCGGTCCCGCCGATCTGGACTCCCAGCTTTGTCTGCTGGAATAGCGCGGCCCCAACATAAAGCGTATTGTTCAGGAAGCTCGACTTGACGCCCGTCTCATAGAGCGTGCTGACGGCCGACAACGACTGCTGCAGCGCCTGCGAAAAATTCGCGGCCGTGGCGCTGACATCGAGGCCTCCGAAGTTCGACGTTCCGAGGATCGCATCCGCGCGGTCGTACGTCGCGTAGAGGGACGTCGTGTCGGTCAGCTTGAAGCCGAGGCTCAGGAAATACGACTGGTCGTTCTTCTCCCCGCTGACGTCGTAGCCCATGTACGTCGAGTGGTTGACGCCATTCTCGTTCACGTAGAGCGGGCTCGACTGACCCCTCGGGATGTAGATCGGCGTCGCCAGGGGATAGTAGGTATAGTAGGCGTAGTAGCCGTCCTCGATCACCGGCGGCGTGGCGTCGGTCGCGTCGATGTGGTCGAACCGGTAACCGGGCGTTATCGAGAACCGCTTCGTGATGTTGATCACGTCCTGCGCGAACACCGCCGTGTCGTAGATGTAGGACCACTGGTCGCCCGAGGGCGCCCCCTCGTCCGGGTCGCTCGCGTTGGCGCTGAAGCCGGGCGCCCCGGGGACCGAGGCGCCGCCGCCCCAGGTCTTGCCCTCGTAGTAATAGCCCGGGTAGAAAATCTGGCTGGCGGACTGGGAGAGGTCGTAATACGAGAACGGCTCGGTCGTGAAGTCCTGGTAGGAGATGAGCCACGAGTAGCGGAAATCGGCCCCGACGATCAGGTGGTTCTCCACCGACCCGATGTTGAAGTCGTTGTGATACTCAAGGCGGTCTTGGATCTCCTGGTCGCGGGGCACGTACTCGTCGTACCCGTACGTCTCGAACTTGTCCGACCTCCCGAGCGAGAACATGGAGCGGTTGACGAGGAACGAGTCGGTTGTCAGGTCGAGCGTCGTCTTGAGCTGCGACTGGAAAAGCTTCGAGCGCGCCGTGTCATCGGGCCCGATCAGCGCCGCGGTCCTCGCCAGGTCCGTTGTGCCGGCCGTCGCCGTATTGACGGTGGAATACGATCCGTCGGCGTTGACGCCGTAGGTCCCGGGCGTGGCCCCCACCGGCGCGATGTCATAGCCAAAATACGCATTGTTTCCCGTGGTCACGGGCGACGCGGGTCCCGTCACATAGGTCCCGTGGTCGATGAACTGCTGGGTCACGCGGTTGACGCCGGTGTTCTCGTTCGTCCGGTCGGAATACATCTGGAACCAGCCCTCGAACTTCAGGTTCTTGCTCATCCTGTATTCGGCCGAGGCAAACAGGTCCTGGGTGGAGTTGTGGAGGTTCTCGTAGTATCCGTCGCCCCACCGCTCGAGGTAGCTCACCCGGTAGGCGAACTTGTCGCTCAGGGGCCCCCCGAAATCCAGCGTGACCTCGGGGTTCGAGTAGCTGTGTCCCGGGGTCCAATAACCCAGCGTCGCATCGATCTCGCCGTGGAACGAGTCGAAGTAGGGTTGCTTCATCACGAAATCGACGTAGCCGCCCGCCCCTTCGCCCTGGGGTCCGTAGACCGCGGAGCCCGGGCCTTTGACGATGTCCATCGCCTCGACGCCGTTGAAGCTCGGGGGCGTGCTGTTGCGAGAGAACATCGCGATCTGGCCGTCGACATAGACCTGGCTCAGGTCGCCGCGAATGAAGGGCACCGCCGGGATGCCGTACTGCGCGGCCGAATAGACGCCGGGGGAGAACTGCCCGAAGTCCATCGCGTTCTTGACCATGCGGTCCTCCATCCACGCCGCGTTCACGCTCGAGACCGAACGCGGGATGTCGAGGATGCTGGTGTCGTCGCCCATCACGTCCCCGATCGGGCGGACCGTCGGGAGGATCTGTTCGGTGATCGGAACGTCGCTGACCGTGTATTTCTCGAGGCGGGTCGCCTTCTGGTTCTCAACGGAGTCCGAAGACGAGCTTGAGGAGGTTGTCGGAGCCGGCGCCGCCGGCGGAGGCGTCGAGGACTGGGCCCGCAGGTTTGGGCGAGGCAGGCAGGCAATGCAGAACAGCGCCGCGCCGGTCAGCGCGGCTTTCTTGGTGGTTGGGAGCATGTCTTATAGGTTATATTAGCTTTAGGTTATGAAAAACTAGCACCCCTCGTGCCACGCGTTTACAATCGCTAACGATTTAGCAATTATCGCGGCATCAGCGGACTGCAAAAGCGCGGGCCCCGTACCGGGTGCCCGCGCTTCATCCGCGCCGCCCTGGCGGCCTGCCTCTCAGTAGTGAAGCCTTAGCGTCAAGGTCGCCGAGATCGGCGGACGCACGAAGATCGTGTCATTGCCGGCAAAGCTCACGTCGATCGGGTCGAGGACGCGGTTGCTGGTGAGATTGGTGATGTTCAGCCGGACATCCCACCTCCTGCTGGGGGTGTAGGTGATGTATCCGTCGATCTCGTACTCGCTCGGGATGTGGAGAAGGCCCTCGTCGTCCGCATTCTGGTGGCCGATGAAGTTCGGGCCGGCGCCGACGCCGAACCCGTGGCTGAACTTATACTCGACGAAAAGGTTGCCGATCAGCGCCGGCACTCCGGGAGCGCGGATCTTTCCGCTCGGCGGCGTGTAGGCGTAGGGAGGATTCTGGAAGGCGCCGTAGTTGACGGCCCCGAGGCCCGTCCCGTAGGTCCCGTCCACGGCGGTCGTGGTCGCGTACGCGTCCAGGTAGTTGCCGGTCTCCTCGAAGAACGAGCCGTAGGCCGTCGCGTCCTGATAGGTCAGGTTGGCGTTGATCGAGAGCTGCTTGGTGGGCTGGTACACGGCGTCGAGCTCGATGCCGTTGGTCTTGATCTTGTCCGGGGGATTGCCCTTTAGCTGGGGCTCGATCTTGTACTGCTGGTAGAGCGCGGCCCCGAAATAGAGGGTGTTGTTGAGGAAGCTGCCCTTGTAGCCCGTCTCGTAGAGCGTACTCGCCGTGGAAAGATCCTGCTTGAGCTGCGCGACGCCCTCGTAGCCGTCGTCAACGCCGCCAAAGTTCGTCTGGCCGCGGACCGCGTCCACCCTGTCATAGGTGACGTAGATCGACTGGGTTTCCGACAGCTTGTAGATGAGGCTCAGGAAATAGGACGGATCCACCTTTGACGCGTCGTAATGGTACAGGGCTCCGCGATCCAGGTAGACCGGGGTCGGAAGCGAATAGTACCCGTTGTAGGTCGCGAAGGGATAGGGGTAGATGCCCTGGGGATTGTTGGGGTTCTCACCGGCCACGACCAGCGGAGGGTTGGCGGTGTTGGCGTTGATCACGTCCTCACGGAAACCAAGGATGGCCGAGAAGGCCTTCGTCAGCTTCACATTGTCCTGGAGGAATCCCGCGAGGTCGCTGAGGGTCGTGTCCTGCATCTCGCCGTAGGAATAGCCGGGGTGCCCGGGCACCTGGAGACCGGAGCCCCAGGTCTCATTTTGGATGTAGTAGCCGGGGTAGAAGATGTTGTTCAGCGGCTGGCTCAGGTCGTAGTACGTGAACGGCTCCATCGTGTAGTCGTCGCCCGAGCGGATGTACTGGAAGCGGTAGTCGACGCCGGTGATGATGGAGTTCACCACCGGTCCCATGTCGAATTCGGCGTGGTACTCCGTGCGGTCCTGGAGATCCAGGTTCCTCGGCACCCACTCGTCGTAGCCGTAGGTCTCGAACTTGTTCGAGTGCTCCAAAGCATAGTAGGCCGTGTTGACGATGCTCGAGGTCGAGTTGATGTCGTAGGTCGTCTTCAGCTGGGACTGGAAGAGCTTCGAGCGGGCGGTGTCGTCGGGGCCGACCAGCGCATCGTAGGCCGGAAGTTTGACCGTATGGGCTTGGGCCGGATCGACGATCTGGTAGGCTCCGTCCAACCCCGAGGGGTAGTTGGTGAAGCTTGGGGGCGGATCCGAGGGAAGGTAGGTGTCGTAGGCGTAGCCCGAGGTGCCGGGGATCGTCGGGCCGGCGATGTAGGAGCCGTTCCAGATCAGGTTCTGGGTCACCCGGTTCGCGCCGTTGATCTCATTGGTGCGATCGGCGAATCCCTGCGCCCACCATTCGAACTTGAGCGAATGGGTCGCGCGGTAGGTCATCGCCACATAGACGTCCTGGGTCTCGTCCTTGGCGCCCACATAGTACTCGTCACCGTAGCGGGCGTTGTAGCTGACGCGGTAAGCGAGCTTGTCGGTGATCGGTCCGCCGAAATCGAGGGTGTACTGGGGATCCCCGTAGGAGTGCCCGCTCGTCCACGTGCCGAGCGTCGCCGAGAAATCGATGTGGTCCTGGTCGAAATACGGCTGCTTCGAAACGAAGTTCACGTAGCCGCCCGGCCCGTTTCCCTGCGGGCCGTAGACCGCCGTGCCCGGGCCCTTGACGATGTCCATGGCCTCGACGCCGTTGAACGAAAGGGACGTGCTGTTGCGGGAGAACGGCATCAGCTGGCCGTCCACGTAGATCTGGGCCTCGTCACCGCGGATCTGGGGTACACCCGGGATGCCGTAGTTCGCCGACGAATAGACGCCCGGCGAGAATTGCCCGAAGTCCATCGCGTTCTTCACCTGGCGGTCCTCCATCCACGCGGCGTTCACGCTCGAGACCGAGCGCGGAATGTCGAGGATGTCGGTGTCGTCGCCGTAGACGCTGCCGATCGGACGGACGGTCGGGAGAATCTGCTCGGTGATCGGGACATCGCTGACCGTGTACTTCTCCAGCTGCGTCACCTTCTCGTCCGACACGGAGGACGTCGTTGGGGAGGACGAAGAGGTACTCGGCGGAACGGCGGGCGGTGGGGTGGAGGATTGGCCGTGGAGCCCTGCGCTGAGCGCGAAGACAATGCCAATGAATGCCGGACCCTTTCTTACGAGCTGCCTGGTTGGTAGGTGCATGAATTTCTCTGGTTTGTAGTGTTCGGTGCATGCGATCCCTGCATACCCCGATGCCTCGCATCCTGCCACCGCCCGACCCTGTTAATCCACCGATAATGAACGCTATCCATTTCCCTATCGGGCCCCCGACTGGAGGTCTGCCGGCATGAGGTCGAATCGAACAAAATTATCGACCGGGATCAATTGCGGAATGAGCTTTAGTTGAACGAGGTCGTTCACCTGTTCCTCCAATCGCTTGCGGGTCATCAGGCCGATCCTGTCGCCGTTTTCCGGCTTTCCTGCGACGATGTTCCGGTCGCGCATGGCCTGGATCGAATAATCCATGAATTCATTGGTCATGTTTGGGTTTGCCTTGGCTATCAAGGTCTTGCCTGGCGTTGGATCGCCGTTCATGAAATCGGTCCAGCCGCGGATCGAGGCCCCGACAAACGCGCGCACCTCGGGCTCGTGTCCCCGGAGGTAGGCCCGGGTTGTGAAGAGCACCCGGTAGGGCCTGAATCCCGAGTCGGACATCAGGAGCGTCCTCGGGTGGCCCCCGTTCTTGCGGACAAAATAGGGCTCATTGGTCACAAAGCACTGCTGGATGAAATTCTTGTCGGCCATGAACTGGGCGATGCCGAAATTCGAGGGGATGAGCTGAAAATCGATATGATAGTGGGTCTTGAGGTAATCGATCCAGGTGGAGCCGGGAACGCCCATGATCGTGCGCCCGTTCAGGTCGGCGAAGGTCCTTACCGGGCTCTCCTCGTGGACGAGAATCGCCTGGGGGTCCTGCTCCATGTAGGCGCCGACCACCACGAGCGGCAGACCCCGGGATACAAAGACGGCGATGTCATCGCTGCGGTACACCCCGATGTCGCACTGTCCGGCCATCATGAGCTGCCACACGAGGACCCCCGGCCCCCCCGGCATGATGTCCACGTCGATTCCCGCGTCCCTGTAGAAGCCCTTCGCCTGTGCCTGGTAAAAGCCGCCGTGTTCAGCCTGGGGATACCAGTCGGTCTTGAAGCGGATCCTGGGGAGCGGAGCGGCCGCTCCTTCCTCAGGCAGGCTGGCCGGGGCCGGCCTCGAGCATCCGGCCACGGCCGCTGCAAAGGCCGCCGAAATCAGGACAAGGGTTCGCCGAAGGGCGCCGCGCGGCTTCATCACGTGTCGGCCTGGCTGAAGGAATCGTGCCATTTGTGGAGCGCGAGCCAGCTGAGCGCGATCACCCCGGCCACGAAGATGAACCCCAGCAGGCAACCCACGGCCGCCGTCGCGAAAAGCGCCCCCATCTGGAACTGCGAGCTGTAGATGATCGTCAGGAATCCGAGGCCGCCCTGCCCTCCCGCGCTGTTGCCTGCGATGTAGTCGCCGACGATCGCCCCGATGGGGGCGAGGGTCGCCGCGATCCTGAGGCCGGTGAAGAAATACGGGAGCGCCGCCGGGACGCGCAGGAGCAGGATCTCCTGCCATTTCGTCGCCTTGCACATCTTGAAGAAGGCGACGAGGTTCCGGTCCGTCGAGATGAGGCCCTGGGTCGTGTTGACGACCATGGGGAAGAAACAGATCAGGAACGTGATGATGACGACGCTCCTGAGGCCGGGGCCGACCCACAGGATGAGGATCGGGGCGATCACGATGATCGGCGTCATCTGCAGGATCATGAGGTACGGGTAGAAGCTTGCCCGGACGAGCGACGAAAGGGAGAGCAGCAGCGCGAACACAAAGCTGAGGCAGACGGCGAGACCGAATCCGAGGAGCGCCCCCCCGCCCGTGTTGATCGCGGCGGCCCAGAGCGTGGGCCCCTTTTCCACAAAGGCATGCAGGACCTCGCGCGGGGAGGGAAGGAGGAACCGCTGGTCGGCGCTCAGGCTCAGGCACACGGCGGACCACGCCACAACCATGCCGGCGCCGGTTGCGAACGGCAGGAGCCTGCGGGCGAGCGCGGGGAATCCCCCCCTGGAATACTGCGCGCTCATGAATGGAGGCGCTCGACCGAGCGCAGGATCTTCGACACCTCCGCAACCCGCCTCTGGAACTCGGGGGATTCCCGCGTTTCCTCGGTCCTCGGATAGGGAAACTCGACGCGGATCTCGCTGTTCACCCTGCCGGGGTTGGACGAAAGGATGATGATCCGGTTCGACAGGAACACCGCCTCCGAGACGGAATGGGTCACGAAGAATGCGGTCCACGCGAGCTCCTGGCGGATCGCCAGGAGCTCCTCGTTCAGGTGGTCGCGGGTCATCTCGTCCAGGGCGCCGAAGGGCTCGTCAAGCAGGAGGATTCTCGGCGAGACGCTGAGCGCCCGGGCGATCGAGACCCTCATCTTCTGGCCCCCGGAGAGCTGGCGCGGGTAGTAGTCCATCCGGTCGGTCAGGCCGACGAGCGAGAGGGACTTCCTGACGACCTGGCTTCGCAGCTTGGAGTCCGACCCATGAAGCCTCATCGGCACCTCGACATTCTGGGCCACGGTCCGCCAGGGCAGCAGCGTCGGCTCCTGAAACACAAAGGCGAGCTTCTCGACCGCGTTCGCGGGCTCCATCCCGTCGACGACGATCCTTCCGCCCGTGATCGGGCTCAGGCCCGAGATCAGCTTGAGGATCGTCGACTTTCCGCACCCGCTCGGGCCGATGAGCGAGATGAAATCGCCGCGCTCCGCCGAAAAGCTGATCTTTTCCAGGATCAGCGGCCCGTCGCCGTAGCGCTTGTCGACGTCCCTTAGTTCAACGATGGGCAGTGGCGCCTCCTGCCTCATGGGGCGACGGGCTCGCCGACAAAGGGATTCACGGGATAGGTCTTCATCTTTCCGGGATTGAGGAGCGCGGCCGGGTCGGTTTGCGCCTTGAAGGCGCGCTTGTCGGCAATGTTCGGGTGGCGGCCGCCGTCCTCGAGGACGAAGGTGTGCGGGTTCGCGATGAAGACCCCGATCTCCTCGCAGCAGCGCAGGATCTCGCCGAGCCGCTCCTCGGACTTGAAGAAGAGGAGGGGGATGCCGCCGACGACGATCGCCTCGGCGTTGTTCGCGACCGAATTGCCGCGCATCATCTTCGCGTTGCCCGCGGTCCACTCGAGGTGGAGCAGGATCTCGCCAGGGAACCGCCTTCTAAGCTCGGCGAACTGCTGGCGGAAATTGGGCCCGAAGCCCGCTTGGAGGTAGGTGAGCGCAGGATCCGCCTTGATCGCCCAGAGCGTCGTGTGATTCCACGTGTAGTCCGTGATGAACGGCGGCCTCGGGGGATCCGAGAGCGGCTTTCGGAACACGCACCCGATGCCCGCCCTGGACGCGTCGGCGACGACCGCCTCCGCCTGAGCCCTGTCGACCAGAATGAACGAGACCGATTCGCCCGCCCTCAGGTACTTGGCGAGGGGTTTGAAATAGGACGCAATGGGACCTTCGAACTGGGTGACGAGCCGCTTGCGCCACTCGAGTCGCCTCGCGGCTTCATGGGTCCAGTCGAGCAGCGTGTCCCAGCCGGGGGAGCTCAGGATCAGCTGCTCATAGTCGATCCTTCGGGGCCAGCCGCATCTCGACCTCCACCATGAGCCCGGTCGTTCCGTACGTGTGGAGCGCCTTGAGGCTTTCCGCCTCCTCGAGGCGGACGAGCCGGGGGTTCTCCTCGCAGGTCATCATCGTGACCGATTTCACATTGCCCGGGGCGTTGATGCCGCCCCACGTGATCGAGCCGATGCCGCCGGAGCCGCCGCAGAGGAATCCGCCCATCGTGGACTTCATCCAGGTCGACGGCATGCAGCGCAGCTCCCATCCCGCCATGCGGGCCTCGCCCTCGATCGTGCCGAGCCTTGCCCCGGCCTCGACCCGCGCCACGCCCGCTTCGAGCGAGAGGATCCGGTCCAGGCGCGAGAAATCGACGACGACGCCCCCGTGGAGGGGCACGCACTGGCCGTAGTTGCCCGTCCCGGCGCCCCTCGCCACGACGGGAACGCGGGCGCGCCAGCAGGCCGCCACCACGGCCCGGAGCTCCTCCATGCTGCCCGGGCGGACGGCCATGTCGGCCTGCTTGTCGTCCAGCTGGCGCTTGAGCACGGGCGAATACCAGTAGTAGTCCTTCGACAGGGTCTCCAGGGACTCCCCGCCGCCAATGAAGTCCGCCGCTCCGACAAGCGCGCGCAGTTCCGATTTCAAAGCCGAGATTTGGGAATCCATCATCCGAGGGAAGCAAGAATGTTGCCATCGGCGCTGCCGCCGCAAGCCGCGCCTTCCATTTGGGGGCGGACGCAACCCCATGGAGTCTTGCGGCTTCCCTTGTGTGGCACATAGCGTGCTGCCTACAGCCCCCACAACCCGGCATGCTCCGTCTAATAAGGGCCCGCGTGCCCGCCGCAGTGCTACCCCCTTCGATCGCCAGCCCCGCGCCGGACGCGGCGGAGCCTTCCGTGCTCTGCGACATTGAGATCGTGGGCGCGAAGATCGCCACCCTCCGGCGTTCCGACGAGGTGGCGCCCGCGGCCGGGGTGGGCGAAGCCCTCGACCTCGACGGCGCCTTCGTGTTTCCGGGGTTTGTGGACGCCCATGTCCACCTCGACAAGACCCACACCTGGGACCGCGCCCCCAATCGCAGCGGCCGGTTCCTCGAGGCCCTCGAGACCCTCGCAAGGGACAAGGAAAACTGGACGAGGGCGGACCTGCTGCGCAGGGCGGGCTTCGCGCTCCACTGCGCCTGGGAGCACGGGACGAGGGTTGTCCGCACCCATGTCGACACCTGGCTACCATGGGGCGAGGTCAACCACGCGACGATGCAGGAGCTGCGCGAGGCGTGGCGGGGCCGGATAGAGCTCCAGACGGTGCCGCTCACCGGCGTGGCAAACTATTCCGGGGCGGAGGGGGACGCGATCGCCGACCTGGCCCTGAAGTACGGGGCATGCGCACTCGGGGGCTGGTCGCCGATGTCGTCCGAGCTCCCCGGACAGTTCGACCGGCTTCTCGCCATTGCCAGGGACCGGGGCGTGGGGATCGACCTGCACGTCGACGAGAACGGAAACCCGAAGGAGGAGGTTCTGCGGACCCTGGCCGAGGCCGTGCTCCGAAACCGGTTCCCAAACCCGGTTGTCTGCGGGCATTGCTGCAGCCTCTCGGTCCAGGAGACCGAGCGCCAGAGGTCGACCGTCGCCCTCGTGAGGGAGGCGGGCATCCGCGTGATCTCGCTTCCCCTGTGCAACCTTTACCTCCAGGACCGGCGCGGGGCGCAGTTCCCCCGGACGCCCCAGTGGCGGGGACTCACCCTGATCCATGATCTCCTCGACGCGGGGGTTCCGGTGGCCTGCGCGAGCGACAATGTCAGGGACGCATTTCACGCCTACGGCGACTATGACGCGGCCGAGGTCTACATCCAGAGCCTGCGCCTTGCGCACCTCGATTCCCGGCTTGCGGAATCGGTCGCCGTGGTCACCTCCGCGGCCGCCGACATCGTCGGCGCCCCGGGGATGGGCCGGGTGGCCGAGGGCGCGCCCGCCCACCTCGTCGTCTTTCCCTCCCGGTCCTTCAGCGAATTCCTGAGCAGGCCCGGTTCAAGGCGCAGGCTGGTCGACGGGGAGAACATCCGCGACGCGCGCCCCCCGGACTATGACGAGCTGCGCTAGCGCGCCCAAACGACTGGAAACACGCCGCCCCCAAAGGAAACCCAGCCCGATGCAACTGAGACTCTGCAAGATCGCGATCACGGCCCTTTCGTCCGTGTTCCTCCTCGTCGTCGTGTTCAACAACACCACCGATCCCAACTCAAACTACCAGTTCGTGCGGCATGTCCTCAGCATGGACACGACCTTCCCCGGAAACGCGGGAATGTACCGGGCGATCCAGGCCCCCATCCTCCACAAGGCCTTCTACGCCAGCATTATCGCGTGGGAGGCGCTCTGTTGCCTGGTCATCGGTGCGGGGACCCTCAGGCTCTGGAGGGCCCGCGGCGCGCCCTCCGCCGAATGGAGGAAGGCCAAGGGGCTGGCGTCGCTCGGGCTTACGGCGGGCCTCGTCCAATGGTACTTCGCCTTCATGACCGTCGGCGGCGAATGGTTCCTGATGTGGCAGTCCAGGATATGGAACGGCCAGGACGCGGCCTTCCGGATGTTCGCCTTCATGGGGCTCAGCCTGATCTTCCTGAATCAGGCCGACGAGTGACAGCAGGCATCGAGCACCCAGGACAGGACCGGGCTCTGCGGCTGGCTGAAGACGACCTGCAGCCCTGATGAGAGCCCCGAGGCAAGCGCAACGGGCAGGGTCAGAACCGGCAGACCGGCGAGGCTGGCCGGGGCCGTGAGCCCGAGGAGGCGGAGCCGGTTGGCGGCCGTGAGCTCGGCCTTCAGGGGCGCGGCGCACGGGGTCGCGGGCATGACCAGGAAATCATAGGCTTGGAAGAAACGGGCCCAGGCGCGCTTGAGCGTCTCATGGCTCGGTTCAACCGCAGCCACCTGCGCCGGTGAAACCGCGCGCGCGCGCTCAAGGCGGTCGAGGACGAGCGGACCGTACCTCGCCCGGTACCGCTCCGCCCATTTCTTGTGGATTCTCCAGCTTTCGAGGCCCGCCAGGACCCCATAGACCTCGGCCGCGGGACTGAACGCGGCGAGAAGCTCGCGGCGCGGCGACCCGTCATCGGGCCCGGTGAGCGGGGCCGCGGCGGCGCGGCACGCCTCGGCGACGTCCGGATCGAGCCCGGGCATCTCGAGGTAGCATCCGCGGGGGGGCCTGCCGCCGGCCTTCAGACCGACGAGCGCCCCGCACGCCGTGCGCATGTCGCCGGCGGAGCGGGTGAACCAGCCGACGGAGTCGAAGCTTGGGGCCAGGGGTACCCCGTCCGAAATCCTGGGATCGCCCGGCACGCCCCGGTATCCATAGATCCCGCAGAAGGCGGCCGGAACACGGATCGACCCGCCGGTGTCGGTGCCGATCGCAAACGGGACGATATCCGCGGCGACCGCAACCGCCGAACCGCTGCTCGACCCGCCCGAGGTCCGTCCCGGAGAGCCCGGACGCTCGCAATCCCCATAATGGGCGTTCTCGCCGGTCAGGCCCCAGGCGAATTCAAAGAGATGGCTCTTGCCGGCAAGGACGGCGCCCGCCGCGGCCAAATCCTGAACGATTCGCGAGCTCTCGGCGCGAGCCGGCCGAACCTCGGGAAGAAAGGAGGATCCGGCAAAGGTCGGCATCCCGGGCACGTCAAACAGGTCCTTCAGCAGGTAGGGGACGCCCCTGAGCGGACCTTCCCGCGGCGACGCGGCAAACGCCGCCGTCAGCGCCGCCTCGTCCGAAAGCACCGCTATCGATGAATGGCGTTGGGACGCAGTTAGATGCGCGTCCGCCCTGCGGAGGACCTCACGGGCCGCAGCCTCGGGTTTGAGTTCCTGCCATTCGCCGAAATTCATCGGGGATGAGTATCGGCCCAGATGCGCCAATACGCAACCCGCCGTCCCCCGCGGCCGCCGGGCCGGCAAGCCGATAGATGGACCATCTTGGACATGTCTTATTACTGTATTGACTTGGCGCCGCCCTCCGGGCTGGCTCCGGATCCCGCCGCCCGCCGTGTCCCGATCCGCGTCCCCCATTGCCCCGATCGCCGTCGTCCTCTTCACACGAAAGCTGGCGCTGCAATGCTCACGGCCCAGTCTGCGTCTTCCCGACCGGATCGTGTGCGACACGATCGCAAACGGCTCCCGGCGGATCGTCTCGCGGTGCGGAAGGCGCGGCGGAGCCGTGATCCTCTTTTCGCATCGCCCGGCGGAGCTTGGCGGCGCGAGGACCGTGCGGGTCCTCGGCGAGGTGACCCGGCAGGGCTGTTTTGCGCTCCGGCTCCTCCGGCCGCTCCCTTCGGCCGAAAAATATGGGAAAATGAGGGATTTTTGAATCGCTCCCGCTCAAAATGAATGCGTCAACAAGGGCTCCCCTCCCAGCCATGTCCAAAGCCACTCCCCCCAAACCCGCCGCACCTGCCGGCGCCCACGTTCGCGAGAAGAATATCGAGCTCGCACTCTCCGCCATCACCAAGGAGTTCGGCGAAGGCTCCATCATGCGCCTCGGCAGCAACGCCAAGATGAAGGTTGAGACGCTGTCGACGGGCTCGCTCGCGATCGACCTGGCCCTCGGGGTTGGAGGCCTTCCCAAGGGGCGAATTGTGGAAATCTACGGGCCGGAGTCCTCGGGAAAGACCACGTTCTGCCTCAGCGTGATCGCCGAGGCCCAGAAGAAGGGGGGCCTCGCCGCGTTCATCGACGTCGAGCACGCGCTCGATCCGAAATACGCCCGCGTGGTCGGCGTTAAGCTCGACGACCTCCTTGTGTCGCAGCCCGACAGCGGGGAGGACGCGCTCAACATCATGGAGACGCTCATCCGCTCCAACAGCATCGATGTGATCGTCCTCGACTCGGTCGCGGCGCTGATCACCAAGGCCGAGCTCGACGGCCAGATGGGGGACATGACCATGGGAAGCCAGGCCCGCCTGATGTCGCAGGCCATGCGCCGACTGACGAGCGTGGTCAGCAAGACCCAGTGCGTGTGCATCTTCACGAACCAGATCCGCGAGAAGATCGGCGTGATGTTCGGAAATCCCGAAACGACGTCGGGCGGCCGCGCGCTGAAGTTCTTCTCGTCGATCCGCATCGACATCCGGCGCAAGGACCAGATCAAGACGCCCGAGGGCAAGGTCATCGGCAACCGCACCAAGATCAAGGTGGTGAAGAACAAGGTCGCGCCGCCGTTCACCGAGGTGGAATTTGACATCATGTACGACGAGGGCATCTCCGCATCCGGCTCGCTCCTCGACCTGGGCCTTGAGCAGAAGGTCCTCGAGAAGAAGGGATCGTGGATCACCTACCTCGGCGAACTCGTGGGCCAGGGCCGCGACGCGGCCAAGCAGACCATCCGCGAAAAGCCCGAGCTCGCCGAGAAGATCACGAAGGCGATCCTTGAGAAGGCGAGCGTCACCGGCGGGACGGTCGTCACCGGCGGCGCTCCGGAGTAAGGCGGGCGCATCCCGGGGAGCGGCCCCATTTCGGGGCCGGTCCGCCGCCGGACGGGGTCGGGTAAGCCTTGCCAAAAAATGAGGACCGTGGAAAACCTCGCGGACGCCGGTTTTCGCCCCTCTCCCAAGCGAGGGGTATCCCCGACCCTTCGGCGTACCTGCCGGACCCAAGAACCAGACCCCCCATGAGAATCGCACGCCTCCCGTCCCTTGTTCTCCTCGCCTGCTTCGCCGGTTTCGGCGCGGCGGCCGCCGATCCCGTGCCGCAGGCGGGAGGCCCGCCCATCTCGCCCGTGCCGCCGGGCGCGACCCTGCGGGCGGCGACCCTGAAGGTCATCGTGGCGCCGGACCACCGGGACTGGACCTACAAGCTGGGCGAGCCCGTCCATTTTGCCGTCTCCGTGACGGCGGACAGCGAGCCGGTCGACAATGTCCAGGTGACCTACAGCGTCGGGCCGGACCTGTTCCCGGGCGAAAAGAAAACGGTGCCGCTCCCCCTCTCGGGGCTCACGATCGACGGCGGGACGATGACCATCCCCGGGTTCCTGCGCTGCATCGTGACCACGGAGGTGGCCGGACACAGCTACCGCGGGCTGGCCACGGCCGCGTTCGCCCCGGAGGAGATCAAGGCCACGCAGGTCGAGCCCGCCGATTTCGACGCGTTCTGGGCCGCGGGCAAGGCCGAGCTCGGGAAGATCCCGCTCGACGCCCGGATGACCCTGATGCCCGACGCCTGCACCTCGACGGTCGACGTCTACCACGTGAGCTTCCGCACGATCGGCAAGGGCCAGGTGCCGGCCCGGATCTTCGGAATCCTCTGCGAGCCGCGCGCGAGCGGCCATTACCCGGCGGTCCTCAAGGTCCCGGGAGCGGGGGTACGGCCCTACTTCGGCGACCCCGAGCTGGCCGCAAAGGGCGTGATCGTGCTCGAGATCGGCATCCACGGAATTCCGGTGAACATGCCCAAGGACGTCTACGACGTGCTCGGCGCGGGGGCGCTCAACGGCTACTGGCTCTTCAACTTCGACGACCGCGACCACTATTACTACAGGCGCGTATACCTGAGCTGCATCCGGTCGAACGACTTCCTGACGTCGCTCCCGAATTGGGACGGGAAGCGGTTGATCGTCATGGGCGCAAGCCAGGGAGGCCAGCTCTCGATCGTGACGGCGGGCCTCGACCCCCGGGTGACGGGCCTGAGCGCAACGCATCCCGCGTTCTGCGACGTGTCCTCGGAGCTTCACGGCCGCGCCGGCGGCTGGCCCCATCCGTTCATGCCGAACCCGGACGGCACGCCGTCCCTGCAGGCGACGCCCGCAAAGATCGCGACGGCCACCTATTACGACACGGTGAACTTCGCAAAGCGCGTGCGCGTGCCCGGCTACTATAACTGGGGCTACAACGACGAGACGTGCCCGCCGACGGCCGCCTACGCGGCCTACAACCTCATCACCGCGCCGAAGACGCTCGGCCTCACCCTCGAACTCGGCCACAGCTATACCGCCGAACAGTACGACGCGATCTCCGGTTGGGTCACCGGCGCCCTTGGCGTCAAGTAGGCCCGACCCCGAATGAGAGCCCTTGACCTGGCCCAAGCCTCGTGGCGATTCCGGGACGCTTCCGGCGCGCGCTGGCTCCCGGCGACGGTGCCCGGGTGCGTCCACACGGACCTTCTGCGGGCGGGCGCGATCCCAGACCCCTACTGGGCGACGAACGAGGCCGGGCTCCAGTGGATTGACGAGCGGGACTGGGAATACGCGGCCCACTTCGAGGTCGACGCCGGCCTCCTGGCGGAGGATGCGCTCGAATTGGTCGCCGACGGCCTCGACACCCTTGCGACCGTCCGGGTGAACGGCCGCCTGGTCGCGCGCACCGAGAACATGTTCATCGGCTTCCGCTGGGACGTGAAGCCGCTCCTGCGCCCGGGTCCGAACGCGATTTCCATCCGGTTCGCGAGCGCGACACGCTACATCCGCACCCACCGGAAATCCCACGCGCCGAGGGACATCAATGACCCGGTCGGGCGCTGCACGGTGATCCGCAAGGAGCAGTGCCAGTTCGGCTGGGACTGGGGTCCGCGGTTTGTCACCGCCGGCATCTGGCGCGGCATCCGTCTCGAGGCCTGGAGCCGGAACCGCCTGGCAGGGGTCGATGTGACCCAGGCTCATGCGAAGGACGGAAGCGTGACCCTCTCCCTCTCCCACGAGCTGGCGAGGCCCGACCCGGGCTCGTCGTGCGCCTGGCGGATCAGGCTCGGGGCCCGGGCGATCTCCTCCGGGGAGGGTCCGGCGATCACGATCCGCGAGCCGAGCCTGTGGTGGCCGAACGGACAGGGGGAGCAGCCGCTGTACGACCTCGAGGTCGACGTCATGGGCTCGGACGGCGCCAGGGTCGGCACCTGGTCGCGCCGGATCGGACTGAGGACCGTCGCCCTCGAGCAGCACCCGGACAAATGGGGCACGTCGTTCCGGTTCGCGGTGAACGGCAGGCCGATCTTCGCAAAGGGGGCCAACTGGATCCCGGCCGACTGCTTTGCCGCCTGCCTTTCGCGCGGCGCGTACGCCCGCGACCTGGAGGCGGCCGCGGCGGCCCACATGAACATGGTCCGCGTCTGGGGCGGCGGCATCTACGAATCGGAGGATTTCTACGACCTGTGCGACGAATTGGGGCTCCTCGTCTGGCAGGACTTCATGTTTGCCTGCACGCTCTACCCGGGGGACGCGCGGTTCATCAGGAGCTCGATCGACGAGGCCGAGCACCAGGTGCGGCGCCTGCGCCACAGGGCCTGCCTCGCGCTCTGGTGCGGAAACAACGAGGTTTCGAGCATCAACGCCCACGACCTCCTGGATCCAAAGAAGAAGCGGATCCGAAACGACTACGACCGCCTCTTCCACAAGGCGCTCCCCTCCGTCGTCGCGCGGCTGGGGCCCGCGACCCCGTACTGGCCGTCGTCGCCGTGGCGCGGAAACCACGAGACGGACCACCCGGCCGGCGAGGCCCGCGGCGACACCCACTTCTGGGACGTGTGGCACGGGCGCAATCCGGTGAAGGACTATGAGAAATGGAGCTTCCGGTTCGCGTCCGAGTTCGGGATGCAGAGCTACAACTCGGTCCCGACCCAGGCGACGTTCTGCCCGGCCAGCGAGGGCAACATGTTCGGCTCAGTGATGGAGGACCACCAGAAGAACCGGGTCGGCAACCAGGTCATCTTGGACTATGTCTCCCGCCGGTACCGTTTCCCGAAGGACCAGGAGGCGCTCATCTACCTTTCGCAGCTCAACCAGGTCCACTGCGTCGAGACCGGGGTGGCCCACTACCGGCGCAACATGCCGCGCTGCATGGGGGCGCTCTACTGGCAGTTGAACGACTGCTGGCCCGTGGCCTCGTGGAGCTCGATCGAATACACCGGCCGCTGGAGGGCGCTCCACCACGCAGCGCGCCGATTCTTTGCGCCCGCGGTCGTGAGCGCCCACGTGCCCGGGGACGAGATCTTCGGGATCAACAACTACCGGAAGTCGACCGTTCGCAGGGTCCACATCCACACGAGCTACGACGGCCCGCGCCCCACCCGGGGTGTCGTGCGCTGGGACGTGCTCCACCTGGACGGCCGCGTGCTCCTGAGCGGGCGCAGGGGGATCGTGCTGCGCCCGATGCAGAGCGCCCGGCACAAGACGCTGGACCTGGCAAAGCTCCTTGAGAAGTTCGGCCGCGACCGGATCTACGTCAGGGTGGCCCTCGACATCGGCCGCCGCAGGGTGAGCGAGGATTCGGCGCTCCTCACCCTCCCCCGCTTCATGGACCTTCCCACGGCGAAGGTGAAGGTCTCGATCAAGGTGAAGGCGCCCCGCTTTGCCGTCGTCCGCTTCACGTCCCCCGTCTACCAGCACAAGTTCGAATTCGATTTCGCGGGGCAGACCTTCACCTGCAGCGACAATTTCTTCGACCTTTTCCCGGGGGAGGCGAAGGAGGTCGAGGTCGACTTCAAGGCCCGCGTGACCTCGGAGATGCTGCGAAAGTCGATCCGTCGCCGCTCGCTGGCCGACACCTACTAGGAACGCGCGCCGTGCCTGATTCCGAGCCCGCATCGACTTCCCGAGGAACCCGGTTGGCGCTGGGAGCGGGGATCCTCGCCTATGCGGCGCTCCTTTGGGCCCTGATCGGCGCCGTTCCCGGGGGCTCGGACAATTCGGGGTACTTCAACGAGGCCCGCCTGTTTGCGCAGGGCCGGATCCATACGCCGATGCGCACCCTCGCGGGGATTCCCGCGCAGGAGGTCCCGTTCCTCTACGTTCCCCTGGGCTTCAGGCCCGCGGGCGCCGCGCAGCTGGTCCCCACCTACCCTCCCGGACTCCCGCTCCTCCTCGTCCCGGCGGCCCGCCTGGTCGGATGGGAGCGGGCGGGCGACGTGATCCTCATCCTCCATTCGCTGGCGGGGCTCGCCCTCATGTTTGCCCTCGGACGCCTGTGCGGCCTTCCCGGCTTCGTGGGCCCTCGCGGGGGCCGCGGTCCTGGCCGCCAGCCCGCTCTATCTCTACACGTCGCTTCAGGCGCTGAGCGACGTGCCCGCCACGGCGTGGGCCACGGCCGCAGTCGTGGCGGCGCTCAAGAGCCGGGGGCGGAGCGGCTGGGCCTTCGCCTGCGGGGTGTGCATCGCGGTCGGCTTCCTCGTAAGGCCCACCAACTTCCTGGTCGCCATCCCCGTGCTGTTCGCCCTCGGTTGTTCGCCGGCGCGCCTCGGCCTCGCGGCGCTCGGGGCGCTGCCCGGGCTCGCCGCCTGGATGGCGATCAACCATGCCGCCTATGGACAGGTCCTGGAAAGCGGCTACGGCGCCATCGGCCACGAATTTCACGCGGGGCTGATTCCGGCGACGCTCGTCTTCTACGCGCGGTGGCTGCCCCTCCTGCTCAGTCCGATCGTCCTCGCGGCACCCTTTGCCCTCGCCCTTGGGAGGGCCGGTGGCCGCATCGCATGGATGCTCGTGTCGTGGGCCGCGTCCTTTCTCGCATTCTACTGCGCCTACCGCTGGACCCGCGAGCAGTGGTGGTTCCTCAGGTTTGTCCTTCCCGCCGCGCCGGCGCTGATCGTGGCCGGGCTGGGGGCGCTTCGGCACCTGTTCGAGAAGGGGGGCGGGCCTTCCGGCGGCGCGCGGAGGTGGCTCGTTCCCGCGCTTGTGCTCGTCGCCGCCCTGGGCGTCGAGGCGAGCCAGACGAACCCGCTCCGCGAGGCGCGCTGGATCGGCAGCGGGGAAAGGAAGTACGGGAGGGTCGCGGACTGGCTTGAGACCCACGTCCCCGCGGACTCGGTCCTCGTCGTCTCGCAGGCCAGCGGGGCGCTCTACTATTACACGGGCTTCACGCTGCTGCGCGAGGAGGAGCTGAGCCCCGCCATCGCCGACCGGGTCCGTGCGTCGGCGCGCGCCGGCGGCCACGGGCTTTTCGCGGTTCTTTGGCCCCATGAAAAGGAGGTCCTGAGAAAGCTCCCGGGGACTTGGGCCCAGATCGGATCGATTGAGGATGTCACCGTCTGGCGCTGCGGAGCCGAAGCCCCGCTTCCCGGCGGGAAGTGACGGCACGGAACGGGCAAAAAGGGGCCGTTCGCTCCCCCTTCCGGATCCCGGGTCACCCTCCATCCGCGCGCGACCCGCGGTCCGCCCCGGGGCGCCATTGCCCGGGGCGATCGGCCTAGCGTCCTGCGGATGCGGCCGAATTCCCCCGCACGAGCGTGATCACGCATTCCAGGTGGCGGGTCTGCGGAAAGAGGTCGAAGGGCTGCACCGCCTGCGCACGGTACCCGGCCTCCAGAAATCCCTTCAAGTCCCTCATCTGGGTCGCCGGGTCGCAGCTCACGTAGACGACCGAGCGCGGCCGGAAGGCGAAGAGCTGCGCGAGGAACGCCTCGTCGCATCCCTTCCTCGGGGGATCGATGACGACCGAAGTGTCGTCGGGCGGGAAATCGAGCCCCGAGAAGATCGAGGAGGCGTCCCCCGCGGTGAACGCGGCATTCGTGATCGCGTTCGCAGCCGCGTTCTCCCGGGCAAACGCAACCGAGGATTCGCTCACCTCGACACCCGCAACCCGCTCGAATGCGCCCGCGGAAGCGAGCGCGAAGAGCCCGCTTCCGCAGTAGGCGTCGACGAGGAACCTAGCCCCGGTCGAACGGGCCTGGTCGCGGACGTACGCCGCGAATCTCGGAAGAATGAACGGGTTGTTCTGGAAAAAGTCGCGGGCAAGGAAGCCCAGCCGGAGCGTCCCCCCGCCGCCCAGGGGCACCTCCTCGGTCACGCGGTCCTCGTAGCCGGTCGTCACGACGCCTCCGGCGTCTCGGATGAGAAGCGTCGAGCCCCGCTCAAACCCGGACTCCCCCGCCTGGCGCAGGATCTCGGCCCGCGCCGTCCCGAGCCTCTCGTTGATCGCCTCGGTCGCGATCTCGCAGCGCGCGACGTCGACGATGTCAAAGCGGCTGCCCTGGCGCAGGAAGCCGATGGCCATCTCCCTGCCCTCCTTCGCCGCGTTGAAGTGAGGCGTTATCTTCGAGCGGTAACCGAACGGCCGCGGCGAGGGCACAACCGGTGAGACCTCGAGCGTGATCCCCGCCATGTGCTCGACCAGCTCGGCAACCTGCCGGCGCTTCCAATCGAGCTGCTCGTCATAGCGGAGGTTCTGGTACTGGCACCCCCCGCAGCGGCCAAACAGCGGGCATTTGGCCTCGATCCGGTGGGGCGACGGCACGAGCACCTCCACCAGGTCGGCCTCGGAATAGTTCGCGTGGTTGCGATAGACCCTCGCCCGGACCCGCTCGCCCGGGAGCGCGAAAGCCACCATGACCACCCATTTGCGGTCCGCATCGGCGCCCTCCAGCGGCACGCGGCCAAGTCCGAGCCCCAGGTTCGTCAGCGTCGAGATCGACAGCTCGATCTCCTGGCGGTAGCCGAACGGCTTGTCGTTGAATTTTTTCTTTTTCGACACGGAACCCCACTACAATTCAAATAGGGCGATGCCCGTCGAGATAATCACCAGCCTTCAGAACCCGCGGCTGAAGCGCCTCGTGCGGCTGCGGGACCGCCGGCCCCGCGACGAGGAGCGCGCGTTCCTGGTCGAGGGCTACCGCGAGGTCCGCCGCGCGCTGGAGAAGAAGGTGCGCCTGGACGAGCTGTATTTCTCAAGGGACTGGTTCCTGGGGGAGAACGAGCCCGCCCTGATCGCGGAGGCGGAGGCCGCCGGGGCCAAGCTCTTCGAATTGTCCAAGGACGCCTTCGCCAAGGTGGCCTACCGGGAGCGCCCGGACGGGATCCTGGCCGTTGCGCCCCAGTGGCGCCGGACGCTCGCCGACATCGCGTTCCCCGACAACCCCTTCATCCTCGTCGTCGAAGCGATCGAGAAACCCGGGAACCTAGGCACCATCCTCAGAAGCGCCGACGCGGCCGGCTGCGACGCGCTCGTCGTCTGCGACCCGGTGACCGACCTCTTCAACCCGAACGTCGTGCGCGCCTCGACGGGCGTACTTTTCTCGGTCCCCTGCGTCGTCGAGGACGGCGCAAGGGTTCTTGCATGGCTCAGGGAACGGGGGATCCGGACCGTCGCCACGACGCCCTCCGCGGAGCGGGTCTACTCCGACGCGGACCTCCGCGGTCCGCTTGCGATCATCATGGGCAGCGAGCAGTACGGACTGAGCGAGTTCTGGCTCACGAACTCCGACCTGGCCGTCCGGATCCCCATGGCGGGGCAGGCCGATTCCCTGAACGTCGCGATGGCCGCGCTGATCACGCTCTTCGAGGCCGTCCGCCAGCGCGCCCCGGGCCCGCGGGGAGCCTGAGGGAGCGTTCAGCCCGGAGGGACCGCGGCCCCTGCCCGGAGCCAGTCGACCAGCTCGCTCGTCCCCCGGGCCATGCCGATCCGGGGCGTGTAGCCGAGGTCCCGGCGGGCGGCCGAGATGTCGAACCAGTGGTCCTTCGCCAGCTCCGCGGCCACGAACCGGGTCATCGGGGGCTCGGTCCGGACCGGGAGCACGCTCCACGCAGCCTCGCATGCGAGCCCGGCCGCCGAAGCGGCCCAGAGCGGTATCCGCCGGGTGACCCGGGGCAAGCCGAGCGCAATAAGCAACGCATTGATCCAGTCCCACAGGACCACCGGCTCGCCGTTCGTGATGAAGAAGGCGCGCCCGCCCACGGACGGGCTGCCGGCGGCAAGGGCCGCTTCCGCCGCAACGTGGGCGTCCGCGGCGTTCTCGACGTGCACCATGTCGACCCGGTTCCTTCCCTCGCCGACGATCCTCAGGCGCCCCGCGCGCGCCCGGGCCAGGATCCGGGGAACCAGGTGGGGATCGCCGGGGCCCCAGATCAGGTGGGGTCTCAGGGAGACGGTGCCGAGCACGGCGCCGTGCGCCGCGGCCACCTCGGCCTCGGCCCGGGCCTTCGAAAGCGGGTACGGGCTCGGGCAGCGGCTCACCAGGGGCAGCCTCTCGTCGGCGCCCGCCAGGTCGCGGCCGTTGTAGACGACGCTCGGGGTGCTCGTGTAGACGAGCCTCCGGACCCCGCCCGCCCTGCAGCCGTCGATCACCGCCCGCGTGCCCAGCACATTGGCCCTGAAGAATTCGGAGGAAGCGCCCCACACGCCCACCTTCGCGGCGACATGGTACACCGCCTCCATCCCCGCGCACGCCGCCCGGACGCCCGCCGCATCCTCGAGCGCGACCCGGATGAACCTGACCCCCCGGGCCTCGAGGTCCGAGGCCGGCCTCCGGGCGGCCACGGTGACGGGGCGGCCCTGAAGCAGGAGGCGGTCGACGATCCTGCGCCCCAAAAACCCGGTTCCCCCCGTGACCAGGACGGGGCCTCGGCAGGGATTCAAGGCATCAGCCGCATTCACGCGGGGCGGAGGCTACCACGAAAGGGGCGCCTTCAGGCGACCCTAAAGGCGCGGGCCCTTGCGGCCCACCTCGCGAGCGCCAGCCTGTGGATCTTGGCATTGTGGCGCACGTCGACCGGAAAGCGCTCGCGGAAGAAAAACACCTTGATGGCGGAGGTATGGGGCTGGGCTTGCGCCAGGGCCCTGAGCGCGGCCGCCAACTCCGCCGCCTCGCCGCTTCCCCGCACCCGGGTCTCGACCACGAGCGCGGGCTCCCGGCCGAGGCCGATGAGCGCGCACCGCCGCGCGCGTGGGTGAACCCGGAAAACCTGCTCGCAGGGCTCCGTGTACATCGTTCCGTCCGGTCCCTGGACGCGCTCCGCCTTCCGGCCGAGAAACCACAGCCGCCCGCCCTCGTCGAGCGTCCCGCAGTCCCCCATCCGGTGCCAGACCGAGCCCGGCCTCGACGGGTCGGGAATCTTGGCGGCCCGGGTCTCCTCCGGCAGGCCGTCGTATTCGCGGGTGACGACCGGTCCCCGGACGATGATTTCGCCGACGGAGCCGCTCGGAAGCACGCCTTCGAGGGCCGTGACCGGCTGGTCCGAAAGGGGAATGATCCTCACCTCCATGCCCGAGACGGGGCGGCCGACGCAGGCGCCCCGGGTCGAGCCCGCATCGACCTCGTCGGCGGACACCGTGCTCACGGGCAGCGCCTCGGTGGCCCCGTACGGGCTGTGCAGGCGCCCGCCTTTCAGAAACGAGCGCGATGCCTCCCAGAGATCCGCCGGAACCGGCGCCCCTGCGCAGAGAACCCGCCGCAGGCTCGGCAGCTCGATCCCGCGCTCCCTGCAGTACCCGGCGACCTTCCGCCAGAGCGTCGGGGATCCGAATGAATTCGTGACGCCCTCCTGGCGAATGGCCTGCACGATCTTCGCCGGGTCCGCCCTGGCCGGATAACGGGGGTCAATCTCCGGGATGACGCTCGTCATCCCGAGCGCCGGATTGAAGAGCGCAAATATGGGAAGCAGCGGGAGGTCGATCTCTCCGGCTTCGATGCCGTAGGTCTCGCGAATGATGCCGACCTGTGCCTCGAACATGCCGTGCTCGTAGCATACGCCCTTGGGGGCGCCGGTCGATCCGGAGGTGAAGAGGATCGCGGCCAGGTCGCCCGCCTCGGCCGTCGCCGCGCCGGCCGCGGGACCGCCCGCCACGCGAACCCGGGCCGTGTGGGAGCCGCTCACGGGAACCCGGACCTCGACGCTCCGGAACGCGGGCCGGAACACCCGCGACAGGATCTGGGCGAGCGGGATCCCCACGAGGGCGCGCGGCCGGGACCGGCGGACGCAGGACAGAAAATTGCCGAAGCCCATACCCGGGATCGATGACGACCGGGACGGCCCCCACCTTGAAGAGCGCAAACACGACGGCGATCAGCGGGAGACCGGGCCTCACCATGACGAGCACCCGGTCGCCGCGTCCGACGCCCTTCGCACCGAGGCGGGCGCACCAGCCATCGGTCTCCGCCTGGAGCTCGGCAAAGCTCAGGGCGAGGTAGTCGATCTCGCCCCCGGCCGTGCGTCCCCGCGGGACTTTGAGCGCCATCGCTCCGGGCTGCGCGGCGGACATCCTTTCCAGATGCCGGGCGATGTTGGCGTTCACACTTTGAGCGAGGGAGCCTCGGCGAGCAGGGAGGCCTGCCAGGGCAAGAGAATCTCGCCCAGCTTGTGGGGCGTGCGCGCGATCTGAGAAAGCTGGGACCGGTTCGCTATCAGCGTCGCCTCGATTGAAATCTTGGCCGCGATCTTGTCCCGGTCCTCCTTGATCCGGTCAAGGAGGGCTATCTCGGCCTGGGTGAGCGGCGTGTGGTTCGGATCGCGGCCGGGACGGCGCGGAAGCGTGCGCGGATCCTTCTCGATTCCGGCGCGCACCGCCGCCGAGAGCGAGCCGATCAGCCGCGCATGGCGCTTGCCGAGGTTCACCTCCGAGAGGATCTGATCGGCCGTCCGGCCCTCGTCCGCCGCGAACGCGAGGCGCACAAGAAGCTCGTTCGAGCAGACCTTGAACGGCGGCGTGTCCAGCTTCTGGGCCTGCTCCTGGCGCCAATGCCAGACCGAATGGAGGACGCCCTGGCCCTTCGCGCGGAGGCGCTCCGACTTCCCGATCCGCCAGTCGTTCTCGTCCGGCGGCGAGAAGCCGGTGGTGCCGGCATCGATCTGGGCCTGGCACTGCTGCTCCATCCATTCCGTCCGGCCGAGCCTCTTGAGTTCGCGGGCGAGGATGTCGCGAAGCGCCGGCAGGTACCATACGTCGAGCGCCGCGTAGTCGAGCAGCTTCTGGGTAATCGGGCGCCGCGACCAATTGGCCTTCTGGCCGTCCTTGTCGAGCTTCACGCCGAAGTTGTCCTCGATCAGCGAGGCAAGGCCGATCCGGGACCGGCCAAGCAGCTGGGCGGCCAGCATCGTGTCGAACAGGCTCTTGGCCCTGAAATTGCAGAAATCGTTCAGGAGACGCAGGTCAAAGTCGCTCCCGTGCATCACGAGGTGTTTCTTGGCGAGCCTGCGCCACAGCGGCTCGAAATCGATCGGGGCGAGGGCGTCCACGAGGTACACCTGGCCGCTCACATAGAACTGGAGCAGGCAAATTCGGACCCGGAAGCGGTACATGTTGTCCGCCTCGGTATCCATCACGACCTCGCTTGACCGGTCGATGGCCTCGAGGAGCGGCTGGATCTGCCCAGGCTGGTCGATCAGCATAAACCCCGAAATCCGAGGGTGTTGTGTCTTGACGCCGAGGAGGCGGCGGACCGGGTGCGGCAGGAAACGGGAAATCATCGCAATCGGAGCGAGCGTGGATTGCCCGGACAACCAGGGCGATTCTTAAAAGAGGGGCCAAAAAGGGCGCGACCGACCGGACTGCGGCGCCCCGCCCGTGCCCGGTCAGGCGCCCGGCTTGTCCAGGCGGGTCTGGAAGGTCCGGGAGAGGCCCCTGGCTGGAATCGTGATCGTGTAGCTCTTTCCGTCGGGCGCCACCGCCATCTTGATCAGGTTGCCCGGGCAGCTCTTTGAATCCGCGGCCGTGTTCGCGATGAACTCATCGGCGGTGTTGTTCGCCGCCTCGCCGGGGCGGACATTCCTGTGAACCTGGTAAATGGCCTGGATGCCGGGGGAGGACCTCAGGCCCTCGAGTGTCGTCCGCGCCGTGCCCTTCGTCGGACCGTTGTTCATGACCGCCACCGTCGGGGCGAGGCTGTGGATCAGGACGGGGTTGTTGCTGAGCCCGAGGCCGTGGTGATCGACCTGGTAGACATCCACCTGGCCGACGCGGTTCACCGGCGTGACGAGCCTGCCCTCCATGTTCCAGGTCAGGTCGCCGCCGTCGAACATCCGGAACGGGCCGAAATCGACGACCCACACATTGCTGTTGGCGTTGTCCGTCGTGTCGGTCTCGTGCTGCGTCACCTGCGAGGTGAGCGGATTCTCCGGCGCGCCGGCCGGCGCATCGACAAACCTCTGCCTGGACCCGAGGCAGCGCATCGACAGCCTCGGCGACTCCGGGCGCTGGCGGAGCGGCACCAGTTCCCCGGGGCTCACCTGGTGGTGCGCAATCGCGAGCTTTCGGTACGGCGCACTGACGGCGCGCCAGAACCCGAGGTCCGGATTGTGATCGGGATCCGCGTCGGGGATCCCGTTGTCCCAGAGCTGCCCTATCGGGATTTCGGGGGCGATCACCGGGACGCCGCCGAAATGATCGATGTGGAAATGCGTCACGATCGCGAAATCGATCGATTTCAGGCCGCATTCCCTCGCCGCCTTTACGATCCGCCCGGCCACCGCCGGGAATCCCGAGTCGATCAGGACGGATTCCCCCGCGGGGGTCACGAGGAGCGTCGACCCCCCGCCCTCGGAATCCACCCAGTAGACGTCCAGGGTTCCCGTGCTCCGGTCCGCGGACAGCGGGGCCGGAACCGCCAGCGCGGCGAGCAGGCCGGTCGCCAGGAGGATCGAGGGCCGCAATCTCATGGGGTGCTTCTCCGCTTCAGGATGGGCGGCTCATGTCACGAGCCCTGCCCGATCGGCGCCGGCCCGGCCTTCGTCGGCGTGACCGTCCTGATCGTGCCGTCGGGATTGAAGGTGAGCAGGTCGACGCACACCGAGCGGCGGAAACTGTTCCCGTTCGACAGCTCGCTCGTGTGGTAGAAGACGTACCACTTGCCGTGGAACTCCACCACCGAGCCGTGCTGGGTCACGCTGGCGGCGTGCTCCATCAGCTTTCCCGCATAGGTGAACGGACCCATCGGCGAACTGCCGATCGCGTACACCTGCGTCGACTCCGGAGCCCATCCGTTCGAGTAGATGAAATAGTACCGGCCCGCCCGCTTGAACATGAACGGGGCCTCGCCGTAGCCCTCGGGCAGGACGGGATTCGCGCCCGGGCCGGCGACCGGGATCGGCCTGCCCTGCGGATCGAGGAGCCGGACCGTGCTGATGGGTCCGGCAAAGCGGGTGAGCGAGGCATCGAGCTTGACGACCCTCGCATTGCGGCAGCCGAAATAGAGGTAGGACTGCCCGTCATCGTCGACCAGCACCGCCGGATCGATCGGCTCGGGGCCGGCCTCCGGCATCGCGCTGTTGTCGAGCAGCGGCGCTCCAATCGCATCCTTGAAGGGACCCGTCGGCGCATCGCCGACCGCCACGCCTATCTTCGTCCTGTCGACGGGCAGGAACAGGTAGTATTTCCCGTTCGCGTTCACGCAGTCCGGAGCCCACGCCCAACGCTTCGCCCACGCGAATCCCTTCAGGCTGAAGATCGCCCCGTGATCCACCCAATGGGACAGGTCGGTCGTCGAAAGCAGGCGCCAGTCGACCATGTCCCAGTAGGTGGCCCCCGGAAGGTCGTGGGACGTGTAGACGTAGAGCGTGTCGCCGAAGACCCGCGCCTCGGGGTCGGCCGTGAAGATGTCCGTGACGATCGGATTGGTGGCCCGGGCGGAAACCGGGGCGAGCAGAGCGAGACAGGCCAGGACAAGGGGGCGGGACCGGGAGTTAATGCCGGGCAATAGAACAAGTCGCCCGCGGGGGGTCAAATCAGACCTCCCGCGCGGCGCGGGGTCCCTCGGCTGGGGCGCGTCACTGAGCGCCCCTTTTCGCCGCATCCAGGTCAAGCGCCGCGGGAGACAATCCCGGGGCCTCGGCAGAGAGCCTGCCGGCGCCCCCCCAGACCGTCGCCAGAAGCCTGCCCTGGTACGCCTCACGCGCGTTCGTCTTGAACACCCCTCCGAAGCCCAAGTCGCCGCTGTCGAGTCCGATCAGGCGCCCCGCGCCCCCCACGCCCACGGTCACGGTCGGAGTCGCATCCATCACCCTCACGCCTCCCGCGTCGACGACCGTGATCTCATAGAGCGCAGCATCGCTCGAGAACGGAGCGGTGAGCGGAGTGATCACGAGGCGCCTTGGGTCCCCGGCCGTCCTCAGCGCGAAATGGGCGACCGCCTTCCCCGCGCGGTATCCGACCGCGGCGAGCTCGCCCGGCGCAAACGCCACGGACCAGTCGCTCGAGTACAGGTTTCGGGAGACGGCGTGGCGTCCCTGGGAGCGTCCGTTCAGGATCAGCTCGACCTCGTCGCAATTGGTGGCGGCGCGGACCGTGGCGGTCGAGCCGGCCGGCCAATTCCACTTCTCGACCGAAACTTCGGGGCGCCATTCAAACTCGGGCTTTGCGCCGGTCAGCACCGAGAGCTCGAGCACCGGATCGTCGCGCCAGTAGGCGGCGAACTGGTAGAACTGCGGCTTTGCGCCCCCCGCGAGGTCGAGGAGGCCCGACTCCGAACCGCGGCGCGGAAGCTTGGATTCGCCGAGATAGTCGATCCCGGTCCAGATGAACTCCCCAATCACATAGTCCGCGTCGCGCACCCCGAGCCAGTTCCGCACGCTGTGCGCGGTCTCGGTGCCGAGGCAGAGGCGGTGCGGAAACCGCGCGCGCTCGGGCGCGTACATCTGGTCCCCGTAAAGGCGGTCCACGTAGTTGTAGCCCGCAAGGTCGAGCGCGTCCATGAATCCGTTGCGGGTCGCCGCGTGGGACTGGTCGCAGGCGCTCGTCGCGGGACGGGTGGGATCCTCCTCGTGGCAGATGGCGACCAGCTGGCGCGCGATCGCGGCCCCGTCGGGGTCGAGCTGGTTGGGGATCTCGTTTCCGATGCTGTAGAGCACCACGCACGGATGGTTGCGGTCCCTGCGCAGCATGGCCCGCAGGTCGGTCTCGTGCCACTGGCTGAAATAGTAATGGTATCCGAACTCGGCCTTGCCGCGCGGGTTCTCGGTGAAGTTGTAGGGCCATCCCCGCGTCCACTCGTCAAACGCCTCGTCGAAGACGTAGAGGCCCATCTCGTCGCACAGGTCGTAGAACTCCGGCGCGAACGGGTGATGGCTCGTGCGGACGGCGTTGCAGCCCGCCTCCTTCAGTCGGCTGAGCCGCCAGGCCCAGACGGCCGAAGGGACGGCGTTCCCGAACGAGCCCGCGTCCTGGTGGAGGCAGACCCCCTTCAGCTTTGTGGGCCGGCCGTTCACGAGGAGCCCTCGGTCGGGGTCGAACTCGAGCCTGCGGATCCCGAAGGTCGTGGTCGTCTCGTCAAGGACGGCCCCGTCCATGAGGAGCGTGCTCCGCAGCCGGTAAAGCGCCGGCGTCGCGTCGGACCAGAGGCGCGGCGACGCGACCGTGATCCGCTGGGACGCCCGCCAGCCCGCGTGCAGGTCCTCGAGCTCGAGGGTCGACTCGGCGGAGGCGGCCAGCGAGCCGTCCGGGGCCAGGACCGCGCTGCGCAGGACGAGGCTGCGTTTGGACGCCGCGACCTTCCAGGGATCCTTGAGCCAGGCCTGGTGCTCCTCCTCGGAGAAGAAATTCGCATCGACGATGTACCGGGCCTCGACCACCGCGGCCGCGGCCGTGATCTCGGGCGTCGTGATGCTGACCCCCCCGTCGAGGCGGAAATGGGTGTAGGGGGTCGTGATGAGGCGCACGTGCCTGTAGATCCCCGAACCCGCATACCAGCGAAGCGAGGGCTCAAGCGAGTCGTCGACCCGCACCGCGAGGACGTTGGCCGTGCCGTCCGTCTTCAGGTACTCCGTCAGGTCGTACCGGAATCCGATGAATCCGTAGGGCCGGCGGCCGAGGAAGTGCCCGTTGATCCAGACGTCGCTGTTCATGTAGACGCCGTCGAACTCGGCCACGACCTTGCCTCCGGAGGTTGCAGGAAGCGCGAAGCTTTTCCGATACCAGCCGATCCCGTGCATGAAGAACCCCCCGTTGCTGTCGCCCTCGGGCGGAGCGGTGAACGGACCCTCGATGCTCCAGTCGTGCGGGAGGTCGAGAACGCGCCAGGCGGAATCGTCAAAGCCGGGCTGCGCCGCCCCCGGCTCGTCTCCCAAGCGGAAACGCCAACCCGAGTCCAGGCTGGCGGCGCCGCGGGGAAGGGGCCCGGTCGCCGCGGCCGGCGCCGAGACGGCTCCAAGGAGAAACGCTGCGGCGAAGGCCGCAGCGCGAACGATTGACGAAACGTGGGATTTTTCAGCCATGGGAGGGGTCGCTTGGCGCGGCCCGCCCCATTTTTGATCGGAGGCGGGGACCGGGCGGGTTGGGGACGGCGCTTGCGGGCAATATCGGGCGCCGCCGGCGGGCTTGCAATATCGCAGGGGACGCAGGGGCGCGGGGCCCCGCGCCCCCATCACTCGGACCACGCCTCAAGGAATTCCCCGACAAGCTCCGGGAGATCGGCGCTGTAGCCCCCCTCCAGGATCGCCGCCGCGGGAATCCCGGTGTGCTGGAGCCAGCGCCCGAGGGACCCGAAATCCTCCGCCTCGAGCGTCATCTCCGTGATCGGGTCGCCGACGTAGGCGTCAAAGCCCGCCGAAACCAGGAGCAGTTCGGGCCTGAACCCGATGATCGCGTCGAGGGACGCGCGCAGCGCATCCATGTGGAGCTCCCGGGGCGTGTCCGGGGCGATCGGCCAGTTGCGGACGTTGCCGAGGTCGTGGAGGCCCGTGCCCGGATACCCGGGCGACTGGTGGACGGAGCACACGAGGAATCCCTCCTTGCCGAGGAGGATCGCCTCGGTTCCGTTGCCGTGGTGGGCGTCAAAGTCCCAGACCGCGATTCGCCCGATGTCAAAGTCCCTGCGCGCCGAAAGCGCGGCGACCGCAACCTGGTTCAGGTAGCAGAAGCCCATGGCCTGGCTCGAGGTCGCATGGTGCCCGGGCGGACGCATGAGCGAAAACGCGGGGAGGCCGGTGTCGTGCGCATGGCGGGTGGCGTGGAGCGCAGCCGCCACCGAGCGCCGGGCATGCAGACCGATGTCGGGGAGGGATCGCGTGTCCGCATCGAAATCGCTCTGAACCTCAAGCCGGGCCAGGTGGGCGGGCGTGTGCGCCAGGAGAAGGGTCTCGTCGGGGACCGGGTCGAACAACGCCCTCCACTCCCATCCGGGATAGGTCTCGCGCAGGTACTCCGCCGTGAACGTCACCCTTTCCGGCCTCTCAGGATGCCCGAGCGCGGCGTAATCCGCACACCGGGGGTCGTGGAGCACGAGCATGGACATCGGCGGGTCTTCAGGGTCGTCGGTTGGGCGTTGCGTCGCCGGGAGCGGCCCACCCTGCCGGCTCGGCAGGGTCAGCTGCGCATCCTGGCAGCCGCGTCCCGGCCCCGAACCTTGGCCTTCAGGTCCCCGGAGGGGCAACCGCAATCTCCGCCGCACCCGGGCCTTCTCGACTTTGAAACCGAACGCAGGACGAGCCAGACCGCGGCCGCGGCCACGATCGCAAGGGCTGACAACGTCTGGAATTCGGGGGACATCGGAGGGCTAGAAGCCAAGGGCGGTGCCTGTCTGGTACACAATAAACGAAATAATCCAGGCGGCGCCAGTCATGTAGGCGGTTTGGAAGAGGGGCCAGCGCCAGGTGTTCGTTTCGCGCCGCACGACCGCGATCGTGCTCATGCACTGCATCGCAAACACATAGAAGATCATGAGGGTGAAGCAGACGAGCGGGGTGAAGAGCAGGCGGCCGTCCGGCCATTTCGCGGCCGCCAGGGCATGCTGGAGCGGCTTCGTGTTCTCGGCGTCCGACTCCGCGTTGAAAACGACGCCCATCGTGCTGACGAAGACCTCCCGGGCGGCGAAGGAGCTGATGAGGCCGATGCCGATCTGCCAGTCGAAGCCAAGGGGCCTGATGACCGGCTCGATCAGGTGCCCCGCCCTTCCGGCGAAGCTTTGCGCCAATTGCTGCGTGTCCGTCGCCCCCGCGGGCGCCTTCGGGTAGGCCGCGAGGAACCAGAGGACGATGCTGATGCCGAGGATCACGGTTCCGGCCCGCTTCAGGAAAAGCCCCGCGCGCTCCACCATGTGCATCACGACATCGCGGACCCGGGGAAGCCGGTAGGGAGGCAGCTCCATGATCATGAGCGGCGGCTTGCCCTTCAGGAGCGTCCGCTTGAAGAGCCAGGCGAACCCGAAAGCGCCGAAGGTGCCGAGCGCGTACATGAGCACCATGATGCCGACCTTGGCCGCCAGGGAAACCCCGGTGCCGGGAAGCAGGGCCGCGATCATCAGGAGGTATACCGGAAGCCGGGCCGAGCAGCTCATGAGCGGCGAGACCAGGATGGTCACGAGGCGGTCCTTCGGGTCCTCGATCGTGCGCGTGGCCATGATCCCGGGGATCGCACACGCATAGGAGCTCAGGAGCGGGATGAAGGACTTCCCGTTCAGCCCCACCCGGCTCATGAGCCGGTCCATGATGAAGGCGGCGCGCGCCATGTAGCCGGTGTCCTCCAACAGGCCGATGAAAAAGAAGAGGATGAGGATCTGGGGCAGAAAGGTGATGATGGTTCCCACGCCTCCTATGACGCCGTCCGTGAGCAGGTTGCGCAGGTCCCCCTCGGGCATGACCGTCTTGGTCCAGTTCGCCAGCGCCGTGGTGCGGCCCCCGATCCAGTCCATCGGGGCCTGGGCGAAGGAGAAGATGCTGACAAAGAGGAGCGTCATCACCCCCGCGAGCACGATCCAGCCCCAGACGGGATGGGTGACGACGGCGTCAATCCGGTCGCTCGTGGTCGGCGCCGAGCCGTGCGCGGCCTGGACCACCTCGGAGGCCAGTTGGCCGATCACGTCGTATCGGGAGTTCACGAGGGTGCCGGCCCAGTCCATGCCCTCGGCCTCCCAGCGCTTCTGCCAGGTGCGGAGGATCTCCTCGGTGCGCCGGTCGAGCGGCGCCGAACCCGACACCCGCACGGAATCCTGGTCCGTGAGGAGGAGAAGCGCCTCGGCCCGCGCGATCAGCGGGGCCTTCCCGCCGTTGGCGACAAGCGATGCCTGGAGCTCCGCGACCGCGGAGGCTATGGCTGCCGGAATGTTCCAGGCGTGGCGCGAGAGCGGCGGGTCGGGCCTGCTCATCGCAAGCCTGAGCTCGATAAGCCCCCTGCCGTTCACCGCCTCGCACGGGATGACCGGGATCCCCAGCATCTGCTCCAGGCGCGCGGCGCGGATCACAAGGCCGGACTGGACCGCGAGATCCATCATGTTGAGCACCACGATGACGGGCCTTCCGAGATCGAGCACCTGGTGCACGAGGTAGAGATTCCGCTCGAGGTTGGTCGCGTCGACGATGCAGAGGATCCGGTCCGGCTGGGGCGTGTCCGCCCGCCGTCCGAGCAGGACGTCGCGCGTGACCGCCTCGTCCGGGGAGCGCGCCGCCAGGGAATAGGCCCCCGGCAGGTCGATCACCGTTATCGGCTGGCCATGCTGCGAATACGAGGTGCCGATCTTTTTCTCGACGGTGACGCCCGGATAGTTGCCGACCTTCTGCTTGAGGCCCGTGAGGGCGTTGAAAAGCGTGCTCTTGCCGCAGTTGGGATTGCCCACGAGCGCATAGATGGGCGCCTTGGATGCGGCGGTCATGGCTGCGCGGGCTCCACGATCACATCGGCTGCCTCGCTCTTGCGCAGGGTCAGGTGGTAGCCGCGCACCTTGATCTCGATCGGGTCGCCGAACGGCGCGCACCGGACGAGGGTGATCGGGGTGCCAACAAGGAGCCCCATCTCGCGGAGCCGGACCGTCGCGGATCCGTTCTTCGGGAAGCTGCGGACCGTGGCGGACGCGCCGACCGGGAGCTCGGACAGCTTTACCAGCGCCGCCATGGGTCCTCCCTCTCCCTCAGCGGGAGCCCGTCCGCTCGACAAGGATCTGGCTCGCCGCACCGTGACTGAGGGCGATCCGGGTGCCGTTCACCTGGCAGAGGATCGTGCGGTTGCCCGAAACCTTGGTCACATAGGTCGATTCGCCGAAACCCATCTCGCGAACCCGCTGGCAGAATTCGGAATCGCCCTTCAGCTTGCAGACCCGCCCGGTCGCGCGCACCGGCAACTGGCACAGGGGAAACGGGGAGCTGATGGGCTTTGCAGTCATCGCATCCGAAATGTGTGGGAACTGAGACTCAGTTTCAAGAAATTCTTGCATGTTCGACCTCTTGCTATCCCGAACAGCTACCCGGCAATTTTCCGAATTGCATCATTTTTGGCCAAAAAGGCCTGTTTTTGCCCATAAAAGAGCAAAAAATGACCACAAAACGCCCCTTTTCCGGGAGCTGCGATTCCCGTGGGAAATCGAGGCCCGCGCCGGATATTCCCGGCCCAGTCCGCCTATCGGCGCCGCCGGGCCGCCACTCCGAGCTGCGCCACCGCGAACCGGACCAGTCCCTCGAGGCGTTCCACCTCGGCGGCATCCAGCGTTTGGGCGCCGCTGAGCGCCTCCTGAGCGCGCTTCATGGCGTTCTCCGCGGCGTCCGCATCGATCTTCTCCTCGGCGATGGCGCTGTTCGCCAGGATGGAGACCTTCTCCCCCGTCACCTGCGCGAATCCCCCGCCCACGACGAGAAGCTGCGTGACGCCCCCCTTGGTGGCCCGGAGTTCGCCCGCGTCGACCTGGGTGACCAGCGGGATGTGCCCCGGAAGAATGCCGACCTCGCCCTCGACAGTCGGAATGACGACCGTGTCCACCGTTTCGGAGTAGACGCGGGCCTCAGGCGTGACGATCTCGAGGATGAGGGACATCGGGTTATTTCTTGCCGGCGGCGATGACCTCTTCGATCCCGCCCTTCATGTAGAAGTCGCCCTCCGGCACGTCGTCGAGCTGCCCGTCGAGGATCATCTTGAATCCGCGTACGGTCTCCTTCACGGGGACGTACTTGCCCGGCGCGCCCGTGAACACCTCGGCCACCGAGAACGGCTGGGAAAGGAAGCGCTGGATCTTGCGCGCGCGGTAGACGGTGAGCTTGTCCTCGGGCGAAAGCTCGTCGAGGCCGAGGATCGCGATGATGTCCTGGAGGTCCTTGTAGCGCTGGAGGACGCGCTGGAGCTCGCGGGCGACGAAGTAGTGCTCCTCGCCGACGATGGAGATCTCGAGCGCCTTCGAGACGGACGCGAGCGGGTCGACGGCCGGGTAGATGCCCAGTTCCGCGATCGAACGCTCAAGGACGATCGTCGAGTCAAGGTGGGCAAAGGTGTTCGCGGGGGCCGGGTCGGTCAGATCGTCCGCCGGCACATACACCGCCTGGACCGAGGTGATCGAACCCTTGTTCGTCGACGTGATCCGCTCCTGGAGGACCCCCATCTCGTTGGCGAGCGTCGGCTGGTAGCCGACGGCCGACGGCGAGCGGCCGAGGAGCGCGGACACCTCGGAGCCGGCCTGCGAGAACCTGAATATGTTGTCGATGAAGAGGAGCACGTCCTGGTTCTTCTCGTCGCGGAAATACTCGGTCATCGCGAGGGCCGAGAGGGCGACGCGCATGCGCGCGCCCGGAGGCTCGTTCATCTGCCCGTACACGAGCGCCACCTTGGACTTCGACAGGTCCTTCTGGTCGATGACGCCGGCCTCCGACATCTCGTGGTAAAGGTCGTTGCCCTCGCGCGAGCGCTCGCCGACGCCGCCGAACACCGAGAAACCGCCGTGGGCCTTGGCGATGTTGTTGATGAGCTCCAGGATGACGACCGTCTTGCCGACGCCCGCTCCGCCGAAGGCGCCCGCCTTGCCGCCCTTGATGAAGGGGCAGATGAGGTCGATCACCTTGATGCCCGTCTCGAGGATCTGGGCCTTGGTGTCCTGGTCCACGAGCGCGGGGGCCGGCCTGTGGATCGGGTACCTCTTCTCAAACTTGACCGCCCCCTTGCCGTCGACCGGGTCCCCGGTGACGTTGAAGATGCGCCCGAGGACGCCGTCGCCGACCGGCACCGAGATCGGTCCGCCCGAGTCGTTGACCGCCATGCCCCGCTTCAGGCCCTCGACCGACGACATCGCGATGGCGCGCGCGACCCCGCCGCCGAGGTGCTGCTGGATCTCGAGGGTGAGGTGCTCCTTCTTGCCCGACACCTCGAAGTCGATCGTGAGCGCCTGGTAGATCGGCGGAATGGCGTGTTCGGCGAATTGGACGTCGACCACGGGGCCGATCACTTGGACGATTTTTCCTGTGTTCATGGTGTCGAAGGACGGATGGGTTTTTCTATGAAAGGGATGCGGCCTAGGCGGCGTTGAACTGGGCGGCGGCGATCTCGACGATCTCCTGGGTGATGGCGGCCTGGCGCGCCTTGTTGTACTGGAGCGTCAGGTGGCCCAGGAGCTCGGTCGCGTTGTCGTTGGCCGCCTTCATGGCGACCATCCGCGCGCTGTGCTCCGACGCCTTCGCCGACAGCGCTATCTGGTGGATCTCGTGCTCGACGTAGAACGGCAGGAGCGCGTTCAGCACCTGCTTCGCGCTGGGCTCGAAAAGGATCTCCCGGTCGTCCTCAGGGGGGTTCGGGGTCGCCCCGGGGGCGCCGCGCAACCGCGCAAGGAACTCCTTCAGGTTGCGCAGCGGCAGGATGGGGCGCGTCTCGGGGTACTGGACAAGGGTGTTCTTGAACCGCGGGTAGATCGCCTCGATCGTGTCGATCTCGCCGTCCAGGTACTGCTTGACCATGAACTGGGCGGCTACCCTGACCTCGCTGAACGGCACGCGGTCGTGGACCAGGAAGTCCGCGACCATCGCCCTCTTCGTCCGCGCCAGGAACTGGGTTCCCTTGCGGCCGATCGAGTAGAATTTCACGGGCTCGCGGATGTCGACGACGAGCTTGAAGAGGTTCGCGTTCAAGGGACCGCACAGGCCCTTGTCCGTCGTGATCAGGAGCACCCCGCGCGTCTTCACGTCCCGCCTCACGAGGAACGGATGCGCGGAATCCTCCACCCCGTTCGAAAGCGCCGCGAGGACGTTCGCCAGAAGGTCCGCATACGGGCCTCCTGCGAGGGCGGTCTGCTGCGCCTTCTTCATCTTCGACGCCGCCACAAGCTCCATCGCCTTGGTGATCTGGCGGGTGTTCTTGACCGACTTGATGCGCCGGCGGATGTCGCGTGTGTTGGCCATCTTAAATCTTCCTCGGGGCTGGGGTCGCGGATCAGGCCGAGAACGAGGACTTCCATTCCTCGCAGGCCGCGAGGAGCTTCGCCTCCAGGTCCTTGTCGAGGGCGCCCTTCGTGCGGACCTCCGCCAGGAGCGCATCCTTTCGGGTGGTGAAGAACGTCTTCAGGGACGACGACGCCTCGACGACCTTCTTCAGGTCGACCGGCTCGAAGTAGCCCTTCTGCATGGCGAAGAGGACCGCGACCTGAAGCTCGATCGGCTGCGGCGAAAAAGCCGGCTGCTTGAACAGCTCGACGATGCGTCCGCCGCGGTCGAGCTGCGCCTTGGTCTTCGCATCGAGGTCGGAGCCGAACTGCGCGAAGGCCGCGAGCTCGCGGAACTGGGCGAGCTCGCCCTTCAGCTTCCCGCCGACCTGCTTGGTGGCCTTGATCTGGGCGGCCGAGCCGACGCGCGAAACCGAGAGCCCGACCGATACGGCGGGCCGGATGCCCTGGTTGAAGAGGTCCGTCTCGAGGAAGATCTGCCCGTCCGTGATCGAGATGACGTTCGTCGGGATATAGGCCGACACGTCGCCCGCCAGGGTCTCGATGATGGGGAGCGCCGTGAGCGATCCCTTCCCCTCGAGCCGGGCCGCGCGCTCGAGAAGGCGGCTGTGGAGGTAGAACACGTCGCCCGGGTACGCCTCGCGCCCCGAGGGGCGCTTCAGGATCAGCGAAATCTGGCGGTAGGCGACGGCGTGCTTGGAGAGGTCGTCGTAGACGATCAGGGCGTCCATGCCGTTCTCCATGAACCATTCTCCCATGGCGGCCCCGGCATACGGGGCGATGTACTGGTTGGCCGCGTTGTCGGCCGCGGGGGCCGCGACGATGATCGTGAACTCGAGCGCACCGGCGGCCTCGAGCGCCGAGATCGTGCGGACGATGTTCGAGTTCTTCTGGCCGACCGCCACGTAGATCGAATACACGGGCCTGAAGTTCTTGTCCCCCGAGGCGAGCCCGACCTTGTTGATCTTCGCCTGGTTGATGATCGTGTCGATCGTGATGGTCGTCTTGCCGGTGCCGCGGTCGCCGATGATCAGCTCGCGCTGCCCGCGCCCGATCGGGATCATCGAGTCGATCGCCATGATTCCCGTCAGCAGCGGCTGGGAGACGGACTTGCGGACGATGACGCCCGGGGCGATCCGCTCGACGGGGAAGGTCTCCTTGGCGTCGATCGGCCCCTTGCCGTCGACGGGGTTGCCGAGCGCGTCGACCGTGCGGCCGAGCAGCGCCTTTCCGACCGGGACGCTGAGGAGCCTGCCGGTCGTCGTGACCTCGTCGCCCTCCTTCAGCTGGGAGACGTCGCCCAGGATGACGCATCCGACCTCGTCCTCCTCCAGGTTGAGCGCGATGCCGATCGCCCCGCCCGGGAACTGCACCATCTCGTTGTACATCACGTCCGAGAGGCCGTCGATCTTCGCGACGCCGTCCGCGACCGTGCGGATGTTGCCTGTGTTCTTCTTGACCGCCTTGTTGGAGAGCTTGGCGATCTGCTGTTCGATTTGTTCGAGGACGGTGCTCATGGAGCGATAATCGGGATTAGGGAGGCGGGTTTTGAAAGGGTTCGGTCCGGGTCAGACGGACGAGGCGAGGGTGGCCAGCTGGCCCCTGACCGATGATTCGTAGATGTCGTCGCCCACCTGCACGCGCAGGCCGGCGAGGAGCCCCGGATTCGGCTTGGAGGTCGCCGTGACGCTTCCGGCCGTACTTGCGCGTCATCGCGGACGCGATGGCCGCAAGCGTGGCCTCCTGGATCGCTCCCGCGTGCTCGACGACCGCCAGGCTCTTCGCGAGCTCGGTCTCCACGAGGCGGTGGTACGCCTTCAGGACCATGACCGGATTCGCAATGTTGTGCTTCTCGACGTATTCGATCGCGCCTAAGACGCGGTCGGCCGACACGGCCCCGTCAACGACGCTCAGCTTGAAGAGCAGCCGGGCGAACTTCTGGGCGTTCTTTGCGGGGGAGGCCATGCTTCGGGTGCGGGGCGGTCAAACCACCTCAGAGGCTCGTCAGCTCCTTGGCTGCGGACTCGTTGTAGCGGCTGCGGTCGGCCTCGGAGAGCTCCTTCGAGAGGACGCGCTGCGTCGTCTCCACGACCAGGCGGGCGATCTCGGTGCGCGCCTCGCCAAGCATCTTCTTCTTCTCGAGCTCGATGACCTGCTGGGCCTTGGCGAGAATCTCGCCGGCCTTGACCGAGGCCTCCTGGGTCTGCTTGTCGAGGAATTCCTTCGCCGCCTTGCGCGCCTCGTCGATGACCTTTGACGCCTCCGCCTGGGAGCGCTTCGAGCTGGCGACGCTCTCCTCCTGCACGGCCTCGAGCTTGGACTTCATCTCCTCCGCGTATTTCAGGCCCGATGCGATCTTCTGCTGGCGCTCGTCGAGCGTCGCGAGCACCGGCTTGAACGCGAACTTCCAGAGGATGAAGGCGACGATCAGGAAGTTGAGCACCTGCGCCAGGAAGAACGGCCAGCTTAAGCCGAAGTCCTGCACGATCTTCGTGATGCCGGACGGGGCCTCGGCTTGGGCCGCCGGGGCCGCGGTCTCAGCAAGGGTGATCAGGTGGGAGAGCATGGCGTTGTTGCGTTTCTGTGAAAGGGGCCGGGCCCGCGGCGTGCGCGGGCCCGGAAGGTTCGGGTCGGGTTACTTGCCGAGGAAGAGCGCGTAGAACGCGACCGCCTCCGCGAGGGCCATGCCGATGATGGCCTGGACGAGGATCTTCGTCGCGGCGCCCGGGTTGCGGCCGACCGCCTCGGCGGCCTTGAAGCCGACGAGCCCCACGCCGATGGCGGCTCCGAGGCAGCCGAGACCGCCCTGGATGCTTCCTGTCATTTCAGCAATTACTTGGATCATGGTGATGTGTGCTTTTTTGTTGGTGGTTTGCCGGCGCCCGCACGCTTGGCACGGTCCCGCCGGGAAAGGGTTGATTCAATGGTGGCCGGCCTCCTCGGAGTGGTCGTCGCCGTGGTTGCAGATGAGGCCGATGTACACGGCCACAAGGAGCATGAAGACGAACGCCTGCACAAAGCCGATCAGGAGCTCGAGGAAGTAGAACGGCGCCGGCAGGCCCCACTTCTCGATCCCGCTCATCGCGTGCATCAGGTTCTCGCCGCCGAAGATGTTGCCGAAGAGTCGGAACGAGAGGGAGATTGGGCGGAAGGCGATCGATATGACCTCGATCAGGCCCGCGAGGAAGAAGATGACGAAAAGCGGGTAATAGATGACGGCGGGGGTCTCCTTCTTGTCGGCCTTGTTGCCGAAGATGTCCTTCAGGACGAAGACCGGCCCGGCATAGCGCAGGATGAAGTAGAGCCATCCGCAGATCGCCACGGCAGCCAGCGCCCCCGTGGCATTGAGGTCCGCGTTGCCGGGACGGATGAGCTCCATCCATTCCCCCGTCGCATGGTCCCTCATGTAGAGGGTGCCGACTCCCGGGAAAAGCCCGCTCCAGTTCTGGATCAAGATGAACGTAAAAAGCGCGATCAGGAGCGGAAACGCGGGCCGCGCGACCTTGCTGCCGACGATGGGCGAGGTCAGGTCAAGGGCCCACTGGACCAGGCTCTCGACGACCGCCTGGGCTCGTCCGGGGACGAGCGCCCTGCGCCGGATCGCGAGGCGGATCGCAATGATCAATGCGAGCGCGACAACCCAGCTCGTCACCATGCTGTTGGTCACCGGGAGCGGGCCGACCCTGAAGATCGCCTGAGCCGCGGTTTCAAGGCCCGCGCCTCCGGACGCAAACACAGGATTCCCAATCAAAAGGGACGCAAAAATCAGTGCGAGCTTGGAGACTCGGGACATGGTTCGGGAAGGCAGCTGGGGATCCTGAAACGATAAGTCGTAGGGGTTGCGCCCTTGCTCCGTCAACAACTGAAACCTAAAAATCCACGGTAGGACCGATCGTAATGCCGCTATAAACGCTACTCCACGGTTCGGGACCGGCCTATCGAGATGATGGCGACCGCACCGATGATGACAATGGCCGCCAATAGGATGCGAAAATTCAGGGGCTCGCCAAGAATCGCCCATCCGAGGAAAACGGCCACGACCGGGTTGACGTAGGCATAGGTCGAAACCAGGGCCGGCGTGCTGTGCTCAAGGAGCCACACGTAGACCGGATAGGCGACAATCGATCCGGCAACGACCAGGTATGCGAACGCGGTCCAGGAACTTGCGCTAATCGAGGCCAAGCGCAGGGCGCTCCCCTCCCCTAATATCAAGCCCACCAGCAACATCGAAATGCAGCCACACAGCATTTGCATGGACGAGGCCATCATCAAGGGGGTTCGCGAATGGAGATGCTTGCTGTAGAAGGATCCGATCCACCAGCTGGCGCTCGAAAGGAAAAGCGCGGCAACCCCGAACAGGGGAGGCCTGGAGCCCGCCGGAATCGAACTGGGCCCAAGGAGCAGCACGATCCCGCTGATTCCGACCGCCACGCCTATCAGGAGGCCCGCCGTGGGCCGGTTGCCGCCCGGCCGCACCCAATCCATGAGCACCACGAGGAGCGGCGAGGCGCCGAGAATGAGGCAGGTGATGCCCGAAGGGACCACCTGCTCCGCCCATGAAACGACGCCGTTTCCCCCAAGGAGCAGGAAAATCCCGATCACCGCCTGGTCCCTCCACTGCCTCGCGCTCGGCCAGGCGGCGCCCTTGAGCTTCAGGTAGCCAAAAATGAGGGAACCGGCCACGGCGAACCTCATTCCGGCCATGAGGAACGGCGGCATCGTCCTGACGGCCACCCGGATCCCGAGGTAGGTGCTCCCCCAGATCAGGTAGATGGCGGCAAACGCCAGGATAAATGCGGTCCTTGACGGCTTCGGTGAGGAATTCATGGCTGACGCGCGATGGGTGCGCGTCTGCCAATGGCCACGGTGGCAACGACGATCAGCGCCGCGACGATCGTTAACGGTGTGATCCTTTCGCCCAGAATCAACCACGATGCGCCAATCGTGAGGAACGGTTGCAACAGCTGCACCTGGCTCACGCGGGCCACGCCGCCCGTTGCCAGGCCCTCGTACCAGGCCCAGAATGCCAGGAACATGCTGATGACGCCCATATAGGCGAAGGCCGCCCAGGCCTGGGCGGACGCGTGCTCGCCGTGAACTGAAATCACGACGGCGACCGGAATCGCGAGCAAGGGCGAGGCCAGCAGGAGCGCCCACGATATGACGCGCAATCCGCCCAGCTCGCGGGAGAGGCGGCCGCCCTCGGCATAGCCCGCCGAGCAGGTGGCCACCGCCGCAACCAGCAGCATATCGGCTTCGGTCGGCCTCAGGCCGCTCTGGATGACGACATAGGCGACAATGGTCGCGGTCCCGGCCGATGCCGCCAGCCAGAACCCGGCGGAGGGCCGCTCACGGGCCCTGAGCGCTCCGAAAAGCGCGGTGCCGAGCGGCAGGATCCCCGTGACCACCGCGCCGTGCGAAGCCGGGACCTCCCGCAACGCCAGGGTCGTGAAGACCGGGAAGCCGACGACCACGCCGAGCGCGACGACAAGAAGGCTCGGCAGGTGCCTGGCGCCCGGAAACGAATCCCGCTTCCACAGGAGCACGCCTGCCGCAAGCGCCGCGGAGATCAGCGACCTCCCTAGGCTTACAAAGATCGGGTTGAGCTCCGACACCGCCAGGCGGGTCATCGGCAGCGTGAGGCTGAAGCCGAGGACCCCCAGGATGCCGAGACCGAGCCCCCGGGCTTCGCTCTTCGAGGCGGCGCCCGGACTCATGGCCGGGGCGCGCCGATTCCGGGGCGCGGAGCCGCCGGACGCGGCGCGCGCGACGGGGCGGCCGGCGCAGGGCTTGCGCCGTCCCGCCCCACCTGTACCCAATATTCAAATACAAGAGCCCCGGGCGGTACGCTCGCGCGATCCCGGAGACGGGAGCCGCCGAGGGCCGGGGTCGCGGAGTCAGTCCTCATGCTCTTCTCCCGGGTCAACAGCGCCTCGCCTCGAGGGAAAAATGCCTCTCAGCGCGTTTCTGAAACACCGTCGGCTCCTCAAAGGGCCACGCGGCCGCGGCGGGCACAGCCCAATCCGCATGCCCTCGGATCGCGGCCTCGGCCTCGCGGAAATACGGCTCGTGGTCCGTCCTGAAAAACAAACCGGCCCCCGGAAGCGCCGCCGCCGCGGCGGCCGTGAGGAACGCGGGGTTGATGACCCGATTCTTGTGGTGCCGGCGCTTGGGCCACGGGTCCGGGAAGAGAATGAAGACCGCCGTGAACCGGGCGCCGTCGGGCATTGAGGCAAGGAAGTCCTCCGCGTCGGCCCGAATGAAGTGGAGATTGCCCAGGAGAGCTCGTTCCCGCTTGCGATCGGCCCGCGCGACCCGGTCGGAGGCGATGTCGATGCCGACGCACACCTCCCCCGGATGGGTCCTGGCATAGGCCGCAAGGAAATGGCCGTGGCCGCTTCCAATTTCCCAGACGAAGCGGGACTCCGGCCCGAGGATCCTTCCGAGAACCTCCCGAAGGGCCTCCCGGCGCTCGCGGATCACCGAAATCCGCGCCGTTAAGCGGTCGGCGCTCAAGGCCCCGGGTCCCCTTCCCTTCCGGACTCGATCGCCACCATCAGGAGGCTGATGTCCGTCGGATTCACGCCGCTCATGCGGCTCGCCTGGCCAAGCGTAAGGGGTTTAATCTGAGAGAGTTTTATCGCGCTCTCCCTGCGCAGTCCCGGAATTGAAAGGTAGTCGAACGTCGGCGGAATCCGGATCTTCTCGGCGTGCGCAGGCGTTCGACCTGCCGCAGTTCCCTCTCCAGATAGCCCTGATAGACAACGCGGTACAACACCTCATCGCGTACCTGGGAGCTCTCCCTTACAAAGTCCTCCGGCAGGGGACTCCCCTGCCCTGTCTTCCGAATATGGCTTGCCCAGCTCGCTCCATGATAGCGATTTACCTCAAGAAAACGGGTCCACTCCGAAATGCGCGCCGCCTTGTCCTTGATGCGCTCCAAGCGACTCTTACTTATCAAGTTATGAAAATCGGCGTGGTGCGCGAGCCGGAGCTCCGCGCTTCCGTGATTTAGGAGCAGGCGATGCTCCGCCCTGCTCGTGAACATTCGGTAGGGCTCATCGGTACCCTTTGTCACCAGATCATCGATCAACACCCCAATATAGGATTCATGCCGCCCCAAAATGAGGGGCGGCCCTCCCCTAGCCTTGTGGGCGGCGTTGATCCCGGCGACGAGCCCCTGGCCGGCCGCTTCTTCGTATCCCGACGTCCCATTAATCTGTCCCGCCAAAAAAAGATTTTCGACCCGTTTGGATTCCAGCGACGGAAAGAGCTGAGTAGGGGGCGCAAAGTCATATTCGACCGCATAGGCCGGCCGCAGCAATTCGGCCTGTTCGAGACCCGGTATGCTATGGACCAGGTCGATCTGCACATCGAAGGGCAATGACGTCGAAAGTCCGTTGATGTAGTATTCGTTGGTCGTGCGGCCTTCGGGTTCCAGGAACAGCAGATGTCGGGGCTTGTCGGCAAAACGGACGAATTTATCTTCGATGCTCGGGCAGTACCTGGGACCGATGCCTTCAATCTCGCCACTATACATTGCCGACTTGTGCAGGTTGGACCGGACGATCTGCGCCGTCAGGTCGGTCGTGTGCGTCATCCAGCATGAAACCTGTTCGGTGCCCGGCGGCCACCCGAGACGACGTTCCCCGGAATGTTCCACGTGGAACAAATCTTCGGGATCGCGGGTATCGTGGAATGCAAATAGGGTAGGCTGGAGGTCGCCCTTTTGCTCCTGCATCCTCCGAAAATCAATGCTTCGGCCCAGGACTCTCGGGGGGGTACCGGTCTTCAGGCGCCTGAGTTCGATCCCAAGCTCCATCAGGCTGGAGGACAATGTCTTAGAACTGAAATCGCCCAGGCGTCCTCCCTCATTCTTGTTCTGGCCGATGTGCATCAGCCCCCGGAGGAAGGTTCCGGTGGTCACCACAACGCAGATACCCCTGAACTCGATATCCAAATTCGTTTGGCATCCCGTCACACGGCCCTCGTCGAAAACCAAACCCGTCACCGTGGCCTGAAAGAGCGCCAGGTTCGGCTGGAGTTCCAGGGTATGCTTCAGGCGGTACTGGTAGGCCTTCTTGTCGCATTGGGCGCGCGGAGATTGGACGGCGGGACCCTTCGATTCGTTCAGCAGCCGGAACTGAATCCCAGTGACATCGGTATTGATCGCCATCTCACCGCCAAGCGCGTCGATCTCCCGAACGATCTGCCCCTTGGCCTGACCCCCGATGGCCGGGTTGCAGCTCATCTGGGCGACGGTGTCGATGTTGCCCGTGAGGAGCAGGGTAGAGGCCCCGGAGCGCGCCGCGGCAAGCGCCGCTTCCACACCCGCGTGTCCAGCGCCGCACACGATCACATCATATTGTTTATTATTGATATACAATTGCTTAGGCAACGTTCTGGCCCGGGTCCGCAACGAATCATGCCCGCCGAAGCGGAACCAGACCCGTCACTTCCCAATACAGAACGAAGCGAACAATTGATCGAGCATCCGCTCGTTGTCCACCTTGCCGGAGATCTCGCCAAAGGCATCCAGGGCTCCGCGAAGGTCGCTCGCGACGAGCTCCGTCGGTCCCCTGTCCGTGATCTTCGCGAGCGCCGCCGCAAGGCACGTCCGCGCCTCGGCGAGATAATGCGCGTGGCGCACGTTGATCGCAATCTGCTCCTCGCCGACGGTCTGCTGCAGTCCGCCGGCCAGGCGCCCGATCTCGGCCAGGAGAAGGGCACCCCTTCGCCGCTCACCGCGCAGACCGGGACCGCTGTGAATCCGGCGGGCGCGACCGCCGTCGGCGTCCCCGGGTCCGCCAGGAGGTCGGTCTTGTTGAGCGCCACCAGAGTATTTGAGGAGTTGATACGAGACCGGATCTCCCCCTCCAGCTGCGGGGTGGGGCGGGTGGCGTCAAGAACAAGGATGAAGAGGTCCGCGTGCCCGGCGCGCTCGAGCGTCTTCCTTATCCCGAGCGTCTCCAGCCCCTTCGCCGCCGGGTTGAGGCCCGCCGTATCGACCAGGCGCAGTCCGTGGGGCCCCACGTTCACGCGCTCCTCGATGAAATCCCGCGTCGTGCCGGGCTCCGGGCTCACGATGGCCCGCTCGCTCCCCACCAACCGGTTCAGGAGCGAGCTCTTCCCCGCGTTGGTCTCACCCAGGATCACCGTGACTATCCCCTCGCGCAGGAGCGTGCCGGTCCGCTCCGTGGCAAGAAGCCTCTCCGCCCCGCCAAGCACCTCGCGCACGCGCCCGGAGAGGAGCCTGCGATCCTCGGGCGGAAGATCCTCGTCGGGAAAATCGATATGGGCCTCGACCGTCGCGAGGGCCCCGAGCACGCCGTCGACGAGCCCCGACATGTGCCGGCCGAGCGCGCCGCGAAGCACCTGCCGCGCCGCAGCAAGCGCCCGGTCGCTTCGGGCGTTGATCAGGTCCATGACCGCCTCCGCCTGGCTCAGGTCCATCCGGCCGTTCAGGAACGCACGCTGCGTGAATTCCCCGGGCCCGGCCGGCCGGCACCCGCGGGCCAGGAGGTCGGCAAGTATCTTCTGCGCAATGAAGGGGCTGCCGTGGCAGGAGATCTCGAGCGCGTCCTCGCCGGTGTAGGAGTTCGGCGCGGCGAAGAGCGTCGCAACCACGTCGTCGATGACGGATCCGCCGAGGTCGGCATAGTCTCCGTGGGTCGCGACCCGGGGCGGGGGAGGGGAGCCGAGCGCCCGGGCGGCAATCCCATTTGTATCCGGACCACTGATACGAAGTATCGCGAGCGCCGAGGTCCCCACCGGGGTCGCAAGGGCCGCGATCGTGTCGGTGTGCCGCGCCATAGGGGTCCAACCAACCCCCGCGGGGCCTCGGACTCAAGCGCTGAACGGGCCCCGGCGGCCCGCTCAGCGGAATTCCATCCAGTCCGGCGACGAATACTGCTCAATGAGGCCCCCGAGCTCCTCCTCGTTGAAGTCGGGCCAGGGCGTCGGCGCCGCGCCGGCGCCGAGCGCCTCGGCGAGACGCAGGATGAACGCCTCCCCGAAGCCCTCCCAGTCGACGCCGGCGCCGCCGGCGGCCGGCCTCCAGACCGATCCCTGGAAGAGAAGTCCGCGCTTGTTCCGCTTCTGGGCCCCGCCCGCGATCTTGGCGCCGGTTCCGGAATGGACGACATCGAAGACCTCCGCCCGCTCGAAGCACACCCCTGCGGGCCCTCCCGGCTCGCCGGGAGGCGCCGTGTCGGCGACGGGCTTCAGCGAAACGGCAGCTCCCGCCTCGGTCAGCGCGGCCGCGAGCGCTTCATGAATCGCCCGGTAGCTCTGGGTGGCGCGGGCCTCCTCGAACGGATGGCCCCTCGGTATCACCAGCGAATAAGTCCAGTCGTCGCGGTGGTCCACAACGCCGCCCCCGGTCGGGCGCCTGCACAGGTCGAGGGGCTCCCCTGCGGGAAGCTGGCTCCGGACAAACGCGATCTTCTGGCTGTAGCCGAACGTGAAGGAAGGGGAGCGCCAGTCGTAGTGGCGGTAGCGCACGGCGCCCTCCCGGGGATAGCGCTGCAGGAGCATGAAGTCCGTGGCCATGTTTTCAGCCGCGCCGCCGGTGCGGGTCGGCAGGACCTCGAGATTCATGGCGAGCGGACGATCCATTCGGATCGCCACGCCCCGTCCTTCCTCGACAGGGCGAGGAGGCCCCCCTTCGAAAAGGGGAAGTGCAGCATCCGGTGGGACGGTCCGTGGACCATGAGGGAGGCGAGAAGCCCGAGGTGCGGCTCGTGGCCGACGATGGCTATGTCCCTTTTCTCCGAGGCAAGGATCCCCGCAACCCGCGCGGGGTCGTCGTCGGGCCTGAGGCCGTCGGCCGGGACGAGGCGGGCGCCGAGCGCGAGCCCCTGCGCCAGAAGCTCGGCCGTCTCCCTGGAGCGCGCAAGGGGGCTGTGCCAGATTTCCTCGGGATTGAAGGCCTCGGCCTTTTGCACGGCCTTGCAGACGCGCGCCACCTGGTCGCGCCCTTTTGCGCTCAGCGGCCGGACAGGGTCCACTTCATCGGAGACCGCATCGGCGTGCCGCATCAGGTAGATCATGAACGGCCTGGGCACGAAGCGCGCCTCAGGGGGAAAGACGCTCGATGACCCACGATCCGTTCGGCTCGCGGCGGTAGCGCAGCCGGTCGTGCAGGCGGCTGCGGCGGCCCTGCCAGAACTCGACCGTCTCCGGGATGATGCGGAACCCCCCCCAGTGCGGGGGAAGGGGGGCGTCGACGCCCGAAAACTTCTTCTCGACGGCCTTCATCGCGTCCTCGAGAGCCTCCCGCCCCGAGAGGATCGTGCTCTGCGAGGAGGCCCAGGCCGCAAGCTGGCTGGACCTCGGGCGGATGCGGAAGTAGGCCTCGCTCTCCTCGCGCGTCACCTTCGTCACACTTCCCTCGATGATCACCTGGCGCTCCAGGGCGACCCAGGGGAACATGAAGGAGACATGGGGGTTGGACTCGAGCTCCATGCCCTTGCGGCTGCTGTAGTTCGTGTAGAAAACAAATCCGCGGCCGTCGATGCCCTTCAGGAGGATCATCCGGGAGGAGGGCCGCCCGTCCTTGGTTGCCGTCGAGAGGACCGCCGCGTTGGGCTCGACGAGCTTCGCCGCCTCAGCCTCCTGGAACCATTTCTCGAACTGGCGGAAGGGGTCGCGCGCAACGTCCTTCTCCGAGAGGCCGGCGAGCGAATAGTCCTTTCTTAGGTCGGCTAGGCTCATTGCGGTGCACCCTGTCCCCGCAGGGTGACCAAGTCAAAAACATCTGGGCCCGCCCCGGGCCCCTCAGCGGGTCAGATCGAGGATCAGGCGGGCGTGCTCCGGGAATTCGCGCAGGAGGGGGCCGCGCTCCCCAAGCTCAAACTCCCTTTCGTCCCAGGCCGGCGAAAGCGTGCAGCTGAACAGGGTCCAGCCGCGCGAGCCGGGGGCCCCGGCCGCGTGGAGCCTCGCTCCCTGCCAGGAACCCGCCGGGACAAGGGCCGTCGGAAGGTGGGTCCCGGCCACATCGGGCCCCAGGACGGACGTCTCCAAAGCGTGCGATCCCGGGTCGATCTGGACGACCGCGGCGGGGTCGCCGGCATGGTAGTGCCACAGCTCGTCGGTCCGAAGCCGGTGAAGCGCCGAAAAATCCGTTTCCGTGATCAGAAAGAGGATCGCCGAACCGCTCGCCCGCCCATCCGGCATGCTCCGCGGGCTTGTCCATGCGACCGAGAAAAAGCCCCCCTCGCGGGGAAGCGGGACCAGGCCCATTTTGGATATCAGATTCGCCGCTTCGGCGTTCATGGGCAAAGGGATAGACACGGCCGAAGCCGTTTGCACGCCATTCCGGGCTTCCGTTCGCTTGGCCGTTTGTCGATGCTGGCACGATGGACCGGATCAACACGATCATCGACCAAAGCACCCCCGTCCTGCTTGGGCGCCTCAAGCGCCTCGTGGGGTTTCCCACGGTCAACCCCCCGGGGGCCGATTATGAGGCCGTGACCGGCTACCTCACCCGCGAGCTCGCGAGGGTGGGGCTTTCAGCCCGCAGGCTGCCCATACCGGGCAAGCTCCTGCGGAGCACCCTGCCCCCGGCGCAGCGCGGCTACCCGCGCTACAACGTGCTCGGCAAGCTCAAGGTGCCCGGCGCGCGCAAGACCGTCCACTTCAACGCCCATTATGACGTCGTCCCCGTCTCCGGGACCTGGCGCCACGGCGATCCGTTCAGCGGGGCCGTCGAGAAGGGCGTGATCTACGGCCGCGGGACCGCCGACATGAAGGGCTCGATCGCGAGCCTGCTCACGGCGCTCGGCGCCCTTCGCCAGGCGAACGCGCGGCCGAAGATGAACATCGAGGTCTCGTTCACGGCCGACGAGGAGACGGACTCGGTCCTCGGCACCCACTGGGTCGTGGACAACGCACCGATCAACCCGGACTACGCCGTCGTCATGGAGGGGGCGGAGGGCAACGAGGTATGCTGCGGGCACAACGGGACGCTCTGGCTCGAGGTGCGCCTCCACGGGCGTGCGGCCCACGGATCCCTGCCCGAGGAGGGCGTCAACGCGTTTGAGAAGATGGCGGCGCTCGTCGCCGAGATGGAGGTCTACAAGCGGAGGATAGCCCGCACGACGTTCCTCACGCCCGAGGGCAAGACGATGCGCCCGACGGTCAACCTGGGGGGGGTCTTCTCGAGCGGCGAGGGGACCAAGATCAACACGGTTCCCGCGTTCGCCTCGTTCTCGATCGACCGCCGCGTCCTTGCGGTGGAGGACCACGCGGAGGCCGAGAGGGACCTGCGCGCATTCCTTGCGGCGGCCGCGAGGCGGATCCCGGGCTGCCGGATCACGGTTTCGAAGGTCTCCGAGAACTTCTCGTGCTACACGAAGCCGACCCACCCGTTTTTCAAGGCGATGGCGTCGAGCGTTTCGGCCGTCCGCGGCAGGCCCGCCGTGTTCCATGTCTCCACGGGGTTCAACGACATCCATTTCTTCGCCCACCACCTGAAGATCCCGACGCTCGGCTACGGCCCGGGCGGCGATGACATCCATGCGGTCGACGAGCGGGCGCGGGTCCGGGACCTGGTCGCCAGCGCCAAGATCTACGCAGGCCTGCTGACCACCTTCGAGGGCTGAGGCCCCCTTTAGGGCGCGGCGAATCCGCGGCGGACGATGTGGACCGCGATGGCCGCCAGGAGAAGCGCGATGATCTTGGAGACGGCCCGAAGGCCCGTCTGTCCGACCTTGCGCTCGAGGAGCTCGCTCTGGGCGAAGGCCAGCGCGACCAGGGCCAGGTTGGCCGCAAGCGCGACGCAGGTCATGACGATGCCGAAGGACTGGGAGATGACCAGGAGCGTCGTGATGGTCGCGGGTCCGGCGATGAGCGGCATTCCAAGCGGCACGACGCCGAAGTCGTCGGGCAGGCTGCTCTTCTCCTGCGAGACCGACTGGACCAGCTCCCGCGACGCCAGGATGAAAAGGATGAGCCCGCCCGCGATCTGGAAGTCCCCCTCGCCGATCCCGATCGCGATGAAGATGCTGCGGCCGAGAAAAAGGAAAAGGAGCGCGACAATGCCGCCCGTCAGGGTCGCCTGGTTGGCAATCCGCCTGCGCTTGAGGACCGGCACATCCCTGCCGAGCGCCAGGAAAATGGCCGCAAGCCCCACCGGGTCGATCGTGACGAAGAGGGGGATGAAGCATTCGAGGAATCTGCGGGCAAGATCCATCGGGAAAGAGCCTGCCGCGCCGACCCAGAAAGGCAATCCACCTTGCGCCCAAGGGCGCCGCCCCGTTCATTTGGGCATCAAGTGACCTGCAAGGCGACAGACCTGTACGGACTCACCCTCGCCGAGCTCCGCGCACTCGTGGAATCCTGGGGGCTCAATCCCATCCACGCGGCCCGGATCTGGAACCAGCTCTACCTCGGGCTCGCCGACTCCGTCGACGGGCTCGGCGGCCTTCCGGCCCGCGTCCGCGCCCGGCTCTGCGCCGAGACCCGTGTCGGCCTGCTGCCCGTTTCGCTCGAGACCGAGTCGGCCGACGGGTTCACCCGCAAGTACCTTCTGGGGCTCGGGGACGGCGAGCGGATCGAGACGGTCCTCATGCGGTTCACGGGACGGGTGACCGCATGCGTCAGCAGCCAGGTCGGCTGCGCGATGGGCTGCGTCTTCTGCGCCACGGGCCAGATGGGCTACCGGCGCCACCTCACCACCGCGGAAATCGTCTCGCAGGTCGTGCAGGTCGCCCGCTCCCTCAAGCGGGGACCGGAGCACGGCCGCCTGCGAAACGTCGTCTTCATGGGAATGGGCGAACCCCTCCACAATTACGACGCGGTCATGAAGGCGGCCGACATCCTCCGGGACCCGAGCGGCATGGCCCTGGGCGCGGGGCGCATCACGCTGAGCACCGTGGGGGTCGTTCCCGGTATCCGGCGGATGGCCGACGAAGCGAGCCCGATCCACCTCGCGGTGTCGCTCCACGCCGCGACCCAGGAGGAGCGCGCCGCCCTGGTGCCGGCCGCCCGCAGGTGGCCGCTCGATGAACTCATGGACGCCTGCCGCCATTTCTGCGCCGCGCTCAATCGGCGCATCTTCTTCGAGTGGGCGCTGATAGACGGGAAGAACGACACGGAAAGCCACGCCCACGCGGTGGGAAGGCTGATCGGCGCCCTCCCGGCCCAGGTCAACCTGATCCCGCTCAACCCAACCGCGGGCTATTGCGGCTCCGCATCGCGCAGCGACGCGGCCCGGAGGTTTCAGCACATCCTTGCCCACGAATACGGCCTTCCGAGCACGGTGCGCCAGCGACGGGGAATCGACATCGCCGCCGGCTGCGGGCAGCTGGCCTCGGCGGCCTCCGCCGCCCATCAATCGTAGCGGGCGGCCCGCCCCAGGTAGTTGAGCGTCCAGATCTCCTTCCAGACCCGGTAGCGGCCCTCGTTGGAGATCTTCCCGTGGTCCTCCCGCGCACCCTGGGGGTTCAGGAAGCCGAGTTCGGTGTTTACCCGGTCGAGCTCCCGCTGGGCGTCGTTCAGGTCGAGCATCGGCTCCACGGTGAACGGAACGAGGGCCCTGCCGACCGAGGCGATCCGCTTTCGGTGGAGAGAGAGGAGACGCGGAAGCGACCTGCAGCACGGCCGCCTGTCGACAAACCAATCCTCCGGGTAAAATCCGCCGAAGGGGATGTAGAGGTTGTCGGTCACGTAGCGGGCGCCATCCAGCGTCATCGAGGTGAGCGAGTAGCAGACGTCGATCGCGCCGTTGTTCTGGGGGAGGAAGGTCACCTGGACGCGCAGGAGCGCCGCCTCGTCCTGGTAGACCGAAACCCGCAGGTAGATGTCGCCGCCGACCTCCGCCTTGAGCGCCTGGACCTGCCGAAGCCCCTGGGAGCGGAGCCATTCGCGGATCCTGAGGAACCTGGGCTGGACCGGCCACTCCTCGCCGCTGCTGTTGAGCACGTAGCGAGGGAAGAGCGGGAACGGGCTCACGCTGAGCGCCGCGATCGCCAGCCAGTTGTAGAGGGTCTCGACCAGGAACCAGACGAGAAACCCGGCCACGGCGATCACCCACATCGGCCGGTCGATAAGCTCAAAATCCCGGCAGAGCCAGGCCCCGACGATCGGGAAGATGATCCAGCGCAGCCACCTGTCGGCAATCGCGATGACGGGGGAGGCGAGCCTCTGGTTTACGTGGACCAGGACGAACGAGACCAGGATCGCGGCGACGATGATGTACCTAAGCTCCATAGCAAACCTGCCTTGCGCCGGCCGGCTTCAGCTCTGGCGCATCGGCATGATGACGCAGATGAAATTGTCGAGCGTCTTGAAGACCCCCGGGCTCACCTCGTCCTTTAACTCCAAGAACACCTCGTCCTTGGTCAGGGCGCGCAGGGGATCGATCACAAAGGCCGGATTGAAGGCGACCTGGAGGTCCGGGCCGCTGTAGCCGATCGCCATCGATTCATGGGCCTCGCCGAAATCGGGGCTCTGCGCGGTGATCTCAAGGAGGTTGCTTGTCAGCTTGATGCGCACCGAATTCGATTTCTCCGAGCAGACCAGAGCCGCGCGGTGGACGCATTGAAGCAGGAGTTCGCGCTCAAGCTTGATCCTCTGGTGGGTCTCCTTGGGAATGACCTGCTGGTAGTTCGGGTAGCTTCCCTCGACGACCTTCGAGTAAAGGTAGACGCTGTCGACCAGGCCGCTGCTGTCCTTGTCGGTCCCGATCTGGAAAGCGCAGCGCCGGTCATTGAAGTTGATCTTCACCTTGTCGCCCTTGTCGAGGATCCGGGCGAGCTCGCTGACGGTCTTGGCGGGCAGGATGATGGCGCCGGTCCCGGCCGCGGGCACGACCATCTCCTTCGAAATGAGGGCCAACCGGCGCCCGTCGGTGGCGACCAGCGAGAGGCTTCCCTCCTTGAAGTTGAAGTATACGCCGTTGAGCGTGTAGCGCGTCTCGTCCTGCGACTGCGCGTAAGCCACGCTCTTCAGCATCGCGGCAAGCTCGTCCTGCTGGAGCGTGTGCGCCTTCTCGTCGCCAAACTCCGGTAGCGGGGGAAACTCGTCCTTTGCCATTCCCATGATGCGGAACGTCGAGCCGCCCGACGACAGCTTCACCTGGTGGTTGGGAGACGCGTCGACGGAGACGTCGGAGTTGGGAAGCTCCCGCACGATGCTCGCGAGCCGCTTCACTGGAAGCGTCACTGAACCGCTCTCCTTGACCTCCGCCTTGATCTTGCAGCGGATGCCGAGATCCAGGTTCGTCGTGGTGAGCGACAGCTGGTCCTTCTCGGCCTCGATCAGCACGTTGCTGAGGATCGGCATCGTCGCCTTTGATCCGACAACGTTTAGGACCTGGGATAGGCCATTGGCAAAGTGGTCGCGGTTGGTCTTGAATTTCATGTTTCCGGGGGCGTGGTCCCGGGGAAGCGGGGACAAACTAACAAAGTCCAAATGACTGTGGATTCAATAATGAATTATAGCAGTAGTCGTATAACGAGCCTGAAACACCAGTAACTGGCCGTTTTCGCTCGAAAGGGGCCGTTTTCCAGCCCGTGAGCAATTCAGGGTGCGATGTGGGCAAGTGGGCGGTTATTCGCAGGCTTGGGGTTGCTGAGAATCCGCCGACACGTTCCCGACACATTGCTCGCAACCCGGCCGGGCCGCCGGTCACTTCGCGATTCGGCCGGGCTTCGGCCGCCTCCAGTGCCGAACGAGCCCGAAGAAAATGTAGCCGAGGCAGAGGCCCATGAAGGCGATCTCCTTGTAGACCACGACGAGTCCGAGGGCGAGGACGAGGAAGACGAAGGTCCTTATCCGCGTCTGCGTCTGCAGGTCGACCTTCTTGCCGCTCGGGTAACGCACCGTGCTCATCATGAGGAACGCGATGAGGAGCATCAGGAAAGGCAGCACCAGCGCGAACCGGTTGAGCGACTTGTCCGAATCGGCGAGCTTGAGGAGGAAGAGGACGAGGGAGGCGACCGTCATGGCGGCGGCGGGCACCGGCAGCCCGATGAAGTCCTTGCCCGAGTCCTTCTGGCCCTGGTGGAGCAGGGGATTGGTGATGACGTTGAAGCGGGCCAGCCTCATTGCGGCGAAGAGCAGGTAGAAAAAGCCGACGAACCCGCCGATGTCCCGGAACCACGGGAACCCCTGGGACGGCGAAAGGACCAGGAAGAACATCAGGAAGGCGGGCGCCATCCCGAACGACACCACGTCGGCGAGCGAATCGAACTCGGCCCCGAAGAGCGACTCCCGGCCCCCCATCCTCGCCAGGCGCCCGTCCAGCATGTCGAAGATCGCGGCCCCGAAGATGAAGTAGACGGCGTAGCGGTAGTGCTCGCTCGCCGTGGCCGCGAGGTACAGGCCGTCGTCCGACGACCCCGCCAGACGCGCGTGGATGCAGTTGACGACCGCCATGAAGCCGCAGAGCAGGTTGCCGGCGGTCATGAGGTTCGGCAGGATGTAGATCCGGCTGGCGTGGGAGACGTTGTACGGGTCCTCGCGGGAAGCCAGGTCAGCGTCCGCCCTCGGATCCTCTGTGCGGCGGTGGAAGATCATTTGGTGAGGCTTTCCAGGTATTTCCAGAACTTCGAATGCTGCTCGACAAGCTGCTGCTCCGAGACGGGAAGCCTGTTGCGAAGGAGGAAATCCTCGAGCGAATTCTTGTGCAGGATGTAGTTCACATGGAGGGTGTCGCCGGTCACCTCGAAATAGAACCGGTGGTCCCCCGCCCTCAGGCGGTAGAAGGACCTGCCCTCCCGGTGGAAGCGCCCGAGAGGCTCCCGCGGGTGCTCCAGGTCGGCGGACTTGATGCTGCTAATGGGATCAACCACCTCGAGCTGAGCCAGCGTCTCCAGCTTGTTTAATTCCCGCATGGCTTGCTCTGAAAAGGTAACCTGATACATCGGTTCACGTGGGGTCTAAACCGGTCCGGATGGCCCGCAACGCTATTCCTTGCAAAACGATGGCTGAAAAGCCTGTAAACCTCTCGGATATCAGGGCTGCGCACCGCCGCATCCGCGGCGGCGTCATCCTGACGCCCTGCCCCGAATCGATACCGCCTGAGCGAGATCACCGGGGCGCGAATCGTATGCAAGTTGGACAACTTCCAGCGGACGGGATCCTTCAAGGAGAGGGGCGCCCGCAATGCGCTCCTGAAGCTTCCGGCCTCCGGCAAGTCGAAGGGCGTCGTGGCGGCCTCGGCGGGCAACCATGCCCTCGGGCTGGCCTACCACGGCAGGCTCCTCGGGATCCCGGTGACGGTCGTCATGCCGGAATTCGCCCCGTTGATTAAGATAACGACCTGCCGGCGCCTCGGGGCCCATGTCGTGCTCCATGGCGCCGATTTCGCCGAGGCGCGGGCCGAGGCGGAGCGCCTGGTTTCCGAAAAGGGGCTCTCCTACATCCACGGCTTCGACGATCCCGACATCATCGCGGGGCAGGGGACGCTCGGGCTTGAGATCCTCCAGCAGGTGCCCGATGTCGACACGATTGTCTGTCCGGTGGGCGGGGGCGGGCTCCTCGCCGGGATCTGCGTCGCCGTCAAGGCGCTCAGGCCCCGCGTCAAGGTGGTCGCCGTCGAGAGCGTCGCCACGGGCAACCTCACCGCGGCCCTGCGCGCGGGACGCCCGGTTCGCGTCGCGCGCCATGCGACGCTGGCGGACGGACTCGCGACGCTCACGGTTGGCGAGCGCGCGTTCGGGCTCATCCGCAGCCGCGTCGACGCCGTGGTGAAGGTCGATGAGCGGTGGATCTCGCTCGCGATCCTGAGGATGCTCGAGCTCGAGAAGACGGTCGTCGAAGGCGCCGCGGCCGTGCCGCTCGCCGCGATGATGTCGGGCCGGATCGGCGGGCAGGAAGGCAAGCGCGTCGCGCTTGTCGTCTGCGGCGGCAACATCGACCCGGTGATCCTGGGACGGGTCATCGAGAAGGGGCTCGTGCACGACGGCAGGCTCACGCGCTTCACGGTCAGGATCTCCGACCGCCCGGGCGGCCTGGCGGAACTCTGCAGGGTCATCGCCTCGTGCGGCGCAAGCGTCAACCAGATCGACCACGACCGGGCCTTCAGCGGGCCCGATGTGAGTGCGACGCACGTCATGTGCACGGTCGAGACGCGCGACGCCAGGCACGTTGCCGAGCTCCACCGCACGCTCCGAAAGGCCGGCTTCCGAAAGTGATTCTGCGGCCCCTTGCCCGTCTGATCGCCGCCGGCTCCCTGGCCGTGCTGCCGGCTTTGGGCGCCCGACGGGTTGCCCTGGACGTGCCGGTCTTCGAGGGGGGATACGGCATCGGCTTTTACCAGGACACGGCCCGCCGGTTTGAGGCCCTCAATCCCGGGGTCTCGGTGCACGTCTACGGCAATCCCCGGATCCAGGACCAGGTGCGGATACGGATCATCGACGGGGACCTTCCGGACGCCGCGTCGGTGCCCTACATCCTCTGGAGCACCCTCGTGCGGGCGGGGAAGATGGTGGACCTCTCCCCCTATCTCGGGGGCGCGAACTGGGAGGGGGACGCCCGGTGGGGCGACACCTTCCAGCCCGGCTCGCTCGACTCATGGAGGGTCGACGGGGGCGTCTACGGCCTGCCGATGCTCTACTCCTGCTGGAGCCTCTTCTACAACCGGGCGCTCTTCAGGGAGCACGGCTGGGTGGAGCCGCGCACGTGGGACGAGTTCTTCGCGCTCTGCGACAGGATCCGCGCCGCGGGATCTCGCCGGTCAGCCTGCCCGGGACGCGCTGGCTCTATGCCGACGCGTTTTTCCGCGCCGCCTTCCACGGACTGGCGGGGCCCGCCGGCTGGCGTGCGGTCAACGAGCTTGCGCCCGGGGCGTGGGCGGACCCGCGGGTCGTTCGCTCGGCGGGTATCCTGGGCCGCGTGACCCGCGAGGACGCGCAGCCGGGGTGGGAGGGCGAGACGGCCCAGGGGGCGGAGCTCTATTTCCTCGAGGGCCGGGCGGCCATGACGGTTTCCGGGTCGTGGTTCTTCAACGAGATGGCCGGAAAGATCCCGGAGGGATTCGAGGTGGGAACCATGAATTTCCCGGTGTTCCCCGAGGGGCTGGCTGATCCGTCGACGATCCAGGCCAGCAGCGACTGCTTCTTTGTCTTCAGGACCGGCGACGCCGTGCGGGAGCGGACGACGATCGACTTCCTCAGGTTTCTCACGTCCCGCGCCCGGGCCGAGGCCTTTGTGCGCATGACCGATGCGCCGGTCGCCGTGCGCGGCGTGCCGCTAACGGCCTATTCGGCGCGGATGCGGGAGACGGCCGCGATGATCGCTCGGGCAAGGGACTCGTTCAACATGCCGCAGACCATGATGATGACCCCCGTCATCAGGCAGGCGAGGGTGGACGAGACGCGGCGCCTCATGGTGGGCCGGGCTTCGCCGGCGCAATTCTCGCTGCGCCTCGAGGCGGCGGCCGCGGTGGACCGCGGACGCCTCGCCGATCCCGGCCGGGTGGACTACCGGCACCCGTGGGCTGGCTCCGCGATGATCGCCGTGCTCGCCGCCGCAGGCGCCTGGCTCGTGATCGGGAGGCTTAAACCCGCCGGCGCCGGGCCCGCCGCGCCGGGAGTGGGGGACGGCTTCGGTCGGCTGCGCCTCGGGATGGGGACGCGCTTCATCGGGCCCGCGCTCGGGCTCTACGGATTCTTCATGGTGGCGCCCGCCCTGGCGGCGTTCCTCTGGTCCTTCACCCGTTGGGACGGGATCGGCCAGCGGACTTGGGCCGGCCTCTACAACTTCAAGTCGCTCCTGTTCGAGGGCGACGCGCTTTGGACGGCGCTCGGCAACAATCTTTATCTGATGGTGGTGCCCGCCCTGGCGGTGGTGCCGCTGGCGCTCCTTTTCTCGATGCTGATCCACCGCGGAGTCTGGGGCGCGGGCGCGTTCCGGATGATCCTCCTCTTTCCGAACCTCCTCGGCGGGATCGCGGCGACGCTCATCTGGCTCAACGCATACCAGCCGCACGGGGGCCTCGTGAACGCGGGCCTTTCCGGGCTTGGAGGCCTGCTTCACTGGGACTGGCTCAGGTCGTTCGCCGACTACCCATGGCTCTCGGAGGACCATCTCTACGCGGCGCTCATCCCGATCTACGTGTGGATGGCCTGCGGCTTCAACTTGATCCTCTACCTGGCCGCGATGGAGGGCATTGATCCCCAACTCTACGAGGCCGCGGAGATCGACGGCGCCCCGGCTTGGATGCAGTTCTTCAGGATCACGCTTCCGCTCATCCGCGGGGTCGTGGCGATCTCGGTCGTTTTCCTCGTGATCGGGGGCCTGAACGCCTTTGAGATGGTCTGGCTCCTCACGTCGCAGGACCCCTCCGTGGCGGTGAGCACGCTCGGGACGGAGCTCGTCACGACCATGTTCAAGGACTTTGACATCGGGCGCGCGGCGGCCCTGGCCGTGATCCTCTTCGCGCTCGTGCTCGTGGGCAGCGCGGCGGTGCTGAAAGGCTTCAGGGCCGAGGAGGTCGATACATGACCCCCGGGTCCAGGCCGACCGGCGGCCGCCGGCTCTTTTCCAGGACCGTGGCGCTTGCCGCGCTCCTCGCCTATTCCGCGTGGCTTGTCTTCCCGATGCTCTGGGTCGCGTATTCCTCGCTGAAGGGCGACGACGCAATCTTCCGGGACACGTTCGCGCTGCCCGAGCCCGCCCATCTCCACACGGACAACTACGCCCGGGCGTGGGGGGGCGCGCACTTTGGGGACTATTTCGTCAATTCGGTCGTGGTCACCTGCAGCTCGGTGGTGCTCATCGTGGCGCTCGGTTCCATGGCGGCGTACGCCCTGGCCCGCTTCTCCCATCCGGCGGGACGGATCCTCTTCGGCCTGATCGTCGCGGGCCTGACGATTCCTGCCCAGCTTTCCGTGATCCCGCTTTTCTTCGAGCTTCGCTCGCTCGGGCTCCTCAATTCCCGGACCGGCCTGATCCTGGTCTACACCGCAAACGGGCTCCCGTTCGCGATTTTCGTCCTCGCCGGTTTCTTCCGTCTCCTACCCAGGTCACTCTACGAAGCCGCGGTGGTCGACGGGTGCGGGGAGTTTGCCGCCTTCTGGAGGGTCCTCCTGCCGCTTGCGCGGCCGGGACTCGTGACCGTGGCCATCTTCCAGTTCATCGGTGTCTGGAAGGAGTACTTCTATGCGTTCATGCTGGTGAACGGCGACACGGCGGGCGCCGCGCGCACCCTCCCGCTCGGGCTTGCCAATCTTTCAATCGCCGCGGAATACCGCAGCGAATACGGAATGCTCTTCGCAGGCATCATCCTGGTCACGCTCCCGATCCTTCTGGTCTATGTCGCTCTGCAGCGTCAGATTGTCCGGGGCATTGCTGCCGGAGCCATAAAGGGCTAAGCGGCGGATTGAAATGTGTGTTAAAATAAAGCACCATTAGGGCGTGTTTGCGAAATTTGGACGCGATTTTTGTGCACGGACGACCTGAATGACCTGCCCGCGGGCTGGAGGGATACGATGAGTTTCTCCGCTCTAAATCCATCCGAACCCCACCCCATCTTTGTGAGAATGAAGGTGAGAACAGCGCAGATGTTTGCAGATGTCGCAGAGGTCCATCAGCTATTGTTTCTTACCGTAATTCGCCGCCATATCAAAATATGACGGTGGATACCGAAGTTCGAATACCCGCGGGGATGCCAGCAAACGGCTGATTACAGCTGGCTTGCGCATGGCGTCATTGAGTTGCTGTTAGACCCCCAGGTCGTCGACATGGGCGTCGCAGCGGGTGCAGTAGCGGATCTTGTAGCTCCGTCCGTGGCGGTTGCGCAGCGCCTTGTTACAGGCTGTGCATTTTTGGTCTAGGAAAGCGTCCTCGATTGCCGCAGCGCCGCATTCCGGGCAGTAGGGCCCGATGCCATTGCCGCCTAGGCCCCTGCGCGGGTCCATCCTCCCATGGCAGCTAGGGCACGTTAGTCTTGGCAGCCAGATCAGGGATCCGATCAAAATGCCGAAGACGCAGGTGACGATGCCCGCGACGCCGACGATGCGGTAGTTCGCGTAGACCGAATTCTTAGGAATGAGGACGAGCGGCCAGAAGAGGATCAAAAGGCAGCTCGACAAACGCAGGATCCGCGAAATGCGACGGTAGGCGTCGGCGGTGGGCTTAAAGCGATCACGGCAGTCAGAGCCGGAGCCGTCAAACTTCGGGGTGGATTCGAACGGGTTATGTGTACTCATCGCGCCAAATCGTTATAGCCGATTGGGCTTCCGCTGAAAGACGTAATCGCGTTGCCGGGATCGTCCGGATGTTCATCGCAAGTTACAACGCTGTTGCGAACCCGGGGATGAGAATCGATCCAAAGCTCGGAGAGCTTAGAAATATCATAATTCACGGCCGAGTTTTCCAGGACCCAAAACGAGCCGAAGCTCTCCGCCTGATAAATTTCGGCCGCGGACCGAAAGACTCCAAGACAGTCAAGGTGCTCGAATTCCTTGACGTGAACGATTTCTATTTCGGGGACATCCTAATCCGCGCAAATCATGCTGCCAATACGGTATTTTCTGCGACGGTAGACCTGGAAGCCAAACTCGCATGCCCGTAGTAATCCGGAGTCAGTCGTTGAAGAGGCTAAGTAGAAACGGTCTCTATTGGCGACTTGGGTGAACGAAAGACCGCCTGGTTGAAGACCGCCAACGTGCTAAATGCATAGAGAAATGGCGGGCGCGGGTGGCCGGGGCTATCAACGGAATCGCTTGGCATGCCTCCGCCAACCAGCAGGCCCCGTAAGAGACTCTTTTCTCATCAATTTCTATTGGCCGTTGGTTTGCTCTCGGATCTCAACGTGAACGTACTTTGGCGGAAGCTGGCGATGTAGATTGGCCGAGCAACCTTTCGGAACGAGAATGAACCGGATATTTTGGGACGAGATTTTAATTGAGTTGAGGACCCTTGCCCAACCCTGCGCGGGCGATAACTGAGTCACGGCAACTTCGGAAGTCTTAGGAACGCTGTACAAGGGGAGGTTTTGCACGACACGCCACTCTTGCTCTGGGGCGTCATTAGCCGGCCCCATGTACTGGCAAATGCGCAATAGCGCGGCCCATTCGTGCGCCCCGAGAACATCTGCGGTAGCAGCATTGTGGTAGCCCGCCAGGCGAAAGGAGTCATCAGGACAATGCGTACGTTCGTTATCAAGCGACTTCCTCGCTGCACTAAGGAGCTGCCGAAATCCCAAAGCCAGCGATCCGCCTTCGGCAACATAGATCACCGGCTTGGCACCTTGTTCGATGGCCCACGCGGTCGCGACGCAGATGCCATATTCACCGTAACACAAGCGGCGCGTTTGTGATGTTTCCCCGTCGGATTCGTATCAGAAAGACACCATCCCAAATTGTTGTGGTTCGCGGTCAGCTAGCGGCAGCTCGGGCAAAACAAACTTAGCGGCTTTCGTGGGCCACGCTACATAACCGAATCCCTCGCGCAAGATATTCACTACGGCCTCAGGCGATCGAGTAAAGTGTATCAAACTCATTCCGACGCCGCACAATTAGAGATTGATGAAGAAAACACACTGCTCTGTTGGTTTGCTTTACCTAGGGTGCCGCCCCGATAGAAATATGGAACGACGATGGAACCCGTTCCCGGGGTCATGCCCCATATCCCTGCGCTGGCCCCCATGGATTAGGGGATTCGGATAATTCGGCCCGAATAAACCCGTCATCGGCCGGAATCTTGATGGGGCCTGCCCCCAGACTTTTGCGCCAATCTACGTTGTCATTGAACTTCCCTCCCGATCGCAGGTCGCATATTCCACCCCCACCCCCGTGAACTGTCGCCGCCTTCTTCCCCTGCTGCTGCTGTCTGCAGGGCTTGCCTGTCCCCGCCTGCGCGCCGCCGCGCAGGCGCCCACCCGGACGCCTTTTCCGGACAGCATCAGGGAGGTCGCCGCTCAGCCCGCGCGCGTGGGAAATGGACCTTCGATCTCGAGAACCGCGTTAAGCGCGGATGAGAGGGCGGCGTCCATGACGTTCGAGGTCGCCCTTCGGATGCGGAATTTCGACGAGATGCAGGCGCGCATTGCGCGGGGCGAGCGGATCTCGGACGCGGAGAAGGCCGAGAAATACTTTCCCCTGGCGGCGGACCACGACAGGGTTGTCCGGTGGCTGGAGTCCGCGGGTCTCCAGGTCACCAGGACTGACGAAAACCACCTGGCGGTCTTTGGGCGCGGCTCGGTCGACTCCGTTGGGAAGACATTCCAGGTCGCTTTCGCCCGGGTTGCCGCGCGCGACGGCGAATTCACCTCGGCCATAACCGCGCCCAGCCTCCCGTCGGACCTCTCCCCGGTCGTGCTCGGGATCCACGGGCTCCAGCCCCATATCCGGCGCCATCCCCTGTCGACTCCCCGCCTGCTCCACCCGAACGCACAGGTCAACCTGGGGGGCTATCTGCCGTCTCAGGTCATGGCGGCCTACAACGCGAGCGGCCTGAGCGCCACGGGAGCCGGCCAGACGATCGCCATTTACGCGTTTGGCTTCCCGCAGGCCACCGACCTGACGGCGTTTTGGACCCAGGTGGGGGTGTCCCAGTCGCTCAGCAACGTGACGAACATCAGCGTGGCGGGAGGACCCGCCGCCTCGACGAGCAGCGACGCCCTGGAGGAGGTCTCGCTCGACGTCGAATGGGCCAGCTCGCTGGCGCCGGGAGCGCAGATAAGGATCTACGGCGCGAGCGAGGACGATCCGGCCGAAAACGACGAGATACTCCAGCAGGTCTACGCCGACCTCCCGAGCCAGCCGACGCTCCACGTGCTCTCTATCTCGATCGGCGGCAACGAGCTGGACGTGCCGAAGGACTACCTGATCATCGAGGCGCAGTACATGGCGAACCTCGCCAGCTCGGGCGTCAGCATCCTCGTGGCTTCCGGCGACAGCGGGGCCTACGCCGAAGGCGTCCTCCAAACCACCTATCCGACCTCGGATCCGGACGTGACGGGAGTCGGCGGCACGACCCTCGTGCTCAATCCGGGCGGCGACACGGTCACGAGCGAGACGGGATGGTCCGGGAGCAATGGGGGCAAGAGCGTGGTCTTCAGCCGTCCCTCCTGGCAGAAGGGCACGGGCGTCGTCGCGGGTTCCGCGAGGATGACCCCGGACGTGGCCGCCGCGGCGGACCCGAATGACGGCGCGCTCATTGTCTTTAACGGCAAACAGATGGACATAGGGGGGACCAGCTGGGCCGCGCCGACATGGGCGGGGTTCTGCGCCCTCATGAACCAGAGCCATGGCTCGCCGGTCGGCCTGCTCAATCCCTGGATCTACCCGCTCATGGGCACGTCCGCCGTGCGCGACATCACGACGGGAAGCAACGGATACTATGCGGCAGGGGTCGGCTATGACATGGTCACCGGCATCGGCGTGCCCGATGTCTCGGCGCTGATCGCCGTGGCCGGCGGCGGGCCTCCGGCGCTCAACATCCCGGGCCAGCTCGGCAACCAGGTCGTCACCGTGGGTCAGCCCGCCACGTTCTTTGTCGTCGGCGCGGGAGCCCTTCCGCTCAGCTACTCCTGGCAGCGGCTGGCAAACGAGTCGACGACGTGGGTCAAGCTGAGCGATTCGGCGACCTACAGCGGAACGGCGACCCCGATGCTGGTCGTCAACGGGACGACCGCCGCCATGACGGGCGACCAGTACGAATGCACCGTGAGCAACGCCTCGGGCAGCGTGGTGTCGGCGGCGGAGAGCCTGACGGTCAACGATGTCGGGGTGACGACGCTCGCCGGCTGGCCCGGCTCCTCGGGCAGCGCCAACGGGACGGGCCGGGTGGCCCGATTCTCCCTGCCCGGGGGCATCCGCGCCGACTCGAGCGGCAATCTCTACGTCGCCGATTCGCAAAACGATACCGTGCGCAAGGTGACCCCGAACGGCGTCGTCACGACGGTCGCGGGAACCCCTGGGATGAGTGGCAGCACCGACGGTCCCGTGAGCACGGCGCTCTTCTCGGGGATCGGGGGCGTGGCGGTCGACGCCTCCGGAAATATCTATGTGGCGGACTCGGGCAACTACACGATCCGGAAGATCACCCCGGCGGGGATCGTATCGACGCTTGCGGGCGTCGCCGGCATCCGCGGCGACGTCGACGGAACCGGCTCCGCAGCGAAGCTCTACGACCCGCAGAACCTAGCCGTCGACAGCGCCGGCAACATCTATGTGGCCGACGGGATGGGCAACGTCGTCCGGAAGATAAGCCCCGCGGGCGTCGTCGCCACCCTGGCGGGCTCCGGCGCCCAAGGATCCGCCGACGGGACCGGAACGGCCGCCGAGTTCAACGACCCGACCGGCATCGCGGTGGACGCCTCGGGCAACGTCTACGTCGCCGATTACGGCAACGACACGATCCGGATGGTCACCCCGGCCGGCGCCGTCACCACCCTGGCCGGATTGGCGCTCAACGCCGGCGCCGCGGACGGGACCGGCACCCAGGCAAGCTTCAACTCGCCCGCGGGCGTCGGGGTCGACAGCTCGGGCAACGTCTATGTCGCCGATTCGCTCAACGACACGATCCGGAAGGTCACGCCCTCGGGATTCGTGACGACCGTCGCGGGCGCGGCCGGCATCGACAACAGCATCGACGGCCTGACCAGCGTGGCGCGCTTCTACCAGCCCGGTGACGTCACGATTGACAGTTCCGGCATCGTCTATGTGGCGGACGCGCTCAACAGCACGATCCGGCGGGTCATCCCGGGGGCGGACTCCGCCCCGATCTTCACGGCGCAGCCCGCAAACCAGACCGTCACCCAGGGTTCCAGCGCCACGGTTTCGATCGGCATCGAGGGAACGGCTCCGCTTTCGTTCCAATGGTACCTGAACAGTTCCCCGATCCCCGGCGCCACGCTGCCCTCCTACGTGATCGACCCGGCCGAGCAGTCCGACGCCGGCTCGTACACGGTGACCGTGTCGAATATCGACGGCTCCACGACGAGTTCGGCGGCGACGCTCACCGTAACGCCGCCCGCGGGCTACCCGGACATCACCGCCCAGCCGCAGGGTGCAATCATCATGAGCGGGGGGACCGTCACGCTTTCGGTCGCCGTGACGGGCAACGGGCCCTTCACCTACCAATGGTTCCTGAACGGCTCCCCCATCTCCGGCGCCACAGGGTCGACCTACGCCGCGACGGTCCCGGGCAGCTACTCGGTCTCGGTGACCAACGCGGTCGCCACGACGCTGAGCAGTTCCGCTTTCGTCAGCGCCGGCAGCCGGCTCATCAATATCTCCAGTCGTTCGGAGGTATTGACGGGCAGCGGGATCGCTATTGCCGGGTTTGTCATCGCGGGGCCCGCTGGCGTTGCCAAGCAGGTGCTGATCCGGGGCGACGGGCCCGCATTGACCGCATTCGAGGTAAGCGGCGTCCTGGCGAACCCGACGATCGCCCTCTTCAACTCCGCCGGCACCCAGATTGCTTCGAACACGGGCTGGGGAACGAACGCAAATGCGGCGGAGATCGCGCAGGTGTCCGCGCAGGTCGGGGCGTTCGCCGCTGGCACAGGGAAGCGCCGACAGCGCCCTGCTTGCGAGCCTCATGCCCGGAGCGTATTCGGTGCAGCTCTCGGGCGCCGGCTCCACCACCGGGGTGGGTCTTGTCGAGGTCTACGAGACCGATACGTCCGAGCCGTCGCTCCTGGCCAATATCTCGACCCGGGCGGACGTGGGGACCTCGGGCGGCGTCCTGATCGCCGGATTTGTGGTCCAGGGCACGCAGCCGGCGAAGGTCCTCGTTCGCGGCATCGGACCCGCACTCGGGAGCTTCGGCGTCAGCGGGTTCCTCGCGCAACCGGTGCTGACCGTCTATGACTCGAGTGGAGCCATGGTGGGCACGAACACGGGCTGGCAGACCGCCGCGGATTCCTCCGAGATCACCTCGGTCGGCTCGGCCGTGGGTGCGTTTGCCCTGACCGCAGGAAGCCTTGACAGCGCGCTCATCCTGAGCCTCCAGCCCGGAAACTATACCGCCCAGGTCGCGGGGGCGGGCGGCACGACCGGCGTCGCGCTGGTCGAGGTCTATCAGGCGCCGCCCTGAGGCGAATTCCCGATGAGCGAGATACTCCCAAGCCACATCCAGGAGGCGCATGCGCGGATCCGCGACCACGTTCACTGGACGCCGGTGCTGACGAGCGCCCGGCTCAACCAGCTCGCGGGTGCCGAGATCTTCTTCAAGTGCGAGAACTTCCAGAAGACCGGCGCCTTCAAGGCCCGGGGCGCCGTCAACGCGGTCCTCTCCCTCTCGGATTCCGAGGCCGGCCGGGGGGTGGCCACCCATTCGTCGGGCAACCATGCCGCGGCGCTCGCCTGGGCTGCCGGCCTGAGGGGCATCCGTTCGACCGTCGTCATGCCGAGCACGGCAAGCCGCGTGAAGATCGCGGCGGTCGAGCGCTACGGGGGGCGGATCGTGTTCTGCGAGCCCACGCACAGGGCCCGGGAGGAGACCGCGGAGAAGGTCGTGCGGGAAACCGGCGCCGTGCTCATCCATCCCTTCAACGACCCGAGGATCATCGCGGGCCAGGGCACCGCGGCCCTCGAGCTCGTCAAGGATCTTCCCAACCTCGACGTCATCCTTTGCCCCCTTGGGGGCGGCGGGCTCCTTGCGGGTGCGGCGACCGCGGCCAAGGCGCTGCATCCGGAACTGCGGGTGTTTGGGGTTGAGCCGGAGGGTGCGGCCGACGGGAGCCTGTCCTACGCGTCGGGCGAGCGCCAGCCCGTGGCGCATCCCGCAAGTGTCGCGGACGGCCTTCTCGCGTTCGTCGGCGACCTGACCTTCCCGGTGATCCTCCGGCATGTGGACGGGATCGTGACGGTCTCGGACGCCGCCATCCTGTCGGCAATGAGGCGCATTTTTGAGATCCTCAAGGTTGCGGTGGAGCCTTCGGGGGCCGTCGCCTATGCGGCGGTCGCGGAAAAGCGCCTCGATCTCGCCGGAAAGCGCGTCGGGGTCATCCTCTCGGGGGGCAACGTCGACCTCGAACGATTGCTTGGTTGAAGGGAGCGTTCCCGCATACTGGCGCCCTGATGGATTTCGACGTGGTTATCGCCGGGGGCGGCTTTGCCGGGGCCTATTGCGGCCGCGCGCTCGGGCGCGCATTTGGGGGCTCCGAGGGCGAGCGCAGGATCGCGCTCATCGCGGAGCGGAACGTCCTCGTCTTCCAGCCCATGCTGGCCGAGGTCGCCGGCTCATCCCTTGCGGCCATTGATGTCGTCAACCCCCTCCGCCAGTTCTGCCGGGGGATCAACGTCCTGCAGGGAACGATCCAGAAGATAGACTGGGCCTCGCGGACCCTCGTCCTCGACGGGGGCCGCTTCACCCGGGACCACAGGGTCGGCTTCCGCCACCTCGCGCTTGCCCTCGGCAACGTGACCGACCTCGGCTCCGTGCCCGGCATGCCGGAGTACGGCTGGCCGATGAAGAACGTCGCCGACGCGCTGCGCCTGCGCGCCGCCCTCATCAACCGCCTTGAGGAGGCCAACCTCGTCGAGGATGCCGAGAGCCGCGGGCGCCTTCTGACCTTCGTCGTGGTCGGAGGCGGCTACACGGGGGTCGAGACGGCGGGACAGATGCTCGACTTCATCCGCCAGGCCCACCGGTTCTACGCCAACCTGAGGGCCTCCGAACCGCGGGTCGTGCTGGTCCACAGCCGCAGCGAGCTTCTCGGCGAGATCGGACCTGAGCTCGGCGCCTACGCCCGCCGGGTTCTCGTGAAACGCGGCGTTGAGGTCCGCCTCGACACCCGCGTGTCGGCCGTGACGGCGAGGCGCGTGGCGCTCTCCGACGGATCCTCGATCGAGGCCAACACCGTGGTCACGACCGTCGGCAGCGCCCCAAATCCGGTCGTCATGGACCTGTGCCGGCAGATCGGGATAGACGCCCCGAAGGGCCGCATCCCGACGGACGCCGCGATGCGGGTGGCCGGGATCGAGACGCTCTGGGCCGCCGGCGACGGCGCCGCGGTGCCCTGGGACGACAACGGCACCCCCAAGGTGTCGCCGCCGACCGCGCAGTTCGCGCTCCGGCAGGGGATCCTGCTCGGCAAGAACATCGCGGGCGCCCTGCGCGGGGCCGCGCCGCGGCCCTTCAGGTACCGGTACATGGGCCAGCTTGCGACGATCGGCGAACGGGCGGCCGTGGCCGAGGTCTTCGGCCTCCATTTCAAGGGATTCATCGCGTGGTGGATGTGGCGCACGATCTACCTGGCCAAACTCCCGGGCACGATGCGCAAGCTGCGGGTCATGATCGACTGGACCTTCGACCTGGTGTTCCCGCGAGACATAAGCCAGCTCCTGCCGCCGCCCGACGACGTCGTCCGGGCGGTCCACCTGGAGAAGGGCGAGACGCTATTTGTCCAGGGGGCGCCCTGCCGCGGTTTCTTCTACCTCCGGCAGGGTTCGATCACGCTTTCGGCGCCCGGGCTGCCCGACCGGATCGTGGCCGCGGGCAGCGTCCTCGACCAGTCCGACCTCGACTCGTCCAGCCAGTGGGAGGCGACCGCCACGGCCGCGGAGCCGAGCGACCTCGTCGTGTTCCGGGGGCGCCTGCTGGAATACCTCCGAAAGGACCTTCGCCTCTCGAAGCGCGCGTGAACCGCCCTTTCGGGCGGTCAGCGGCCCGCAGCCTCCCGCAGGAGGGCCCCTATCGGGGCCGGGATTTCCAAGCCGAGCGCAAGCTCCTGCGCCCGCGGACTCATCTTCCGCCAGGTCTTCCGGAGGATATCGAGAAACTTCTCCCGCGGATATTCCGAGTGCTGCGCCGCGAAGGCGTTGATCTCGCTCTCCAGGAAGACGAGCACGGCCGCGTCCTCGAGGGCCTGGGTTCCCGGGTTTGTCCTGAGGCCCGTCTTCGACACCCACGTCGCCGCATCGGCGGCCTCGTCCCCGGAAACCCCGGCCTCCGCCAGGAGCTCATGGGCGCGCTCGGATTGGCGGGTGTAGAGAAACCGCCGCCAGGCAAGGTATCCGGGTTTGCCCGGAGGAAACGAGGCCCTCGGCGTCATCCACCGTTCAAGGTGCTGGCAGCGCGCCGCCAGGCGCAGAATCGGCTGCGCCCCGGGCACGATCCTGACCACCCATCTCTCCATGTTGTCGGCGTAGACGAGCTCCGCCGGGCGTCCGTCCGCGGCCCTGCCCGGATCGGCCCCGTGGGCCGCGTCAATCAGTTCCCTGGCGCGCGCGTGAGCGTCCATCAATGGGGTCCGCCTTAGTAGACCTTTTCCTCGAGGAGCGCAAAGAGCTCCGCCTCGCCGATCCGCTTCTGCTGCATCGAATCGCGCTCGCGAAGCGTGAAGGAGCCGTCCTTTTCGATGGTCTCGAAGTCGATCGTCACGCACCAGGGCGTCCCGATTTCGTCCTGGCGGCGGTAGCGCCGGCCGATGGCGCCCGACTCATCGTAGAATACGGCGTACCTGCGCTTCAGCTTCCTGTGGAGCGCCTCGGCGCGGGCGACGAGTTCGGGCTTGTTCTTCAGGAGCGGCAGCACGGCGACCTTGACCGGGGCGATGCGGGGGCTCAGGCGGAGCACCGTGCGCTTCTCCACGTTGCCCTTGTCGTCCTTCACCTCCTCCTCCGCGTATCCCGCGCAGAGGACGGCCAGGAAGATCCGGTCGACCCCCACGGCGGGTTCGATCACGTGCGGGATGAATTTCCTCTTCGTCGCCTCGTCGAACACCGCCTGCGGGACCCCGCTGAACTTCTCGTGCTGCTTCAGGTCGTAGTCGCCCCGTGCGGCGATGCCCCAAAGCTCCTGAACGCCGAAGGGATAGCGGAACATGATGTCCGTCGTGCCCCTCGAGTAGAATGCGAGCTTCTCCTTGGGGTGGTTGTATTCCGAGAGGTGGGACTCGGGAAGGCCGATCGAGCGCAGCCAGTCCTTGCACCAGTTGATCCACTCGCGGTGGCACTTGGCCCAGTCGGCGTCCTCGTGGATGAAGTACTCCATCTCCATCTGCTCGAACTCGCGCGAACGGAAGATGAAGTTCCTCGGCGTGATCTCGTTGCGAAACGACTTGCCGATCTGCGCGATGCCGAACGGGAGCTTCACGCGGCCCGTGTCGACGACCGACTTGAAGTCGGCGAACATGCCCTGCGCGGTCTCCGGGCGCAGGTAGGCCACGGACGACGCGTCGGTCATGGCCCCGACGTTCGTCTGGAACATCATGTTGAAGGAGCGCGGGGCCGTCAGGCTCCCGGGCTCACCCGTGGCGGGGGACGGGATGAGCGCAATCTCCTCGGGCCTCGCTTCGGTCATGTCCCGCGGGTGTACGGGCTCCAGCTTCCCCTGGATCGCCCTCTTGCGCTTCAGGCCCTCGGCGGCCTCCTGGAGGTCTTCCGCGGTGCGCTCGCTCTCGAGGGCGCTCACGTAACCCACCGTGGCCCCGTCGACCACGACCGGCGCGAAGAAAAGCTGGTCGGCGCGGTAGCGCTGCTTCGAGGCCTTGCAGTCGACCAGGGGGTCCGTGAAGCCCGCGACGTGGCCCGAGGCCTCCCAGACCTTCGGATGCATGATGATCGAGGTCTCGATGCCGACGATGTCGTCGCGACGGCGAACCATGTCGTCCCACCAGCAGTCGCGGATGTTCTTTTTGAGCTCCGCGCCGAGGGGGCCGTAGTCGAAGAACCCGTTTATCCCGCCGTAGATCTCGGAGGACGGGAAGATGAACCCCCGGCGCTTGCAGAGCGCTACGAGCGTTTCCATCGAGACGGCGGGGGAGGTGGTATCGGGCATGGCCGTCGATACATACCGCCGCAGGCACGCACCGGTCAATTCCCCGGTTTGCCCGCGGCGCCCGGCTAGGGTGCGGCCGCAGGGCGCCCCATGAGCTCCCGGAAGAGGTCGCAGACGGGACCCCGCGGGTTATCGGCGACCTCGATTCCGGCGGACGCCGTGACATTGAGACAATGCCGCGCCGTCCCGTCATAGGCGGGCCAGGTCGGAACGCCGGGACCGTTCGGATTTCCCGTCTTGGCGAATTGGGTCCAGTAGGTCTGCACGGCGGCCGAGAGCCTGCGGTCGGAGTCCTGGTAGTCGCCGGGCAGGCTGCCCGTCGCATACAGGTTCCCGAACACGTAGGGCAGGTCACCCGAATGCGACGTCTTCGGGTGCGGGGGAATGGCGCGGCCGAACTGGTATACCCAGGTCGGATTGCCCGCCCTGCTGTGCCATTCGCCCTGCACGATGGCGCCGCAGCGCATCTGGTCGCTCCCCCATTGCTCGCCCAGATCGCCGTAGACGGGATCGGCCGGGACTCCGGTCGCGTTTCCGGAGAGGCCGTACAGGGCGAGCGCCCTGGGGGCCAGGTCCCCGAACGTCTCCTCGATGGACTTTCTGATCTGCGCGGGCGATCCGCTCATCGGGAGCTCGATCGCAAGGGTCCCGATGATGAGCGGAACGTGCGCCTCCCTTCCCTGCGAGAAGGCGTCCGCCGCGGTCTCGGGAAGAACCCAGCCGTCCGCTCCCAGGGCCGGCGCCCAGGCGCCGGATTTTAGCAGGGTTTCTGTGGAGAGGGAGCGCAGGAAGCGAAGGGCGGCGTCCGCGGGCGCGCCGAGCCTTTCCGCGGTGCGAATCCCGGCCCTTTCGGCGTCGTCGCGCGTTGTGCGCCCGGAGAGCGATGAGGGGCCGCTCTCCGCGATGGCGCGCTGGAAGAGACCCCGGCCGAGGGGGGAGGCCATGAGGGCGAGCACGTCCATTGATCCGGCGGACTGACCGAACACGGTGACGTTGCCCGGATCACCGCCAAACACGGCGATGTTGTCATGCACCCACTTCAGCGCGGCCGCCTGGTCCATGACCCCGTAATTGCCTGAGGCGTGATGGGGCGATTCCCGGGTCAACTCGGGGTGGGAGAAGAATCCGAACAGGCCGAGCCGGTACTCGACGACAACAAGCACGACGCCGTGGCTGACGAGGGCCCTGCCGTCATACAGCGGGTCGAAGCCCCCGGCTCCCGCCACGTTCGCCCCTCCGTGGATCCACACCATCACCGGCAGGGGTTCCCTTGGGTGCGCGGCCGGTGTCCATACGTCCAGATAAAGGCAGTCTTCGCCGCCGGCAGCCGCGTCTGCATGGTTCCATCCCAAATCAGGTTGGGCGGCCGGCGGCCCGGACTTGCCCGCATCGCGGACCCCCTCCCAGGGGATGACGGGCATGGGCTCGCGCCAGCGAAGGTCGCCCACGGGCGGCCGGGCAAAGGGGACGCCCTTGAACACGGCGCCCTTCCCGTCGTCCAGCGTCCTGCCCTGGATCTGGCCGCCCGTCACGGCCGCGACCGGACCCGAATCTGCAGCGCGGGCGGGCGCGGCGCTTGCCGCGAACAGGAGCATGAGCGCCGCAAGGGCTCCCGTCCCTAGGGACGGGGCCGGCAGGAACCGGGGACGGGGGGCTGGGTGCATGGGATTTTTGGGTTTTGCGCGGCGGGAAACCCGGAATCCGCGGCTCGGGGGCGCCCTCAAACCGAGGACGGAGCGGCGGGGCTCAGTCCTCGTCCAGGCCGCGGTGCTTGATGAGCGGCCCGATGTCCGGGTCGCTCCCCGTGAATTCATGGAAAAGGGTCATGGCTTCCACGCTGCCGCCGTTGGAAAGCACGGTTGCGCGGAAATGGTCGCCATTCTCGCGGGTGAGTCCGCCATGGTTCTTGAACCAGTCGATGCTGTCCGCGACGAGGACGTCCGCCCAAATGTACGAATAGTATCCGGCCGAGTATCCGCCCGCGAAGGCGTGCTGGAAATAGGTGGACCGGTAGCGGGGCGGGACCGGGTCGAAATCGGCGCCGTACTTCCTGAAGACGGACGCCTCAAAGGCGGGGACGTCGCTTGGCACCTGGTCCGCCTTCAGCGTGTGCCAACCCTGGTCGAGGAGCGTGGCCTTCAGGTATTCCGTCGTCGCGAATCCCTGGTTGAACTTGCGAGTCTCGAGCATCTTCGCGAGAAGCGCCGCGGGCATCGGCTCCCCCGTCTTGTAGTGCTTCGCGTAGTGTTTCACGACCTCGGGCCATTCGGCCCACATCTCGTTCACCTGGGAGGGGTATTCCACGAAATCGCGGGGCACGTTGGTGCCGGCGAAGAGCGGGTACTTCACGTGAGAGAACATGCCGTGCAGGCCGTGGCCGAACTCGTGAAACAGCGTCACGACCTCGTCAAAGGTGAGGAGCGTGGGTTCGCCGTCCGGCGGCTTCGGGATGTTGTGGTGGTTGGCCACGACGGGCTTGTCCCCGAACAGTCCGGACTGGGACACATACTCGTTCATCCAGGCCCCGCCCAGTTTCGAGGGCCGGGCGTAGAAATCCTCGAGGAGAAGGGCCAGCGGCTTGACCGTCCGCGTCGAACACCTCGAACACGCGCACGTCGGCCCTGTAGACCGGAAGGTCGTGGCGCTCCTTGAAAGTCAGGCCGTAGAGGCGGTTGGCCGCGAAGAACACGCCGTCCTCGAGCACATGGTTCAGCTCAAAGTAGGGCTTGAGCTGGGACTCGTCGAAATCGTAGCGGGCCTTCCGCACCTTCTCCGAGTAGAAATCCCAGTCCCAGGCGGCCAGCTTGAAGCCGCCGTGCTCCTGGTCGACGATGGCCTGCATCGCCGCCGCCTCGCGCTTCGCCTTGGCCACGGAGGGGGGGACGAGCTTTGAAAGCAGGTCGTCGACGGCGCCGACGGTGCGCGCGGTCTGGTCCTCGACGCGGTAGGCGGCATGGCTTGCGTATCCGAGAAGCGCGGCCTGCTCGGCCCGCAGCCGGGCGATCCTGACGATGGTCGCCTGGTTGTCGTACGGTCCGCCGTGGCTTCCCCTCGCAAGGGACGCCTCGAGGATCCGCTCCCGCAGCGCGCGGTTCTGAAGCGACGAGAGGAGGGGCTGGCCGGTCGTGTTCATGAGCCGGATGACGTACTCGCCCGGCCTGTTCTCGGCCTTGGCGTCCTCGGCCAGACCCGCGATCTCGGCGTCCGAGAGGCCGGCGAGCTCGGAGCGGTCATGGACCACGACGGAGGAGGCGTTCTTCTCGTTCAGGACGTTCTGCCCGCAGGTCGCCAGCAGGCTCGCAAGCTCGGCGTTCATGGCCTTCAGGCGCGTCTTGTCGGCATCCGACAGGAGCGCGCCCGCACGGACAAAGTCCCGATGGTAGCGCTCGAGGAGGCGCAGGGACTCCGGATCGAGGCCGAGCGACGCGCGCTTCTCAAAGAGCGCCTGGATGCGCGCGAAGAGCGCGGCGTTCAGGTAGATGGCGTCATTGTGGGCCGAAAGCTCGGGGGCCACCGCGCTCTCTATCTTCTTCATCTCGTCGTCGGTGTTCGCGTCCTTCAAATTGAAGAAGACCGACGAGACGCGTCCAAGCAGGCGGCCCGACCGCTCCATGGCCACGACGGTGTTGTCAAACGTGGGCTTCTCCGGATTCGAGGCGATGGCCTCCACCTCCTTCAGCTGGTCCGACATCCCGCGCTCGAAGGCGGGCATGTAGTCGGAGTCCGTTATCCGGTCGAAGGGCGGGAGGTGGTAGGGAAGGGGGCTCTCGGTGAAGAAGGGATTCTCGGGCATGGGGGGCTCCGTGGCGCAGTGGGCCGAATGGCCGGCGATGGAAAGAGCGAGGACGGCGCATGCGCCGGCCAACGAAACGAAACGGTTACGCATGGGGTGAATCGAAATCGTAACCCATAAGTGATGCAAGTCCGGCCGCTAACGTTAACGGAACCACATCGTAGTGGTCGCGACCGGGAAAACGCTCGGATACGACCCGCAGGCCCTCGAAGGGACGCTCCCCCAGCTGTTTCTCGAGCGCGTCCAGGTCGGCGGTCATCGAGGGCGTGTCCTCGCTCCCGACGCCGAGGTAAAGGCTGCCGCTGAGCTCGGACTGGCGGTTTCGCAGGGACGCGGCGAGGCCGAGGATGCTCCTGTTGTCCCACCAGATCGAGGGCGCGCTGGCGAGCGCCAGATCGAAGAACGGACGGGGCTGGAACAGGGCGTGGAGCGCGAGGAGCGAGCCGAGCGAATGGCCCGCGATCGCCCGGCAGTCCTCGCGGAGGGGAAGTTCGCGGGCGAGTTCGGGCCAGAGCGTGCCGCTGAGGTAGTCGAGGAAGCCGTCGGCGCCGCCGCTTGACGGTTCGTCGGTCGACGCCGTCGGCGTGTAGTCCCGCCCCCGGTGGTTCCCCGGCGCGCCAAAGCCCGCGCCATAGCCGACGCCGACGACCGCGACGGGCGGGATGCGGCCCGCCTCGACCAGAGGGCGGCTGGCCGCCACCGCGGCATCGAACAGGTAATCCCCGTCCATCAGGAGCACGGCGGTCATGGGCCCGTGCAGCCCGGAGGGATCGGCGGCGTCTATGTAGATCGCGTAGTCCGTGCCCGTCTCCCTGCAGCGGGAGATGAACGCCGGCTTTGCCTGGGTGATTGCGGGCTTCATGGAGATTGGGCCCCGAGATCCTCCGTGGCCTCGCTCTGGAGGCGGCGGGCCCTGCGGCGCGCGCCCTCGATGTCCGGCAGGAAGAACGTCAGCAGCCCGATCAGGGGAAGAAAACCGCAGACGTCGAAGACGAACCCGATGCTGGTAAGGTCGGCCAGGCGGCCGAGGGCCGCCGACGCGATGCCGGCGCACCCGAAGGCCAGGCCGAAGAAGATGCCTGAGATCATGCCGACCCTCCCCGGAACGAGCTCCTGGGCGTACACGAGGATGGCCGAAAACGCGGAGGCAAGAATGAGGCCGATCAGCACCGAGAGCGCGACCGTCGCCCCCAGCCCCACGTGCGGGAGGACGATGGAGAACGGGGCGATGCCGAGGATGGACACCCAGATGACGATCTTCCGCCCGAAGCGGTCGCCTAAGGGCCCGCCGAGGATCGTCCCGAGCGCCACCGAGGCCAGGAAGACGAAGAGAAGGTACTGGGCCCCCTGGATCGAGAGGTTGAACCGCTGGATGAGGTAGAAGGTGTAGTAGTTCGAGAGGCTCACCAGGTAGAAGTACTTGGAGAAGATGAGGGCGACCAGGACCGCCAGCGAGAGGACAACCGTCCTCCTCGGCAGCGTGTTTGAGGGATGGGACGCGGCCCGCTTCCTGAAGTTCGGGAGGTGGTGCCCGTACCACCCGCCGACCCTCGAAAGAAGCACGATGCCGCCCATCGCGAGCACGCTGAACCAGATGATGGATGACTGGCCGTTCGGGGCGATGATGAGCGCGGCGAGGAGCGGTCCAAGGGAGGAGCCCAGGTTGCCGCCCGTCTGGAAAACCGATTGGGCCAGGCCGTACCGGTCGCCCGCGGCCATGTGCGCCACGCGCGACGCCTCGGGGTGGAAGATCGAGGAACCCATGCCCACCATGACGGACGAGACGAGGATCATTGGGTAGCTTGCCGCCCGGGACAGGAAGACCAGTCCGGCGAGCGTCATCGCCATCCCGAACGCGAGGGAGTAGGGCTTGGGGTGGCGGTCCGTGAAGCGCCCGACCAGGGGCTGCAGGATCGACGCGGTGAGCTGGTAACAGAGGGTGATGAGCCCCACCTGCGTGTAGGTCAGCCTGAACGCGTTCTTCAGGATCGGGTAGATCGAAGGCAGAAGCGACTGCAGCGTGTCGTTGATCATGTGGGACGCGCTCAGTGCGAGCAGGATCCCGAAGAAGGTCTTGTGGCTGCCGGCCGCCGTTTGTGACTCGCTTTGCACCGGACTTTGGTATCCGGGATCTGCCGATCTGCAATACCCGGAGTCAATTTGCGAACGGGCGGGTCCTCTGGGCGAGCGGCGGACGCGTGAGGCCGCAGCGGCGCGCAAACCTTGCGGACTCGGCGCGCGAGCGCAGCCCGAGCTTGCGCATGATGTTGAAGCGGTGCTTCTCGACGGTCTCGGGGGAGAGCTTCAGCTGCGCGGCAATCTCTGCGTCGGACAGGGGTTCTCCGACCAGGCTCAGGATCGTCTGCTCGCGGTCGGTGAGGACCTTGTCGAACGCGACCGGATTGCGGCCGTGGGCGCTCCGGGCCTCGGCGAACGGCTTGGGGAAATAGGTGGCGCCCCCGTCGATCGCCCTGATCGCGAGGCTCAGGTCGTCCACGGTGTTCGTCGACTTGTCGATGAATCCCTGCACGCCGGCGCGCTCGATCCGGACGAGCGTGTGCTCGTTGAAATAGGAGGAGACGACGAGGGTCTTGATCAGGGCCCTCTTCTTGCGCAGGCAGTGGAGGACCTCGAAGCCGTCCATATCGGGCAGGTGGATGTCGAGGATCAGGAGATCGGGAAGGGTTGCGGGCACGACCACCAGGGCCTCATGGCCGCTTCCGGCCTCGCCCACCACCCGATGGCCGAGCTGCCTCGTGCACACGCTTCGGAGCACATCCCTGAAAAGGCGTTCGTCCTCGACAATGGCAATGGTCATTGCGGCCGGAATTCTGCAACGTGCCGGCGAAAAGGAAAGCACCCACGCTACCGGAATGCCGGTAATGCCGGGCCGTCAATAGGTGTAGAACATCTCCTGGAGCCGTTCCCTGTCCGCGGTCACGGTCAGGCCGAGCATGAGCAGGATCCGCGCCTTCTGCGGATTGAGCTCGTCCGACGCGATGAAACCCAGGCGGTCGTCGTCCATCTCGACATTGCGTTCGACGACGCCTCCCCCTGTGCGGGAGCTCCGGACGAGCGCAATGCCCGCCCGGGCCGCCGCGGCCGCCGCGGCAACCGCCCCCCGGTTCGCGTTGCCATTGCCCACGCCGGCGAGAACGATTCCCCGCGCGCCCGCGCGGACGGAGGCCTCGATCAGGTCCGGACCCATGCCGGCGTGGGCGTAGACGATGTCCACGCGGGGGAGTTTTCCCCTCTTGCTAAGCCTGAATTCGCTGTCGAGGGTGTGGCGGCGCACCGGCGCACCGTAGAAATGGATGCGCGCGGAGCTCACCAGGCCGGCGAGGCCCCGGTTCGTGCTCTTGAAGGTCCCGACCTGGGTCGTGTTGGTCTTGGCTACCTCGCGGGCGAAGTGGATCTCGTCGTTTGCGACGACAAGCACGCCGCGGCCCGAGGCCCCGGGATGCGCCGCGGTCGCGACTGCATTATAGAGGTTCATGGGGCCGTCCGCGCTCATGGCGGTGGCGGGCCTCATGGCCCCGACAAGCACGACCGGCTTCTGGCTGCGGACGACGAGATTCAGAAAATACGCGGTCTCCTCCATGGTGTCGGTCCCGTGGGTCACCACGACTCCGGCCGTCTCCGGCCGCTCGAGGGCGGCCTGGGACCCGAGCGCGAGCGCGCGCCACACGGACTCGCTCATGTCCTGGCTCCCGATGCTCGCGACATGCACCGCCTCGAGCCTCGCCAGGGATTCAACGCCGGGGGCCGCCAGGATCAGCGACTCGATCGAGAAGAAGCCCGAACGGTAGCCCCCTTTCGAATGCGGCGTCTGGGCTCCGGCAATCGTTCCGCCGGTGGCGAGCACCGTGACCCCCGGCAGGGTTGTGGGGGGCTTCGGGGCGCGCCGTCGGGACATGCCCCGCACAATGGCCCGCCGCCGCCGCCCTGTCTAGCCAGCTGCCGCCCAAATGTGCGGGCTGCGGCTTGACGCTGGGGGACGTTTGGGGCGTGTTGCATCTGGATGACCCCCACGCTCCTCGTCCTTGCCGCGGGAATGGGCTCCCGCTACGGCGGTCTCAAACAGATCGATCCGGTCGGACCGTCGGGCGAGACCGTGCTGGACTATGCGGTCTTCGATGCGACGCGGGCCGGGTTCGGGAGGGTCGTCTTCGTCATCCGGCCGGAGTTTGAGGAGGCCTTCCGGTCGTCCGTGACCTCCAAGTACGCCGGCGCCATCGCCGTCGATTACGTGCATCAGTCGTCTGCCGACCTTCCGAACGGCTTCGCCGCGCCGGCCGGCCGCCAGAAGCCCTGGGGCACGGGCCACGCGGTATGGTGCGCCCGGCATGCGGTCGGCGGGCCGTTTGCGGTCATCAATGCCGACGATTTTTACGGCGCGGCCGCGTACGCGCGCATCGGCGCCTTCCTCGGGGGGGCCAGGGGCGCGGAATTCGCGATCGTGGGTTTCCGCCTCGCCAACACCCTTTCCGAGAACGGAACCGTCTCCCGGGGCGTCTGCAGGGCGAAGGAGGGCCGCCTCGTCTCGATCACCGAGGAGACGGCGATCGCGCGCGCGGACGTGGGGATGGGGCGGCGGTTCTCCGGCAACGAGATCGTGTCGATGAATTTCTGGGGCTTCACGCCCGAGGTCTTCGGGGGCCTTGGCGACGGCCTCGGCGCCTTCCTCGCCGCGAGGGGCTCGGACCCCAAGGCCGAGTTCTACCTTCCCTCGGCCGTCTCCGACCTTGTCACGGGAGGCAGGGCCACGGTCGAGGTCCTCTCAAGCGGGGACGCCTGGTTTGGCGTGACTTATCGGGAGGACAAGCCGCACGTTGCGGCCGCCATCGCGGCCCTCGTGCGCGACGGGAAGTATCCCGCGAGGCTTTTCGGCTGAGCGGGCCCTAGCCCGCGATCCTCCCGAGAAGGAGCCGGACTCCCTCGATCGGCGCCTCGGTGACCCGGGCGAGGGGGAAGGGCGCCTTCCTGGACAGCACCCCGTAGGCAACGGGCTGGTTTAGGATATGCCCGCTGACCCCCGCATGGAACGACTCCGGCAGATTTCCGGGGAAGAGCTGGTTGGCCACCGAGACGGCCAGGCCGAGCAGCTGCAGCACGGACCCGGAAACGGCTTCCACGGCCGCCGGATCACCCTGCGCGGCGAGGCGGAGGACATCGGGCGCCAGCGCCGCCACGCCGTTGTTCGTCGCGGGGTCCCCGTAGAAGTATCCCGCGACCGCGGCGGCCGTCGACGTTCCCGTGCGCTCGCGCACAAGCGCGCTCAGGCCCGACGGTGGCGCCCATCCCTGCAGTTCCAGGAGGGCCCGCGCGATCGCGCGCCGGCCCAAATCGTAGCCGCTCCCCTCATCCCCGAACCTCCACCCGATCCCCCCGGCATAGTGGACGGCGCCGTCCGGCGTCCGCGCGGCGACGAACGAGCCGGTCCCGGCGTGCAGCACGAGCCCAGGCCCTCCGCGCGTCGCAAGCTCGAGGACGGGCACCGAGTCGTCGACGGTCGACAGGGAGCCGAAGCCCGCGAGGCCTTCGCCGAACTCCTTCCAGAAGGACCGGCTTCCGGCCATGCAGAGGAGCGTGGCCGAAATTCGGGCGGAGGGATGCGCGGCGCGAAGCTCCTCCAGGGCGGCGGCCGCGATCTCGCGCGCACGCGCGGCCCCCACCAGGCTGGGGCTGCACCCGGGCCCCGTGTGCCGGGCGGCGACCGCCCCGTCCGGGTCCACGAGAATGCACTCGGTCTTGGTTCCCCCCCCGTCGACGCCGATCTTCCAGGCCATGGTTCGGGTCAGGCGAGCTGGCGGCTCAGGCGCGCCTTGTAGCGCGCGGCCGTCTCCCGGTTGTGCTCGATGGCTCCGGGCTCATTCTGGCTCCGGAGCACCGGGAGCGGATGGTTGCCCGCGCGAAGCCATTCCATGACGGAGAGCATGAGCCAGTTCAGGACCGAACAGCCGATCAGGGTTGAGGTCGGCCCGGCCCGGGTCCCGTCGGCGACCTCCACGATCGCGTCGCCAGGCACGCCGCCGTTGTCGAGGACGTGGTCGGCGACCTCAAAGAGCCGTTTCCCCGAGGGATGCTGGGAGGGCGTCACCTTTGACATCGCCAGGCACGTGAGGGCCGCGACGGCGAGGCCCTTGGCCTTGGCATAGAGGGCGACGTCGATCGGCGAGGCGTTCTTGCCCGAATTGGAGACGACGATGACGGTCTCCCCGGGGAGGAGCTGGTACTGCCGGTCGTAGCGCTCGACCAGCCTTGCGCCGAACCCCGGCAGGTTCTCGACGAATCCGCCCGTCGGATCGATGATGCCGGACACGCAGACGAGGCCGCCGGCGCGGCCGATGATCTCGCGCGAGATGAGCTCGCTGTGGCCGCTCCCGAACGTGTGGACGACCCCGCCGCGTGCGATGGACTGGCCGATGATGGGCGCCAGCCGCGAGATCACGGGAGCATTGGCCTCCCGGGCGCGCGCAAGGAGGCTGCCTGCGCGCTCATAGTAGGTGTCGGCAAGTGAGGGCATGGGTGAAAGTCAGGGCCTGGCCGGGCGGGAGGATTCCCATCTGCCATAGATCCCGCAGGGAAGAACCTTTCCGTCCCGCTGAACGGGCAGTCCCACCTCGCCCGCCGAGATGCTCCCCGGCGCATCGCGCAGGAGTTGGGACAGCAGGTTGGCGACGACGGTCGGCGACAGCCGCGCGGTGTAGGCGTTTATGAGGAAGAAGAGCGGATCGTCCGTGAGGAGCGCCCGGCATTCCTGCAGAAGATCCCAGAGGTGGTCCTCCAGGCGCCAGAGCTCCCCCGTGCTTCCCCGGCCGAAGGTCGGCGGATCCATGATGACGGCGTCATAGCGCCGCCCGCGCTTCACCTCCCGCCGCACAAACTTGAGGCAGTCGTCGGCGATGTAGCGGATCGGCTTGTCCTCGAGTCCGGAAAGGGCGGCGTTCTCCTTGCACCATTTGACCATCCCGTCGGCGGCGTCGACATGGCAGACGGCCGCCCCCGCGGCGGCGGCGGCGCAGGTCGCTGCCCCGGTGTATCCGAAGAGGTTGAGCACGTTCACGCTCCGGCCGGAGGCCTTGATCGTCGAATGGATCCAGTCCCAGTTGACCGCCTGCTCCGGGAACAGTCCGGTGTGCTTGAACGACGTGGGCCGGATCTTGAACGTGAGTCCAAGCGCGTCATAGCGGATCTCCCAGTGCTCGGGCAGGGGCCGCCGGAATTCCCACCGGCCCCCTCCGGCCTCGCTCCTGTGGTAGAACCCGTCCCAATGCTCCCAGCGCGCGCCCGGGGCCGCTCCCTGCCTGGGCCAGAGGACCTGGGGATCCGGCCTGACCAGGGTGTACGGGCCCCAGCGCTCCTGCTTCATCCCCTCGCCGCAGTCGATCAGCTGGAAGTCCCGCCATCGGTCGGCGACAAGGAGGGGTGGGCGCTGCACGGCGGAGGTCATCGGGTCGGGTTCGCCCCCGAGGCAATCGCCGGGCCCCCCGCATGTAAAGACGCGAGCGTCGGGGCCCCGGGTCTACGGGTGCGTCCCCGGGCGCGGGCTCCGACGGGTCATTTCGCAGCCGATTCCGCCGTCTCCCAGAAATAACGGCCGCGCCGGTTATGGTCCAGGCGGACCCAGATCGCGGCCGCCGCAAGAAGCGCCAGCGCGAGGAGGGCCACGGCGATTCGTTTCCGGAGGATCGCATCCCTGTCCTCGTACGGATCCTCAAGCGAGCGGCGTGAATCCGCCGGGAGCGACGCGACCCGGGTGAGCGCGGCGCCGAACGGGATATTGACCCTCACCCGGCCGTTGATGGCCCATCCGTTGCCCTCGAGGATCGGTCCAAGCGTGCGCTGGCGCAGCTTCAGCGCGGCAATCACCATCGACGGCAGCGAGATCACCAGCATGAGGCCGAGGAGAATGAGGGGAACCTGCCAGCTTGGAAGGTCGACGAACTTCGCGAATACCGCGGCGCAGAAGGTTCCGATGGAGCCGATCGCGACACCGATCCCGGTGATGAGCGCCAGGTCGAATTTCTTCGGCTCGGATTTCGGCTTTTCGGCGGGAACCGCACCGGCCTCCGCGGCAAGCCTCGCGGTCGTGTCGTTCTCCGTCGTCGCGGCGCGCTTGGCCACCTGCTCCTCGACGAACCGGATGAACTTCTTGTAGGGGGACCAGAACGCCTGGTGTATGCTGATCGGGTTGTCGACGATGCTGGTGACGACCGCGTACCAGAGGTTTCCCTGGCGGTCGTAGAAGACGCCGTTTCGCCCGACGAACAGGTAGTCGCTGTCGCCCTGGGTGAAGCAGGCTGCAATCGTCATGGACGCCCCGCCTCCCGCGCGCGTGCAGGCGCAGTATGCGATGTAAAACTTGCTCATGGCTGCGAGCGGGCTGACCCCGTCCACGCGCAGGCAGAGTTCGGTGGAGCGGCTGTCGAGGTAGAGCGTGCCGGCCTGGAAGGCGGCGTCGCGGCTGCGCGAGTAGAAGTCGGCGAAATTGACGAAATTGTGCAGGAGCGTCCGCAGGTCGCGGTGATACCGGGCAAGACGCTCGACATCGCTGATGGCCTTGAACTGGGGTTCAAGCGCCCGGTCCTGCGCCACCAGGGCGTCCAGCTCGGCGCGGCCCCGGCCCCCGAGGATCTCCTTCGTCCGGGCCAGACCGATTTTCTCGACCGCGCGCCCCGCATTGGCCTCGATCCATGCCTCGTAGGCGGCGAACCTGGCGTTGAGCGCCGACCATTCGTCGAGCGCAAGGCTTGTCTTTTCCGCGCCCCACGTGGGGCTAACGACCCTCTCGTAGAGGGAGCGGAGGGCTCCCGCCCAAGCGGGATTGACGCCTTCAAGGAGGGGCAGGGGCTTTCCCGCCTCGATGCGCGCCAGCGGGAAGCCGGCCAATTCCTCCGCGGAAAGCTTCAGGTCCTTCGCGACGATCGGCGGGTATTCGGATTCGCTTCGGTTGAGCGCCCCGACGGCCCGCGGGTCGAACGCCGCGAATTGGCACCGGGCGAAATAGTCGTCGACCTTGGCCCTCACGGTCTTGATCGCGTCAAAGGCCGACTCGGTGGCGTCCCCCAGCAGCGCCGCCTCGAGAACCGTCCTCTTGTCGGACCAATCGCCGTAGGCCGCGAGCTGGGCGAAAAAGGAGTCAATCTTTTCAAGGGTGACGCCGACGTCGCCCGAACGCCGAGGCGCACCGCCGATGCAGGCGATGATGTCCTTGATCAGGGCCCGTGTCGCCGGGTCATCCGTGGCCTCGGCGGGGATCACGCCCTCGCCGTTTAGCGGGCTCGAAGCGAAGATCCTGGCTGCATCGGCCGCCGCCGCGACCTGCACCTCCTGGGCTCCCTTCTTCCCCGTGCCCGCGAGGATCTGCCCCGCCGCCGCGACAAGGAGCCGCCCTTCGGGTGTGCCGGCATTGATGGCCGACAACGGGAGGGCGTCCCCGCCCTTCAAGAGGTCGCCCGCGTCGCTGAGCCGCTCCCCGGCCCATTTGATTGCGGCGAGGACTTCCGGAACGCCGATTCGCCCGTCGGCGTCCGTGTCGATCAGCGCGAGCGTGCGTTCGTCGAGCTCGAGTCCCCTGACCGGACAGCTGAGCGCCACCCAGAGCTCCTGATCCAGTTGGTCGAGGGCGAGCACGTCGGCTCCGGATTCGAGCGCGACCTGGTCAATCCCTCCGGTGCGAAAGAACTTCCAGACGTGTTTGGACGCGGGCGTCGTAGGCATGGATGCTCAGGGTTGGGCGCACTTCACGGGCGTCGCGCCGGATGCCTCCAGTCGAGCACGAGGCGCATGAAATAGCCAGTGTCGAGCTTCCTCACGCCCGCGCCGTGGCTGTTGTAGTCGTTGTTGATGCCGATGCGCAGCTTCCAGTTGGGGTTCGCGGTCGGGATCTCGTAGAAGCTTTCATGCGTGAGCGTGAAATTCGAGAAGTTGTTGAAGGCAGGCACGATGGAAATGCGGTTGACCAGGCTCGACGTGCCGAACTTCGCCGTGTGGTTTATCTCAAAGTCCAGGCCCGCGTCGTTCACATCCGGCGTGAGCGGGTTTGCGTAGGTGTCGTCTCGGAAGGAGACACCGGCGCGGGCGGTGAGTGTTTCGTCGGAGGACTTGATGACGTCGAAGCCGTATCCGGCCGCCGCGACATCGTAGAATCGGATGTCCATGATGCGGTCGAAGCCGCCCTCGTCGCGAAGGGCCTCCCGTGTGACCGATCTGGCGCCATTCCTTGTGAACATCCGAACCCTGCGGGATCCCTCCTATTTCGGGCGACGTCAGCGGCAGGCTGCGCGGCGCTCAGGAGGGCAATGGAATGGGCAACGGGCCCCATTGGCAGCCGGTTTTTGTTCATATTGGACGGGTTACAAATCTCGGGGTGGCGTTAATCAGTTGCATCAAAAGTGTTGTCAACGATTTAAATCCACTCTTTGGATAGGAAGCGCACGGGTCTTGGAAGCGCCATCCTTAGGGCCGCTGCGCGCATTTTCCAATGATGCAAAACCCACCCACGCCCGCCAAATCCACCTCCGCCTAGAAATACCCCCGCGGTTTCAACCAGGGAGCCGCCGATCCCAAGGCCAAGAATTGCCGCCGGACATACAATTTTCCGGCTATTTCCCCAATTTCCAAAAAATAACCGTGACGAACGGCAGGATCTCTTCGTCATCCGGTGGCGCAATCGCGTAATCCCCGCCCTTCCTAATCGTCCTAAAATTATCGGATCAAATGGCGCATGCCGCGGTCCGACAAAGCCCGAACTTAATGAAATTAATCACGACACCCTCTGTTCTCACCCGACTCACGATGTGCGTGTTGCTTTTCTGCGCACTGCGTGTTCACGCCGATGTCGTCGAGACCTCCAACGGAGCGCGCGAGGTGGGGAAAATCACCGGCATCGAAAAGGGCGTGATCAAGCTCGAAACGGAGTACGCCGGCAAGATCGAGGTGAAGCAGTCCCTCGTGACCCGGATCACAACCGACCGGCCCGTTGCGGTTCGCCTTGCGGACGGCTCGAAGGTTGTCGGGGTCGTTTCTTCGCCCGCTGCGGACAAGATCCGCGTCACGGGTCCGGACAAGACCGTGGACGCCAGCGTGTCCAACCTTGCGGCCTGGTGGGCCGCCGGGGAGGAGGATCCGGACGTGGTCGCCAAGCGCCGCAAATGGAGCTACGAGGCCGGCGTCGACATCAACGGCCGCTCGGGCACCGAATCGCAGCTGGGCACAGCCTACCACTACCGGGCAAAGCTCGTCGGCCCCGACGACACGTTCCAGTACTACACCGCCTACACCCGCCAGGAGTCCGAGGACCAGGTGTCTGCGAACCAGTTCAAGGCAGGCGTGGACTATGCCGACAATTTTTCGCAAGACGAATCGTGGTACGTGCGCGACGAGGGCGGCTTTGACCGTGTGAATTTCATCACACTGTACGACATAGCGGCCGGCGGCTACGGGTACGACTTCATCAACCAGAAGGACCAGCAGATGCTGACCGGCCGGATCGGCTTGTCCTACCGCTATGACCAATACGGAGCGGACAAGGGCCCGGCGCTCAGCTCGGCCGGCGCCGACTTCGGCCTTGAATACATGGTCAAGATCAAGAAATCCCAGCTGTCCGACAAAATATCGTTCGATCCCGCGTTCTCGGACCTGGGCAATTTCGTCATCAACCATGAATTTGCGTTCGACGTGCCGCTGACCAAGTCCCTGTGGAAGCTGAGCAGCGGCGTTTCCAACACCTACTACAGCAAGCCGGTCAGCGACGTGTCCAAGATGGAGACGCTCTTCTTCACACGGCTCGTCCTGACCTGGGGCGCCCAGCCGAACTGAGTCAGGTGCCGTACAGCCGGTCTCCGAAGTCGCCGAGTCCGGGCAGTATGTATTTCCGGGGGTTGAGCGCGCGGTCGAGGACGCCCACGTGGACCGGGGCGTCCGGGTGGCGCCTCGCCACCTCCGCGACGCCCTCGGGGGCCGCGATGATGCAGACCAGCCGCGGCGCCGATGCGCCCTTCATCTTCACGATGTCGAGGGCCTGGGAGGCCGAACCCCCGGTGGCGAGCATGGGGTCCACGACGAGGACCCTGCGGCCGTCGAGGGGCGGCAGCTTGCAGTAGTAGTTGCGGGCGACCGCCGTGACATGGTCGCGCTCCAGGCCGACATAGCCGACGCTGACGTCGGGGAACATGTCGAGGAAGGGCTGGACCATCGAAACGCCGGCGCGGAGGATGGCCACCACGACGATCGGCTGGGATGCGAGCACCCGGCCCTTCGCAGCCTCGAGAGGCGTCTCGACCGCCTTCTCCTCGGTCGCGAGGTCCCGCGTCGCGTCGATCGCGAGCATCAGCGTGAGCTGGTAGGCCAGGGTCCTGAAGGTCGCCGGTTTCGTCGTCCTGTCCCGAAGGTGCGTTATGATGTGGTCCGCGAGAGGATGATTGAGGACGTTCAGCATGATGGAATCTACAGAAGGTTCCGCTGCACCTTCTGCTCGAGGAAGTGCTCGAATTCCCTTCGCAGGGCCTTCTCCTTTCCGCGGAGCCCGGGCATCATGGGCAGCCAGTTGTAGACCTCCTCGCGAAGGTGCCTCGGCATCACCGGAGGCAGTTCCCGGACCCGGTCGAACGCGCGGACGACCGCCGCGGCCACGTCGTCGCACATCCTCTGGGCGTCGGCCGAACTGTGCTGGCCCGCAAGCCGGATCACCTCGTCGAGCTTGCGGTGGCGCTTCTTCAGGATCGCCTTGTAGGAGCCGAGCGCGTCAAGCGATAGGATCGCAGTGCGTGGGTAAAAGTTGGCCATCGGGTTCCACTGCGAGGTCCGGCCCCCGGCCCCTCGCCGGTCGCTTCGAAGGATGACGGAGGGCAGGTCGGCGAACTTGGCGATCATGAATTCGGCGAGCGTCCCGCTGTCGAGGTCGGGGCCGTCGAAGCTGAAGAGGGCCAGGTCGCATCCCACCAGCGAGCGGATGTGGTGGTCGCGGATCGTCCGCGGGGCCGTGCCGCGCGGGTCGAAGTCCTGGGGCAGGGCGCAGAGGTACCTCCCGTGGGACTTCTCGTAGATGGCCTCCGCCAGGTAGGAGTTCCCGATCAGATGCTTCAGGTTGAAGAGCTCACCGGCGAAGAAGACATTTAAACTGCGCTGTTTTTTCTTCATGGCGCTCGGTGCTATCACTAAGTCCCGAAGCCCTACCGCGGACAATTCAAATTATTGGCGGACCGGCTTCACGGATCCAACGAAAGCGCGTGCTCGGCGGCCCCCGGCAGGAAGGGCGTCGGCTCCCCGTGCACCCAGGCCTCGTGGCCCGCGCTGAAGTAGGGCGAGAGGGGATTCGCGCACTGGCCTCCGGGCATCTGGAAGATCCCGGCGGCCTCGTGGCCCGGCGAGACAACAAACCGCTCGCTCGCCCCGAATGAGGGGCCCTGGACGAGCGGCATGTTCTCGTCCCCGGGCAGGGGGTCCGGGGGCATGGCGAGCCATCCCGAGGCCCAGCGGGGAAAGAGGCCCGCAAGCGGATGCCTTATCTGGGCCGTGTTGCGTCGGCCCCAGGTGGCGCCCCCGATGTCCTCGTGTGCCCTGGCCAGGGAGTCGGTGACGTCGTCCAGGGCCGCGACCAGGAGGTCGTCCCAGGAGGCGAAAGAGGGATCGAGAAGGTGGGCCGGGCGGGATTTCAGTAGCGTCTCGAGGGGCTCCTCGTAGTTGAGCCGCGTCCACCTGAATTGCGGATACAGGTCGACGCACGGCGCGAATATCGGGTCGAACACCTTGTGCGCGACCGCTTGCCTGAAGGCGCGCACGATCCGGTAACTGACGGAGTCGGTGGCCGCCCGGCCCTCCCATTTCTGCACCGCCCGGAGGGCGGCCGCCCTCGACGGCTTGCGCGCGACCACCTCGGGGCGGAGGGTTTCGAGAAGCATCTTTCGCCATCCCTCCAAGAGCACCGCGCGGTCGTCCAGCTGCACGGCGAGCAGGTCCCTCGGTCCGACCTGTTTCGAGCTGCGGACAAGCGCGTCCAGGTCTTCGCGGATCTGGTGGGCCCGGGCCGGAATCGCATAACCGGAGTCGCCGAGCGCCTCCAGCGCCTTTCCGCCGACGGTGCGGTTGTTTGCGGTCCACAGGAGGCCGTCCCCCGGAGCGACGACGGCGGGAATGTCCGCCGCCGGCAGGTATCCCTCCCATCTGCGGTCGCCGAAGGCCCAGGATACGGGCAGGCGGCCATCGTAGCCGACCCTCTTTGGAAGAAAACCGGCGATCGTCCAGGCGATCTGTCCGGATGCGTCCGCCACGACCATGTTTTGGACGGGTATGCCCATGTGATGGGCGATCCCGACCGCCTCGCGGACATCCGACGCATCCTCAAGGTCCATGATGTCGAGGTTCACGGCCGCGGGATCATCCATGGTCCAATGATAGACGAGCTTGCGGCCGTTGGGGGCGTCCCCGATGACGGGGCCCCAGACGGTCCAGTCGAATTCCATCGCGACAGGCTTCGATCCCCTGACCTCGATCGTTTCCGTGCGCTTGTCGTAAGGCACCAGCGCGTCCTTGTCGGGGCCGTGATAGAGATCCGGCGAGATGCTCGGGTTGATCACCAGGACGTCCCCGACGCCCGCGCCCGAGTTCGTGAACCCCCAGGCGATCCTTCCTGTGCTGCCCGCGACAAGGGTGGGCGCCCCCGGAATCGAGACCCCCGTCTCCTCGTGGCCCGGCCACCTGAGACAAACGCGGTACCAGATGTTGGGCACGCCGAGCCGCAGGTGCATGTCATTGGCCACCATCGCCCCGCCGCCTGCGGTCAGCCGACCGGCCAGCGCGAAATTATTGGAGCCCGGCTCCTCGCTGTCGGACCAGGCACCAGAGGCGGGCAGGATCGCCGCCGTATCCCCGGCCTCCTCGGCGGCGCGCCGACGCAGGTCCACCTCCGAGCTGGGCGGGATGGGGGCCGCCCTGGACCGGCTTCCGTCGAGCGCGGAATCCGCCGGGGTCGATTCCGGACAGAAGAAGGCGAGCGAGGCCGGCCCGAACGCGTCCCGTATGGCCGCCAGGCTCCTCACGAAGTTTCCCGAGCTCTCCTGCAGGTCGAGCGTCATCGCGTACGTGATGAGAAGGCAGTCCTCGGGCAGCCACGGCTTTGGCCGGGTCCGCAGGACCGCGTATTCCCATGGCGCCGCGCCGAGGGCGGCGAGGCCCCCGTTCACGCCCTCGGCATAGGCTTCCACGAGGGCGCGCCTTGCCGGGGATTCCCGGGCCAGGGCCTCGCGGGCAAGGCGTCTGAACGCGTGCATCCTGGCCTCCCGGTCGAGCGGCAGCGCCGCGCTCCCGAAAAGCTCCGAGAGCTCCCCGGCTCCCCGCCGACGAAGCGTGTCCATCTGGAAGAACCGGTCCTGTGCGTGGAGCCAGCCCATTGCACGGGCGACGTCGCCCCTGTTCGAGGCGGTCACGGTCGGCACTCCCCCTGAATCCCGGGTCACCCTCACCGGTGCCGTGAGCCCGCGGAGCGTCCACGCGCCGTCGAGCCTTGGAAGACTCGCGCTGATCCGGCCCTTCAACCAGAAGCCGGCCGCCGCCGCACCGAGCGCGAGGAGAACGCACAGGGCGCAGGTCCACCCGAGGATTCGCCTTGATAGGGACCGCTTGATCATGGAAGGGCCAGGACATCAAGGACGCGCTGCGCCAGAAAATCGGGCGAACGCGCGGCATCCAGGGTGAGCGCATAGGAGGGCGCCTCGAGGGCCTCGAACTGCGACCGCAGGAGGGACTCCTTCATGAAATGGCCGCTTCGTCCGGCCATGCGCGCCTTCATGGTGTCGAAGTCCCCCGTGAGGTGGACGAACCTGGTCGCGGAGGGGTCGGGGGCGAGCACCCCGCGGTAGGCCTCCTTCAGGCAGGAGCACGCGACGACCATTTTGCCTCCTCGGGCGGTGCACGACTCGATGCCGGCGCGCACCGCGGAAAGCCAGGGCGCACGGTCGGCGTCCCCCAGCGCAACGCCGGCGGACATCTTGGCGATGTTGGAGGCGGAATGGAGTTCATCAGCCTCCAGGAATTCCCACAGGAGCCTCTCGGCGAGGAGGCGCCCGAGCGTCGTCTTCCCGCTGGCCGAGACGCCCATCACGACGATGACGGAGATCGGGTGGGCCTCCCAGGAGCGCGTTCCCCCGAGCGGCCGGCCTTCGTCCGCATCAAAAAGCTCGCAGAAGGTTTCAGGCGTCACCTCGCCGAGCCCGTATTCCTTGACGCGCTCGCGGAGCAGGTCGCTCCGGTCGTCGCGCCAGCCGATCTTCGTCATGAACCGGTTCCAGATCATGCATTCCTCGTCGTTTCGCGGCGTCCCGCGGGCATGCGCCCATGCGAGGATCTCCTCGTCGCATCCCCCCTGGAGGACGCGCGCGCGAAGCTCCTCATAGGAGACCCCCAGGAAGCGGCAGCAGCGCGCGTCGAAAAGGGGCAGCCGGACCTCGCCCAGATTCGGCTGGTAGTCGGCGGGGAGCGCGCCCCGTGCGTTGAGGCGCATCTTGTCGAGCATCCGCCCGAAAACGACAATTCGCCCCACTTTGGCGTGTGGGCTCCTGAGGCCGGCGACGTTGGGCATGGTCTGCGGTTTGGCGCGCTAGTCCCGAAGGAGGTAGACGAGGGTGCACAGGGATGCAAACACGACGGTCGGGGCGATCACCCAGAGCGCGCTGATCTGGACATGGTAACGGTCGAACAGCCAGACAACCGCGATGCTCTTGAGCACGATGATGATCCAGCCCCACAGGATGACGCGCTCGACCCTGGGATTCCTGGGCGACTTCTCCCTGACCGTCACGCTGTGCACGAAGCCCCGCTCATAGTCCGAATGGGGGCGGCGACTGACGAGGCGTACGAGGTTGGAAAACATGGCATGGCTCCCCTCAGAACCTATGCGTGGGTCGCGCGGGTTTCAAATCTCGGGCGCCTTTCCCGCGGGCGGATCCTTCCGGGGCGCCCGACCGGTGAGGGCGGCGAGCTCGGCCAGGTATCCCGCGCTTCCCCGCGCGACCAGGCGCTCGATGTCGCCCTCGGCGAGGCGCCACCTCCAGTTGCCCTCCATCCTGCCGGGCGAATTGAGCCGGGCCTCCGGGCCGAGGCCGAGCAGGTCCTGCATGGGAATGACGCAGATCCGGCTCACCGAGGAATAGGCTGCCCGGATGAAATCCCAGCCGACATCCCTGCCGTCGACGCGGAGATAGCGGCGAACGTGGTCGCGCGTCTTCTCGTCCGCCGACGCGTACCAGCCGAGCGTCGTGTCGTTGTCGTGGGTGCCGGGGTAGATGACCCCGTTCCTGCCGAGATTGTGGGGCAGGTACGCGTTCTTCGCATCGCCGCCGAACGCAAATTGGAGAACCGCCATCCCGGGAAGGCCCGTCTCGGCAAGAAGCGCCTCCACGGAGGGGGTCAGGAGGCCGAGGTCCTCGGCGATGATCCTCGCCTTGGGGAACTCCTTCTTGACCGCGCGGAAAAACGCCAACCCGGGACCGGGCGTCCATTCACCCGTCCTGGCGGTCTCTGCGGGAAGGGGGATTCGCCAGTACGCGTCAAATCCGCGGAAATGGTCGATCCTCACGACGTCGCACAGGTCGAAGGCCGCGCGCAGGCGGGCCTTCCACCATGCGAATCCATCGGCGGAATGGGCCTCCCAGCGGTACAGCGGATTGCCCCAGAGCTGGCCGTCCGCCGAAAAATAGTCGGGCGGCACCCCTGCGACCGCGATGGGCCGGCCGTCGGGCCCGAGCTCAAACAGGCCAGGATTCGCCCATGCGTCCGCCGAATCGGCCGCGACGAAGATCGGAATGTCGCCGATGATCGAGATCCCTCGCTTTGAGGCTTCGGTCCGCAGGCGGCGCCATTGCGAGAAGAAGGCGTATTGGTAGAACTGGTGCGCGCCCACGTCGTCCCGCAGCCTCTCCCTGAGCGCTGCGCCGGGCAGTCCATGAACAAGCCGCGCCTCCTCCGGCCACTCCCACCAGGCGCGCCCGCCAAAATGGTCCTTCAGCGCCCGGAACCAGGCGTAGGGGAGAAGCCACAAGGCCTGGGCCTCCTTGAAGGCCTCGAATCCCTCGTCGCCGAGTGGCGGCGCGCCCGCCTTCCTGTGCCGGACGTACGCCTTGCGCAGGAGCGGCCACTTCTGCTGATAGAGGGCGCCGAAATCGACGGCCTCAGTTCCCGTGCGGGAAAGGGGTTCGATTTCATCGGCGGTCAGAAGCTTCCGAGAAACAAAATCCCGGAGGTCTATCAGGTAGGGATTGCCGGCAAACGCGGAGAAGCACTGGTACGGCGAGTCGCCGTAGCCGGTCGGGCCGAGCGGGCAGATCTGCCACCAGGACATGCCCGCGGCCTTCAGGAAGTCGAGGAAGCGGACGGCCGCCCCGTCGAGAGTTCCCACGCCCTGTGCGCCCGGAAGACTGGTCGGGTGCAACAGGACCCCGGAGGATCTTGAGGATAGCCAATCGAAGAGTTTCCCATTCTTGGTCGGTCCGGATGTCATCGCCTCCCATCTTGGCGCGTGGGCCGCCCGGGCGAAGCTCAAAAGGGACCCCGGAGGGGTGCCTTGCCGCGCCCGGCCGGGGACGAAGTCGGCGGCAAACAGGGCCTTGGAGGTGGAAAAAGGGCCACAAAGGCCTATATTGGCGGAGACGGCTCCCGGCGGGCTTCCTCGCCGGGGGCCCCCGTCCCACACACCCATGAAACCCATTACGCCTATCTTGATGGCGCTCCTCGGATTTGCCGGAGGATGCGCGACCCAGCAGGCCAGCGTTCCGGCGGCGCCTGCCCGCACCGAGGTGGTCTTTGACCACCCCGAGAAGTTCGCCGACGTCAGGGACAATTTCAGCCCGACCGACAGGGGCAGGGACGAGATTCTGGCCAGGATCCGCAGCTTCCTTGTCGAGCACACGACTCCGATGGTTCCGGAAGGCTTCAAGCTGACGATCGTCTTCACCGACATCCACCTTGCCGGCGATTTTGAACCGTGGCGCGGCGCCCAATGGGACGGCGTTCGCATCATAAAGAACATCTATCCTCCAAACTTCCGGTTCAGCTACACGGTGACCGACCCCCAGGGCAGGGTGGTCAAGGAGGGCAAGGAGGACCTGCGCGACTTGGACTTTATGACGACAGGGCTCCAGTATCCGACGGACGACGCGCTCCATTATGAAAAGGACGTCCTCGACGACTGGGCGCACACGACCCTAAGGGACATCAAGAAGGCCTGATATTCAGGCCTTTGGGAAGGCGAACGTTTAATCTTGCGCCTTTGGCGCGGCCGTGCAGGTTACCACCCATCGTTAGAGATAGCGTTTTGGTGACAGCTTCTGGTGAGTCGTTGGCTGAGCGGTTTGCTCAAGTGATGATTTCGAAACCCGACGGTGGGAACGGACTGGCAGCGGACGGTGGCTCTACGAACATCACATCATGAGCAATTCCAAACTATACGTTGGAAACCTCTCGTTCAAAACGACTGAAGACGAGCTCCGCTCGCATTTCGGCCAGTTCGGTACCGTTACCGACGTTTACGTCGCCATGGACAAAATGACGGGCCGCCCGCGCGGTTTCGCATTCGTCACCATGGGTACGGCCGAAGAGGCCAAGATAGCGGCCGAGAAGGTCAACGGCGTCGAGCTCGGCGGCCGTCAGCTGACGGTCAATGAGGCCCGTCCGAAGGAAGATCGCCCCAGCGGCGGCTTCGGCGGCGGCGGCGGCGGTCGCGGCTTCGGCGGCGGCGGCGGCGGCGGTCGTGGCTTCGGCGGCGGCGGCGGCGGTCGCAGCGACCGCGGCGAGCGTCGTTACTAAGACCTTCGCGCAGCAAATTTTTCAAAGGATGGAGAGCCCTGACCGGCCTCCATCCTTTTTTTTCGATGCTTGAGGCGGCCATCAGGAGACATCAGGCGGCGCTGCTGAAGTGCAGGCGTTGCCCCCGGATGCACAAGCCGGTTGTTGTCGGCAGGCCCGTCACAAGCGGGATCATGCTGGTCGGGCAGGCGCCCGGGGACAAGGAGCCCCTGCTCGGGAGGCCCTTTGCCTGGACCGCCGGCAAGACCCTTTTCAAATGGTTCGCCGGCGCCCTTGGATGGAGCGAGGAGGATTCCAGAAGCCGGATCTATTTTGCGGCGGTCTGCCGCTGCTTCCCGGGAAAGCTTCCCAAGGGCGGCGACCGGGTGCCCGATCTCGAGGAGATCGAGGCGTGCTCCCACTGGCTCGAGCGGGAATTCAGGCTTCTTCAGCCAACCCTCGTGATTCCGGTCGGCAAGCTCGCGATCTGCCGATTCCTCGAGCCGGCGCCCCTGCAGGACCTTGTCGGAAGGAGCTTCAGGGTGAGCCTGGCCGGGCGGGAGGCCGACTGCATCCCGCTCCCGCATCCCTCCGGGGCGTCGCCCTGGCACCGCATGGAACCCGGAAAGACCTTGCTCGCCCGCGGTCTTGGGCTGATCGCCGCGCATCCGGCGGTGAAGCTCGTTTCTTGACGCGGGCGACCGCCTTTGCAGCGTACTTCATCATGGCAAGATTTAGGATCGCAGCGGTCTTTCTCCTATTGTTCGCGGCCCCGATACTTCTCCATGCGCAGCGCGAGCGGCTGCCCCCCGACGATATCGACGTCGTGGAGGGCAGGTGGCCGAACGCCAAGAAGACGTTCACCGGGATCCGCTACGTCGTTGAAACGGCCGGCAAGGGATCCCTCCTGCAGCCGGGCGACATGGTCAAGGTCAACTATGTTGGATCGCTCCTAAACGGGAAGGTCTTCGACAAGAACCTTTCGAAGGAGCACCCCTTCACGTTTCGCGTCGACCGCGGGATGGTGATCGAAGGCTGGGACCAGATACTTCAGCTCATGAGGCCCGGTGACAAATGGATCGTCATCATCCCGCCCGAACTCGGCTATGGCCGGCGTGGAAGCCCGCCCTTTATCCCGGGGGATACGACGCTGGTCTTCGAGATCGAAGTCCTCGGTATCCAAAAGGACCGCTGATCACTTCGCCTGATTTACGGTGTTGATGTAGCTGAAGGTCGATTTGAACTCCGCGACAGCCTGGTCGCGGGCCGCCGAAGCCGCGAGGCCCTGCGTCACGAGCTCATTCGTGCGCTTGTCGATCCAGCGATGCATGAAGTCCTTCTCGACATCGGTTGCGGCATGCATGCTTTCTTTCGGGGCGACGGGATTCTTCTTGGAAGAAAACATGTGGCACGAGGAGCTTGAGAGCACAGCGGCGGCAACCGCGAACGGAACGAGGCGTTTCATGGGCAATCGAGGGAGGTTGGGTATAGCCGGTTATGACCGCGAGGGAAACTTTTTGGTTTCGTGTTTTGCCCGCCGAGCCGTTTATTTCTTTTCTGATGAGTGACGAGCCGCAACCGCTGCGCCTGAAGCCGCGCCCTCAAGCAGGGAGCGGATCGTCACCGCCATCGGAGCAGGCACCCCCGCCTCCGGCGGCTCCACCCCCCCCGCCGCCACCGGGTGCGGAGACGGGTGAGGGCGCGAGCAAGCTGCGCCTGAAGCCGCGCCTAAATCTTTCCAGTGAAACGGCTTCTAAAGTGGAACAGCCTGCATCTTTTCCGGAGCCCGACCTGCCGCCCCCTCCGCCGGCGCTGCCCCCGCCTCCTCCTGTATTCTCGTCCCGGGAGCCGTTTGCGACGCCTGAAACGCAGGAAGAAGAGGGGGTGCCGAGATTCAAGCTGAGGCCCAAGAAGCCCGCCGCCGCGCCCCCCCCGGAACCTGAATCGGAACCTTTCATCCCCGCCCCGCTGGCCGCTCCGCCCGAACCGCCGTCGTTTTCGGATTTGGCCCCGCCGCCTCCTCCTCCTTCCGCGCCCCCCGATTTTCCGGGCTCGGCAGACCTTCCGCCTCCACCCCCCCCGCCTGCATCGCGTTCCTCGGGGTCGATGCCGCCCATGTCCGTCCTTTCGGCTCCGCCGCCTCCCCCTCCGGGCTCTTCAGCGGAGCCACCCGTCCCGGGCGGTATTCCCCGGCTTTCGCTTTCGACCCCTCATCTGGCGCCGCATGATAAATCCGGGGGCGCGAAACCCAACCTGGGCAAGAAGGCCCCCGCGGACGTTCCCCTGAAGCTCGGGGTCAAGCCGCCGGTGAAGGCGGGGAAGCCCGGAGCGGTCCTGCGCAAGCGCGCCGCGCTCGGCCCGGTTGCAAAGGCGGGTGTCGCCGTGGTTGTGGTGGCGATCCTGATCGGCGGCATCTATTCCTACCGGATATTCTTCCCGGGGCGCGACGTGACCGTGAAGGCCGCCCCGATCGCGAAGCCGCCCGTGAAAAGTGCTGCGGACGCAGCGGCGGACCTGCTGAAGAAGGCCGCCGCGGAGCCGGGCAAGTTGATCGACAACGGCCAGAATGCGATCGCGGCTCGCCGCGCGGCCGAGCAGGCCAAGATTGACGCCGCAATGACGGGTCAGGAGCCGACGCCGACACCAACGCCCACGCCCGAGACCGTGATGGTGCAGTCAAACCTCACGAGCGACGTCAAGGTGAACAGCACCCGAATCGAGGCCGCCCCGGCCGCGAGCGCGGCTTTCCGGACCTACGTCGCAAGCGCGAACATCGGCGGCGTCTTCCAGGGCACGCCCTCTCGGGCGCTCATCAACGGCACCATCTGGCGCGAAGGCCAGATGGTGGAGAGCGTCCTCCAGATCACCTTCGACCGGATCGACTCCGTCAACAAGGTCATCTATTTCAAGGACTCAACCGGCGCAGAGGTCTCCAAGAGCTACTGATGCGCCCCGGGGCGCACGGCGCCTCACCAGGTTTCCACCGGCCCGCGCGGCACGGGAATCGCCTCGCGGCTGAAAACCTCGGCACTTGACCCGCCGACAAAGCTCGGCGCCAGCGGCGCCGGCCGGTACTTGGCCAGCAGCTCGCCGGAGGCGTCGCAATAGGCGGCCCTCCAGGCCGTGTATTCGGAAAGCACCGACTCGAAGTCCGACCTTGATTCAATGGTGAGGATCCGCTGCTTGAACGGCTTCGAGGGACCGAACCGCTTTGCGTACCACGGCGCGACCTTCCTGAAGAGCCTGGCTCCGCGCGCCTCGCCGTAGAACTCGCAGTAGCGCTCGAAATGGCGCCTGAGGACGCGCACGCGCTCTGCGAAGTCCGGCTCGGGAAGAAGCTCGCCGGTTCGCAGGAATCGGTCCGTCCTCCGGAAGATCCAAGGGTCGTAGAACGCCCCTCGCCCGATGCTCACGCCGGCGCATCCCGTCTCGGCGATCATGTATCGGGCGGCCTCGGGCGTCGTTATGTCGCCGTTGCCGATGACGGGTATCGACCGGACCGCGCCCACCACGGCGCGGATTCCCTCGAGGTTGATCGAGCCCGAGAATCCCTGCGCCCGCGTTCGCCCGTGGACGAAGACGGCGGAGACGCCCGCTTCCTCGAGCGCGCGCGCCAGGTCGGGAGCCGTGATGTTCTCCGAATCCCAGCCGAGCCGCATCTTGGCCGTCACGGGGATCCGGACCGCCTTCACCATCCCGCGCACCAGGTCGGAGGTTTTGCCGAGCTCCGTCATCATCGCGGATCCGCCGCCGATCTGCGTCACCTTTCGGACGGGACAGCCCATGTTGATGTCCACCGCCTGGACGCCCAGGTCCTCGCACATCAAGGCGGCGTCCCGCATTTCCGCCGGATCGCTTCCAAAAAGCTGGATCGCTAGCGGCCTGTCCTCGGGGCACGATTCGACAAGCTTCAGGGCCGTGGGGTTGCGCTCGATCAGCGAGCGCGCGTTCACGAGGTCGGTCGTCGCCCAGCCGAGGCCGCCCAGCTCGCGCAGGGTCAAGCGCATCGGCAGATTCGTGTATCCGGCGAGCGGCGAGAGAAAAAGATCCGAGGCGATGTCTAGGGTTCCAATGCGCATGTCCGCCCGGGAAAGGATGCGCCGCGGGAGGGGGTCCGCAACCGGCAATTGACCGGGGACGGCCCCTGCAGGCCGACCGGGTCAGCCTGCCACAAGCTTGCGGGCCAGCCGGTTGTGGCGCTCGAGGACGGAGGGCAGGTCGATCGTGGCCAGCCTGCCTTGATCGACGACGATGCGTCCGTTGATCGCGACCCAGCTCGATTGCTCGGGTGCGCAGAACACCAGCGCCGCGACGGGGTCGTGCCCGGCCCCGGCCATGTTGACCCCGCGCAGGTCAAAGGCGGCGAAGTCGGCGGCCATCCCCGGGGCAAGCGCGCCTATGTCGTCGCGGCCGAGGACGCGGGCCCCCCCGAGGGTGGCGAGCTCGAGGGCCTGGCGCCCGGTCATCGCCCCGGGACCGAGACCCACGCGCTGCAGGAGCATCGCCTGGCGCGCCTCGCCGAGCAGGCTGCCGCCGTCGTTGGAGGCGGAGCCGTCGACACCGAGACCCACGGGAACCCGCTTCGCGACCATCCTGCGGATGGGGGCCGTGCCCGAGCCGAGGCGCATGTTCGAGCACGGGCAATGGGCAACCCCCGTGCCAGTCCTGGCGAAGAGGTCGATCCCGGCGTCGTCCAGCTTGACGCAATGGGCGTGCCAGACGTCGGACCCGACCCAGCCAAGCTCCTCGGCGTACTCCGCGGGCGTCCTGCCGAACCTCTCGAGGCTGTAGGCGACGTCATGGTCGTTCTCGGCAAGGTGCGTGTGAAGGGACACGCCGAGCGAGCGGGCGAGGCTGGCGGATTCGCGCATCAGGTCCTTGCTGACGGAGAAGGGCGAGCAGGGGGCGACCGCGATCCTCAGCATGGCGAGCCGCGCCGGGTCGTGATGGGCCTCGATCACCCGCTGGGTGTCCTTCAGGATCGCCGCCTCGTCCTCGACCAGGCTGTCGGGAGGGAGGCCCCCCCGGCTCCGGCCGACGCTCATGCTGCCGCGGGTCGCGTGGAAGCGCATGCCGATCTCCGCGGCCGACTGGATGCTGTCCTCGAGGCGGCACCCGTTCGGGAAAAGATACAGGTGGTCGCTTGACGTCGTGCATCCCGACAGGATGAGCTCCGCCATCGCCGTCTGCGTCGAGATGCGCAGCATCTCGGGGGTCATGCGGCCCCAGACGGGATAGAGCGCCTCAAGCCATTCGAACAGGCCCGAGTCCTGGGCGGCGGGGAGCGCCCGCGTCAGGCTCTGGTACATGTGATGGTGGGTGTTGACGAGTCCGGGCACCACCACGTGCCCCGCAAGGTCGAGGATGCGATCGGCGGATTCCGGCAGCTCACGGGTCCGCCCCACTGCGGTTATCCGGTTTCCCTCCGCGAAGAGCCCGCCGCCCGGGATCTCCCTTCGCGCCTCGTCCATGGTGACGAGGACGTCCGCATTGCGGACCAGGAGAGTCCTTGGCCGGGTGCCGCCCTGAGTCATGGCGTGCGCAGAGCGGCCTTCATTCGCCTGAGGCCCTCCTCCAGCGTGGACCTGGCGCATCCGAAATTAAGCCTCACATGGCTGCCGGGAGCGGCGCCGAAGGGAACCCCGTCGCTGAGGCCCACGCCGCCGCCCTCGAAATGCTTCACCGGGTTGGCGAGCCCGAGGCCGCTCACATTGAGCCAGGCGAGGTAGGTCGCCTCGATCGGCGCCTCGATCCTGACTCCGGGAAGGTCCCTTGACACGGCCTCAAGCAAAAAATCGCGGTTTCCGCGCAGGTACGCGATGAGCGCCCGCCTCCAGGGCTCGCCGCTGCGGTACGCGGCCTCGCAGGCGGCGTACCCAAGGGCGTTGACCTCGGCGACGATGCCTGCGGTCGCCTTCGAAAAGCGCGCTCGAAGACCCGGGTCCGATATGACCGCAAAGGAGGTGCCAAGGCCCGGGATGTTGAACGTCTTGCTCGGGGCCATGAAGGTCGCCAGTCGCCCTGATTCGCCGGGGACGGCGACGGCGAACGGCTCATGCTCGGCGCCCGGTTCCAAGAGAAGGTCGCAGTGGATCTCATCCGAGCAGATCACCAGGTCGTGGCGGGCGCAGAAGGCCGCGATGCGTTCGACCTCCCCGCGGCTCCAAACGCGGGCCACCGGGTTGTGCGGATGGCAGAAAAGCAGGAGCTTGGTGCGCGGCGTTACGGCCCGCTCCAGCGCGTCCCAGTCTATCTCCCAGCGGCGGGCCGCGGCGTTGAGCGCGAGGGGGACGCTCCGGGGCGCGCGCCCCTGGTTCCTGGGCGCCGTGGTGAAGGGCGGATAGATGGGCGACAGGCTCAGAACCTCGTCGCCGTCGCCGGCGAACGCCCGCGCTGCGACGTTGAGCCCGCAGACGATCCCCGGGAGCCAGACGATCCATGAAGGTTCGACCTGCCAACGGTAGCGCGCCGAGAAGGATTCGACGATGGCATCCAGCGTGGAGCTGACGGGGCGCGCGTACCCGAAGACACCGTGCCCCACGCGGGCGCGCAGGGCTTCGACGATCGCCGGGGCCACCTCGAAGTCCATGTCGGCGACCCACATAGGCAGCACGTCGCGGCCGGCATACTTCTGCCATTTCTGCGAGTCTGTGCCGCGGCGGTCGGGCGGCGTGTCGAAATTGAACGTCATTGGGGCGCGGAGCCAACCACATCGCCCGGGGGATTCCGAACGTTTTTTCGCCGCCCGCCCCCTGGTCAAGCGGGCTCGAAAAGCGGGATGATTCTCGTGTCCGGCACCGTGACGAGGCCCTTGTCGGTGATCCGGATCTCCGGAATGACGCTCAAGGGAATCAGGTTGAATCCCATGTACGGGAGGGTGCAGCCGGCGGACCTCCAGGCGCGCTTGAGCCTCGTGGTCTCGGCCGCGACGACGCCCGCCCGCTTGTCCGACATGAGCCCGGCCACCGGCAGGGCGACGCTTGCGACCACCTTCCCTCCCCGGACAACGCACACGCCCCCGCGCATCCTCTTGATCTCGGCGAGCGCCTTTCTCATGTCCGGCGCGCTCTTGCCCGCGAGGATGATGTTGTGCGCATCGTGCCCCACGGAGCTGCCGACGGCGCCGTCCCTGATGCCAAAGTTCCTGAGGAGCCCGTGCGCCACCGCGCCCGACTTGCCGTGGCGCTCAACGACGCTGACAAAACACAGCCTGTGCCGCTTGAGGAGGCCGGCCCAGCCCTCGCCCGGGCGCGGGTCGAGCGTGACCCTGTCGTGGTGGAGAATGATGCCCGGAAGGGCCGTCCGGATGACGTTCGCCGTCACCCTCCGCTTCGGCAACGCCGGCACCAGGTTCGGCTTCCCCGGGAGGATCACGGTCCGGTATGCGGCCCTTGGGTAACGGTACCGCTGCGAGAGCGCCTTCTCCAGGACGGGCGTCACCTTCCTGTCTCTTACGACCAGTTCGCCGCCATACCAGGTGCACTGCGGAACCAGGGCGTCGTTCAGGAGGACGATGTCCGCGCGCCTGCCGGGACCCAGCGCGCCGATGTTCCCGTCCATGCCGAAGCGCGTGGCGGGGTGGAGGGATCCCAGGCTCCACGCCACGGCGGGCCTGATGCCCGCGGCGACCGCCGAGCGCGCGACCCAGTCCATGCCGAAGAGGAAGAGGTCGTCGGCGTCGCGATCGTCGGTGCAGACGCAGACCCTCTTCGTGCTCGCCCCCAGCTCGGTGACCGCCTTGATCGCGAGTGGGAGCGAGTTCCACGGCGTCGTGGGCGGTCCCCCGCGCAGGAACACCCAGACGCCGTTTTCCAGGAAATCATCCGAGATCTCCCGATCAATCGCCTCGTGGGTGTCGGTGATTCCCGATGCGGCGCCCGCCGTGACAAATTCCCTCCCGTAAATGTGTCCCGATACGGGCAGGCCGCGCCTGATCGCCTCCGCAAGGACCGCATGGCTCCTGCGGTCGCCCATCGCGACCTTTACGAAGTCCATCTTCTCGCCGAGGCCGACCGCCTCGGGCCAGCGGTCGAATATCCTCCCGATCTTCACCGGAGTGAGGTCGCCGCCTGCCGTCTCGAACCGGGGCCCGGTTGCGGGGACCGTGCTGGGCACGGTCAGGAAGATGGAAAGGGGAGCGCGCCGCGCGTCCTCGAGCATCCACTCGACGCCCTTGGCGTCGCACACGTTGCCTATCTCATGGCTGTCGCAGAAGATGGTGGTCGTGCCGTTGATGAGCGCGGGTTCGGCATAGGCGCACGCGGTCATCATCGAGCTCTCAATGTGGATGTGCGGGTCAACGAGTCCGGGTGCGATGATACCCCCGCGCGCATCAAAGCGGCGGACGCCGGAGCCCCTGGCGGCCCTGCAGGCGCCCGCGGGTTTGACCGCGGCGACCCTGCCGGACTTTATCCAGACCTCGCGATCGGCGCTGATCCTTTCCGTATAGGTCGAGAGCACCCTTGCCCCCGTGATGACGAGGTCCGGAAGCTCGCGGCCCATGGCGACCGCAGCGAGAGAGCGGGTCAGCTTGTGCAGGGGGGGAACCGAAAAACGGGTGATACTCATCAGGATCCTTTGTAAAGAGGGGCCAGGGCCCTTGGCGCAGCCCGTGCCCCGGCCGTTTCAGCCCCCGAATATGCTTTGGGTCCCGGCCATTGCGAGCCGTTTGCTGATGGACGGTTTGTCAGTAGATCCACGGGATCAGGCGTTTGGTGCGGGCGGAATACGCCGCGTATTCGCCTGCGAGGGCCCGGTTCAGGGCGGCCTCCTCGACGGCCATGCGGCGAAGAAAGGCGAGGGTGACCGGCACCGTGATGACCGCGAGCGCCGCGTAATTCTCAAAGCAGATCCCCAACCCGAGGAATGCTGCAAGGGCGCCCGTGTACGAAGGGTGTCGAATGAGCCGATAGGGACCCGTGTCGACCAGCCTGTGGTCGGCGGCAATCGACACATCCACCGTGAAATGGCGCCCCAGGTACAGGATCGCCCACCACCGCAGCGCCAGGCCCGACAGAACCAGGGCCGTTCCCAGGGGATGGATATCGCGAAGAAAACGGCTTCCTGCCTGGGGTAGATAGATCGCCGATGCGATCGCCAATCCAACGCTCGCCAGGATCACAAGCCAAAGGAGCCGAAGGGACCCGCGATCGGCGGACACGGCTCCCTTCTTGGAGCGCTTGAACAGCCCGAGGAGAAGCTCGGACAATCCAAACAGAGGGCCTAGGATCTCTACGTTCATTCGGTTCGAATGGGTTCAGAGGGTACCCGGGCACAGGTTCCTCGGCAAGATTCCCCGCCAATGGGGGGAGACTTGGGCCAGCCCGGGGAAAGGGCCGCAAGGCCACCGAGAGCCAAACCTGATCCCTACCGTGGCCGTCCGCAGCATTCGATCGCGCCACGCCCCCCAGGGGGCAACACCACCCATTCGCGATTTCCAATTGACATATCCTACAAGTGTGAGACCTTTCCTACAGATGTAAGACATATGACCCCGAAGATCTCATCCGCTGAGTGGGAGGTGATGAACGTGGTGTGGGCGAATCCGCCGCCTTTGACGTCGGCCATGGTTCACGCGGGACTGCCGGAGAGGCGCGGTTGGAAGCAAAAGACCGTCAACACGTTCCTCACCCGCCTCGTCGCCAAGAAGGTGCTGACCGTGACCAAGCTTGGAAACACCAATCTCTATGCGCCTCGGGTGCGCCGGGAGCAATGCGTGGCCGCCGAGGGGGACACCTTCCTGAAGAAGGTTTTTCAAGGAGCGGCCGGACCGTTGATGCTCCACTTCTGCGAAAAGGCCGACTTGTCCGAACACGAGATCAGCCAACTTGAGCGGATCCTCGAATCGAAGAGGGCGGGCAGATGAATTTCGTCGTCGAAGCCTTCCCTGTGTTTGCCGCCCAATCCTGGAGGATGGGCTGCCTGATATGCATCCTGGGGATTCTGCGGTGGGCGATCCGGGGCCGAGTTTCCCAGCAGGTTCTTTTTGGCGCCTGGATGATCGTGGCGCTCGCCCTGTTGATTCCGGTCTCAATTCCGGTCGCCTGGAGCCCCGCCTCGCTTGCGAGTCGGACGTTTTCTGCGGCCCGTGGCGGCTCCGGCGTCCCGGCACAATCCGCAAGCCCGGGGATCCCGAGCCTCCTCTCGATATTGGATTTTGCGGCAACTCCAGCCATTCCCTCCGCAGCCGGTTCGCATCGCCTCTGGGTTAGCACCTCGGTTGTTGCCTTCTGGGTGCTGGGAGCCGCCACTTTGTTCGCAATCCGCATCGGGATGGGCTATCGGTTCCGGAGCCGGCTCGGACGAGCCGTCGTTCCCGTAAATCCGAAATACGTGTCGGCGGTTCTGGATTGCGCCGAGATGCTCAGGATCAGGACGCCCATCTCGGTGCACGAGAGCGACGCTGCCGCGGGCCCCGCGATGGGCGGCGTCTGGCGACCCTATCTGGTCATTCCCTCGTCTTTGGGATCCCAGCTGTCGGATGAGGAACTCCGCCTGGTGATTCTCCATGAACTCGGGCATTGGCGCAGGAGGGATGCCGCAGCCAACGCATTGATCCAATGTGCCCTGATGGTGCACTGGTTCAATCCGGCGGTCTGGCTTTTCGCCCATATGGCGCGCTTCGACTGCGAACTCGCATGCGATGAGTTTGTGCTGGGGCACCTGGCCGCGTCGGGCCCGGATGATTACGGCAAGACCATCCTCAAGGTGCTCGCAACGGTTCAGCGGCGGAGCGCCCCTGCGGTGTTGCTCGGTATCCTTGGCGGGAGACAGCAGATCGAAAGGAGAATAGATATGATTGCACGATTTAGAACCGCTAGCTTTTCCAAGATTGCCTCGGGATGCTGCCTCATCGCCTTGGTCGCGATTGTGGCCGCGACGGCCAGGCCAAGGGCTCTCGGCGCCGATTCCGTGCAAGTGGACAAAGCCGCGGCAAAGAGCCAGATGGGCCCCACCGAGATGAAGCCCTACAGGAGCCTCGAGTGGAACTTTGCCTTGGATATCCCAAAGGATTGGAATGCTTTTCCGCCCGTCTCGTCCAACAGTCCTTACGAGGTGATCCGCTTCGAGTCGTGGGGGAACGGCTACAAGAACCTGCTCATCGTTTTTCGGCAGCCGCTTCGGCCCGATGAATCTCCCGGCGCCTGGTCGGCGAAGGTCCAGACGGTCTTGCCCCGGGGCGGCTTCGGGAATTTCGTCACCGGGAAAACGACCATCGGGTCGAGGGAGGTGGTGACGCTGGACTTCGACAAGCCCTCGTCTGGTGGCAAGACCTGGTATTGCCGGCAATATTTTATCGTCGACGGGCCGCTGGGGTACGATTTGGGGTTCGGAACGGAAAACCGGGCCGAGATGTTCGACCTGTACGACCGTATGGCCAAGAGCATTCAAATGCTCAAATAGCCCCGGGGTCCCATCTCTCGACCGGGCATCCCTTGAATGGGAAAGCCGGCCAGATCTCCCTGGGTTTTCTGCGCCTGCGCGGGCGCCAATATGGTTGGACGGCCTGGCCCGCGCGGCCGACCCTTCTGTCATGCGGAAGACCTAAGACGCCGGGTCTGTACTTGCTGACTGGACGCAACCAAAAGGATACGATTGCCTGCCTGAATGCTGACCTGGCCACAATCGGGGGCCGTCCTTAGAAGTAATCAATCTTGAGATGCGGATATCGGGATTCGGCCATGTTCTGTTCGGAATCGCAGCGGCAGGACTTGCCGCACTGTGTTTGGTCTACGGCAATTTCGCGCCCATATTTGAGCCGTTTCCTGCGTCGCTTCCGCAGTCGCAGATTTTGGAATATGGACTGGGAGCGATCTTGCTCGCGGCGAGCGCAGGCCTGTTCTTCCCGCGCACGGCGTTGGCAAGCGCTTTGATCGTAGGGGTGTACGAATTAGTTTGGGTCGCGGCCCGCGCACGCCCCGTTTTCCACAATCCCTTGGTCGTCGGCTCCTGGTACGGCCTTGGCGAGGCCCTGGGACCCCTGGTTGGAGCATGGATTCTTTACGCTGCGTTGCGCGGCCGTCAGGGCACGCCGGCGGCGACGGTGATGACGGACGCGCGCGCTCTCCATGTGGCGCGCGTCCTTTTTGGCGCGGCTTGCGTGACGTACGGCGCCGCGCACTTTGCCTATGCCACCTATACCGCGAAAATGGTGCCGGCGTGGCTTCCTGACCGGACAGGGATTGTGTATCTTACCGGGTCATGTCACGCCGCTGCGGGTTTCGGCATTCTCATAGGGGTTCTTCCCCGTCTGGCGGCCACCTTGGAAGCCATAATGATGAGTCTCTTTGGCGTGCTGGTCTGGTTGCCGACTTTTTTCTTGCGGCCCGCACCCGAATGGGCGTCTTCGACCCAAATTCAATGGTCGGAGACCCTGCTCACCTTCTTGCTGGCGGCGTCGGCATGGATCGTCGCCGGATCGCTGCGGAGCACCCCGTGGGGTTTTGCGCCCACTCTTCCCGAGAATTCGCCTGCGCAGGCCGGCGGCTGATTTTGACGGGAGTGCAGGGCGGTTTCGGGCCGGCGCGCACCGGGCGCCGTGAGATTGCCGACATCGCCTCGCGCCTCTAAGACTCTTCCCACTGCGTCGAATCCATTGGGCACCGCGCCAATATGACTCCCCGATTCTCGATCCGTTTATTGATGCTTAATCTGCTGCTGGCCACTTCGGCCTTTGCAGACGCCTCGTCCCAGCCGGCGCAGCCGATCGAGCAGGCCAAACCCGATTATCCCGAATCGTTGCGACTCGCTGGGATTAGCGGACAGGTCATCGTGCAATTTGGTATCGATGCGACTGGAGCCGTTCAGAACGTCACGGTCTTCAAGTCAGACAACCCCGAGCTTGATGCCCTCGCGGTTGGGGCGGTAAAGAGATGGAAATTCAAGCCGGCCATCAAGGATGGCCAGCCAGCGGCGACACTTTTGATGAGGGTCCCCATTACTTTTGATATTCCGCCGACGCCCTTTCGTGTTGTCGGCAGTTTTGCCGAGGCGCTCAAGCTTGCGGACAAGGAGCACAAGATCGTCTTCGTCGACTTTTTCACCACATGGTGCGGGCCCTGCAAGAGGTTGGACGCGGACACATGGCGGGATCCCTCGGTGATCGCCCTGCTCAAGGCGAAAACGATCGCGCTCAAGGTTGACGCGGAAAAGAACGCGGAGCTTGCGAAGCTTTACAAAGTGAACGCCTATCCGACCCTCGCGTTCATCAGGCCGGACGGGACGCTGATCGACAGCCTTGTGGGGTATAGGGATGCCGTTAAATTCAAGGGCGAGTTTGCAGACGCGTTGGCGGGGAGGACCAGGTTTGCCCAGGCCAAGGAGGCCGTTGATATGGCCGGCGCCGATCCTGAGAAGCTGGCACGGGCCCGATACGATCTGGGCCGGGAGCTGGCGAAAAAGGGGGAAGATGCCGCAGCCTTGGGCGAATACCTGTGGTGCTTTGATGTGGGAATGAAGCAGGCACCCTCATTCAGCGGGGTCCGGGTGACCTTCCTCGTGAGCGACATTGCGGCTTTGGGAGCCCATTATCCACCTGCCTTGGAAGCCCTGAAAACCCGTCGGGATGCCGACCGGGCGGTGTTTTCGATGGATCAGCGGGCGGCTGCCGAATTCGGCGCCATCAACCGCCAGCTCGGCGAGGACCGTGTCACGTTGGAGGCCTTTGACAAGCTGCCGGCCGATAGCCGCAGCCGGGAGGCACTCGGCCACTGGGTTTTCGACGCTCTGCTGGAGGCGAAACGGTATCACGACGCTGTGGCCGCCTTTCCCGCCGTCAAATTCAGGGCGCAATTTGACAGGATGCGGGGCACCCCGAATCCAAACGACTCATTAAAGGAGTTCATTGTGGATTCTGCGGCAAAGGAGCTGGAAGCGTTAGCCGGTGCCGGACAGTTGGACGATGCGCGCGGCCTGCTGACGTCCCTGCTAGGGTATGACCGTTCGGAGGGGACGATTTCCGTGGTGAGGGATCACCTGGAGCGGGCGGGTCATGCGGATCTTATGCCGGGTCCTTCCACGACACCGGCGCCGCCACCCGTCCTCTGAACCCAACGGCATAGGCAGCGCGGGTCGTCCATGGGGGCGCCCCTCGGGGGCTTCCACTGCCCTTGCGATTTTGCACGGTGCTTGCCACTCTTGGGCCTCAGTTTTCCTTTCGTTATGTCCGAGCATAAGGCCATCATCAACTGGGTGCGAAGAGGACCGGATTTCCTAAGCGGAAAGTATTCGCGTGAGCATACCTGGACATTCGATGGCGGGATCACCGTCCCGGCTTCACCGTCGCCAACCATTGTGCCGGCCCCATTCTCAAACCCGGCGAACGTTGACCCGGAGGAGGCATTCGTTGCCGCAATTTCGAGCTGTCACATGCTAGGCTTTCTTTTTCTCGCCTCGCGCCAGGGTTTTCAAGTGGAGAGCTATCGTGACGAGGCCGTGGGGGTCATGACCAAGAATGACAAGGGCGTCCCCTGGGTCAGCTTGGTCACGTTATGGCCGAAAGTCGCATACGGAGGTCAGCGGCTGCCCGAGCCAGAAGACATCGATCGGCTGCACCACCTTGCCCACGAACAATGCTTCATCGCCAATTCGGTAAAGACCGAGATTGTCGTCCGGTAGTCGCACGCCTTTGACGGGGACGAATTGTTTTCGAAGACCATCCTTTTTGGGACTGATCGCAGCCCCTGTCAGCGGGCTTTCATCTCTTCCAGGGGATGATCACGGCTGTGAGAGGATTCGCTGGCACCCGCTCCAACGGCCACCCGCCATCATTGCCTCGAGCCGAGGCATCGCGCCCTCTCTGAAATTGAAGCACCGGCGTCAAAGCTCGCGGATTTCGGCATGATTATGAACACCCGCCATCCTCAGACCTTGCGGCCTCCGGTGATGTCATACGCGGTGAACGTCCGTTCGAGGAGGCCGCAACTGCGCGCTGCGGACCTCCAGGGTTCGATGTGGGGCGCCCGAAGATGTCGGGCGAGACTGTCGTGGTCCGGCCAAAGCTCCGAGAAGCGAATGAGTCCGGGGTCGAAGGGGTCGGCCGCAACGTCATAGGCTATGCAGCCGTCCGTTCGGTAGGTTGTCTCGACCAAGGTGCGCAAGTGCGGGAGGACTTCTGGCATTCGCTCGGGTGGAAATCGTAGGATCCCGAAGACAGCTACGGTTGGGTTCATCGCCAGAATCAACAGGTGTCGAATCGTTTGATAAAGGAGGAATGTCCGGATGCTGGGGGGCCGTAAGACCGGGAATAAGATGACCATCCGCTGGTTCATCCCTTTTGAAGCAAACGTACATCGCTCACGGGAACCGCCTGAAGTGAGGACCCGCCGCGTTGCCAATCCCGGCCGTCTCGTCCAAGAAAACAGGGCGCGGCTGCCTTGGGACTACTTCTTTGGAGGGCTTACCTCGCCGAGCGACTTAATGTCGCCCATCAACACACGCCCCTCAGAGACACGCGCAATCATCAGTCCGTGGCTGTCCTGGCCGAAACATTGGGACGCGTATTGCGCCATCAGAGGCAGGGCCTCGTCGAAGGCGTTGTGGCGCTGGTTGATGCTGAAGCGCGTCTCCCAGAGCAGCCGGATCTTCTTCTGCTTCATCGAAGCCTGAAAATCGAAGGCCCTCAGGATCAGGAAGTAGCGATTGGACTCCAGGGCGTCCAGCATCTGGGAATGCACCTGCTTCTGGATGTTCGACCGGATGTTGTTTCCAAAGCCCGGACCAAACAGATCCTCAGAGTCAAAGCCAAGGAGCGCCGCGTTCTTTAGGTCGAGAAGGTCTCTGAATTTTCCCTTCTTCTCGTGGTATCCGCCCACCGTGGTTCCCCAGAACACCATGATCAGGAGATTCGTCGCATCGGGATCGGCGGTGAGCACATAATTCTGACCCGAAAGGGGCTCGTTCAGGGCCTTCGCAATCGAATCGAATCCCAGCTTGTCGATCGTTGCGTCGCGCTGGGCGCCCGGCGTCTCCGCACCCGCGGAGCCCGCCGTGACGAAACCCCCGTTTCCGAACGCATACGTCTCGGGCTTGAACGAGCCGTCTGGAAGGCGCGTCCTCGTATAACCGTTAAACGCCTTCGATGAAACGGCCGTGATGCCTTCTATGGTGCTCTCTGCTGCAATGCCGAGCGGGGCGGCTGCGAGCATGAGGACGCTCGTGAGAATCCTGATCCAGTTTCTGGGCGCGCGGGGTGCCGTCATTTGTCCAAGAAGCAGATGGGGTGGAGCGTTCGGGGCATTCAGGGTAGGCTTTTCCCGCCCGAATTACAACGGCGCCCATTTTCCGCCATCCGTGCCTGGGGATGGATGGCGGCGCAAGGGAATCGATCCGGCTCGGCCGCCCAGGGGTGCGGGCGCATGAACAAAGACTCTGGGGCCAGGGGGGAACGATCCGAGAGCCTCTATAATATTACCTGTTGCTTTCCCAAAGGAAACGTGGCGTCTTCCTGTGGGTAAGCCAAATGAACGGCGAAGCTGACGAGAGCCCATGAAACATAAAATGGATGTCCAACGGGGAACGCTGGCCCTGATGGTGTTGAAGACCGTTGATGTGATGGGGCCGTTGCACGGCTACGGCATCGCGCGGCGAATCGAGCAAATCAGCGGCGACCTTCTGGCGGTGAACCAGGGGACCCTTTATCCCGTCCTGCTCAGGCTGGAGCAGGAAGGGGCCATCGCGTCCGAATGGCGCCCTTCCGAAAACAACCGCCGGGCCCGCTTTTATCGGCTGACGAGCGCGGGGCGCAAATTGCTCGATGCCGAAAAGAACGATTGGGAAAAGACAGCGGCGATCATTGCGCGCTTTTTCGCCGTGAAGGCGCAGGACCTCGAATGAGACCCCTCAAGAGGTTTATTGCCCGATTTTTAAACTGTCTAGCCGGGCGCCGCGGCGATGAACGGCTGAGGGAGGAGATTGAGCTCCATGTCGCGATGCAGGCTGAGGAGAATCGCCGCACCGGGATGACTCCGGACGAAAGCTACCGCTGCGCCCGCCTGAAGTTCGGAGCCGTGGAAGTGATCCGTGAAGACTACGGCGCCGAAAAGGGCCTGCCTTTCCTGGACACCCTGCTGATGGATGTTCGCTATGCGCTTCGTGTGCTTTGTAAAACACCCACGTTCACAATCGTGGTCATTCTGACCCTAATGATGGGGATCGGCGCCAATGTCGTCGTCTTCGGCGTACTGAACGCGGTCCTGCTTCACCCCTTGGAGGTGAGCGACCCTCAGAACCTGTACCAAGTGCGCCTCAAGCCGTGGATGAGCGGACGGCTCCTGACGACGTCCTACCCCGCATTCCAGGATTTCCAAAGGAAGAACACAACGTTCAGCGGCATGGCCGCCATCAATGCCTATTCCAGCGCTGCAATAAGCTGGCATGGCGGTGCGCTCCGGGAAGTTCACGGGATCGAGACCTCCGGCAATTATTTCGACCTGTTGGGGGTCCAGCCGGAGCTCGGCCGGCTTTTCCACGCGTCGGATGAGCAAGGCCCGGGTTCGGCGCCATACCTAGTGCTCAGCGAGGAGCTTTGGCGATCTTTGTTCAATGCTGACCGGGGTGTGGTCGGGGCGACCGTGGTGCTCAACACGCATCCCTTCACGGTTATAGGCGTGGCCGAGGGGCGGTTCCACGGCACGGAGCGTTTTGCATGGCCCGAATACTGGGTGCCGATGGTAAATGAGGCGCAGGCTGAGGGCGGGTATGATTATCTGCACAACAGGAGCGCCCCGGCCGTCACGGTGATCGGCCGCCTTAAGCCGGGTGTCACGCCGCGGCGGGCCACGGAAGACCTGAATGCAATAGAGGCCGAACTCTCGAAGGACTATCCGACGACCGACCGAGGATTGGAGATGAGACTGATCCGCCCGGGCCTCTACGGCGATGAGGGCGATGTAATCCGCGGCTTCATCTTCAGCGTGACCGTCCTGGCCCTCCTTGTCCTGGCGGCGGCCTGCGCTAACCTCACAAGCCTGTTCGCAGCCCGCGCGGCCGACCGCAGCCGGGAACTTGCCCTCAGGGTGGCCCTAGGGTCGAGTCGGCTCCGACTGGTGAGGCAGCTCCTGACGGAGGCGGTGATCGTGTCTCTCGCTGGCGGAGCCGCGGGGGTGGCGACCGCGGCCTTGCTGCTCCGACTGCTGAGCCGGTGGCGCCCGCCCTATGGCCACCTGGCCATCAGCGTGGACTCGCGCATCTACACCGTCGGCCTGGCGCTGGCGCTTGGCAGCGCGCTGCTTTTCGGGATCATCCCGGCTTGGCAGGCGTCCCAAAGCAACCCGCTGCAGGCGATGAGCCACGGGGCGGAAGGGTCGCCGCGGCTGCGAAGGTTTGCGTTTCGGGACTTACTGCTGTGCGCACAGATCGTGATCTGCACCGTGTTGGTGGCGGCGTCGCTCGTGGCCGCCCGCGGAATGGTCCGCGCTCTTCACGCCCCGCTCGGCATCCAGCCGACGGAGGTGATGCTGGCGGAAATGGATCTTGGGCAGCTTGGCCAGGCAGGAGAAACGGCGCTTGAAAGGGAAAAGGAGATGATCGAGGCCGTGCGCGGCATACCCGGCGTAACATCCGTCGGCACGGCAAACGTCACGCCCATGGGCGGCGGAGCGAGGGGTATTCCGGTATTCCGGACCGGGACGACCGAGCTCACGTTCGGCAACTCCGTGCTTTCGACCCGTCGGTATGTCATTTCGCCGGGGTATCTCGCGGCTGCGGGCACGCGTCTCCTCGGTGGGAGGGACGTCTCGTGGCATGACACGGCCGATACGCCGCAGGTCGCGATTGTGAACGAAACGTTCGCACGGGTCATGTGGGGCGATTCGCCGGCGATCGGGCAGCGCTTCATCTTGTTTGGCGGCCAGATGGAGGTGATCGGCGTGGCGGAGGACGGCAAGTACCACGACCTTGCCGAATCGCCGGAAGCCGCGGTCTATCGGCCGTCGTCGCAGGAGGTTGAGAGCGATGTGGTGTTCGTGGTGCGGTCCCAACGGGCGCCCAAAGAGATCGCCCGGGAGCTGCAGCGCACCCTAGGCGGGATCGAGCCGAATGCGCCCCTCTCGCTGCGGAGCTGGCCGGATGCGCTGAGCGGGGTCATGTTTCCAGCGCGCGCCGCAACGGTGGCACTGGGAGTCATGGGAATGCTTGCGGCTATGCTGGCGGTCACGGGCATCTTCGGTATGGCGGCGTATGGCATCAGCTGCCGGATGAAGGAGCTGGGAATTCGGGTGGCGTTGGGCGCATCCAAGACGCAATTGATGCGAGCGGCGGTCGGGCGGCCGATGGCGCTTCTCGGACTGGGATCGGCGTTGGGTCTTCTCGCGGCAATCGTTGCGAGGCCGTTGCTCTCACAGATTGTGTACCAGGCAAATCCCAGCGATCTGGTCGTGGTGGGAGGCGCCGTGCTGACCATGACATTGCTGGGCACCGCAGCGGCTGCCATTCCTGCCGTGCGAACCCTGGCTATCGATCCATCCGAACTGATGCGGGAAGAATAGGGCGGGCAAATGGGCACCCGAACCATCAGACCGATTTGGGGTGCGCGCGGACACCCTTGGATTTTACCCTCGTTTCCAGTAACGAACGGCAGTCTCGCGGGGTTGTTGTGAGGAATTCCTGAAAGAGGCGCCGCTTGAATGAACTTCTGCAAGATCTGAGATTTGGGTTTAGGACCCTGATGCATAACCCGGGGTTCACCATTGTGGCGCTTGCGATTCTGGGGATTGGAATCGGGAAAAACGCCGCGATCTTCAATCGGTAGGGAGAATCCGGTATTTCGAGGGGTCCCAGGATCAGCCGGCGCACCACTCGTGCCACAGGGTTCTATAGGCGTTCTCAACATTCCGTGCGAATAGCCTCCCGTCCATCAGCGGGGACTTTTCCATCCGGGCCCGCATCGTGGAGCGAATCGCGGCGAGACGACGCGGGTCTCCCGCCCACTCGGCGGCGATGCGGACGTACTCCCCGGCGTCCCTGGCCACCAACCCCGGAAGCCCCAGGTTGGAGGCCTGGCTCAGGCCCGCGCGGGAAACAGGCGTCTGGCCGCACAGGCTCACGACCGGAACGCCGAGCCAGAACGCGTCCAGGCTCGTCGTGTGGCCGTTGTAGGGAAATGTGTCGAGGCAAAGGTCGATGCGCCGGTATGTTTCGAGGTAACGCTGGCGCGGCTCAAAGTCCGCGAATTCAACCCTTTCCTGGCTGACATCGAGCCGGCGCATCACCTTCCTGCGCGCCTCGCCCCGGGGGGCCAACAACAACAGCCGGGAGTCAGGCACCGCTCGGAGGACCCGGGCCCACACGTCCAGCAGCGGATCGTTCACCTTGCTGAAGTTATTGAGGCAGCCGAAGGTTACATATCCTGCGCGCAGCGACGGCGGCACTTCCACGGCCGGACCAGCTGCAAGCGGGTCGTAGCACCAGAAGGAGTCGGCCAGCCGGAACGATCGCTCCGAATAGAGCTCGTCGTTGCCGCCCGGTGGATCCAGCCAGGGGTCCGTGAAGCGGTAATCCACGGCGCTCAGGCCCGTGCTGCCCGGATAGCCAAGCCACGTCACTTGGATCGGCGCCGGCCGGCGCGCAAACGCCAGCAGCCGGTTGCCGGATGTGTGAAGCATCAGGTCGACAAGGATGTCGATTCGATCGTCGAGGACCGCCTGGGCCACCTGCCCGTCGCTGCGCCCGGCAACGGTGCGCCAGACGTCGGCAAACGTCTCCAATCGGCCGGTCAGCGCGTCGCGGTGCTCGGTGTCCGAGTAGCAGTAGATCTCGAAGCGCTCGTGGTCGTGGTGCGAAAGAAGGGGCACCGTGAAGAACGACTGGCAATGCTCGCGGAAGCAGGCCGAAACGTATCCGATTCGAAGCCGCCGGCCGGGCGAGCGTTCGTTGGAGTGTTCCGGGACCAACGGCTCAAGCGCGTCCGCATGGCGTTCGCTCCACCGCCGGTGCTCGTCCTTCAGGGCGACGGGGTCGCTGCCGGGCTGATAGTGAAGCGCGTGGAGATAATTGCTGTGCAGGGAGGCGTTGTGCGGCTGGAGCCCGATAGACCGCTCGAAGCAACCGACGGCATCGTCCATCCTGCCCAGGTTTCTCAAGGTGACGCCCAGATTGTTCCACGCCTCGGCAAAGTCTGGCTTGAGAGCGACGGCCCTTTGGAACGCCTCGACGGCCTCATCGATCCGCCAAAGGCTTCGAAGCAGGATCCCGAGGTTATTCTCCGCTTCGGGAAAATCGGGTTTCAGCGCCAGGGCCCGGGCGTTCTCCTCGACCGCTTCATCCAGGCGGCCGAGCTGCCGGTAGGTGATGCCCAGGTTGTAATGGACCCCTGCGTTGTTGGGCTCGGCCAACAGAATCTGCTGATAGAGCGCCGCCGCCCCGTCGTAATCCCCGGCCCGGTGCCTACCCAGCGCATCCGCAAACGCCTCGGGAACACTCATCGCTTCAGGCGGAGTCCCCCCGGCAGGAAGCCTCCGCGGTCATCGATCCGGTCCGTGGAGGCCGCCCCAATGGCCCCGAATGGGGCGTTGGGCACCATGGCCGGGTCCCGCATAGGCGGGATCGTGGGACGCATGCAGGGGCGCATTTCCGGCCAACTTGGTCGCCAACAACGCCGCATGCAATCCCGGGAGGGGGTGCCGCCCGGTCGCCAAAGGTGCGGTGGATGATGATTTTTACACCGATGACCGCCGGCGCCTAGTTTTGAAAGGCTTCCGGGAACTCCCTGATGAAATAGACCGGGGTGCAGCTCCATCCGTGGCAATAGCTGTTGAGCAAGTAGAATCCGTAGGGAGAGAAGAAATCGTTCGCGGGGTCATAGGCCTCCCAGAATGAATCGGCTCCCCTATTCACCATCCCGCCCCAATAGCTGAGGAGGAATTCCCTCGCTTCCTTTCTCATCCCGCAGCGCAGCAGGGCTTCGACATAATAATGGTACAGGTAGGGGGTGACCGGAGCCACGACCTCCTTCGCGGTGGCCAAGCCCTTTAGCGCATGCCGGCCCTCCGCTTCGGTCAGCACGCCGCCCAGGATCAGCCATACCTGCGAGGAAAAGGAGACCTGTCGTTTCAGCCCGCTGTGAACCATGCCTGTTCCCCCGTCGAAATACGCGTCCCGGGCGGCCAGCGCCATTTTGCTGCTGAGGGCCGGCAGATCCGCCACCTGGTCCGCTTTGCCAAGCGTCCTCGCCAGGTCAAAGGTCTCGTTCATCACGAGGATGGTCAGTCCTTGTATCGAAGCCTGCTTGTCGAGGACGGGATTCCAGTCGAAAAACACCGGTTCGCCGTCGTCGGCGAACAAGCCGTTCCGCTGGACATGGGTTCGCGCTATTTCGAGCTGCCTTTTGGCCACCGGCCAGAGGTCCAGCGCCGTCGCCCGGTCGCCGGTATCGCGCAGATAGTCCTTGAGAACCAGGTTGTAGAGAAGCGCATAGTCGAGAAGATGCGCCCCGCTCTGGGCGTGCGGCTCCGGCGTCTCAAAGACATTGGAAGGCAGATATCCGTCGGAATCGCTCAATGCCGCCAAGAGGTACAGGCACCGCCTCACAAGGCGGTAGTTCTTGAACGAGGCGTCATTGGCAAGGGACTGAAGGTATAAGTCGCCGATCCAAAGGCGCTGGTCGCGCTTGGGGCCGTCCTCAAAAACGGTCTGCATGCAGTCCTTCAGCGTGGCGAGACCCACTCGGTCGATGCTCCGCATGAGTGGGGAAGCCGAAGGTGACAGGTCTGGAGGCGTCTGAGCCGCGGAACTGACGGCACGACACTTGATCCCGGATATCGCGAAGTCGAAGTAGGGTGAGGATCCCAGGAGCTCGATCTTCACATAGCGGAAGGCCAGGCGCCTGGGAAGGGTGACCGTTGCCGGCAGGGTCAACACCGTGACGACCTCGTCTTGCATCCACCCGCGGCTCAGCGTTCCCGGGAATGGATCGAAGGGCACGACAACCTCGGCGGGCACCTCGCCAAAAGTCAGTTTGATGCGCACCGGAGCATCGGGAGTGGACCGGGTCGCTCTCAGACTGAACGAGAAATATCCGGCCAGGTGACCGCCAAAATCCAAGATCACGCCCGATTGCTTCTTGAAGGAGCCCTCGTACAGGCGATCAACGGGCCCGATCGGCACCGCCTTCCATCCCTGAAAGGCCTGTTGATCCTTTTGAATCGAAATGATCCTAGTCGGTTCGCGAATCGTGTCGGTCAATTCGGGTCGGCTTTCCTCCGCCTTCTTCAGCCAGCCCGCGCGGCTTGATTCGAACACGTCCTGTGCGGGGGAATGGGGCGCCAGGAGCGACAGGGCGGCGCAGAAGAAAGGCAGGGAAAGCGGCGATTTCATGGTGGGCACGGTGCGTAGTCGGGGAATGGGGTTGCTTTGGGGGGCTCAATTGCGCCGAGAAATCTGCCTCTTGTTCACTCAATCCTCAAAGCCTGAATCGGGTCTATCATGGCTGCGCGCCTCGCGGGAAGGTAGCTTGCCAAGGAGGCCACGGCGGCAAGCAGCAAGGAAACGGAGACATATGCCCACGGGTCAGTGGCCGTCAGCCCAAAGAGCATGCTTGCCATGCAGCGGCTCAGCAGAACGGCGCCGGCCAGCCCCAATCCAAGGCCGACGGCGGTTCTCCAGAGTCCCTGGCGCATGACCATGCCGATAATCTGGGTCCGGGAGGCCCCGATGGCGCTGCGAATGCCGATCTCGCGGGTGCGCAGCGACACATCGTAGGCGAGGACCCCGTAGATGCCGATCGAAGATAGAAGCAGAGCCAGCAAGGCAAACCCGACAAGGAGCAGCATGACCGTCCGCCTGCCGTCAAAGGACTCATCGATGGCTGACTGCAACCGTTCGGTGTGGAAGAGCGGAACGGAGGGATCGATGCCGTGAAGCTTCTCGCGAACGCTTGAGATCAGGTCGTTCAGCGGACGCGGTGAGCGCACAAAGATGTTCAGGCCGCCAGCCTCCGTCGACACCCAGGGAAGCCATGTGGAGCGCAGGGGCCAATATGAGACGGGTTCGGTCCTTTTCTCCTCCACGCCATTGTGGGGCACGTTGCGGACGACACCGATGATCACCGGCCAGTCGGCGGTCTTCACGGGCAGGTGGCGGTTTTGGAAGGTGAAATGCTCCCCGACAGCGGAGCGTCCGGGGAAGTAACGCTGCGCAAAACGCTCATCGACGATGTATTCGCGCCCCTCCTGGCCGGCGTCCCTTTCCTCAAAGAACCGTCCCTCCAACAGCTGGATATGCAGGGCCTGGAAATATCCCACCGAAACCCCCACCTCGGTTGCGTGGGGCTGCGCAGAATCAAGGGAGATGGGACTGTCCTTCAGCGTCAGGCCCCGACCGTCCGCGTGGCCCTCAAACGGGACGCTTGAGGCGAGCGCAACTTCGCTTACCCCCGGGATTTCCTTCAGCGCCTCCATGAGCCGCTTCTGAAAGACGGCTCCCTGGTTCCCATTCTCGTACGAGCCCGGCAGTGCAATGCGGCCCACGACCATGTTTTGCGGATCAAACCCGGGTTTGACGGCGATTGCATTCGCAAAGCTGTGAATCAACAGCCCGGCGCCGGTCAGAAGGATCAGTGCAGATGCCACCTGGCTCGTGACGAGAATGCTGCTGAGCCCTCGAACGCTGCGGCTCCCCGACGCGCTCCGAGATGTCCGGTGGATCAGCGTCGTCAGATCCGCCCCCAGGATGTGCGCGACCGGCAGCAAACCGATCAGGAGGCCCACCATGACCGAGAGAAGGAGAGCAAAGGTGAGCACAGCTCCGTCGGCCGCGAACGGCTGCATCTCGGGCAGCATTCTTGCGCTGAAACGGTTGATGACCCCGATCGCTCCCCACGCCAAACCCATGCCGAGTGCCGCCCCGGTGAGCGTGAGGATGAGGCTTTCGACGACGAGCTGGCGGGCGATCGCGCCCCTGCCCGCCCCCAGGGCGAGCCGGATTGCGAGTTCGCCCTGGCGTCCGTTTGCTCGGGAGAGGAGCAGATGGGCGATATTGATGCATCCGATGACGAGCACCAGGACGACCGCGCCTTGCAGGAGATAGAGGATGGACCTGGTTGCCTGCACTCGTTCCTCCCGCATGAGACCGACGCCGATCCTGTAGCTGGCGCGGTCCAGGAGCTGTTTGAACGAGGGGCTCATCGTCTCGTAATAGCGCCGCTCCACCGCGGTGGCCTCGGCGAGCGCCTCGCTCACCGAAACGCCCTGTTTGAGGCGCCCATAAAGGGATGTCGTGAGATAATATCGGTCGTTTGGGCTGATCCATTCCGGCTTCCATGCGATCGGCTTGATCAATCGCACCCGTGCGTCGAGGGCCTGGATCGCTCGAGGCATCACGCCCACGATGCGGCAGGCCTCGCCATCGATGATGAGCTTCTTGTCGAGAACACCGGGGTCCCCGTTGAAATGAGCCTCCCAGAAAGGCTCGGTCAGCACCACCACCTTGTCCTCGCCCCAGCGGCTGCTCTTCAGGGTGAAGAACTGGCCGAGGACGGGCTTTACGCCGAGGACGTCGAACATTTCGGCCGTGCATTGGGCGGCGGTGACCCGCTCCATCGAGCCGGCGCTGCCCACCGTGACGTCCGTCAATCCCCAGAGGCCGATGGATTCGTACGAGGTGGTATTGGCCTTGTAATCGACGTATTGGACAAGGTTGCTCTGACCTTTCTTGGAGTTGAAGAAATTGAAGATCTCGACGATCCGGTCGGATTCCCGAAAGGGCAGCGGCTTCAGCAGCAGAGCGGAAACCACCGAGAATATCGCCGTGTTGGCTCCGATGCAAAGCGCGAGCGTCAGAGCCGCCACCGCGGTGAAGCCGATTTTCTTCCTGAGGGAGCGCGCGCCGAAGCGGAAATCCCGGGTCAGGTCCTCAATCAGCCTCCAACCCATACCATCGCGGCATTGTTCCTTGATCTGATCGACTCCGCCAAACCGGCGTTGCGCCGCGTATCGGGCCTCCTCGGGCGACAGGCCCTCCGCCACATGCTTGCTCGTCAGGTGCTCAACATGAAGGCGCATCTCCTCCTCCATCTCCGCCTCCAGTCTTCCCTTCCTGAAAAATCCAAGGGATCGGCTGAGGAACTGCTGGAGCCCGCTCATCGGGATACTACGCCGAGGTCATGACCTCGGCCACGGCAAGGACGAGGCGGTCCCAGGTCTCCCTCTCGGAACCGAGCTGCTTCTGGCCCGCCTTTGTGAGCCTATAATATTTGGCGCGGCGGTTGTTGTCCGATTGGCCCCATTCCGACGTGATCCAGCCCTTGTCCTGCATCCGGTAAAGGGCCGGATAGAGCGATCCTTCGCCGACCGACAGCACCTCGTTCGAGAGGCGGCCGATTCGCTCGGCTATTCCCCAGCCGTGCATTTCGCCGCGGTCAAGAACCCGCAGAATGAGCATGTCGAGCGTTCCCTGAATCAGGTCGGTCTTCGTCATTTGGTCCCCTCGACAATCGAGGGGAGCGATGCCCCCATCGAACGTCAAGGGGAAAGAGGCCGACCGGAGCATTGGCCGCCAAAACCCCCCGGAGATGACGAGACGGTTCCCTCGAGGACTGCCATGGCCGACCGATCCGGCGGCCTCCCGCAACCAGCGGAGGCAGATTGATGATCTGGGGCCCGGCAAACCGGATTGCGTGCATTATATCGCCGGATGCGTTAGCGTCGGTCCCGTATGAAATCCATGCCCGAACGAAAGCAGAAGGGACCCTCAGATATTTCGCATGTCCTCGTTTCCGCGGACCAGATCCGGCAGAGAGTCGGCGATCTGGCCCGCCAGATAAGCCGGGATTATGAGAAAACCGAGGATATCCTGATCATTGGCATCCTGCGCGGCGCATTCATCTTTATGGCGGACCTGACGCGCCAAATCACGGTGCCCCATTCCGTCGATTTCATGGCCGTCAGCAGTTACGGCAAGGATGCGTTTCACGGCGAAGTTCGAATTCTGATGGACCTGCGCGAGCCCGTGGAAGGGAGACATATCCTTATCGTGGAGGACATTGTCGATAGCGGACGGACGCTCGATTATCTGTACCGCCTCCTGCAGGCTCGCCAGGCGGCCTCCTTGCGCACCTGCGCGATGGTCCGCAAGAAGCGCCCGAGTCTCGAGGCGCCGGTCGACTATCTGGGTTTCGAGATCCCCGACGTCTGGGTCGTCGGCTACGGCCTGGATTATGCCGACCACTTTCGCACGCTTCCCTACATTGCGGAGCTCAAGGGAGTGCCGGGTGCAAAGTAGGCGCGGCTCGGGGGAGCGGCATGGGCGCCGCACGGGCGGGGGTTAACGAGCCGTACTACGAGGTTGCGGGGATCGCAGGCCTACCGAGACAATGCGCAATCTCCAAGGATTCTCACACCTCCAGCCTCGACCCGCTTCACCGCTTTTCAGACCGCGTTGAGGATTACGTCCGGTACCGTCCGGGTTATCCGGCGGAGGTCATTCAATTTCTCCGCGCAGAGGGCGCGGCTCGCGCCGACGAGCATCGTGGCCGATGTCGGCGCCGGCACCGGCATCTTCACGCGAATGCTTCTCAACGTGGGCGCGACCGTGATTGCCGTAGAGCCCAACGATGCAATGCGGGGTGCGGCCGATGCCGAGTTCCGTGGACTCGCAAATTATACGGGCGCAAAGGGCACCGCGGAGGCCACGGGTTTGGCGGACGGCTCCGTGTCGCTCATCACCTGCGCCCAGGCCTTTCACTGGTTCGAGCCAACCGGGACACGCAGGGAATTCCGGCGAATCCTGGAGCCGGATGGGGCGTGTGCGGTGATCTGGAATACCTCGCTTGCGGGAGGATCGAACTTCGCCGCCGGATACGAACGCATAAAAAGGGAGTTTGGAACCGATTTTCGGAGCGTCCGCCATGAAGCCATTGAGAAGACCGGGCGTTTCGACGCGTTTTTTGGCGCCGGCAAGTGGGAACATCGGGATTTCGAGAACGCTCAGGCCCTGGACTTCAAGGGCCTTAAGGGACGCCTGCTTTCATCATCCTATGCGCCGAAAGAGGGTCATCCCCGTTTCGACGCGATGATCGCGGAATTAAATGACCTCTTCGATCGCTGCCAGAGGGACGGTGTCGTCCGGATGGAGTACAAGACAGAGGTTTACCTTGGGCAGTTTGAATAGTCTCCAGGAAAATCCTAGTTGGGTTGCCCGGCGCTTTTGTAGCCCGTGCGGCTGATTGGGCGAACACCCCATTGGGGTACACGGCGCAGGCGCCCATACTCGAAAGCTCCGCCCCACCATGAGCCCAAAGGCAACCATGAATTCCTCCTCCATTAGCTTCGCCAAACGCGCGGGGCTGGTCCTGGCCGCGCTCGCAGCCCTGCTGCTCTCGTCCTGCGCAACCCTGACTCCCGACCAGGAGGCTGCAAATGCCGTCACGAGGCACGAACAGCGTGCAGAGGGCATCCAGGATCCAATGAAAGAGCGCTGAGGGACCTTCGGGGTCGGAAGAAAATCGCCGCCTTTGTGGACATCCCTCCAGGGATGCGCCCCGGCCGGCGGGGTGTGCTAATCCATCCCTACATGGGCCACCGACTGTGAAAAAACTGCACAGTGCCTCTCGGGATATGGAATTCAACCAATTATTCATCAACTAGTTGTGTTCATTCCGTTTCAGGCATCGCCTGTGCAGAAGGGTGGTCACCATGAGACTTATCAAATATTCAAATCGCAATGACCTCCCTGCCACCCGATTTAGCGGTCGGTTCGGCACGCAGGACATTGAAAACGAGATCGACTGGCTGTTCGGCACCGCCTTCAGCGGCTTTGCCCCCTCCGTCCTTGGCGGGCAATTCCCCGTCGACCTCTATGAAGACAAGGACAACACGTACGTCCGCGCCGAGCTACCGGGCGTGAACCGCGATGCGATTAGCGTCGAGATGATCGAGGGCTCCCTGTCCATCCAGGCATCCCGCAAGGAGAAGTCCGCTGAAGGGGAGAGCACGGTTTCCTTCAACCGGCTGGTCAGCATCCCCGACGAGGTGGATTCCGAAAAGGTCACCGCCGCGTACGAGAACGGGATCCTCACCGTGACGCTTCCGCGCCGCGAGGAATCCAAGCCGAAGAAGATCAACGTTGCGGTCAACTGAACCGAAACCGACCCAAACAAGGAAAACAACAACATGTCATTCTTCAATTCACTCATCCCGACGGTGTCCGGCCTCGCGAATCAAGCCGTATCCGAGGCGCTCCCGGTGCGCCGGCCCGCCTATGAAATCACCGAGGCCGACGGAGCCTACAATCTGACCGTCAACCTCCCGGGCGTCGCCAAGGAGGGCCTGGAAATCACCTCCGAAGGCGGAGAGCTCCGGATCTCCGGCAAACGGGCGAGCAAGCTCCCCGAAGGCGTCGTTGTCCTCCACCGCGAGTCGACGGACGCTTCGTTCGAGCTGGCGCTCGAGCACGACAACGTGATCGACCCGGCGAAGATCGAGGCGGAACTCAAGGACGGCGTGCTTCACCTGAAGCTCGCAAAGGCCGAATCGGCGAAACCGCGCAAGATCGCCGTCAGCTGACGGCCCGCGCCGACAGCCAACGTTTCAAAGGGCCGGGAATCCCCAGGATTCCCGGCCTTTTCGTCTGGCGCGCTCAGCCCCGGGAATCCCCGCGTCGCAGGAGCGACGCCCCGACCGAAAGGGCCAGCAGGCCAGCGATGACGGCGAGCGACACGGCCGTCGGGATCGGCCACCAGGGCTCGGCGAGCATCTTGCCGCCCACGAATGCCAGGACCGCCGCGACGCCCGCATTCAGATGGCGGAGCGACCGCATGGCGCCGCTTACGAGGAAGAAGAGGGACCTGAGGCCGAGGATCGCGAAAAGGTTTGATGCGATCGCCAGGGCCCGGTCGTGCGTGACCGCAAGGACCGCCGGGAGCGAGTCGAGGGCGAAGATGAGGTCTGCGGTTTCCAGAACGACAAGGGCCGCCAGGCCGGCGGGCGCGTGCCGGACCACGAATTGGAACACGCGGCCTCCGGTGTTGAAGACGTGCGTTCCCGGCCGGGAAACGGCCAGGCGGATGCCGGCTGCAAGCACGAGCGCCCCGAAGACGGGCACGATCCAGTCAAAGCGCTCGATGGCGCCGATGCCGGCCAGGATGAACACGCTCCTCATGGCGATCGCGCCCAGGATCCCCCAAAAAAGCAGGCTCCTGCGGCGCAAGGGCCCAAGGCCGAACTGCTCGAATACCAGGGCAAAGACAAATACGTTGTCCGCGCTCAGGCTGAGCTCGATCAGGTAGCCGGCCGTGTACTGCTGCGCCGCCTCGGGGCCCCGGTGCATCCAGACGAACGCGCCGTACCCGAGCCCAAGGGCGAGGCAGGCGAGGGTCGTTGCGACATCGCGCATGCGGAGGGCCTCCGGTTGGGACCCGTCGGTTGCTTGGCTCTTCGGGGGCATGATTTCGGGCTCGGAACCTCGTCCAGCTTGACGTTGCGGCCCGTGCCGGATTTGGCAATGTCCTCCCATGGCCGAACTGATCCCTGTCCAGGTGCCCCCCGTTCCTCCGGGGCCGCTTCTGCGCCTGGTCGGATGGCTGAAGGCCCGGTTCTTTCCGGAGGCGATGGACGATTCGACCGCCCGCTGGATCGCCGCCCTGGTCATCATCCTGGTGGCCATCCTCCTCGGCCGCTTCGTGGTCCACCTTTTCTTCTCCAGGCTGAAGAAGTTCATGGCGAAGATGAACAACCAGCTCATGCTTCCCGCGCTGGAGCCGCCGGCTGCGACGCTCGTCATCCTGTGCGGATTTGTCGCCGCCCTCTCCATCGTTCCGTTCTGGGAGGAGGTTCCTCGCCTGGTAAGGCTTGGCGAGCAGGGAGCCCTGACCGCGGTCGTCCTCTGGGGGATCGCCTGCGCCGGCGGGGCCATGATCGACCATTTTGCAGCCGGCGCGCGCGCGCGCCGGCTGCAGATCGCGGCCTTCATCCCGCTGATCAAGAGGACCGTGGTTTCGGTTTTCCTCGTATTCAGCATCCTGGTCGTCTTTGAAAGCCTCGGGTTCGAGGTGAAGACCTTCCTCACGGGCCTCGGTATCGGCGGCCTGGCCTTCGCCCTCGCCGCGCAGGATACGCTGGCGAACATGTTCGGCTCGTTCGTCGTCGTGATGGACCAGCCCTTCTATGTCGGCGAATACATCCGCATCCTGGGCCACGAAGGAACCGTCGAGGAGATCGGGCTCCGCTCAACGAGGCTCCGGACCGCGCAGCGCACCCAGGTCGTGATCCCGAATAAGACCGTGGCTGCGGAGGTGATCACCAATTACACGAGGATGCCCCAGCGGCGCGTCGACACGACGCTTGGGGTCACCTACGACAACCCGCCGGACCGGATTCAGCAGGTCCTTTCCGACATCCGGGCGCTGCTGCGCTCCGACCCGGGCGTCCACCAGGGCGAGGTTGTGGTCAGCCTGGCGGACTTCAGCGACTCGTCGCTCAGGGTGCAGCTTGTCTACTACACGGCGGACCCCGACTGGGACTCGCACATGGTGGTGCGCGAGCGCATCAACCTCGGCATCCTGCGCGCCTTCGCCGCGAGGGGCGTTGCCCTCTCGTACCCCGATCCGGTCATACGCCTTGATCCCGCGACGGCGCAGCAGATCGCAAAGGGGGGGCCGGAGCCGGGCCATGGCCCCGAGGCCGCTTGACCGCCTTCGACCTGTGCGTCTATTGCACCCAGTGAATACCATGGGAATGCGCCGACCCTATCCTGCGGGAAAGGGGCTCCTCGCCCTTCTGCTTGCCGCCGCCCTCGGGAGCCTGGCGCGCGCGGATCTCGCCGCGTCCTCACCCTTCCTCCCCGCAAATGCCCAGGCATCGGGAGGCTCGGGCGGCCCGTCCGGGCCGATCGAGCTGCGCGGCATCATGCCGATACCGGACGGTGGGTCCGCCTACCTCATCTACGACGTCGAGAAGAAGAAGAGCGCCTGGGTCGGCCTGAGCGAGGGCGGGCACGCCTTCATGGTCAAGTCGGCAGACCCCAAGGGCGACAGCGTCACCGTCGATTACCAGGGGCGCGTCCTCAAGCTTACGCTCCACACGGCGAAGGTCGCCTCGGTGGGGGCGGCCGCGGCGGGACCCGCCACCGCCATCTCCTCGACGGTCGTCGTGAACCCGTCCCCTGCCGACGAGCAGAGGCGCCTCGACGCCGTCGCCCAGGAGGTGCGCCGCCGCCGCATGGAGCGCGAAAGGGCGGCCCAGAACGTCCCGGGGCAGGGACCGGGCGGCCTTCCCCTGCCAATGCCGGCGCCCAACCGCTGATTTGGCGGACACAGGGAAATCTCGTGCAGAGGCTCCGGGTCTGATTAGCGTGGGATCCAAATGGGATCTCCGCAAATGAGCTCTGAGAGCGGCCCCTCCAACGTGGAGCTGATCCGCCGGCTCTTTGGATTGGCTTGGAGATACCGGATGCGTTGCGTGCAGGTGCTTGGGATTCAGTTGGTTCTGCTGACCATGGGCCTCTTTGGCCTGAGCTTCACCGGGATCGGAATCGACTATATCCGGCAGGTCATCTCGCACGACCCGGGGAAGGCGCCCCCCCAGGCCGTGATCCGGTTTCTGCATTTCAGCCTCCCCTCGGCATGGCATCCCATGCATGTGCTTGGCGTCCTCGGCGGCCTCATCCTCCTGCTTGTCGGCCCTGCGGGCGGTCCTCAATTACGTCTACGCCGTCCAGGTCAACCTCCTCGTTCAGAGGCACCTGGTCGTCGATCTGCGAAGCGAGATCTATGACAAGCTCCAGCGGCTGAGCTTCCGCTTCTTCGACGCCAACACGACCGGCTCGATCATCACCCGGGTGACCGGCGACGTGCAGTCGGTGCGCATGTTCGTCGACCAGGTCCTGATCCAGAGCGTCATCATGGCGATCTCGCTCACGATCTACGCGATCTACATGGCTTACCTGAGCCCGGGCCTGGCCCTGGCCTGCCTCGCGACGTCCCCGGTGCTCCTGGTCCTCTCGACCCTCTTCTCGCGGAAGATCCAGCCCGAGTACGCCGAGAACCGCTCGCTTGTGGAAAGGATGGTCCAGTACCTTGCCGAGAGCATCCAGGGCGTCGCCGTCGTCAAGGGGTTCGGCCGGGAGGCCGAAAACCGGGAGAAATTCGAGGCCTCGAACCGCGCGATCCTGTCCCAGCAATACAACATCTTCTGGTGGGTGAGCCTCTTTTCGCCGACCGCGGGATTCCTGACGCGGATCAACACGATCGTGCTCCTCGGCTATGGAGGCACCCTCGTCGTCCGCGGCTCGCTCCCTCTCGGCGCGGGACTCGTCGTTTTCGCGGGCCTCCTCGACCAGTTCGCCGGCCAGGTGAACAACGTCGCCGCGATCGTCAACTCGGTGCAGCAGTCGCTGATCGGCGCCAGGAGGGTCTTTGAGATCCTGGACGCCCCGGTCGAGGTCCGCTCCCCCCGGATGCGGTGCGCCGCGCCCGCCTCGAAGGGGCCGTTCGCTTCGAGGGCGTCTCGTTCGAGTACGGGAAGCTCGACCCGGTCCTCCGGGACATAAACCTGGACGTGAAGCCCGGCGAATGCGTGGCCATCCTCGGCGCGACGGGCTCGGGCAAGAGCGTCCTCATGAGCCTGATCCCCCGGTTTTACGATGCGTCCAGGGGCAGGATACTGATCGACGGGATCGACGTGCGCCGCCTGCACCTCGACGACCTGCGCCGGAACATCGGGACCGTTTTCCAGGAGAGCTTTCTCTTCTCGAACACGGTGGCGGCGAACATCGCCTTCGGGCATCCCGACGCGACGCAGGCGCAGATCGAGCGCGCCGCGCGGGTGGCGGCCGCCCACGACTTCATCGTGGGCCTGCCGAAGGGCTATGAGACCGTGCTCGGGGAAAGCGGCAACAGCCTTTCCGGGGGCCAGAGGCAGCGCCTGGCTATAGCCCGGGCGGTTCTCCTCGAGCCGGCGATCCTGCTTCTCGACGACCCGACGGCCGCCATCGACAGCAACACCGAACACGAGATCTTCGAGGCGCTCGACCGCGCCATCGCGGGACGGACCACGTTCATCGTGGCGCACCGCCTCAGCACCCTCCGCCGCGCGGACTACATCATCGTTCTGGAGAACGGCCGGATCGTCCAGCGGGGCACCCACGCGGAGCTGATCCAGGTGCCCGGCCCGTACCTCCACGTCGCCAACCTCCAGCTTGTCGACAGCAGGGAGCTTCAGCGTCTCCCGGGGGGAGGGGCGCCATGAGCTCCGGCAACGACCGCACGCCCGGCCTGATCCTGGTGCAGCGCGTGCGCGACGAGGACGACGACGAGGAGCAGTTCAAGCCCCTCGACTGGCGCCTCATCCGGAGGATCCTCACCTATGTCTCGCCGGTCAGGCGGAAGATGTCGGTCATGCTCCTCTTGACCGTCGCCCGCTCCGCCCAGCTTCCGGCCCTCGCCTGGGTCACCGCGCTCGTGATCACCGGGCCGGTGGCGAACGGGAACCTCCACGGGATCCTCACCGGGACGCTCGGCTTCGCCGCGCTCGCCATCGTCACCGACGCCATGTTCCATTTCCGCCAGCGTTACGCGCTCGAGATCGGCGAGACCGTCGTCAACGGCCTGCGCTCGGAGATCTTCGAGAAGACCATGCGCCACCCGATGAGCTTCTTCCACCGAATGAAGCTTGGCAGGATCCTCAGCCGCGTGACGAGCGACCTCGAGGCGGTGAGGGTGGGCATCCAGGACGTGGGATTCGTGAGCGCCATCCAGTTCGGGCAGATGGCGTTCACCGCCGTCGTCCTCCTCTACAGGGACTGGAAGATGTTCCTCGTCGTGGTGTGCATGGCGCCTGTCCTCTGGGCCGTGAACAAGCACTTCCGGATGAAGCTGAGCCGGCTCACCCGGGCCTCCCACGAGAGCTTCAGCCGCGTCACGGCGACGCTCGCCGAGTCGGTCACCGGGATTCGCGTGACCCAGGGGTTTGTCCGGCAGGAGATGAACGCGGGGCTCTTCAGGAGCCTCCTTTCCGACCACTCGCGCTACAACGTGGCCCTCGCCCGCACCTCGGCCGTGCTGGCGCCGATCCTGGAGCTGAACAGCCAGTTCTTCATCGCGACCCTCCTCGTGGTCGGCGGATGGCGGGTCTTCCACCAGACCATGCACGCGGACGACCTGATCACGTTCATCCTCCTCTCAAACTTCTTCTTCTCCCCCATCACGGTCATCGGAAACCAGTACAACCAGGGGCTTCTCGCCATGGCGGGGGCGGAGAGGATATTCCGGCTGATCGACACGCCTCCCGACTGGGAGGATTCTCCGGAGGCCGTCGGGCTCCCCGACCCGAGGGTTTCGGGGGGCGCGCTTGGCGCGAGGATCGAGTTCCGCTCGGTGTCCTTCGGATACGACCCCGCCCGGCTTGTGTTGCACGACATCAATTTCACGGCGGAACCCGGGCAGACGATCGCCCTCGTGGGCCACACGGGCAGCGGAAAGAGCTCGGTGATCAACCTCGTCTCCAAGTTCTACCTTCCCACGCGGGGCGAGGTGCTGGTCGACGGGCGCGAGATACGCACCATCACCGCTCGCTCGCTGCACAGGCAGATGGGGATGGTCCAGCAGCAGAATTTCATGTTCACCGGAACCGTGCTTGAGAACATCCTGCTGAGCCGGCCCGGGGCCTCGCGCGAGGAGGTAAACGAGGCTGCCGCCAAGCTGGGCTGCCTCGACGTCCTCGAGGAGATGCCGGACGGGCTGGACACCCAGGTCGGGGAGCGCGGCGCCGGGCTCTCGGTCGGACAGAGGCAGCTCGTCTGCTTCATGCGCGCCTTTCTCGCCAATCCGAGGATCGTCATCCTCGACGAGGCGACGAGCTCCATCGACGCACTGACGGAGGCGCGTATCCAACATGCTCTTGCGACACTGCTGCGCCAGCGCACGAGCTTCGTGGTGGCCCACAGGCTGAGCACCATCCGCAGCGCCGACCTCGTCCTTGTGCTCGATCAGGGGCGCATCATCGAGCGCGGGACGCATCCCGTGCTGCTGGCGAAGGGCGGCCACTACGCCGCGCTTTACAGGCAGTTTGTGCAGGTCGACGAGGAGCGCTGACTCCCGGACGGATTCCGACGCAAGAAGATTTTGCTCGGAAAACCGCGGGTTTTCGCTCTAGAAAGGCATTGCTTTCATAGCAAAGCACTCTAAAACAAAACCTCAATATGGCCAAAAAATCAGCCCGCAAACCCAACGCCGCGTTCATGAAACCGGTAACACCCGATGGTGCGCTTTCCGCCGTTGTCGGCTCCAAGCCACTTCCCCGCACGGAGCTCACCAAGAAGCTCTGGGATTACATCAAGAAGAACGGCCTCCAGGACAAGAAGGACCGTAAGATGATCAATGCCGACGCCTCGCTCAAGGCGGTGTTCGGTGGCAAGTCCAAGGTCAGCATGTTCGAGATGACCAAGCTCGTCTCGGGCCACGTTTCCTAACCCCGGAGACGTTCAGCATATTTGCCGCCGCGGATGACCTCCGCGGCGGTTTTTTTTCGCCCTAAAGGCCGAGCGCGGCCTCGATCTGGCGGCAGGAGGTCTTGATGATCTCGAGTCGCGCGTGGCGCTTGTTGTTCGCGGCGACCAGGTGCCAGGGCGCGTGCCGGGTGCTCGTGAGCGCAAGCATGTCCCCGACGGCGATCTCGTAGGACGCCCACTTCCTTCGGTTGCGCCAGTCCTCGTGGCCCATCTTGTGGCTCTTGTACGAGGTGGCCTCCCGGTCGCGAAACCTCTTCAGCTGCTCGTCCTTGCTGATATGCAGCCAGAACTTGATGACGATCACGCCGTGCTCGGTCAGCTCGAGCTCGAATTCGTTGAGCTCGCGGTAGGCCCGCCGCCACTCGGCCTCGGTGGCGAAGCGCTCGAGCCGCTCGACGAGGACCCGGCCGTACCAGGAACGGTCGTAGATGGTCACCATCCCGGCCCTCGGGACGTGCCTCCAGAACCGCCACAGGTAGTGGTGCGACTTCTCCTCGTCCGTCGGCTTGGCCACGGGGATCACCCGGAAGTCGCGTGCGTCGATCGCGTCCGTCAGCCTGCGGATCGCGCCGCCCTTTCCGGCCGCGTCCCAGCCCTCGAACACCCAGACGATCGAGCGGCGTTCCTGGCCGGCTGCGCGCACGACCTTGTTCAGGCGGGCGAGCCACTTGTCCCGCTTCTTCTCGTAGAGGGGCTGCGAGAGCTTGTTTTCGAGGGAGAGCGAAAGGAGCCGCCGCAGGCCCGCGGGGCGCAGCGGCACGGTCCGCTTGGCCCCGCGGCCGACCGACGCGCGGGTCCTCCGGTGGGCCCGCATGTGGATCCGGAAGCGGGAGAGGATGATGTCGGCGACCGAGAGGTTCCGCGCGCGCGGGTCCTCGGCGTCGACGACATACCAGGGAGCCCCGGCCTGGTGCGTGGTGACCCGCATCCGCTTGGCCAGCCGATCCAGCCGGTCGTAGTCGCGCTGGCTCTGCCAATCCTCGGGCGTCACCCGCCAAGCCGTCCGCGGATCCGACTCAAGGTCGCGCAATCTCGCCCGCTGCGACTCCTTGCTGAGGCTGAGCCAGACCTTGATGATAAGGGCCCCGGCGGCTGCAAGCTGCCCCTCGAACCAGACGAACCTGCGCAGCATCGTGTCGAAGTGCGCGAGTTCGCGGGCGCTGCGTGGGTCGTCGCTGAGGGCGTCGGCGTGCCAGCCCCCTGCATAAATCGCCATCCGCCCGTTCGGGGGCAGCGTTCTCCAATAGCGCCACATGGCGGGCCGGTCCCGCTCCTCGTCCGTCGGGTCGTGAAGCGCGAAGGTTTCGAACCCGCGCGGGTCCAGCCATCCGTTCAGGATGTTGACCACATCTCCCTTTCCCGACGCCTCGACGCCCGCGATGACCACGATCACCGGGAATTTCGCGGACTTGAGCTCGACCTGCATCCGAACCAGGGCGGCCCTGACGTCGGGAAGGCGGGCCTCGTAGGCTTTCTTCGACATCCGACGGTCTTCTGCCGGTTTCGCCATTTTGCTGGGGTGAGCCCCGTGAGGAGTGTCCGCAGAGGATGCCGATGTCGAGCCGTCTCCGGCGCGGTTTGTGTTAAATCTTCGGCGAATCCCGCTTGGCTGCCCTCTTCCGCGGCGGCACGATCATCCCCTTTGCAACCCGCAATGCCATGACGACAGGACCCAATCCCACCGAGCGCCGCCGGGCGGTGCGCATGCTGGTGCTTGCGTCGCTCTATTGGGGCCTGAGCTTCCCGGTCATTAAGGCGATCACGCTCCTGAACCGCTCCCTGTTTCCTTCGGCGGGCACCTGGTTCCTCGCCTCCCTGGCCACGGCGCCCCGGTTCCTATTGGCGGTGGCGCTGATGCTGGTCCTGCGGCGGGGCGAACGCCTCCCGACGCCGAGCGAAGTGAGGCAGGGCGTCGTGGTGGGGGCCTTTGCCGCGCTTGGAACGCTCTTTCAAACCGACGGCCTCCAATTCACCCTGGCATCCACATCCTCTTTTCTGACGCAGCTTTGCGCAATCCTTGTGCCGACTTGGATCGCGCTTCGGCATCGGCGCAACCCCGGGGCCATTGTCTGGATGTGCTGCGCTCTCGTGCTGGTCGGGGTCGCGGTCCTGGGCCGTTTCGATTGGCACGCCTTCCGGTTTGGCCGGGGCGAAACAGAAACGCTCCTCTGCTCGGTTTTCTTCACCGGACAGATTCTCTGGGTTGGGAAGAAGGAGTTCGCAGGAAACCGGCCTGGGACGGTGACCCTGATCATGTTCGCCGTTCAGGCAGCGACCTTTGCGGGAATGGCGGCGGTCACGGCGCCGAACGCCGGGGCGCTTCTCATTCCCTGGCGTTCCCCGCCATGGATGGTGCTGACCCTGGTCCTCACGCTCGTCTGCACGGTCGGGGCCTTTTCCCTCATGACTCGCTGGCAGCCGAGGATCACATCGACCGAAGCGGGCCTCATCTACTGCACGGAACCCCTCTTCGCCTCCGTCTTCGTGCTGTTCCTTCCAGCGCTCATCTCCCATTGGGCTGGACTCGATTATTCCGATGAACGCGCGACCTGGTCGCTCGCCGTCGGCGGGGGACTCATCACCTTCGCAAATGTCTGGGTGCAGCTGAAGACATCGACCCTGTTGGAGGCAGTCGAAGGAAATGAGGCAGTTTAAAGACTGCTATAATGATATAAAAATGCATTATTTATATTGCCTTGTGACTAATAAGGCAGTTCAAAAACTGCATTAAGGCGGAGATTCAGAAAATCATTTTGGCGGGGCTTCAGGAGAACGTAGAGCTCCTGAATGCTGCTAGGGATGTCGCGGGTCGTCCGGCGAAGGGGTGGCTGCGGGCGGTTCGCGAAGCGATCGGCCTCACCCAGGGTGAGGCGGCGGCAAAAACCGGGGTGAAGCGGCAGACCTACGCCCAGTTCGAGGCGTCGGAGGAGAGGGGGGCGGTCAGCATAGAGTCGCTGCGCCGCGCGGCTGAGTCGATGGATTGCGAGCTCGTCTACTTTGTCGTTCCGCGCGGGCCCGGCGCCCGCACCTATGCCGATCTCGCGGCAGCCCGCGACCCCAACGCCACGCTTCAAAGGGCGACGGACCATTCGATGGCGCTCAGGGGCGGCGTGGATCCCGATGATGCCCCCTAATGCGCCCATTTCAGCGAAGGAGCGGACGCGCCTCCTGCCAAGCCTCACCAGCCGGGGCCAGCTCGAACAGATCGAGCGCCTGAGCATCAACGGGGCACGGGTTTGGGTCATGCGGGCTGCGGTGCTGAAAAGGGAGGACCTCCTGACCGAGGCCTTCGCACGCGAGCTGCATCGGCGGATGTTCATGGGCATCTGGCGCGATGCGGGGCGATACCGGACGACAAAGCGCAATCCCGGATGGGAGCCGAAGCGGATTGCCGAAGGGGTGAGGCTCATCCTTGACGACGCTGAGGCATGGTTTCGGTTTGGCACCTATCCCGTGCACGAGGCGGCGGTGCGGTTGCACCAAAGGCTGGTGTCCCTCCATCCGTGGTCGAACGGCAACGGCAGGCATGCCCGCCTCATGGCCGACGTGGTGGTCGCCTCCCACGGCGAGGCGCCGCTGACCTGGGGCTCGAGGGGAGAGGCCGGCGCGCCGGGATCCGCGCGCCCGCGCTATCTCGAAGCGATGAGAAGGGCGGACGCGGGCAATTTCGGACCCCTCCTTGAATTCGCGGGCGGTTAGGCCCGTTCCTAGAACGAGTAGGACGCGCTTTCGAAGATCCCGCGCCGCATCCCGTACTGCGCGGCGTTGACGCCCACTCCCGAGCCGTTGCGCAGCTCGTAGGTCTTGTCCGTCAGATTGACGATATCGAGGCGCACCTTCCAGACCCTGTGGTGGCCCGCCTTGAAGCTCTGCTCGCCGCCAATGCTGATTGAATAGTACGCCGGGACCGTACCGCCGTTGGGGATGTTGGACCCGTCGGGCGCGGTGGCGTCGGTCCTCAGGCCCGTCCCATAGAGCGTGTCCACGTAGATCCGCGTGTCGCCGCGGTCCTCCTTCCACAGGTAGGACGCGCCGAACGAGCCGGAGAGCGCCTGGTCGTGATCGAGGAAGATCCAGTGGTCCTTGACATACGCCAGGTCCGCCTGGTCGAAGAGGAACTGGGCCGAGTCCCAATCCTCGCCCATGGCCACGGAATGGGCCAGGTTCAGATAGGTCGTGAACCCCCCGTGCGAATAGGAGCCGGAGAGTTCGAGACCGTAGACTTCGCCCTTTGCATAATTGAACGCCGAGAGGATCAAGGTCTGGCCGAACAGCCCGTCGTCGAGTTGGTTCGTCGCCCGTTTGTAGTAGCCGTCGAGTCCCAATTGGAGGGACGGCCCGAACTTTTGGGTGATCCCGGCATCCAGGTAGTTCGAGCGCTCCGCCTTGACGGGATCGTCCTGGTCGGTCGGCGATGCATTCGAGGTTCCGTTGAATTCGGCCACGGTGCTGCCCGAGACGTTCTCGACCGGCGGCGGCGTGAAGTAGCGGGCGTATCCCGCGTGCAGCGTGGTCGAGTCCGTGGGCTCGTAGATGAGGTTGACGCGCGGGCTCAGCTGGGACTCGGTGTCGAAGGAGGAGTCAAATCTGTCGAGCCTTGCCCCGTAATTGAGCGTCAAGCCGGGCGCCAGCCTCCACTCGTCCTGGAGGTAGGAGCCGGCAAACACGCCGTGGAGCGTTTCGCTGTTGAATATCGGGAATTCGGGGCCGTCGGGATCCCCGTCCGCATCGACCGGGAAAACCGTGGTCGTCGAAATCGCGTCGACCGACTCGTCAAGGAGCGAGAAGCCCGCGCGGAGCGTATGGTTTGCCCCGAGGGCATAGCTGCCGTCCCCCTCGATGCCGCCCGAATAGAGCGAGCGTTTGACGTCGCTGGCGACCCCGTTGAAAAAGATGTCGCCGACGGGATCGGGCGTGAAGTGGACGCTGCTATCACGGGCAAACAGGGAAAGTTGGAAATTGAGGTCGCCCGCGGATTTCTGATAGGTCGCAACCGCGTAATAGTTCTGCTCGTTCTGGTTCTCGTTGAGCTTCGAGGAGTCGAACGATCCGGGAAGCCACGGCTTGCCGTCGGGGGACGTTCCCGCCGGGAGCCCTGGCGTGTCGGGAACCTGGAAATCGCTGTACGAGGCGCTGCCCATGAACGTGAGCCGGCTCGTCCGGTCGAGGATGTAGGACAGGTACGTGAACGTCTTGTACTGGTCGGTCAGGTCGTGGATCGCCCTCGCGCTCGGGGTCGGGTTCTCGATGCCGAGCGCATTGTGGTCGTAGCTCCCGTCGGCGAAGTAGCTGACGTTCCCTTGGGTCCCGCCGAGCTCGAAACTCGGCCGAACCGTGTCGTAGCTCCCGCCGTAGAGCGAGGCCTCGCCGCCCTGGTCGAAGCCGCCGGTCTTCGTCTGGATGTCGACGATGCCGGCCGTGCGGAAGCCGTACTGCGCCGGCAGGGACCCCGTGATGAGCTGCATGCTCTTCACGAACCGGGGGTCAAGCTCGAGCCCGAAGCCGGTGATCCCCTCAGGCAGGAGGACGTCGTTGATGCGGTATTGCAGGTTCGCGTGCTCTCCCCGGACGTGCAGGTCCCCGTTCGCCGCCGAATCCTCGGCGACGCCGGGAGCCCGCAGGAGGACCTGGTTGAAGGGCGCGTCGGCGCCCTGCGGCAGGTTGAGGATCTGCTGCTCGTCCATGATGAACGAGGTGGCCCCCAGGCTCGGCTCTATGAGTCCGCGGGTCTCGTCCAGCTCGTCGGTGACGATCACCGGATCGAGGCGTGTCGTCTTTGCGTCGGGGCTCGGAGGCGGGTCGGACTGGCTGTGGACCGTGGCGATCGTGCAGATTGCGATGGGAAGGAGGAGGAACTTGCGGAAATTCATGGGGGATTCGTTGGGTCATGGGTCAGCGCCGATAGCGAAACGCCGCCGGCAATCCAATGCGGCTGCCTGCGGCTGGGTTTGCGCGCGCCCGGAGGCGGCGTCGATCGGCGTCCAATTCGGAACGGGGGCGCCGGATGCCGGCGCGCCGCCGGGGACGGATCAGCTCAAAGCCCCGGGGGGGCCTGCGGGGGCAGGTGGAGGTAGCCCGGCGCCTCGGGAATGATCCGCTCGCGGGGAGCATAATCCGAAAGGCGGAGCGTCTGGCCGGTGAAGGCAAGCGCCACAAGCGCAAGGCACAGGACAAGGCCCTGGGCGAAAAGGTTCACCACGCACCCGTCATCGTCATCGCCGGCGGGCAGGCGCCCCGGCAGCGCCCCCTCGTGGTGCGCGGCGGCCTCCAGCCTGGAGGTCGTGGCCGTGCAGGCGTTCGTGAAGCTGCGGGCTGGCGGCAAATGCCACCAGGGCCAAGACAAGGGCGCAGGCGAGCGACGCGGTGGCGCGCGTCAGCATCGTGGGTCGGCTCTGTCTCCGGGCGAACATCAGGCCGCTAAAATCACCAGTTTGGCGCATTCGTCAACTGGAGACTCGAAGTCGTGCGCGGACCTCGGCGGCCGAAAGTCCATGGATCTCCACGACCTTCAGCCGGGATTTTGCGCCCTGGACGACGCGGACCGATCCCCTGCGGACGCCGAGCTCCGACGCCAGGAATTCACAGAGTTCCTCGTTGGCGCGACCCTCCAGGGCGGGCGCGTGGACCTTGACCCTGAGGGTGTCCTCGACCCAGCCGACAACGCGGCTGGTGGGGGCATTGGGCACCGCCCTTACCGAGAGGCGACACGATTCGGACACGGCGAGATGCTCTGCGCCCGCGGAAGCGTGTGTCAAGGGAGGCGCGTCTCCGTGGCTGCACGACGCGCAAAAATGAGGGACCTCCTTGCAATACGCGTGTTCGCCACCCAACTTCCCAGACCCCCCTCCGTCGGAGATAGGCCGCGGATTTGGGCGCCGGAAGGCTGGCCCCTGGGTTATTTTAATTCATGACCAACCCCGCCCGACATTCCCCTGCACCCAAGTCGTTCGACATTTCCCGGCGCCTGTTCCTGAAACGCTGCAGCCAGATTGCTGCAATGACGGGGCTGCCGCTCTGGTTCATCGAGCGCCAGCAGCTTGCAGCCGCCGACATGCCGAGCCTGCCCACGCCCAACGACCGGCCGGGAATCGCCCTTGTCGGCTGCGGAGGCATGGGGCGCGGCGACGCCACGAATGCATCCAAGTTTGGCGAGATCCTCGCCGTCTGCGATGTCGACGGGAACCACGCGGCCGCGGCCGCGAAGAAGTTCACGGTCGATGGCAAGGTGCCCGACATCTATTCCGATTTCCGAAAGGTGATGGAAAGGCCCGACATCCACGTCATCGTCAATGCAACCCCCGACCATTGGCATACGCTGGTCAACATGGCCGCGGCCCGGGCGAAGAAGGACGTCTACGGCGAGAAGCCGCTGACGCTCACGATCGACGAGGGTCGAAGGCTTGTGAAGGTCGTGCGAGACAGCGGCATCGTGCTCCAGACGGGAACCCAGCAGCGCAGCTCGGCGAGGTTCCGGCTTGCCTGCGAGCTCGTGCGCAACGGGCGCATCGGGACCCTGAAGGAGGCCCATGTCTGGCTGCCTGCCGGGCTGCGCGACGGTCCGTTCAAGACCGTTCCCATCCCGGCTGGGCTCAACTGGGATTTTTGGCAGGGGCAGGCTCCGGCCAATGATTACGTGAAGGAACGCTGCCACACGACCTTCCGGTACTGGTACGAGTACTCCGGCGGCACCATGACCGACTGGGGCGCCCATCACAACGACATCGCCTACTGGGCGATCGGCCTGCTGGCGCCGACGACGGTCGAGTCGAAGGTTCTGGCCCAGCCCATCCCCGGCGGGTACACGACCTTTGCCGAGTACACCGTCAAGTACACGTATTCGAACGGGGTCGTGCTCAACATCAACACGACGAAGGACGACTCGATCTTCGGCTCCGTCGTCAATCCGAAGGGCCAGCGCAATGGGATACGCTTCGAAGGCGCCGACGGCTGGATCTGGGTCAACCGCGACGAAATCACGGCGAGCGACCCGCACCTGCTCACAAAGCCGCTTCCCGAGGACGCCGTCCGGCTCTACAAGAGCAACAACCACATGGGAAATTTCTTCGACTGCACGAGGTCGCGGAAGCTTCCGATCTGCGACGTCGAGACGGGGCACCGCTCTGCGACGATGTGCCACCTCGGCGCCATCTCCATGCGCACGGGGCTGAAGCTGAAGTGGGATGCCGAGAAGGAGAAGTTCGTCGGCTGGCACTCCATGATCGCGAACAGCTACGTGAAACGCGAGATGCGCAAGCCCTACGACTACTCCTTCGTCAGCTGAGGCAGGGGAGGCGGACCGGATGGCCTAGGGGAGGGCCGGGCGGGACGCCAGGGCCAGCGTGTCCGGCCTCAGGCCGGCCGCACGGGCCGTCAGGCGGATTTCGCCGGGGTCGTCCGTTGCCTGGACGATCACCTCCGCAAGGCCATTGAAGATGCTCCGCTGCCATTGGGGGGCGGGCCGCCAGTATTGCACCGAGCCGAGCTGGGCCACCTCGGGAATGTGGTTTCGGCCGTCGGGGAGCGGGACGGTGATCAGCTGGATCGTGTTCGAGCCGACGACAAGCTGGCGCGGATCCAGGATGATGGAAGGGCCGCTCAGGGTGGTATCGATGTTCCGCGCGAGCTCGTGGCCGTTCAGCCAGACCGATGTCTTTGCCCCGAGCGAGGGCAGGTTGAGGGTGAAGCGCGCGTCGTTCGGAAGCGCCTCCACTTCAAACCGCGCCGCCAGGTCGTAGAGCTCGCCCGCGCGCGGCAGGGTGGCCTTCCAATTTGACAGCCTGGACAGGGGAGGGAGGAGGTCGGGTTCGCTGGGGGCTGCGGTGCCGGCCGGTGCGATCCGTCCGCGCCAGCCCCTGACCCCCAGGGACTTCACGGACTCGATGTAGCGGTCTGGCTCGTGGGACGACGGGTCCCCGTTTCCCACCCCGATGATCCGCCCCGGGCCTGCGACCTCGAAGGAGACGAGGTGGCCCGCGGTGGGCACAACGCGGCCCTGTTCATCGACGGCTTCGACGCGCACGACCGCCGCGTCCGCGCCGTCGGAGGCGAGATGCGCGCGGTCGGGCACGAGCCTTAGGGACGTGGCCTGGCCGGTCGTCTCGACGCGGCTCGTCTCGACGGGCTTTCCGGCACGGTAGCCGACCGCCTCAAGGGTGCCCGGCTCGTAGACGACGCTCCATTCGAGGTGTCCGTTGCGGGGCATGTCCTTCCTGCCAAGCGAGCGGCCGTTCAGCTTAAGCTCGACCGACTCGTAGTTGCTGAAGCACCCGACGGTGATCTGCTGTCCCTCCTTGCCCGGCCAGTTCCAGTGCGGGTATAGGTGGAGCACGGGCTGGTCCGACCACCACGACTTGAGGTAATAGTAGCTGTCCTTCGGGAAGCCGCAGCTGTCCATGAGGCCGAACTGGGAGCTGATGGCCGGCCAATCGAAGGGGGTGGGCTCGCCGCGATAGTCGAATCCGGTCCAGAAGAACAGGCCCGCGAGGAACGGGCGCGCCGCGTAGAAGCTCCAACCCTCCTCGCAGTTCCCGCCGGAGTCCCCGTGCTGCAGCGGTGCAAGGTGGGCGTTTTGCCGGTCGTCGAAGTAGATCCCGCGAGTGCATTGGGTGGAGGTCTCCTCGGTGCCGACCCCGGGCTGGTTCGGAAACTTGGCATGCTGCTCGTCGGGATGGACCTGGTGGATGTAATTGTAGCCGACGACGTCGATGACCGTCGAGATCCCGCCCCAGCCGCCGCTGTTGGCCACGGTGGTGCGCCGGGTCGGGTCGAGGCGCCGGGCGAAGTCCTGCATCGTCGAGGCGATGCGCGCGCCCTTGATGTTGCCCTCGATGGCCCATTCCTCGTTGCCGAGCGACCAGAGGACCACGCAGGGATGGTTGCGGTCGCGCCGGATCATGCGTTCGAGCGGGTCCAGCTGCGCCGCATTCGTGCCCATCAGGCGGTTCTCGTCGAGGACGAGCATTCCCAGCCGGTCGCACGCGTCGAGCAGCTCGGGAGTCGGGGGGTTGTGGGAGCACCGGTAGGCGTTGCAGCCCATCTCCTTCAGCCGCGAAATGCGGAAATCCTGGAGGGCGTCCGGGAGCGCCGTGCCGACGCCCGCGCTGTCCTGATGAACGTTTGCGCCCTGCAACTCGACACGCTTGCCGTTTAGGAAGAAGCCGTTGTTTGGGTCGAACCGGATCGAGCGTATGCCGAAGGGGGTCGTGATGCGGTCCGCCACGACTCCCTGCCTGAGGACGGTCGTCAGGAGCTTGTGCAGGACGGGCGCCTCGAGCGACCAGAGCCGGGGATGCCCGACTCTCAGGGTGCATGGGAATTCCCCGGCGGCCCCCGCGGCGAGGGAGAGCTTCCCCGTCCGCGCGGTGGCGACGGTCTGTCCGTCCGCGTCCACGATGCTCTGCTCGATGGAGAACGTGGCCTCGGACGTCCCCTCGTTGGCGACGCTCGTGCGGGCCGTGACGTCGGCGGAATCGCCGTCGACCGCGCTGGTCACGTACATGCCCCACGGCGCGACGTGGAGAGGAGCCGTCTTCACCAGCCAGACGTGGCGATAGATGCCGGCGCCCTCGTAGAACCAGCCCTCCTCCATCGTCGCGTCGACCCGGACTGCGATCACATTCTCTCCGCCGTAGTTGACGTAGTCGGTCAGGTCATAGCAGAAGCTCGCGTACCCGCTCGGCTGGCGCCCGAGGAAAAACCCGTTGACCCACACCTGGGAGTCGCGAAACGCCCCCTCAAACTCGATGACGATCCGCCGTCCGAGGTCGGAATTCGGGACCTGGAACGACTTCCGGTACCAGCCGACGCTTGACTCGGGGAAGTTCCGGCCGACCGCCTTGTACCCGTGGCTGGCGGAGCCGCGCTCCGAAAACCCGACCTCGGCCGCCCAGTCGTGCGGCAGGTTGATCCTGCGCCACGAGCGGTCGTCGAATCTCTCCGCGGCGGGCCCGTCCCCGTATCCGGCCTTGGCGAAATAGGAGAAATAGCCGGTGCCGAACCCGAAATCCATCGCCGGATCCGTGGCGTGGCCGAAGGCGAACCTCCAGTCGCGGTCGAAGAGGGTGCGCTCGCGTGGGCTCGCATTGTCCGCGGGCTGCGCGCCCAGGCCGCCTGGGGCCGCGAGGACGGCGCAGAGGACCAGGAGGGATCCAAGCGCGGTCCCATTGCACAACACCTGCCGGGAAAAGGGGTTCATGGGGGGCGCGATCCTAGCGCGCCCGCACCCGGAAAATCGACACGAATCCGGCGGCTGGGCCGGGAGAGGCGAGCGCCGGAAGACGAGGGGGCTGCCGGCCGGCGAAGCCGCAGATCACGATTTCGGGCCGTCGTTGCTTAGCATGTAGACGATCGGGACCTGCATGTGGGTGTACACCTTCTTCCCCGCCTTCTCCCCGGGCGCGAACTTCCACTGGCTGACGGCGTCCACGGCGGATTTCCCGAATTCCGCGCGCGACGCCTTCGCGGCGAAGGCGTTTTTGACGACGCCGTTGGGGTCGATGATGAAGTCGACGAGGACCTCGGCGTTCACGCCCTGCGCGCGCATTTCCCGGGGATAAACGGGCCTTGCCTGGAAGAGCGCACGCGGGATCACGTCGAGCTTCGAGATGTCGTAGACGTTGCCGGCCGGGGCCTCGGACTTGGGGGAGGCCGGGGCCTCGGACGAGGGGTCGGCGTAGCCGGTGAGAACGGCGATCAGGCAGGCTGAGGAAAGGACGAGCATTTTCATGGCGGGGGATTCGGTTCTGGATTGGGGGCTGAGGATGGACTCGATCCGGGACGAGACGGAGTGGCCCGCCGCGCCCGTCAGGCTCGGATCGGGGAGGCCCAGCGAGTGGCGCACCGTCTTCAGGATGCCGTCCGCATAGGCCTCGGGAGCCCCGGTCAGGCGGATGACCTCTTCGTCGCAGGATTTCTCGGTCTCAAGCGCGATCGAGCGGCAGAGGAGCCAGACGACGGGATTGTGCCAGAAGACGGCGAGGAAGAGGGTGCGGGCGGCGCCCCACAGGGGATCCCTGCGTTCCAGGTGGACGAGCTCGTGGACCAGGATCGAATCGAGCTCCGCGGGCGCCAGCAGGCCCTCGAGCGAGCGCGGAATCACGAGGAGAGGAGAAATGAAGCCGAGGACGCCGGGGCCCTCGGACTCCGAAAGGACAACGGGCGGCGTTGCCCTGCTCAGGCCGACGCTCGACGCCGCGGCCGCTACGCGCCGGAAAAGGGGTCCGGACACGGAGCTGGCGCCGGCAAGCACCCCCCTTCTGAAGGCTGCGGACCTCACCCACCAACGGACCAGGATGGCGGCGGTCACGGCCGCCGAGGCCGCGAGCATGGCCATGATGAGGGTGCCCGGCAGCGCACGGTCGGCCGCCATCGCCTCGGCGAGGTACCGGTGTCCGGGGAGTCCGGCGATAAGCGCCGCGGGAGCGCCCGGAGAGAGCCACCCGAGGAGGGCGCCCAGCCGGCCCAAGAGCGGGGCCAGCGCGGCCGCGGGAACCGCGAACTTGAGGAGGCCGATCCAGCCGAGGGTCCGGCGCAGATCCGCCGAGGCCCGCCGGCAGGCGGCGATCAACAGGAGGATCACAAGCCCGGCCAGGCTCGATCCGAGGAGGTGCGAGAGGACCCCGTTGAACAGGGCGTCGGCCGAGAAGGCGAAAAGGGGAAGGACCATGGGGAATCAGGGTCCGGGGCCCCCGCGCGGATTCTTGGCCTGCTTCTCGAGCTCCTTCAGGTCGCGGAGCGTGAGCCTGCCGGATTCGAAGAGGTGGGCGACCAGGGTCTCGGGGGATCCCCCGAACGAGCCCAGGAAATCGTCGATCAGCGCGCCGACCGTGGACTTGCGGCTCACAAGCGGGCGGAAGATGTGGGCGTTTCCTATCTTTTTCACGCGCTCGACGGCCCGTTTTTCCTCCAGCCGGTAGACGATCGTCTGGACCGTCGTGTATTCGGGGCGCCTGTCCTCCGGGAGGCTCTCCCGGATCTCGCGGATCGAGGCGGAGCCCAGCTTCCAAAGGGCCTCGAGGAGCTCCATTTCCAGGCGCGTGGGTCTGACGGATTTCTTTGCGCTCATCGCAGTGGGATGTAGTAGGAACTACTACAATGTAGTAGGAAGCAAGGAAAAATCTCTCCCGGCCGCGCCGCGGGTCCGCTGAGCCGGCCGGTCAGAACGGGCTCCGGTCTCCCAGGACGACCTTCCCGCTCGGCAGGCCTGCCCCGGAACGGGCCGTGTCCTCGGCGGTCACGAAGAAACCCATGTGGTCGGGCTTCGTGACCAGGTCGGGGGTGACCGAGAAGGAATAGAGGCCGGTGCTCGAGCCCGCCAGCGGGAGGACCCCCGCATCGCGGACCCTGCCCGAAGCCGTGTCCAGGATCCACAGGTGGTAGCGTTTGCCCTCCTCGACCGCGGGAAGCTGCTGGATGGCGATGAATCCCTGGTGGCTGGCCGGATCGAAAAGCGCGTAGCCGTGCCCGGCCTGCCCGCTCGAGGGCAGCTTCACCGGAAGGTCGCCCGGCTTCTCCCAGTAACGCTCCGCGAGGGAGGCAAGCTGCATGAAGCTCGCGTCCGCATCCTGGGAACGGACCTGCAGGGGAACCAGGGCGAGCGCGCTCGAGCGCGAGTCGAGCCCGACAATGATGACATAGGGCTGCCCGGCCGCGGGGCCGCGCCGCAGGTATTCCACCGCAAGGGTGCCGAGGCTGACCGCGATCAGGGCCGCGATTCCCCATCGGGCGAACGAAGCCCAGATCGGCGCCGGGGTGCGAAGCTGCGCCGCCGCGCTCATTCTCTCTTCCCGGTCGATTCGCGATTCGATGCGTTCAAGCAGGCCGGCGGCCGGCTCCACCGGGGCAAGCGCGCGAATGCGGCTTTCGAGCGAGAGCTCGAGCTCCCGAACGAGCGCGGCGAGCTCGGGATCGCGCGGCAGGCGGGCCTCGACGGCCGCGCGCTCGTGCGGGTCGAGCCGGTCGAGAACATAGAGGCAGGCAAGTTCTTCGAGTTGTGGGTTCATGGTGAGGCCTTGGTTAACGTTTCGCGGAGGCCGAGGAGGCCCCGCCGGATCCAGGACTTGACGGTGCCGGTGGGCTGCCCCAGCTGGCGCGCGATTTCCTCATGGGTCATCTCGGAAAAGAGCGCGAGCTCCAGCGCGCGGCGATGCCCTGCGGAAACATCCGAAAGGGCGTCCCTTAGCCGCTCGGCGTCCTCATGCGTCTCCGCCGCCTGCCGGGCGTTCTCGGCACCGGCGCGGCCGGGATCGGCGGCGTCCGCGAGGAGCGGCGCCGTCACCGGCTGGCGCCTGCGTTTGCGCAGGTGATCGATGCACGTGCGACGCAGGATGTTCACGGACCAGGTGAAGGGCCTCGACTTGCTTCGGTCGAAGGAGCGTGCGTTCCTCCAGATCTTTACGAATGCGTCCTGCAGGAGCTCCTCCGCATCGCCGGCGTTCCCGACCATGCGCACCGCCAGAGAGAAGAGCGGGGCGCTGTAGCGCGAATAGAGAAGCCGGAACGCCTCGCGGTCGCCCGCGCCGGACCGCGCGAGCAGACTGGCCTCCTCGATCGAGGCGGCGTTGTCGGGCTGCTTCTGCACGGGTGAGCGGAGCCCAGGATCAGGGCTTCTGACGGCCAGGCTTGGTGAATAGGACATCCTCGATCCTATCGGCGGCGATTTCGGCTGAGCCTCGTATGACCCGGTCAAGCCGGTCGTCGACCGCCTCGTAGGGCCGCATGTTGTAGCGCGAGCGGATGACCCCGAAGTCGGTCTTCTTTCCATGGTCGGTCAGGGTCATCCACGCGCTGAAGGTCAGTTCTCCTGGGCCCTCCAGGCGGAAGCCGTGGACGAAGACTCGCAGCTCGGTCGGGTGTTCCGGGGTGTCGCCCCCGAAGCGCTCGACCCGGACCTTGACGGGCCATTTCCGCCGCTCGAAGACCCTCGAGAACACTTCGGCAATCCGGTCGTAGAGGTTGATGCTGCTCGATTCTCCCCTGAGCGAGTCGACGACGACGACCGTGAGCTCGTGCGGGGAGCCGGCCGCAGCGTCCTCCGCCCGCGCGGAGCCGGATAAGGCAAGAAGCGCAGAGAGAAGCAGGGGGCCTAGGACGGTGCGGGAAATCATTCGGGGCTCCCGATAACTGGAGCTGTTGCCACTTCTACGCAAGTTTGTGCCCGGCAGATGCAAAGAAGCGGGGATTTGCGGGCCCCATTTGCGCAGGCTGGCCGGTTGCGATTTCGCGGTTTCTGGGCCCATTAATGGGAATCCCATGAACACTCCAGCTGTTGCCTTGGCGCCCGACGCTGCCCGGAGCGGCACCTTTTCAATGGGCGGCGACCTGAAGGTGCACCGCTTGGGCTTTGGGGCGATGCGCATCACCGGTCCCGGCATATGGGGCGAGCCGGGGAATCCGCAGGAGGCGAGGAGAGTCCTGCGGCGGGCGGTGGAGATCGGCGTGAACCTTATCGACACGGCGGATTCGTACGGCCCCGAGGTCAGCGAGCGCCTGATCGCCGAGGCCCTCCATCCCTATCCCTCCGGGCTTGTCATTGCGACCAAGGGAGGCCTGACCCGCCAGGGCCCGAACCAATGGGCACCCGTGGGCCGGGCCGAATACCTGAGGCAATGCGTCGAGATGAGCCTGCGCCGCCTGCGCGTCGAACGGATTGATCTGTATCAGCTGCACCGCTTCGATCCCAAGGTGCCTGCCGAGGAGACGCTGGGGGCGCTGAAGGAACTCCAGCTGGCGGGAAAGATCCACCACGTGGGCCTTTCCGAGGTGTCCGTTGCGGAGATCGAGCGGGCCCGGAAGGTCCTTCCGGTCGTCAGCGTTCAGAACCTGTACAACCTGGGCAACCGCCAGAGCGAGGACGTCCTCGATTACTGCGCGAAACACGGCCTCGGGTTCATCCCCTGGTTTCCCATCGCCGCCGGCGAACTGGCCCGTTCCGGGGGCCCGCTCGAGCAGATTGCGAGGCGCCGCTCCGCCACGGTGGCTCAGCTCGCGCTTGCATGGCTCCTGCACCGTTCACCTGTCGTCCTGCCCATCCCGGGAACCTCCTCGGTCGCCCACCTTGAGGAGAACACCGCGGCCGGAAGCCTGAAGCTTTCCGAATCCGAATGGGCGGAGATCGAAGGAGCCTAGGCCGTGTGAGCTGACGCCGGGGAGGCGTCCAGTGCGGGGACCCCGAGCTCCTTGCGAATTCTTGGGGCGACTAGCGTGCCGAGGATCTCGATCGCCCGCATCATCCTTCGATGAGGGAGCGAGGCCACGGTCATCTGGAAGCTCAGCCTCGAGATGCCGCCGAGGACCTCGTTCACGTAGAGAACCTTCTCGGCGACGGACTGCGCATCGCCGATGAGAAGCGCGCCCTTTGGCCCGCGCGTCCGGTCAAATTGCGCGCGAGTGGTCGGCGGCCAGCCGCGCTCCCGGCCGATCCTCGTGAATTCGTGCGCATAGCCCGGGTAGAAGACATCGGCGGCCTCCTCCGCCGTGTCGGCGAGGAAGCCGATCGAATGGAGGCCCACAGTCAGCTTTCCGGGAGGATGCCCGGCCTCGGCGCCCGCCTCGCGGTAGAGATCGATGAGCGGACGGAAATGCCGGGGCTCGCCGCCGATGATGGCCACCATGAGGGGCAGCCCGAGGCGGCCGGCGCGCACGAAGGATTCCGGCGTGCCGCCGACGCCGAGCCAGATGGGCAGCGGATCCTGCACGGGGCGCGGGAACACCGCCTGCCCGCTGAGCGCAGGCCGATGCCTCCCCGACCAGTTCACGTGGGTGCTCTCGCGGATCTTCAGGAGAAGGCCGAGCTTCTCCTCGAACAGGGAATCGTAGTCCTGCAGATCGAGGCCGAAGAGGGGGAACGCCTCCGTGAAGGAACCGCGCCCGGCGATGATCTCCGCGCGGCCGTTTGAGATGAGGTCGAGCGTGGCGAATTCCTGGAATACACGAACGGGATCGGCGGCGCTGAGCACGGTCACCGCGCTTGTCAGCCGGATTCGCTTCGTGCGCGCCGCCGCGGCCGCGAGGATGACCGCGGGCGCGGAGTCAAGAAACTCGCTTCGGTGGTGCTCGCCGATTCCGAAGACGTCGACGCCCGCCTGATCGGCGAGCTCGATCTCCTCGAGCAGGTTGCGGAGGCGTTCGACCGGGCTGATCCTGGCCCCAGAGGAGGGGTCCGCCGTGGAAGCCGCAAAGCTGTCGATGCCGATTTGCATGGGATCCTATGCGCGCGCGACAAAGATTCCGGCGAAGGAGCGGCGCACGCCGTAGAAGGTGGCCAGCCAAAGGGCAGACGCGACCAAGGCCATCGGCAGGCCCTCAGGCGCCATCAAGCAATGGAACAGCAGGATGTTCACGAGGACCGGTCCCAGGAGCACAAGGGCCACGGGAACGAATCGGTTCACCAGGAGCAGGGCGCCTGCGACCAGCTGCAGGAGGAAGACCGCCACCAGGTAGTGGGAGACAAACAGGACGCCGAGAAATTGCCCCGCAAGGCCGGCGGGGGGAGGCGTCGGTATGAAGTGGAGGAACCCGTTGAGGCCGAAGGTCAGGAACAACAGGCCGAGGAGATTGCGTGCGATGAGTGCGGCGATTTTCATGGGATGGTTTTGGATCGATTGATTGAAAGCATGCTCTTATGCGGCGAGCGCCCGGACCTTCTCCAGCGTCGGCTTTAGGAAGGCCGCACGGCTGACGGCGTCGGTCGAAACCCTCATGGCGCCTCCGGCCGTGACGAACGTCACGTCGGTCACGCCGATGAAGCCGAGGACCGTCTTCAGGTAGGGATCGACGAAATTGAACGCTTCCGCCGGAGTTCCGGCCTGATAGACGCCGCCGCTGGCTGCGAGAATGGTCGCTCGTTTTCCCTGGAGGAGGCCCCTGGGCCCGCCGGTTGAATAGGAGAACGTGCGCCCGCTGCGCGCGACCTGGTCGATCCAGAGCTTAAGGACCGACGGGATTGAAAAATTATGCATCGCGACGCCGATGACATAGTCGTTGGCCTCTTCGAGCTCGGCGATCAGCGTGTCGGACATTTCCAGAACGGCGCTTTGCTCGGGTGTGCGGGCGGCAGGATCCATGCGGGAGGCGTGGATCCATGCGCCGTCCAACGGCTTTGGCGCCGAAAGCGCCAGATCGCGGTGGATCACCTTGCCGTCTGGGTGAGCGAGCTTCCAGGCGCGGACGAATTCGCGCGTAAGTTCTCTGCTGATAGAGGATTCCAATGGGCTTGAATCGATGTGGAGTAGGGTGGACATAGTTAAGTGGTTTAGTTAATCGACATATGATGGATAACCAACACTTGTTGTCAATAGTAAAACGGCAAGTGTTGTTTTAGTTGATTTTCGGATGCAAAGGGCGTACGAGAGATTCGTGCCCATTTCCGACTGCGAAGTACGCGATCCGCGCATCAGGCGCACCCGGCAACTGCTCCAGGGAGCATTGCGTAACCTGATGCAATCCAAAAAATTCGATGAGATTTCCGTGCAGGACATCACGGATGCGGCCACGGTCAACCGTGCGACCTTCTACGACCATTACACGGACAAATTTGGCCTTTTGGAGGCGATGGTTGCCGGTGGCTTTCACAGGCTTTTGGAGGAGCGAAGGGTCCACTATGACGGCACCTGCGCCTCGGCGGCAGGAGCCATCGTCCTGGCGACCTGCGACTATCTGACCGAGTGCCATTCGAGCCAGTCGGAATGCCAGCGCCAGAGCTCCTTTGAGCCGCTCTCCGAGTCTGCCATCACGAGCGCGATCCGCAGGGTGCTCATAGCGGGAATGCCAAAGGCGGTCACGTCTGCGGAGCTCTCGTCTGAAATGATCGCAACGACGGCGGCCTGGGCGATCTACGGCGCCGTGAAGGAATGGTCTCGGACTCCCGACCGCGCGCCTGCGGAGAAGATGGTGCCTTTCATCCTGCAGCTTGTCATCCCGGTTCTCAATGCTGCCGGGCCCGTTCAGCCCGAAGTTCTGGCGCCTTCGGCCGGCTCCTGAGGAGGACCTCCATGAATCACGTGCGTCATTGTCGCCGGCCGGCGGGAGGCGCGAAATGACCACCATCGCAAATTACGAAAATATCGAACGGGCCGAGGTTGCGCGCTCGCTCCTGGCCGACTGCGGAATCGCGGCCTTCATCCCCGACGATTTCTTGGTGACCTACCGTGGAACGGTCGGTGGGATCCGGGTTCAGGTATCCGACGAAGACCGCGAGGCGGCCCTAAAAATCCTGGCGGCCAAGGAACCCTAACCCTGGCACCAGGGTGAAGGACCCCTGGCGCGAGGATGCCGGCCATAATCATATCTTTACGCGCATCGTGGGTGATTTTCGTGACTTCCGCTCGGATTTTGAACCACGATGGGCCCCGACATGGAGAATCCACCCGATTTGACTGGCGCCCAGGTGCACGGGTCCGCCCCGCCGGTGCCGCCCAAACCCAATTCCCCCCTCCTTGTGCCCAAGGATTCGGTCGTCCTTCCGGCGACGACGGCGCCGTTCGTCGTCAAGGATCAGATCAAGGCGTCCGCGGGGATTAGGTTCTCCTCCATTTGGAACGAATTCAGCCGGCGGTTTGTCGGCAAGGTGGAGGCTCCGCGGGCCGAAATCAGGCTCTGCAAATACACGCTCCTGCGGATCGCGCCTGATGGTCCCATCATCGCCGAACTGGGCGGAGAATCCAAGGTCGCCAGCCCGATCTCCTGTGCGTTCGAGCTCATCAAGCGCCAGGCGAACGGGGAGGAGGGGTTCCTGCAGATAAACGGCTTTGCGAATATCTTCTATGTCTTGGACCTGAAAAATGAGCTTTCGGCCGTCCGCTTCGCGTGGGACGGCGACGGCTGGGTCATTGACGCGATTTCGGTCAAGGATCCGCTGGCCTGGAACGGGAAGCACGAGATATTTTCCCCCGTCGCCCCCTGAGACGATGGGGATTGCGGGTTGGCGCTCTAACGGGGCGCCGCGCCGGATCATTCGTCCCGCAGCAATTTGGTGATGTCGACGCGGGCGGCGCGCCGCGCCGGGAGCCAGCAGGCCGCCGCCGCAGCCGCCAGCAATACGACGGCCACCGCCGCGTAGACCATGGGATCATAGGGAGTGGTGTCAAAAAGCAGGCTCCGCATGAATCGCGTCATCGCGAGCGCGCACACGACTCCGACTCCAACGCCCGATAGGGTGGTGGAGAGGCCGCGCCGCATGACAAGGCGGTGGAGGTCCCGGGGCTCCGCACCCAGCGCCAGCCGCACCCCAAATTCCCGCATGCGCATGTCGACCGTGTAGGCGATGATGGAAAAGAGGCCGACGACCGCCAATCCGAGCGCGATGGCCGCCAGCGCGCGCAGGATCGTCAGGGCATATCGCTCGGCGGCCATCGAGTTGTCCACGCTCTGGTCCACGGACGTGACGCTCGCGGCGATGAACCTCGGGTCGAAGTCATAGAGTGTCTTGCGGATCAGGCTCACGAATCCCGGATCGGGGTCCTTTTCGAAGCGCAGGATGAGCGTGCTGGCATTCGGGGGATAGAAAAAGATGGGGAAGTACACGCAGGGCCCGGGTGAAGATCGCACGGTCTCGCGCACGTCCCTGAGCACGCCGACGACCTCGTAGGAATGGTCGCCGCTGACCTGGAGCTGGATGCCCAGGCCCACCGGATTTTGGCTTCCGAACCGCGCCTTCGCGAGCGTCTCGTTGATCATGACCTCGTTGCGCCGGGATCCGGCCGTGAGCCACCGTCCCGTCTTCAGGACCATCCCGGAGGCTTGCTGGTAGCCGTCGGACATGTAGGCGCCCGATGTCGGGATGTAGGTTCCGTTTGCCATCTTCAGCTGCGCCGTTCCGTAAAATCCGCCGGTAAGGAGCGTATCGGTGCCATAGGCGACGGCCTTGACGCCTGGAAGCGAGCGGAGCCTGTCCTGAAGGCGCGTGAAGAGCTGCAACTGCTCCTCGGGCTCGAGCTTCGTTCCGTGGGGGAAGGCCACCTGCACCTTTACCTTGCCTTCGGGTTCGAATCCGAGATCGACATGGTGCAGTTTCTGGAAGGTCCGCATCATCAGACCGGTCCCCGTCAGCAGCATCACCGCCAGCGCCGCCTGGAGAACGACGAGCCCGCTGCGGATCCGGCCCATCGCGAGTCCTTCTCCGACCGAGGTCCCGCCATCCTTGATCCCGGAATTCAGGCTCGCCCTCGAGAGGCGCATCATGGGGACGGCGACGACGACCAGGCTCGCCAGAAGGCTCAAGACGGTCATGCAGCCCAGGGTCCTCGCGTCCCAGCAGGAAATGTAGCGCGCCCCGGGGTTGGCGGTGATGAATGCGAACAGGGGCGGGAACGCCCACTGGGCCAGAAGCATGACGATGGCCCAGGCCGCAAACGTGAGCCCGAGGCTCTCAAACAGGAGCAGGCGGGCGATGCGCCACCACGTGCTTCCGAGCGCAAGCCGGATGCTGAGCTCGCGTCCGCGGCCCAGCAGTCGGGCGAGCATCAGGTTCATCACGTTCAGGCAGGCGATGGCATAAAGAAGGCCGGCCGCGACAAACATGACCCAGTAGGTGCCGGTCCCGGTCGCCTCGGTGAGTCCGAGAAGCGCGGGTTTCTGCTCCGAGAAGAACGCCGCGGCCCACTGGGGAATCGTCGGAAGCTTGGCCGCGGCGAGCTGGGCCGTTGCCTGCTGGGTCGTCACCCCCGGCTTCAGCCGGCCGATGATATACAGGAGGGGATCAAACACGTTCGCGGGGTCGGCCTTGAATACGAGGGGATGGTAGACGTCGCCCCGGTCAAAGTACGTGGGGAGCATCTGGCTCGCGGAAAGGACCCCGATGACCTTGAAGGGGTGCTGGTCGATCAGGATCTGGCGCCCAAGCACGTCCGGATCGGAGCCCAGACGCTGGCGCCAGAACGATTCGGAGATGACCGCGACCTGATCGTTGCCCTCCTTGAACTCCTCCGGGCGAAAGCCGCGCCCGAGGAAGGGCCGCACGCCGAGCGTGTGGAAGGTGTCGTCGCTAACACTGACGATGTCGGAGACCACAGGCGCGCCCGCGATCAGGACGTTGGAAACGTCCCGCCGCGCGGCGGCGAATTCGGAGAAGACCGAGGTCTGCTCTTGGTAAGCCCTGAAGTGGAGCCCGAAGCGAACGGGTATGAACGGGCTCCGTCCGTCGCTGTAGCCGACCTGGTAGAGCTGCCCGGGACTCGGATAGGGCTGGGAAAAGATAAGGATCCACGCGGTCAGGTCGAAGACCGCGGTGGCCACGGCGATTCCCAGGGCCAGGGTGGCGACGACGACGATCGAGAAGGCCCTCGCCCGCACAAGGGATCGGAGCGCGAACCGCAGGTCCTTGGCCCAGAGGCCGAACCACTCGAACTCCCGCTCATCCCGGCATTCCTCCTCGATCCGCGCGACGGCGCCGAAGCGCTTGAGCGCGGCGGCCCGGGCTTCCGCCGGCGCCATGCCGGCAGCCACGTTTGCGTCGGCCAGGGCGTCGATATGCGACCGAATCTCCTCGGCCATGTCTCCCTCGAGCCGCCGGCGCCGAAAGAGGTCCCCAAGGCGCGCCATGAAACGAAGGGCCGAGGCTTTCACGGGAGGGTGCGATCGGAACCGGGGTTACGCCGAACCCATGATGGCGCCGATGGCCGCGCATAGGCGGCTCCAGTCCCTGGCCTCCGAAGCAAGCTGTTTCTGGCCGTCCCTGGTCAGCTCGTAGAATTTCGCGCGGCGGTTGTTCTCCGACTGCCCCCATTCGGCCCGGATCCAGCCCTTGTGCTCCATTCGGTAGAGCGCGGGGTATATGGAGCCCTCCTCCACCTGCAGGACATCCTTCGACAGAAGCTGGATCCGCTGGGCGATCCCCCATCCGTGCATGGGACCTCCGCTCAGCACCTGGAGCACGAGCATGTCGAGCGTCCCCTGAAGCAGGTCGATTCGGGTCATGATCGGATCTTCCCCATAGAGCCTCTAAGGGAGAACGGATCTCCCTTAGAATGTCAAGGGGGGAAAGATCCGCGCGCTTTGATTCGCTTGGGCGGGCGGCCCGCTTCCGAGAATCCGTTCACTTCAAGATCGGATAATGGATGGTCGGGTGCTTGTCCGTCACCCAAGGCAGCCTGTCCAGGGTCAGCGTGCGTTCGCTCTCGTAGACTTCGCGGATTTTCGGCAAGTCCGCGAAGCTGCTTCCGGGCCCCATGGGGTCGCCCCAGGTCATGAACCATGCCCACCTTGGCTCGCTCGTGAGGATCTCCATTGGCGGCACTCTGCCCACTTCGGCGAGCGCGATAGGCTTGCCGTTCGCCAGGGAGAGCAGCGAATCATAGTCGCTCTTGAACGTGCCATGATAGACGTCGGTGGCCAGGACGTCCACGACGTCCGTTCCGGGGAAATATTTCTCGTAGGGATCCACGCCCTCGCGGATCTCGTTGGCACCGTAAATCCAGATCAGGTTGTTCAGGTGGTGGAAGTTCACCAGACGGTCGTAGAGCATCCGGTACAGCTTCTTGTAGCCGTCCTCTCCCGGCTTCTGACCCCACCAGAACCAATTGCCGTTCATCTCGTGGTAAGGCCTCCAGAGCACGGGCACGCCCGCATTGCGCAGCTGGGCAAGGTGCCAGGCGATCACGTCCACCTGGGACTTCCAGCGTTCATTTATGGCCGTTCCCGGCGTGACCAAATCATGCCACTGCTGGTCGGTGAGCTTTCCCTGCACGGACGTCTTGAACTCGACCGGCTCGTCTTCAATGGGGCGCACGGCGTGCCACATCAGGACGATGATGAACCCCTCGTCATGGCGCCGGATGGCCTCGTCGACGAGCTGCTGGCGGTAATTGATTCCATCCCAGGTGCCGGGGGCGCTGAACCCGAAGTCCTGTCCAAAGAGGGCGGGGTAGTGGTTCATCATCTTGTAAACCCGGCCCAGTTGGGTGGTGGCCACAAGCGGGGCGGCGTGCTGTCCGATGATGGTCTGTTTGCCCGAGATGTCGTAGAGATACCGCAGCAGCTGCACCGCCTCCGGCGAGGCGTTGGGGGTCACGGGCCGGGCCGGGGCGTCAGCCGACAGGCAGCGCGGGATAAGGACAAGAAGGAGAATGAGGCCGGGGACGGTGCGGGCGAGCATCATGGGTGGGAAATGCGATCTGAATACTCAAGCCACTGCGCCATTGGCTAGAAGCAGGAACGCAGCACACCGCCGTCCACCCGAAGCGCCGCGCCGTTCGTGGCCGAGGATAACTCGCTGCAGACATAGACGACCAGGTTCGCCACCTCCTCCGTGGTTGCAAACCGTTTGAGGAGCGAGCTTGGGCGGACGCTCGAAAAGAATTCGTGCTCGAATTCGGCGAACGGCTTGCCGCCACTGAGCTGTTTCACGAACAGGTCGACGCCGTCGGAATGGGTCGGACCCGGGAGCACCGCGTTCACCGTCACGCCCGTTCCGGCGCATGTCTCGGCGAGGCCGCGGGAGACGGCCAGTTGGGCGGTCTTCGTCATCCCGTAGTGTATCATTTCCGTGGGAATCTGCTCCGCGGATTCGCTGCTGATAAAGACTATGCGGCCCCAGTTCTTTTCCTTCATCCCCGGCAGATAGGCGCGGCTCAACCGGACCCCGCTCAGCACATTTACCTCAAAAAACCTTCTCCAGTCCTCGTCTGGAATCCGTTCGAACGGCTTTGGCTCAAAGATGCCCAGATTATTGACCAGGATGTCCACCGCGGGCACCAGCCCCACGAGCCTATCCACGACAACCGCATCCGCCAGATCGCCGGCAAAGCCGCTGACGCGAGCGCTCGGCACCGCTTGCCGGATCTTCTTCAGCGCATTGTCCACGGAGGCCTGGGAGCGCCCGTTGACGATCACCTCGGCGCCTTCGCGGGCCAAGCCGGCGGCGATCGCGAAGCCGATGCCCTTGGTGGAGCCCGATACCAGAGCCCGTTTCCCTGTGAGTTTTAGGTCCATGCCGTCAAGTAGACGCAGCCTGGGTCACATTACAAATTGAGGAAGATGAATGGGCGCCGTGTCTGAAGGTTGCAAATGGGACGTTCATGGGGACCTGTCGCCCGCGCCCATTGGCCTGCCGTTCGCTGAGGAGGAGGTCTGGTAGGGCGGGAGGCCCCATTTCCACCCAAGCGCAAGAGGGCTTCCGGGGCGGGAGGGCGGAATAGCCGCGGTCGATGAAGGGGCACATCAATGTGCCTTACGGCTCGGAATGATCATGGGCTGGCGTTGCTTTCAGAGGGCTTTCGGTCCCGGTGGTATTGGGCCCGTCCTCCAAGAATTACCCCTCGTAGGCCGATTGGATTGGATCGGGCAATTTGGCCTAAAAATCTATTTTAATTAAGATATACTTGCACTAAAATGACTTTTTAAGCAAAAACGGGGTAATGTTAGCTTCGATGCCCGATCTCATTGCGGTCCTGCGCCAATACAATCCCTGGTGGGCGGGCGGGCGGGTGCTGGATTTGCCAAAGTGGCGTCGCGCAGCGTTCCAGGAGATCGCCGCATGGATCTCGGACCCGCCGGGAGGCCGGGCGTTGCTCCTATCGGGAGCTCGTCAGGTCGGAAAGACGACGCTCTTTCTTCAGGCCGTCGAGGATTTGCTGAACAAGGGAGTGGAGCCCACCAGCATCCTGTATGTCACCTTCGACCACCCTCTGCTGAAGCTGCTGGGCTTGGACGGTCTCGTGCAGCTGTGGCGTGAACTGGAACCTTCGCGCGCCTCCCCCGAGTACCTTTTCCTTGATGAAATTCAGGTCGCCAAGGACTGGCAGACCTGGCTGAAGCACCAAGTCGATTTTGAAAAGAGGCGCCGGATTGCCGTCACCGGATCCGCCACGCCGCTTGTCACGGAGGGCCAGGAGTCGGGCGTTGGCCGCTGGCACACCATCCGCCTCGCCACGCTTTCGTTCTACGAATACCTGCAGCTCAGACGGCTTCCCTCGCCAGCCCTTCCCGCGGTGGACTCGCTGCAACGGCTGTTCGATTGGACCCCCAAGCAAATCGCAGAGGTCGCCGCGGACGCCCAGCCGCTCACGGGCCTATTCCACGACTACCTGCTCCGAGGGGGGTTTCCCCAAAGTGCCCTCGTGGAGAGCATCCCGATGGCCCAGAAGCTTCTCCGCGAGGATATTGTCGACAAGGTCCTGAAACGCGACATGACCGCGCTGTTCGGCGTCAGGCGGGTGCTGGAGCTGGAGCAGGTTTTTCTGTATCTCTGCCTCCACGATGGCGGCCTGCTTGAGATGAAGACCCTGTGCTCCGCTTTGGAGGCCAAACGGCCGACCGTGAGCAACTATATCGACCTTCTCGAGGCATCGCACCTGATTCACCGGCTTTGGCCGTTCGGCTACGGCAAGCAGGTGCTGAGGGCCCGCTCAAAGGTGTACCTCGCGGACGCGGCCATCGGACCAAGTGTGTTGTTGAAGGGCAAGGCGCTGCTCGAGGACGCGGCGGGCCTGGCGCGGGCGGTGGAGACCGCATTCTTCAAGCATGTATTCACCCGATATTACGCGGGTAACGTGGGGTTCTCGTACTGGAGAGGTGCGAAGGACCGCGAGGTGGACATCATCGCCGACCTGGGCGGCAGGCTCGTGCCCTTTGAGGTGAAATACCGGCAGGCCGAGCATACGGGGTTGGCGGACTTGAAAGGGATCGTCGAATTCTGCACCCACCATCGCATCGACCGCGGCTATGTCATTACGCGGGACCTGGTCGATTTCAAAGTCCGGGCGATCGCGCCGGATGAGGGATCCACGCGTTTGCTGAATATTCCCGCCACGTTGGCCTGCTATTGGCTCGGGCGCTCTGAAATCGAGAACGCCAAACGGCACGACACGTGAAGGGATTTGAGTCCTGTTGACGGGTGCGACCCCAATGCGGTCCCTCAACATCCGGGTTCCTGGGGATTGGGCGGAATCCTCTGCTGAAATGCTCCCCGCCCAGGGGGGCATATCTAAGGGGGAATCTCGGGGTTGAGCCTTCATCCCATCGTCAATCCGAGCGATCTGGTTGAGGCCCCAAGCTCAGAACCGCACCCGCTCGGGCTCTGCCGCAATTAAAGGCCATCGGCTCGCCATGCGTGAAATGCCCGATGCCGGTCGGATCATGGTTCGGCCATGCATTTTGACGGACATTGGAAATGGATCCGGCGCCCAAGCACCTGGGCCATTATGGGCAAGAACCAGTGAGGGCGCATTGAAATCCCCAGAATGCCGTTGCATTAGAAATCCTCAGCCAGCAGCTTGGGGCCGCATGTCCAAAGAATCCGGCGCGCGATGGGCACCCCCTTTCGGCCGGCCTTCTCGGATGGGAGTTCGGATAAAAACGGCGCTTTCCTTCTTGCTGATGCTCGCGGGAGTCGCGGCCGTGGCCGCGGAACCGATACCCGTGCGAATCGTGAAACAGGGAGACGGCTACAGCCTCCTCCGCGGTGGCCGGCCCTATTTCGTAAAGGGGGCGGTCGGCAGCGTGCATCTTGAGGAGCTGGTCGCCGCCGGCGGCAACTCCATTCGAGCCAGCGTGAACGATCTTGATCGGGCGCAGGCGCTCGGGCTGAGCGTCCTGGTTGACCTGCCTTTCGGCAAACAGCGGTGGGGTTTCGACTACGGCGATCCGTCCGCAGTGAACGCACAGCGGGAGGAGGTTAGGGCCCTTGTTGAGGGGCACCGGAGCCATCCGGCGCTGCTGGCCTGGGCGATTGGGAATGAACTTGAGATCAACACGACCCCGGAACAACGGGCCATCCTCTGGAGGGAGGTGGACCACGTCGCGCGCATGATCCACGAAATCGACCCGGACCACCCGGTGATCACGGTCGTCGGCGGCCAGTACAAGGAGATGCTTCACGAGTTGAACCAATACTGCCGGGACCTGGACGCCGTGGGCCTCAACTCCTACGCCGACATGCTCACCCTCCCTGAGGATATTCGCAGGGAGGGATGGACCCGCCCGTACTGGGTCACCGAATTTGGACCGCGCGGGCACTGGCAGGCGCCGCTCACCCCGTGGAAGCTTCCGATCGAGGACTCAAGCACGCAAAAGGCCGAATTCTACCGAAGGGCCTACGAGCATGCGGTCAAGGGGCAGCCCGGATGCCTGGGCTCCTATGTGTTCCACTGGGCCCAGCATCACGAGAAGACCCACACATGGTACGGCATGTTCCTGGAGGACGGCACCCGCACGGAGGCCGTGGAGGTGATGACCCACCTCTGGAGCGGCAAATGGCCCGCCAAGAGGTGCCCCCGCCTGGGCTCCGACCCGATCCGGCTCCATTCCGACGATGGGACGGCAAGAGGCCCCGTGGTGATGCCCCCCGGAGCCGTGGTGAACGGTGAACTCGACGCCTCGGACCCCGAGGGCGCCCCGCTCCAATACAGCTGGGACCTGCGCCTCGACGTGAGCGGCAATCCCAATGTCGGGGGCGACCGCGAGCAACCCGCTCTGCCGATAGATGGATGCATTCTTTCGGCTGCGGGCAATAAAGCTGTGTTTCGACTTCCCGAGGCTGAAGGCGTTTATCGGATCTTTGCCTATGTGCGCGACGGCTTCGGCAACGCCGCAACGGCCAACCTTCCCTTGCGCATCGCAAAGCCCGCCTACGCCCCGGTGGGCGAGTCCCCCGATACCTCCCGTTTCGGGGCGGGCATCCAACGCACGATGACGCTCCTCGCGACCAGCACTCCGGAGAAGCGCAACCCGGTTCGGATCCTTTTCTACGGGCAGTCGCTCACGAAGCAGGCATGGACAAGGCAGGTTGCCGATGACCTGCGGGCGCGCTTCCCGAATGCGGACATCACCTTTGCCAATGAGGCCATAGGGGGCTACGCCTCGGATCTCCTCAAGCGAACGCTGCCCCACGACGTCTTCGCGTTCTATCCCGACCTGATCATCTTCCATGATTTCGGAGGGGAGCCCGATTATGAGCACATGATCGATGAGATCCGGCGGAACACCACGGCGGAGATCCTCATCCAAAACGACCGGCCGGACGCCGCCACGGTCGGGGCCCAGCCCACGGACCCGGGCGGGCTTCACACCTATACCTGGACCCGGGAGCACAACGACGTCTGGCTTCCAAGCTTGGCCCACCGGTTCGGGTGCGAACTCGCCGACGTTCGAGGCCCCTATCTCTCGTACCTGAAGGCAAACGGCCTCAGGCCTGATGATCTTCTTCACGACGGGACGCACTTCAATTTCCAGGGCGATTACCTTGTCGCGGAACTCACGGAGCGCCATCTCGTGTATCGTCCCGAGTTGCCTCGGCAGCCGTGGGCAGGCCTCGTTCGCGGCTACGAGATCGGCCGGGACATCCATTGGGTAAACGGCCGGCTGGAGCTCGAATTCGAGGGCAACCGGGTGGACGCAGTCGCCGGACTTGCGGACCCCTATCACGGCGCCTCGGCCGCCGTGCGCATCGACGGCAGACCCCCCTCCGATCGTCCGGAGCTCTATCATATCACGCGACCCAGCGACACGTACGGCGTCGACTGGCCGGCGATCAATCGGATCGGCGCGCGGGCCCCGTTGCTGGTTGAGAACTGGACGCTGCGGATCCTGGAAGTGAATTCCGACGAATCGCGCGCGGAATTTGAGGTGCGCGGCTCATCCACCGGATATGACGGGCGCGGAGTGAGCACCGAGCGTTTCGTATCGAAATCGGGGCGCGTGGTGATCGAGCCGGCGGACTGGACCCTTGTCCGGGCGCTCAAGTTGCTGCATTCCCCAACGCCGCGGGGATTCGAGGTGAGGTGGAGCGTGCTGCCCATGTTCGCCGACGTCTATTCCGAGCCGCGAATGGGGGACCTCTCGCGGGAACAGGCCACGACCCTCGCGCTCGGTCTGCCCAACACGAAACACAAGCTCGAGCTCATAGCGGAGGGTCCCGAGGTGCCGAATATCCGCGAGATCCGGGTTTACCGCCCCCCTGTCTCTGGCCCGGAATAGCTCGGCCGCGACGGGCGCAATCCCGCCGTCTGGAGCCGTTCGGCGTTTGGGTCGGGACCCGTTCCCGCCGTACAGGTTATGCTAAAAGAATATTAAGCGTGCCCCTTTACAGAAGGATGGGAGAGCGGTAGAATACGACCGTCGCAACCCCTATTGGCGACGACGGTCTTGTCGGTTTAACCCCGAACTCCTCATGAAACCACTTCGCATCGCATTCGCCTCATGCGTCTTGCTTGCAGCGTTCCCCGTCCTCGGCGCAGACGGTTTTGGCCGTCAATGGATGGAGAATTATTATCAACACCCGGCCCCGGATGCCCTTGTGCAAGCCGTGTGCAGCCTGAATGACGACGGCTATTTCAACGAGCCCACCCAACAGGGCGCAGCGCTTGGGTTTTTCAGCACCGTATTCCAGCAGAATCCAAAACAGGTGGATAACTGGCTTCGGGCATCGCGATTTCTGCCGCTGCCCACACGCCGCACCCTCGCCATTGCGGCATGGCTTGCCGGCGATCCGACCGGCGAGCGCAGGGTCCGTGAGTTGTTCGGCATGTTCAAGTTCCCCGTTCGCGCCGAGGTGGATCGACTGCTCGCAGCCGGAACGCTGTCCGTGAACCAGACGCCGGTCGATTCCGCGGCATCCATGAATCTGCAGTGGGGCGCGTTTTTGGCGAGCGGGGACGAGCGGCATATCGTCAGCGTCCTGGGGGCGCTGGGTTCGAACGAACCCGGGTTGGCGACGTCGGCCCGCTTTGCACTGGCGCGGGATGCGGCATCGCATCCGCGCGTCCTTGAGATTTGCAGGGAGCAGCTCGATCGCCAGCCCCAGGCAATCCGTGCCGAGCTCCGGGCGGTGGTCGACGACGCGACGGCGCAGAGGCCCAAAGCCTGAGCGATTGCCCGATTCGAGTTGCGAAGCCGGCCGCAAAGGCCGGCTTCCTTTTTCTCCCGTCGGCGGTTCAGGGACGTGGCGCTGTTAATCTTTTATTAACACGTTGGCGCCCTTATTGTTGCATAACATTTTCGGTCGTTTTGGCATACCCACTGCTACATGAGGGGCGATGAGAATCGTTCGATCAGCGGTGGTCTCTTCGTGGATTGGGTGTGGACTCGCCGCCGTATTCCTGCACCCGATCGCCTTTGCCCAGGCCGCGGGCAATCCTGTCGCGGTCTTGAGGGCTGCGCCTTGGTCTCCGGGCGATCCGGTCAGGGAAGGTGCGGGTGAATTTGAAGTGCTTTGTCAGGTCGCGTCCCTCCAGAAGACGCACCGCGCCGTGGGTCTCATCGCCGTCGGGGACCGGCACGGACTCTTCGCCCACGGCGCTGAGAACGCGCTGCGATTTGTCGCGCTGCAGGGCGTGCCCGTCGCGCGGATAGCGCCCGGCGGCGAAGTAGCGCACGATCCGGACGACCTGTTCCTGGATTGCGGGCATCTCACCGAATCCGAAGCGGCTGCGGTGCTCGAGCGTTGCCTGAACCGCCACGGATCGCCGCCCGCCGCGGCAAATCCCGACCGTCCGACACCGGGCGAACTCGCTGCAATCCACCAATTTCTCATCCCGTTCCGGGAGGCCCTCGGGCTCGCGAGCGCACCGCGGCTTGCGTCCAACATTTGATCGGGCGGTCTCGCGGCAAAGGTTTTCCAAAGGGTGTCTTGTGATGACGGTCGCATGGACCGCCGGTGCCGTCCGAGGCCGGCCGTTTTCGATTCCAAGGGCCGACGGCAAGCCAACCCTTGCCATGGCATGGGGGATCCTGCCGACCGTTTCAAAAATCGTGCAGCGAATGATGGCTTCAAGACTCCGTGTCCGGCTGGTGTTGAGCCCAGCATATGGGAGGGTCGCGCTACGGTCTTAAATAGGATAGGATTTGTGTGACCCGGATTCCCGTGACCCACAAATGGGTCGCGGCGACGCGTGGGTCCCCATCATCATTCATCCGAAACCTCAACCCGAGCGGACTGCATTATGAGCGTCATCCATTTAAGGAAATTGCCCCTTTTGATTATCTTCCTGGGAGTCGGCGCCATTGGCCTCGGGAGCGCCTCTGCGGCCGATCCCGACACCAAGGATCCCAACACCTGGAAATGGAACGATCCCAAGGACCTCGGAATCCCGGGCTTGCGGCACGGGACGATTGAAAGCGCTTCCATGGGGCGCACGGTGGGGTTCAACATCTACCTGCCGCCGCAGTACGATAAGGAACCAAGCCGACGGTTCCCGGTGGTCTATTTTCTCCACGGGACAACGGGCACCGAGAGTTCGGATGCCGGGCTCGCGAGGAACGTCGACGCGGCGATCTCCTCGGGACGCATCGCCCCGGTCATCTACGTCTTTCCGAACGGGGGTGCGGCCAGCTACTACCGGGACTGGCCTGAAAACTATGTGCGGGCCGAGACCATGCTGATTCACGAGCTTCTTCCCTTCATAGATCAGCACTACCGGACGGTTGACCGATCATCAGCCCGGGGCATCTGCGGATTCTCGATGGGCGGCTCCGGTGCCATCCGGCTGGTGCTCAAGTACCCTGGGCTCTTCTGCACGGCGGCCTCCCTCGCGGCGGCCATCGACAAGACGCCCGAGGATTTCGGCGGAGACAACTGCTATCGGCACGCGTCCGAGCTGACGCAGAAGCAGCGCGACAGCCTGTATCTCTTTATGGTGATTGGTGGCGACGATTTTCTCCTGCCGCGCCAGGAGCCTTTCTTAAAGCACCTGAAGGATCTTGGGATCAGGTACACCTACGTCGTGCATTCGAATGTCGGGCATAATCTCGGAAAATATACGGAATTATCGGGACAGGCGATGATCGAGCATATGTCGCGCGAGTTGTCCAAGGCGGAAGGCCTCTGAGTGTTTGCTGGTAGCGAATCAGCCCCAGTGCCTCAAGAAAAGGTGCGGACCAACCGGAGGGCTTTAAGCGTCCTACCGGGGACATCCCAAGGAGCTTGTGCAAATTACGGCGCAATCGTCAGACTATCTTGAAGATCGACGAAGAGACCATGGGCTCCCTGGGAAATCGCGCCAACCGCACACGGGTTGGATTATGTACGATGGCGTTGTTGAGCTCAGTCGCGTCATCGCAGACAAGCGGCGTGCCATCGTCCGACTCAAGTCATCCTCTTGGAGATCCTGCGAGCGACGGAGTCGTGCACCTGCAGAAGTTTGAAGTTACAGGTCATCCAACGATGGGCGTCAAAGCTGGGATTGCCTGTGATCACATGCTCCTTGGCAAGGTTGTCCATGTGATCGTAAATGAGGTTACCAAGGGTGGGCGCGGCTGGAAACTTGGAATCCGCGTTGGCGACGAAATCTTGGCCATTAACGGCGATCCGTTGATTGGAAAGAAACGAGGCGATGTCTACGCCTTGATGGAACAAATGAGCCAGGTTCGCGTGGGCAGTATTGACCTCCGCCGTCAAGGTGTCGCAGACCCTCTGCATCTGGCTTGGGAGCTGATTCCGCTGAAGCAGGGCAGAGAATAGCCATCGTCGAGGAAACCGGCGTTGCCCTTGTGCCGATCGATTATTCGGGCCGACCTCGTCGTTGCCTGGGCCGCCCGTGTGGGGCGCCGCCGTTGAAGGGGCTCCGTCTGGACCCGGGTGAGGCGACCGGGATTGGGAAGAGAGACCGTGCTTGCGCAAAACAAGTAGAGTACCGGGGAACGGCGGTCCCCTGCGAAATCGGCAATCGTACCGATAGGGCCGCTATCCTCGCTTCGCAGCCAATTTGGCATTGAGGGCGTCGCGAAGGGCCTCGACCTCGTCGCGTATGCGATAGATGCGCTCGACCGCTATGCCTGCGTCCCCGAAGACCGCGGGGCCCAGGCAAGAGGCCCGCTCTTTGATGGCCTTGCTGCGCTTGGTAAGTTCGACGAATACCTGACGCTCGTCGGAGGGATTGCGGGTGCGCTCCACGAAGCCCGCCGCCTGCAGGCGTTTCAATAGGGGAGTCAGCGTGCTGCTCTCGATGCCCAGCCGCTTGCCGATGTCGCCGACGGTCAGGTGATCCTCCTCCCACAAGACGTTAAGCAGGAGATACTGGGGATAGGTGATGCCCAGCTCGTCCAGCAGCGGCTTGTAGGTGCGCTGGATGGCGAGGCCAGCCGAATAGATCGCGTAGCACGGCATTCCCTCGAGTCGCTTAACTTTTATCATCACGTCGCATCCGATCTCCTTGGTCATCAGTAGATGCGAAGGATAGTTATCACGATAAATAGTGCCTTGACAGCTTTTCCGCTGTGTCCCATTTCGTATCGCGCGATAATGTTTATCGCACGATATAACACAGGAAAATCCGATGCACAAAAAACTCATCACCACAGCGGCCGCAGCGGTCGCGCTTCTGTCGGCGGCCGGCGCTCCACTGCGGGCCGAGCAGGTCAAGAACATCGTCCTCGTTCACGGGGCCTTCGCCGACGGTTCCGGATGGCAGGGCGTCGCCGACATTCTTGGCAAGGACGGCTATGCGGTCAGCGTCGTGCAGGAGCCGCTGACTTCACTCGCCGACGACGTCGCAGCGACGAAACGCGTGCTGGATCTGCAACCGGGCCCGACCCTTCTGGTGGGCCACAGTTATGGCGGGGTGGTCATCACCGAGGCGGGCAATGCGCCCAATGTCGTCGGCCTTGTTTACATCGCCGCCTTCATCCCCGACCAGGGCGAGAGCGCATTGGGGCTGCTCTCGCAGGCCCCCGCCGCCAACACGGACACCCGCGCCACCAAGGACGATTTCCTGTACATAGACCCGGCCGCCTTCCCCGCCGATTTTGCGGCCGACCTCGCGAAACCCCAGGCGAACTTCATGGCCCATTCCCAGGCGATGCTGGCCAAGGCTGCCGGGGGCGCGCCGGTGACGGCTGCCGCCTGGCACCAGAAGAGGAGCTGGGCGCTGATCGCCTCCCTCGACCACAACCTCAATCCCGACCTCGAGCGCACCATGGCCAAGCGTGCCGGTAGCGAAACGATCGAAGTTGCGGCCAGCCACGCGGTGTATGTCTCCAAGCCGGAGCACGTGGCGCGCTTTATCGAGCGCGCGGCAAAGGCATTGGCCCAGTGACCATCCCGGAATTGCCGCATTCGCGGGTGAACGCCGCTCAAAAACCGGGATAAGCAAAACGCAGGCCTTCGATGCTTAGATTCCCGGGCGATTATCTAAGAACCCAGGCGGCCTTCCCCAGCTAATGGAGAGGACCACCCAGGTTCGTAAGCGAAATCCCCCGGGTCCTTAACGAATTGAGCCAAATTATTTTGCCACCAATCCGCGGTTCCTCGTGAGGTGGTTTTTAAAGGTTCTCGAGATGGGAACCGTTGGGCTTCGTCGTTATGCCCATATAGAACTGGCCGGTTCGCCTGTCACCTTTTGCGCTTTTTGGGCCACGTATGAGGTGCTATGAATACAATTGTGACCGAGGATGCTGCGCCGACCGATCCTGAATTAGTGGCGCAGAGCCTGGGTGGCGACACGCAAGCGTTCGGGCGGATCGTCGCCCGATACCAGAACCTGATTTGCTCGGTCACTCTGAGCGCGACCGGCAGCCTGCACCGGAGCGAGGAACTTGCCCACGAGGCCTTCGTCATTGGCTGGAAGCAACTCGGCAATCTGCGGGAGCCGGAGAAACTGCGAAGCTGGCTTTGTGGCATCGCGCGCATTGTCGTCCAGGGGGCCCGGCGGCGAGATTGCCGGGAGCCTACGGCGGGCGCCGACTCCATTGAGGACGGCGCCGCGGTGGTCTCGTCCGCGCCGGAACCGGACCGCGCTGCAATCAAGGCGGAGGAGGAGGCGATCCTTTGGGGTGCCCTGGAGAGGATCCCGGAAACTTATCGCGAACCACTCATTCTTTACTACCGCGAGGGGCAATCCGTTGCCCGCGTCGCGGAGCGGCTCGGGTCCTCCGAGGAAACCGTGCGGCAGCAACTCTCGCGCGGCCGCAAGCTCTTGCGGGAGGAAGTTACTGCGTTTGTCGAAGGAACACTCGCGCGGTCCGCTCCGGGGCGGGCGTTCACCATGGGCGTCCTGGCCACGCTTCCGGTGGCGGCGACATCGGCAACCGTCGGTTCATTTGCCGTGGCATCAGCCAAGAGCGGCGGAGCCAAGATTGCGGCGGCCGCCGGGATGGCCAGCGGCGCTTTGGCCATTCTGGCCGGATTACTGCCCGCCTCCATTGGTCGACAAATCGCCATGGCATGTGCGCGAACCGAATCGCAGCGTGTGGTCCTGCGGCGCTTTTACCGCGACGTATTGATCGCGGTGTTAGCGTTCATCGTCGCGATGTTCACCGCCGACCAACTGATGCACACCATTCCGAAATCCGCCTCCGCGCTAATGATCGCGGTCGTGGTGATCTACTCCTCGTACATTCTGCTGGCGACGACGCTGATAGCGCGCCAGATACAGAAACTCGAACGCGAAGTCCGTGCCGGCGAGATTCGCGAGTACCGCAGCAGAGCGGAACTCTTCCGTTAACCGTTCTTCCACATGTGGTCTCGTGGTGCGCCATGCAAGATGCACCCGCAGCCAGGGCTGGATTGCGGTCAGCCCGAAAGCGTATACGCTGATTGCCGCGCGAGAGACATCAGCGTAACCCCTATCAGCGTCAGCACCTTTCGTTCCGCATTTTTTCTCTGGTGGAATGTCTCTGCGCCTGGCGGCGTTAGGAGGAACTACCGGAGGCTATTGCGCAATAGGGCCTCACTGCCGAGATATACGCCGCGAGGTTGCGCCACTGCCTGGCAGGCGCGACCGGCGGAATAGCGATCGCCCGGCACTACGCCGTCCGAGAGATAGCAATCCGTTTGCATGCGAACACGCCCCACCTGCGCGCTGGTCGACGCCTACCCGTTCTTTCTCATCTGAAACGCGCTCTGCATCATATCGCGCTCTTCTACATCGTTGCGATAGTTCCGCTTGTTGTCTTGTATATCCTAACACCACGCTTGCAAGCGAAGCAGCTCTTAAAGCTCCTTAAGTATCTATCAAAACCTCACCCAATAAGCGTACCATTAACCTATGTCCCAAATAAACCCCTTGTAATCCATTTAAGAACAAATAACCCAACGCGCTCCCTCTATTTCAAAACCTCTCGTGTTTATTCAGAAACCTAAGCACAATCCAAAAGCTCAAGCGATTTTCTCCGTTAATAGAGAAATCGCCTAAGTAATTGAAAGAGTTCGTCTCTGTTTTTGGGAACAATGCCTTGTCTTAATGGATAGAATGCCGCCATGCCGTATCAGGTGGTTTCTAGGTAAGGCAGTTACATGAGCTTGAACGAGAACGTGAGTAGCTTCATGGGTAGGCGCTAGGAGGCCGCGCTCTCCTGAGGCAACTAGTGTATGCGTTGTGTGAATTGAGGGGCTCAGAAACGTTCGCAGTAGGGACATCGATCGGATCACAAAAACCTCTCGCTTGGAGAGACCTATTCAAGGCCCATGAGGAAAAATAAAAAAAATGCTTGCGTCACATTACACCTTATGGTGTAATGATGCCATGGATCAATTGACCGATGTTCTGAACGCCCTTTCGCACCCGACCCGTCGGGCGATCATCGGGCGTTTGGCGAACGGTCCCGCTCGATTCCTGGACGTCGCCAAGCCGTTCGACACTGCTCTGAACGCGGTGACCAAGCATCTCAAATTGCTCGATAGAGCTGGGCTGATTGAACGCAGAAAACAGGGCGAGAAGTCATCATCTCATTTCGGGCAGAACCACTCCGCGAAGTGGCGGTGTGGGTGCATCAATATGAGCGGTTCTGGACAGAACGCCTCGACCAGTTTGAGCAGTATTTTAGGGGCAAGAAACAACCAAAGAAAACAAGGAGAACAAAAAATGAGTAAGGCAAAAAAGACGATTGAGGTTAGAGTGGAACGATCAATCCCCGCCCCAATAGGCGAGGTGTTCGACGGCTGGCTGAATCCAAAGATTCCCGGCAATCCGTGGAATATGGCCGACAAGCTGATCTTTAATCCACAAGTGGACGGTTTCTTCTATTGGAACATCGAAGGGACTCCCCACTACGGGAGGTTTACGGAGGTCAAGAGACCGGCTCGAATTCGGCATACCTGGATGTCACCGAATACCTCAGGGCTGGAGTCGACGGTAACAGTGACCTTTAAGAAAAAGGGAAATAGCACCCTGATGACCCTCGTGCATTCCGGCCTTCCAGATACTGACGGCGGACGATCGCACGAGAAGGGCTGGAACTATTTCTTGGATGGCTTTCTTAGGTATCTTGCGAAGAAGTCGCCCGTCACCTGAGTCGCAACTTCAAGCACATAGTCGTCGAAACCCCTACTCAGGCAATCGAACCTTAAGGACTACATCTATGAGATTTATCTTACTCTCACGACATACGAACGGCGCTGAAATTCCCGAGAACGAACGAGAACAAAACCTAAAGGATATGGGCGAGTGGATCGCGCTGCTCAAACCTGAGCTTGCGATCCCAATCAGAGGCGGGACAAGTGTTACGGCAAATAGTGCCGAGAAATATCGAGGGGATGTCGGCGGAGTGATCGTTTACGAAGCCGAAAACTTGGATCAAGCAGTATCGCTTGCCCAAAAGTCGCCTGGGCTGAAGTATGGGTTCACACACGAAGTGTTTCCGGAGATTTCGCTCAGCCAGGCGGCTCACCAGTAGGGTCTGAGCCGGGTTCCAGCGCGACCCCGGCCTCGAACTCTGAACTGTGGCGACGTCTCTTTAACATGGCGGGATCGGGTCTGGTTTTGATCTGACGGGACCGATCCCCCGTGTCCAACCTCCGGAGTCCCTCTCACTGGAACCGAATTTAAGAACTTAGACGATCTTCTCCACAGCCAAGCCAATGGGATCCTCATCGGACCGCGTCCAGCACGACCGACGGCGAAAGGATCTCCGGCAGGATCACGGGATCGGCGCGGCCGGGAAGCCAGACCAGGTTGAACGGGACCGCGGCCCGGTGGTACTTGGCCAGCTCCTCGGTGATCTGGGCGTCCTTGTTGGTCCAGTCGCCGCGCAGGGTCGCGACATGCTTCTCGCCGAACCGGCGGAGCACGTCGCTTGAGTGGAATACAATCCGCTTGTTTGCCTGGCAGGTGGCGCACCAGCGCGCGGTGAAGTCAACGTAGACGATCCGGTTCTCCGACCTCAGTTTTGCCACGGCCTCGGGGCTCCATTTTTCCCAGACGATGTCCCCGGGCGCCGCAGCAACCGGCCAGCCGGTCCAGGCGCCGAGCGCGAGGAGGAGGACGCACGCCGAGGTCCCGAACCGCGCCCTTCCGGGCGAGGCCCCGGGGGCGTTCCAGCGGCCGTAGGCCCAAACGGCCATGGCGACGAGCACGAGGCCGAAGAGGGCCGAAAGGAGCCCGGCCTCCTGGACCTGTCCCGCCAGGACCCATACGAGGTAGGCGACCGTGGCATACAGGGGAAAGGCCATCGCCTGCTTGAAGGTCTCCATCCATGCGCCGGGCCTCGGCAGCACCTTGACGGCCGCCGGGAACGCCGAAAGGAGGAGGTAGGGCGTGGACAGGCCGAGCGCGATGACGGTGAAGATCGAAAACGACTCCGCCGTGGAGAGGGCGAGCGCGGCGCCGAGCGCGGGGGCCAGGAAGGGCGCCGCGCAGGGCGTTGCGGCGACGGTCGCCAGGGCGCCGGTCAGGAAGGATCCAACGAGGCCGGATTTCGACTGCAGCTGCGAGCCGATCCCGGTCGCCGTCAGGCCGAACTCAAACACGCCGCTCATATTGAGGGCGAAGGCCAGCATGGCGGCCGCGAGCCCGAACACAAAGGCCGGCGACTGCAGCTGGAAACCCCAACCGAGCTGGCTCCCGCCGGCGCGCAGGACCGCAAGGATTCCCGCAAGCACCCAGAATGAGACAAGGACTCCCGCGGTGAAGACGAGGCCGTGAAGCGTCACCTTGCGCCGGTCGGATCCGGCCTGGTTCACGAATCCGAGGATCTTGATCCCGAGGACCGGGAAGACGCAGGGCATGAGGTTCAGGATCAGCCCCCCGACAAAGGCGAGGGCGAGCGTTCCGAGAAAACCGCCGGCGGCCGGAGGAGCGGGGAGGGCGGCGGCGGCCGGCGCCGCCGCGGGCGCCTGGCTGAAGACGGCATCAATCCTCAGCCCCGTGAGCGATCGGTCCGGCCGCCATCCCTGGCTGGAGGTGAGGACACCCACGAGCCGCGGGGCGTTGGCCGGGCCGTCCGAGGCGATGGGCAGCGTCAGGACGAGCCCCCCCTTCCCGTCGGATTGCGCTTTCTGCGGCAGGTCCGAGGCGATCGTCCCGTCCTCCGAGAAGAAGTGAAGCCCATCGGCGGAATGCGCCGGGCCGCCTGCGGCATCCCTCGGCCGGACCGAAAGGACGACGGAGGTCGCATCGCGGGTCGCCGACACGATCCAGGACGGGTCCGCCACGGGAAGCCCGGAGAGGACCTCCCGGATCCTGGCCCCCATGACGGGGTCGGGCTCGGGCGTGTCGGCGGAGACCGGCAGCGAAAGCGAAAGCTTTGCGCTTCCGGGGACGCATTCGTCCTGGCACATGAGCCATTCGGCCTCAGCCGCGAGGACCGCGGTCGCGCCGGGCTTCAGGTCGCCGGGAGGCGTGAGCGTCACCGGCAGAAGGAGGTCGCCGTCATAGCCGTTCCCAATGACGTTTCCGCGCGTGTCCTTCAGGAGCATCGGGGCGGGCCACTGGATATCGCCGGCCGTCCAGCCCGCCGGCAGGCTCCACTTGAGCGTGGTCGGCAGTCCCGTCCCGGGGTTGATCCAATAGGAGTGCCAGTGCGGCTTGTGGACGAGCCGGAGAGCGACCGTGAAGGGCCTGCCGGGGGCCACCGACGCGTCGGCCGAAACGAGCGAGGCCGTGACCTGCGCCCGGGCAACACCGGGAAACGCGCAGAGGATCGCGAAGGCCGCGAAGACGGAGGATGCGTGCGATCGCTTCATAGGGGGCGTTTCCAGGGAAAGGCGAAGTGTGATGCGATTGTCCGCGCCCGCAAGTGCTCAACCGCTCTTTGCGCCCGCGGCTATCCACCGCTCGATCATCTGTATCTCCTCCGGTGCGAGCGGCTTGTCGCCGTTGCTCGGCATCGAGTCGTCGTCGCTTGAGGGCAGTCGGACCCGCCGGATGAGGTCGCTCTTGCCCGGGTCGCCGGGCACGATGACCTTCCCGTCCTCGCCTCCCAGCATCAGCTGGTCGTACGAATCCATCCTGAGGCCTCCCTTGTGCTTCTCCAGCTTGTGGCAGGGCATGCAGCTGCGTTCAAGCAGGGGCTCGACGTGCACGGCATAGAAGGCCGGATTCGCCGGATCGACGCTTCGCAGACCCGTGCGGGCGGCCTTTGGCGGCGCCGGGGCGGCGGTGGCCCCGGCGTTCGCAGGCATCCGGGGCGTCGCTGCGAACCCCAGCCAGGTCCGCAGGCGAAGGGGCATCTTCTCGGTCAGAAACCCGTCGCCGTGGGTGATCGCGCCGCCCCCGTCGGCCGTCCAGACCATGAGCGCCACGGTGGCGGCCAGAAGGGGAGGGTAGGCGCGGACGGCGTACCGGCGGCCTCCGCGGGCCCAGAGCGTGGCGGCGCAGGCTCCCGCAAGAAAGACCCCTCCCCAGAGGTGGCGCGTCACGTCGCGGCCCCGGTAGCCCCCGCTCCAGGCAAGGAGCCAGCCGTCAAACGCCGCGAAGAACGCGGCGACGGCCGCCGCCGCCAGAATCCAGCCGGCTGCGGAGCGAAGGTGGGAGCGGCCCCTGCCCCGGCCCGCCAGCTCCATCAGCGGCACCAGGAGGAGAAGGGCCACCGGCAGGTGGACGACAAGCGGGTGGAGCCTTCCCAGGAACTGGCCCAGGTCCCCGCGCTCGCGTCCATCCGGGGGATGGCGCTCGGCGAGGAACACCAACACCGCCCAGAGGCCCGCCGCTAGGAACGCCGCGGCCCCCCGCTTGGGGCTTTGGCTCATCTCGCCGGCACTCGGCTCTTTTTGGGGTCCGCTTGGCATTCCGGAGGGAGGACCGGGCGACGATGGGAGAGGGCTGCCAAGGGACGCAAACCAACAGTGGGCCCGGGCGGCGCTTGCGCGGCGCGCAAACATGGGCCAATTTCCCGCGCCCTTTCCACCCCTCCCCATGGCCCGATCGGAATCGAACCCTTTCGCGACCGCCCTCCGCATGGCCGGATGGCTGGCGATCGCGGCGGCAGGCGCGGGGAGCGTGGCCGTTCTGGCGCTCTCGCGGGGCGAGCAGGTGAGCGCCCTCTGGATGGTGGTGGCGGCCACCTGCGTCTTCGCGCTCGCCTACCGGTTCCACTCGGCGTGGCTCATGGCGGACGTGCTGACGATCGACGAGCTGCGCGCCACCCCCTCGGAGACCCATTCGGACGGCAAGGATTTCGTGAGGACGAACCGGTGGGTCGTCTTCGGGCACCATTTTGCCGCCATCGCGGGTCCGGGACCCCTCGTGGGGCCCGTGCTCGCCGCACAGTTCGGCTACCTTCCCGGGTTTCTCTGGATCCTGATCGGCGCGGTCTTCGGCGGGGCCGTCCACGACAGCATCATCCTCTTCTGCTCGGTGCGGCGCGCCGGCCGGTCCCTCGGAAGCATGGTCCGCGACGAGGTCGGGCCGTTCGCCGGCCTCGTGGCCCTGGTGAGCATCACGGCGATCTCGGTCATCCTGCTCGCGGTCCTCGCGCTCGTGGTCGTGAACGCCCTGGCCGAATCGCCCTGGGGGGTCTTCACGATCGCCGCGACGATGCCGGTCGCGTTGGCGATGGGCCTCGCCCTGAGAACGGGCGGCCACAAGCGCCGTGTCCTCGGGTGGGCGACCGCCCTCGGCATCCTCGGCCTCGTCGCCGCCTCCTGGGGCGGCCAGTTCATCGCCGGAACCGGGATCGAGCGGCTCCTCACGCTGCGGGGCACGACGCTCGCCTGGTGGATCATGGGATACGGGCTCGCGGCCTCGATCGTTCCCGTCTGGCTCCTCCTGGCGCCGAGGGACTACCTGAGCACCTTCATGAAGATAGGCACGATCGCGGCCCTGGGACTGGCGATCGTCGTGCTCGGGCCCCATCTGCGGATGCCGGCCCTGACCCGGTTCACCGACGGCTCGGGCCCGGTCTTTGCGGGTCCGGTGTTCCCCTTCTGCTTCATCACGATAGCCTGCGCCGCCGTGTCGGGCTTCCATGCGATCGTGTCCTCGGGAACGACGCCGAAGCTCCTCGCGAGGGAGCGCGACATCCGCGCGATCGGCTACGGCGCCATGATGACGGAGATGTGCGTCGGGGTCATGGCGGTCATCGCCGCCTGCGCGATGGAGCCCGGGCAGTATTTCGCGATCAACATGAAGGGCGACGCCGCGGCCGTGGCCGGGCACATCTCAGCCCTCGGCTTTCCGGTGACCCCGGCGGACCTGTCGGCGCTTGCGGCGAGCGTCGGCGAGAGGACCATGGTGGGGCGCGCCGGCGGCGCGCCCACGTTTGCGCTGGGCATGGCCCGGATGCTTGCCGGGGTCTTCCACGGAGGGTCGGCGCTCGCGGTGTGGTACCACTTTGCCATCATGTTCGAGGCGCTCTTCATCCTGACGACGATCGACGCCGGCACGCGGATCGGGCGCTTCCTCGTCCAGGACCTCCTGGGCCTTATGTGGAGGCCGCTCGGGGACACGCGCTCGCCCCTCGGAAACGTGGGGGCGACCGCGATCTTCGTCGGCGCCTGGGGGTGGTTCCTCTACCAGGGGGTCGTCGACCCCATGGGCGGGATCAATTCGCTCTGGCCGATCTTCGGGGTGGCCAACCAGCTCCTGGCCGTGATCGCCCTCGCGCTCGGCACCACGGTGCTGATCAAGATGGGGAGGGTCCGGCACATGTGGGTGACGCTCGTCCCGCTTGCCTGGCTCATGGCGGTGACGGTCACCGCGGGCTGGATGAAGATCTTCAGCCCCGACCCGAGGCTCGGCTTCCTGAGCGCCGCGCGGGCGGCGGCGGACCCGCGCCAGGCGTTCAACGCCCACGTGGACGCTGCCGCCACCGCGGTCTTCCTCATCCTGTCGGTCGTGGTCGTCCTGGCGAACGCGAGGGTGTGGGCGCTCCTCCTTTCGGGAAGGCGCGCCCCGGAGCTGCGCGAGGAGCCGTTCGTCGCGACGACGGCCGCCGATCAGACCTCGTAGGCGGGGAGAACCTTGTCCACCCGGACCTTGTCGAGGCGCGCGTAGGTCGGCACGCCGGCGTCGTGCGGCAGCACCACCTCGCCCTGGATCAGCGGCTGGGCGTAGCGCAGGAACTGGAAGTTCATGCTGACCAGGTCCTCGTTGATCCACTCCCGCGGAAGCTTCTTCGTGCCGTTGGCGATCTCGCTGAGGGGGGCGAGGCCGGTCTCGACCGTGTAATGCTCGGTGTCGCCGCGCACGAGGGTGACCATCTTGTCGGTCTCGCCCGCGATCGCCGCGCGAACCGCGGCCTGGCCGGCAAGAAACGCCTCGTCGACGTCGGTCTTGGAGGCGGCATGCGCCGCCGCGCGCTGGACGATCCCGGGGCGGGCGATGCGGACCTTGGCGTTGGGAATCCCGGTCTCGATGATCTCTCCGAGCGCCTCGCCGGCTCCGCCGAGCTTGGCGTGCCCGAATGCGTCCGTCGCCGAGTCGGCGGCAAGGTAATTGCCGTCCGCGTCAACGAGTCCCTCGGCCACGACGATGAGGCAGTATTTCTCGCGCTTCAAAACGCGCCGGACGTCCTCCAGGACCTTCTCCTGGCTGAACGGAACCTCGGGCAGGAGGATCAGGTGCGGCGGGTCGTGGGGATGATCGCGGCGTTTCGCGAGCGCGGTGCCCGCGGCGATCCACCCGGCGCTCCGGCCCATGACCTCGACGATCGAGACCAGGTCTCCCTGCCCCATCGCCTCATGATCGCAGGCGATCTCGCGCACCGTGGTCGCAAGGTACTTGATCACGCTGCCGTAGCCCGGGCAGTGGTCCGTCCCGGTGAGGTCGTTGTCGATCGTCTTCGGAACCCCGATCACCCGGAGCTCGTAGCCCTGCTGCTGGGCGAGCTTCGAGATCTTGTCGGCCGTGTCCTGGGAGTCGTTGCCCCCGATGTAGAAGAAATAGCGGATGTTGTGGGCCTTGAACACCTCAAGCACCCGCTCGAAGTCCTGCTGCTTCTTCAGCTTGTAGCGGCAGGTGCCGAGAGCGGCCCCCGGCGTGTGGCGCAGGGCGCGCACCTGCTGCTGGGATTCGCTGGCCAGGTCCACGATGTCCTCCTGCAGGATCCCGAGAACCCCGTTCAGGCCGCCGTAAATCTCCTCGATGGCCTCGTGGTTTAGCGCCTCGGCCACGATGCCGGCCAAGCTTGCGTTGATGACGGAGGTCGGACCACCAGATTGACCCACAAGGATGTTGCCTACGAGTTCAGCCATTTGGAAAGTTGTATAGGTTTATCGGGACAGCGAGGGTCCAGTAAAGCCCCGCCCCGAGGGGTGCGCAATTTAAAAAGTTCGGGAGGCCCCGAAACAGGTCAGAGGATGCGCGCCGGGCGGTAGTCCGCCGCACCTTTCACCCTCTTGCCGAGCGGTTTGACCTCCGCCACAAAGACGTCGACCTGGTTTGGCGCCGCTCCGACAAACCGTGCGCTTTCGGCCAGGATCGCCAGGAGCGCCTTCTTGCCGAGGCCAATCCTGCGGTCGCCCGAAAGGCGGTCCAGAAGGTCGGGACCCTCGGAACCCGAGCGCATGGCCTTCACGGCCGCGAGCGCGTGCTCCTTGATCGCCTCGTGCGCCGTCTCGCGGCCGGCGCCGCGCTTCACCGCCTCCATCAGGATCGTCGTCGTCGCGAGAAACGGCAGGTTGCGCTCGTTCTCGTGCGCGATCGCCGACGGGAAGGCGTCCATCTGCTCAAGCACGGTGAGGAGCGTCTCGAGGCTCCCGTCGATCGCGAGGAACGAGTCGGGAAGCGCCACGCGGCGCACGACCGAGCAGGACACGTCGCCCTCGTTCCACTGGTCGCCGGCAAGGGTCCCCATCATGGTGACGTAGCCGCCGAGGATGGTCGAGAACCCGCAGATCCGCTCGCAGTTGCGCGCGTTGGCCTTGTGGGGCATCGCCGACGAGCCGACCTGGCCCTCCTGAAATCCCTCGGTCAGGAGTCCGGCCCCGGCCATCAGGCGCATCGTGGTGGCGAAGCTCGAGGCCGCGGCGCCCGCCTGGTGGAGCGCCGAGACGACGTCAAAGTCCAGGCTCCGCGGGTAGACCTGCCCGACGTTCCCGAGCGAGGCGGGGATCCCGAGGTGCTTCAGAACCCGGCTTTCGAGGTCGGCGACCTTGTCCGCGCGGCCGCCGAGGAGCGTCAGCTGGTCGAGCTGGGTCCCCACCGCGCCCTTCAACCCGCGAACGGGATAGCGCTCGATCAGCGCCTCGAGCCGGTCGAGGGCGATCAGCATTTCCTGGCCGAACATCGACAGGCGCTTGCCGAGCGTTGTCGGCTGCGCGGGGACGTTGTGCGTCCGGGCCGTGATCATCAGGTCCCGGTACTCCTCCGCGCGCCGGGAGAGGACGATCAGCGCGGCCGCCAGCTTCTTGCGGACCAGCTTGAGCGCCTGGAAGATCTGGAGCTGCTCGACGTTCTCCGTCAGGTCGCGGCTTGTGAGGCCGAGGTGGATGAACTGGCGCTTTGCCAGCTCCGAGAACTCCTCGATCCGGGCCTTAACGTCGTGGAGCGTCACGCGCTCGCGCCTCGCGATCGACTCGAGGTCGATCTTCGACTTCACCTTCTCGTAGTCCCTGATCGCGTCGGCCGGGATCGGGACGCCCAGGTCGCGCTGGGCCTTCATGACGGCGATCCAGAAATCGCGCTCCAGGAGGACCTTCCCCCTCTGGGACCAAATATCCCTCATGGCCTCCGAGGCGTACCGGTCGGCCAGAACGTTGAGGAGGGGTTCGCGGGGCGCTTGATCGGACGGCTCGTTCACGGCAAGCCGCCGAGTAAAGCCGCTCCACTCCCGAACGCCACTTGAAAAAAGGCCACCTGTCAGCCGGCGCCGGTCTTGGGTGCCGCTGAGGCGAGGCAGCGGACGGCCATGTCGCGCAGAACCTCCTCCTGGTCATCGGGCCTGCGGATGATCTCCTCAAAGACGTTGATGAACTCCCTCTGGTTGTCGATCAGCCGCCTGAGGGTCGGAAGCGGGCCCGATCCGGCGAGCTTCCCCACGTACCACGGGTTCTGGGTGAAGACATTGTAGGAGCTCTTCTCCGCCGCCGCGTCGCCGAATCTCTGGGCGTGGGCCGGGGCTGCACGCTGGAGGCCGTCGACGCCGCGCGGCCCGACCCTCACGTCCCCCGCATCAGCGAGGGCGCGCACCTGGATGAGGATCCGGTTCCGGTTCTGGAGCGCCGAGATGACCGGCCGGGCGTCGCCGCCCGCGAAGAAGTGACGTTTGAGCGCCGCCAGCGTCCATGGGAGGTCGCCGCTGAAGAACGCGTCGGCCGTCTCGAAAAAGTCGCCCTGGGCCGCGTTGGGGGAGAGGTCGGCGACGCTCGCCTCGTCGATCAGGGCCCCCTCGGCGGCATGGGTCGCGAGCTTGTGCACCTCCTCGACCAGGAGGCGCGTGTTGGCGCCGATCTTGGCGAGAAGGAGATCGACGGCTCCCGGTCCGAAGTCGACGCCGACGGCCCGGGCCTCGGCCCTGACGACGGCGCCGAGGCCCTCGGCGTCATCCCCGCCGTCCGCGAGCGCGAAATCCGCGTTCTTCTCGCACCACTTGGCGAACGTGCGCCTCCGGTCGACGGGTGCGGCCGTGATGAGGACGGCCGTCTCCGCGGGGTTCACGCAGGCGAGGAGCTGCTGCAGGTCCTCGACGCACCGCAGCGTCGTCTCGGCCTTCCCCGTCACCGAGTCGGCCAGGAAATTGACGTCCTTCAGCCACACGACCCGGCGGCCCCCGAACATCGGCACGGTCTGGACCGCCTCGCGGAAGCGGTTCACGGCGGTCTCGACCTCGTCCACGTTGGCCGCGAAGCCGTTCACGACCTCGCGCGAGAACTCGTCGGCCGTGTCCCGGGCAAGCTCCTCGAAGCGTTCTTTGCCCATGCGCCCGACCAGAAAATCATCCTGCCCGCAGATGAAGGAGAAGGTTCGGGCGTCGGCGGGCATGGCGGCCGGGATTCGACGGCAAGGCGTTGGCGGGCTCAATTTAAAAACGGGCGCGGACGGCGCCGGGGGCTCCCTGAGACTTGCGTGGAGGGCCCTTAGCGCCTAGGTCCTGCCCAGTGAGTCCACCGGCCCCGCCCCAGACACCCACCGAGAAACCGTGGCGGCAGGACCTTGTCCTCCTTGCGGTGCTCTTCGGGGCTTTGTTCGCGTGGCGCCTCGGAAGCGCACCCCTCTTCAACCCGGACGAGGGGCGCTACGCCGAGGTGCCCCGCGAGATGATCGCCGGCGGCGACTGGGTGACGCCCCACCTGGACGGCGTTCCCTACTTTGAGAAGCCGCCGCTCATGTACTGGGCGGTGGCGGCGTGCGAGGAGGCCTTTGGCCCGAGCGAATGGTCCGTGCGCCTTGCTCCCGCCCTCTTCGGGGTTGCGGGGATCCTGATGGCCTATTCGGCGGCGCGCCGGATCTACGGCCGGGACGCGGGCTTCTGGTCGGCCGTGGTCCTGGGGACCTCGCTCCTGTACCTCGCGATCGGCCACCTGGTCCTCCTCGACATGGCGGTCTCCGTCCTCATGAGCGCGACGCTCTTCTGCTTCATCCTCGGGATGAGGGAGCCGCCCGGGGCCGCCCGCCGGTGGCTCTTCTTCGGGCTCTACGCCAGCGCCGCCCTTGCGACCCTGACGAAAGGGCTCATGGGGTTCCTTATCCCCGGGGCCGTGATGTTCCTCTGGGTGCTCCTCCTCAACCAGTGGAGGCGCCTCTGGCCCCTCTACCTGCCGAGCGGCGTCTCGCTGTTTCTCGTGATCGCGGCCCCCTGGCACTTCCTCGCGGCCAGCCGCAATCCGGGCTGGGCGCATTTCTACCTCGTCTACGAGCACTGGGAGCGCTTCTTCGACAAGGGACACGGCCGGTGGGGGCCCTTCTGGTATTTTGTCCCGATCCTGATCCTCGGGCTTTTCCCGTGGACGGGCTTCCTCTGGAGCTCGTTCCGCGACGCGCTCGCCGGGGGCTGGTCGAGGCGCAGGGATAACGCCGAGGCGTGGTTTTTCACGATCTGGGCCGTCTTCATCTTCCTCTTCTTCAGCAAGTCCCAGTCGAAACTGCCGCCCTACATCCTTCCGGTCTTCCCCGCGGTGGCGGTGGTCATGGGCCGGTGGCTTGCGGCGACCCTCCAGGCGGAGGACGCATTTGCCCGGGTGCGCCCGGCGCTCAGGGTGTTCGCGTTCCTCTGCGGGCTCATGGCTGCGGCGCTCTGCTTGGCCGTCCTGAAGCCCGGCGTGATCCGCGACCCTGTCCAGGCGTCCGACCTGAGGCCCTACGCCTTCGTGCTGGCGGCGGTCCTTTGCGTCGGCGGGATCGCGGCCCTCGTCCGCCGCGGGGCCGGGGCCGCCCAGGGGGCCGTCGCGGCCATGGCCGGGACCCTCGTGGTCCTGATCGGGATCCTCCTCTTTGCGATGCCCGTGATCGACGTAAAGGGCACCAAGGACGTCGCCCTGGCCGCCAGGGCCCTCATCCGGCCGGGCGACCGCGTGTACGCTTACCACGGGTTCTTCCACGATTTCACGTACTACTCGGCGGGCACGGTGGGGCTTGTCCATTACACCGACGAACTCGAGGTCCAGTTCCTGGATCCGGCCCAGAGGAGGGCCCGCTTCATTGACGATGCCGAGTTCCGCAGCGAATGGGCCGGCCCCGGGCGCGTCTTCGCGGTCGCCCGGGTCGGGGACGCGGCCGGGCTTTTCGCGGACCCGGGGTTCCATTACCATCTCCTGGCCAGCGACACGCGCCACTATCTTTTCAGCAACCAGCCTTGAGGATTTGATGTCAGCCCCCAGAATGGCCTCCGCAATGCCCTTGCACGCTGCAGACTCCCCCCCACAACCCGCGGAGGCGTTCCTGCCCTTCACCCGCCCCACGATCGACCAGGCGACGGTCGATGGGGTCGCCGAGGTCCTTCGCTCCGGGTGGCTTTCCTCCGGGCCGCAGGTCAAGGCGTTCGAGGCGAGCCTCTCCGATTACTTTGGCGGACGGCCCGTCCGGGCGTTCAACTCCGGAACCTGCACGATGGAGATCGCCCTTCGGATCGCCGGGGTGAAGCCGGGCGACGAGGTGATCACGACGCCCCTCACCTGGGTCGCCACGAGCAATGTGATCCTCGAGGTGGGCGCGAAACCCGTCTTTGTCGACATCGACCCGGCGACCCGCGAAATCGATCTGAACCGGGTCGAGCGGGCTTTGACGCCGCGCACGCGGGGGATCATTCCCGTGGACCTCGCCGGGCTTCCCGTCGACCGCGACCGGCTGAATGCGGTCGCGGCCCATCACGGGCTCAGGGTCGTGGAGGATGCGGCCCAATCCTTCGGAAGCACCTGGAAGGGACGGAGGATAGGCTCATTCGGGGACCTGGTCTCCTTTAGCTTTCACGCGAACAAGAACATCACGACCTCGGAAGGCGGCTGTCTCGTGATGAACGACGAGCGCGAGGCGAAGCTCGCGGAGCAGTACCGGCTTCAGGGCGTCGTCCGGACCGGCCACGACGGGATGGACGTGGAGCTGGTCGGGGGGAAATACAACATGACCGACGTGGCCGCCCGGATCGGGCTCGGCCAGCTTCCCCACCTTGCGGAGTTCACGGCGAAGCGCCGCGAGCTGGCCCGGGCCTATTTCGAGGAATTCGAGGCGCCCGCGGTCCGGGCGCTCGGGTTGGGGCTCCCCGTCGCCAATTTCGCGGATTCGAACTGGCACATGTTCCAGGTCGCCCTGCCCGAGGACCGGATCGACGCGCCCCGGGCCGCAATCATGGAGGACCTGCGCCAGAGGGGGATCGGCACCGGGGTCCACTATCCGGCCCTCCATCTCTTCACGCTCTACCGGCGCCTGGGCTGGAAGCCGGGGGACTTTCCCCACGCCGAATATGCGGGGCGCAACCTCCTCACGCTCCCCCTTTTCCCAGCCATGACCCGCTCCGACGTCAGCCGCGTGGTGCGGGCGCTGGCCGCGGTCCTTCAAACCCACCTGAAAGCATGAGCGCGGTTCCCGAAATCTCCATTGTCATCCCGGTCTACAACGAGGCGCTCAACCTCCCGATCCTTTTCGCGAGGCTCTACCCGGTGCTGGACGGGCTCGGCCGCAAATATGAGGTGATCTTCACGAACGACGGGAGCGCCGACACCTCCCTTGCGCTCCTCAGGGCCCAGTTCGCGGCCAGGCCCGAGGTCACCCGCATCATCGATTTCAACGCGAACTACGGCCAGCACATGGCCATCATGGCGGCATTCGAAAGGGTCCGCGGCCAGGTGATCGTGACCCTCGACGCCGACCTGCAGAACCCGCCGGAGGAGATCCCGAAGCTCCTCGCGCTGATCGAGGCCGGCCACGATTACGTGGGGGGATTCCGGATCAACAGGAAGGACAGCCTCTTCCGGACGCTGGCCTCCCGTCTCATCAACTTTGTGCGAAGCGCCACGACGTCGATCGAGATGACGGACCAGGGCTGCATGCTGCGCGCCTACAAGCGCCCGATCATCGAGGCGATCGTGCGGAGCGGGGCCAACAACACGTTCATCCCGGCGCTCGCCTACAGCTTCTCGGGCAACCCGACGGAGGTGGGCGTCAAGCACGAGGAGCGCAACGCCGGTGTCTCGAACTACTCCTTCTACATGCTGATCCGCCTCAACTTCGATCTGATCACCGGCTTCTCCCTGGCGCCGCTCCAGCTCTTCACGATGGTTTCGATCGCATGCGCGGCGGGGAGCTTCCTGCTCATGGTCGTTCTTGCGCTTCGCCGCCTTATCCTGGGGCCGGAGGAGGGCGGGCTGTTCACGCTCTTTGGCATCCTGTTCTTCCTGATCAGCGTGACCATGGTCGGCATCGGTCTCATCGGGGAATACGTCGGCCGGACCTACCAGGTCGTCCGCGTGCGCCAGCGCTACTTCGTCCGGGAAATGATCGAGACCCCGGAATAGGCGGACGGCCCCGCAGATGCCCGCCCCCAGGATTCTTTTCTTCGGCTACAGCGAGGTCGGCCACGACTGCCTTTCGCTGCTCCTTGAGCGCGGGGACAATGTCGTCGCCCTCATCACCCACGAGGACAATCCGAACGAGAAGATCTGGTTCAAGACCCCGGCGCTCGCGGCCCGGGAGAAGGGGATCCCCGTCCACACGCCCGAGCGGGTGGGCACCCCGGAATGGAGGGAGCGCATCGCGGCCATGCGCCCCGACCTCATCCTTTCGGTCTACTACAGGAACATGATAGGGATGAAGGTCCTCGGGCTGGCCCCCCTCGGCGCCTTCAACATGCATGGATCGCTCCTGCCGAGGTACCGCGGCCGCGCGCCGATCAACTGGGCGGTCCTCAACGGCGAGCCCCGGATCGGGATGACGCTCCACCGGATGGTGAAGGAGCCGGATGCGGGCAACATCGTGGATCAGGACGGGGTCGACATCGGTCCCAGGGACACGGCCGAGCAGGCTTTCCGGAAGGTGCTCCCGTGCGCAAGGAAGGTGCTGGCCCGCCAGATCGATGCGCTCCTATCGGGAACCGCCGTCGAGACGCCGCAGGACGCCTCGAAGGCGACGTATTTCGGGGGGCGAAAGCCCGAGGACGGACGCATCGACTGGTCGAGATCCTCGCGGCAGATCTTCAACCTGGTCCGCGCGGTCACCGACCCCTATCCCGGCGCATTCACGGATCTGGGCGAGGTGCGCCTCATGGTCTGGTGGGCCGAGTGCGATTCGCCGGCGACGCTTGGCAGAAAAGGGACTCCCGGTGAGATATTGTCGGTTTCCCCGCTGGTTGTGGCCACCGGCGATGGAGCGCTCGAGATCACCCGCCCCGAATGGCGCGGATTGCGAACGCCCGGCCCTGAAGTCGGGCGGGTGCTCGGTTGACGGTGCGCCGAGCGCGGTCGCCGTCCTCTGCCCGGAGGCTGGGGCGGCGAATCCGCGACACCCCTCTACGGCCTCCTGCTTGAACCAGGAGCGCCGGCTTCCTCCGTTCGGCGAAGGCGCCCCAGGATCACCCATCCCAGATCGACGACAAAAATGGTGATGACGGCGCTGTCGACGGCCGTCATGAACGGTCCCGCCGGAAGAAACTGCTCTCCGCCCCAGAGCACGAATGCCAGTCCGAGGAGCACGCCCTTCAATTTCGCTTTCCAACCTGGCGTCGCACTGAGCTGAAGACAGATGAAAGAGGCTCCGACAAACACCAATGCGGATGCCCCGGTCTTCTGATGATAGACGCGGGGCTCGAATTGGTGGGTGAAATCGGAACAAAGCAGCAGCACCAAGGCGACCAATGCCGTGACAAAGAGAAGACCGCTGAGAAGGCGCAGCATCCTGTCGATAAAAGCCATGCCCGGGGAAAAAACGAGACTTCGATCGGGAAACGGACATTATGGCCCTCTCCGCAGGAGGTGCCGCGCCGCCGAGATAGGAGACGACCCGATTGCGGAGGGCTGCCTTGAAGGCGGGCCCAGGGGCCCGGGACGGATTCGCGCGAGCGCTTGAAGGGTCAGGTTATGAAAAAATTAGCGGGCCAGCCCGGGTCCGCCCAACCAGGCGCCCTTCACCCGGCATCCATCCGGCAGGCGGGCCCGGCGATGGGTCATGGCCAAAGGCCCGTCGCTAAGAGCCCTGCACCGGGACCGCCTCCGTGGTCCATGGAACCTCGGTGTATGAATGCGGCATGGGTCGACTTATGAATCATGGCCGGGCGCCAGCCGCTTCCCCTTCCGATCCGAGTTAAGGCCGAAGGAAACGGCGGATTTGGGGTAAAAAAGAGGCCAATGCCTTTAATAAGATATTAACGCATAACAAGTAAGAATTAATCTCATTTTCATCATTCCATTGGCACACAAGCGGCTATGTGGACCCGGCGGATATTAAATCCGCGTTAAGTCATCACCTCACCGCAGATCCGCATCGTCCCACTAAACCAACGCCCCAAGTCGATATCAGCCTGAATCCCACGAACCATGCCTGCTCCAACCACTAACACTCCCACGATGAAGCCCACTCTGGGCCTCACCGGATTGACCATCAATGCGATGGCCCTGATCGCGCCCGGCGCGTTCCTGTGGCTCACCTACCAAGAACAGGCCCTTTACGGCGCGCCCGCAGCGGGTGCCTCGATGTGGCTTGGTATCGTTGCAGCCCTGTTGCTGTGTCTGGCAACCGCGGTCAGCTACGCGGAACTGTCCAAGCTCTATCCGGGTGCAGGATCCTCCTATTTCTACGCCGAGCAGGCGTTCCTTTCGAAGACGAAGGCCTTCAAGTTTGCGCGCGTGGCCAAGTTCTTCACGGGCTGGGCGAGCCACCTCTACTACTGGGTCTACCCGGGATGCATGGTCGGCGTCACGGCGATCCTCGCCGGATACCTGCTGAACCAGTTTTGGCCGGACACGTTCAGCGCCAATTACAACAGCCCGCTGTTCATGATCCTCTTCTGCGTCGTGTTCTCGCTTGGCGTCGCCTACATCGCGTTCCGCGGCGTCACGGGCACGACGGCGGTGAACATGGCGATCAACATCATCCAGATCTCCGCGCTCCTGGTCTTCTCGGTCATGGCGATTGCCTATCGGACGAAGCACGCCGACGGATCGGTCGGCTACCACCTCTCGAACGGTGTCGCGGTCAACTATCAGGTGTTCCAGGACACGGTTAAGGACGACAAGGGTGCGCCTATGCCCGTCCTCGACGCGAACAACAAGCCGACGGTCGACGACAAGGGCCAGCCGGTCTACCAGATGGCCGACCAGACGGACAAGGACGGCAACCCGGTTCCGGCGGACAAGGACGGCAAGGCGGTGACGGACCCGAAGCTCGCCGCCCCCTTCACCGTAAGCTACGCGGTGAGCGACGCCTATACCACGGATCCGACCACGAAGGTGACCACCTTCAACTTCCACCCGACCGCAAAGTCGGTCATAGGGCCGCACAGCTTCAACTTCGTCTTCATCCAGGCCTGCGTCGCGATCCTGATCCTCGTCGGATTCGAATCGGTGACCTCCATGGGTGAGGAGGCGAAGAATCCCAAGAAGGACATCGGACGGGCCGTGCTCCTCTCGCTCGTGATCCAGGGCGCGATCTGCTACCTGATCGAATACTTCGCGGCCAATTACTTCCTGCACAACGGCTACACGCTGCCCACCGCCTCGGGCTCCGGGGCGCCCATAGGCGACATGATGGTCATCGTCGGAACCTGGCTCTTTGGAAGCTACCAGGCGGGCCGGGCCTTCATGCTCGTGCAGGCCTTTACGGTCTTCCTGGCCCTCATCGGGACCACGCTTGCGTGCCTAAATACCGGCGCCCGGGTGACCTACGCCATGGGCCGCGATGAGGAGGTGCCCTCGCACTTTGGCATGCTCCACGGCCGGACGCTGTCGCCGCACCGCTCGATCTGGACGCTCGCGATCATCTCGGTCGTGATCGGTATCATCACGGTCTCGGTCTATCTCGGCGGCTCGACGCCCTCGGCCCTGGACAAGCACAACATCTGGTACAGCTTCGGGATCTTTGCTCCCGAGACCTATGCCAAGCTGCCAAACACGCTGCTGATCATCACGCTCATCAGCAACTTCGGCACGTTCCTCCTCTACATGACCACCTGCATCGTGGCGATCGTGGCCTTCCGCGAACACCACATGTTCAACGGTTTCAAGCACTTGGTCGTGCCGGTGTTCGGGCTCCTGGCCAACCTCGCCTGCATGCTGTTCTACCTCATCGGACCCTGGACCGTCGCGGGGATGAGTGTAAAGGAACCCTACATCGCCCTTGGCGTGGCCGCAGTCTGGGGCATCTACGGATGGATCTACTTCGCCAGGAGCAGCAAGGTCCGCGGCAAGGAGATGATCCTCACCGCCAAGCCGGCAGTTTGATTTGACCTGACTGTCCTAAAGAGTTCGATGGCCCCGCCTGCGCCACGCAAGCGGGGCCATTTCATTTTCCCCAATCATGCGACTGCGCTACGCCCGTCTCACCTCCATAGGCCCCGTTCGCCTCGTCAATGAGGATTGGCTGGATTTCTGGGAGTCGCCCGACCCCCTGACCCGTGAGAAGCAGGGGAGCGTGGCCCTTCTCGCCGACGGGGTGGGGGGCTATGAAAATGGTGAGGTTGCGAGCCGAACGGCGGTAGAAGTGGCGATCCGTGAGTTCCAGGCGGCGCCTGGCGAGATGAAGCCCTACGCCATCCTGCGCCGGATGTTCACATCGGCGTGCACGGCGGTGCACGAAAAGTCGTTTTCGGAGTTCAAGGGCCGGAAGATGGCGACGACCCTTGTGGGCTCCCTTTTCCGGGACGGGGCCGTGTGCGTCGCCAATGTCGGCGACACCCGCTCCTACTTCATCCGCCAGAAGACGATCCGCCGCCTGACGACGGACCACGTGGCGACCTCGGTTCCGGTGAAGCTCGGCATGCTCCTCGAGCGGCAGGCGATGGCGAGCCCCAAGAGGAGCGAGCTGACGCGAAGCCTCGGCGCCGAGGCCTTCTGCCAGGCCGACTTTGCGACGCAGCTCCTCCACCACGGCGACTTCGTGCTCCAGTGCACGGACGGGCTGCACGCCTTCGTCCTCGACGAGGAGATGCGGGAGATCATCTGCCGGTCGCACCCCTATGACGCCTGCAAGGAACTGGTGGCCCTGGCCCAGAAGAGGGGAAGCGACGACAACGTGTCCCTGCAGCTGATTGAAGTGCGCAATTGGGAGCAGGTCGCGCAGACCGCGAGCTCGACCCTGGGGGACGTGACGCCGAGCAAGAAGGCGGTGGCCGCCGCCGCGGTCGCAAGCGGGGCCAGCGAGGTCGGTCCCGGCCGGCTCCTCGACCACCGGTTCGAGATCACGGACCTCGTGGCCCGAAGCAACATGGCCTCCATCTTCAAGGCGAACGACCGCAAGACCGGCCAGACCGTGGCGATCAAGGTCCCTTTGATGACGCTAGAGAGCGACGTTGCCGGATTCGAGCGCTTCCAGCGCGAGGAGGAGATCGGCGCCCGGCTCAACCACCCGGCGATCCTGAAGGTCATCAAGGTCGAGGAGACGAAGAGCCGGCCCTACCTGGTCATGGAATTCCTCGAGGGGAAGACGCTCGCCGAGATCATCACCAAGCGGGAACGCCTCTCCGAGGGAGAGGCCGTGGCCTACGGGAGCCAGATCTGCGACGCGCTCGAGTACCTCCACAAGAACGGCATCGCGCACCGGGACCTGAAGCCGCAGAATGTCATGGTCTGCAAGGACGGGAGCCTGCGCCTTTTTGACTTCGGCATCGCGCGGGTCGAGACGGCCCGCCGCCTGACCTTCGTCGGGCTGACGCCGGCGCTCGGAACGCCGGACTACATCTCGCCCGAGCAGGTCCGCGGGAAGAGGGGCGATCACCGGAGCGACATCTACAGCCTGGGAGCCATCCTTTACGAGATGGTGACCGGTTCGACGCCGTTCCAGGGTGAAAGCCCGTACATTGTCATGAACGCGCGGGTCACCGGCGACCCGGAGGCGCCGAGGAAGATAAATCCCGAGCTCAATCCCGCGCTGGAGGAGGTGATCCTCCACGCGCTCGAGCGAGATCCGAAGAGACGCTTCCAGAGCGCGGCGGAAATGAAGGACGAGCTCGACCACCTGGACAAGGTCGAGATCACCCACCGCGACGAGCGTCTGCGTGCGCCGCAGCCCTGGAAGGGCCGGGGCCACAATGTGCTCCTGATCGGGGCGCTCGTCCTTTCTTGGATCGGCCTCTTCTTCGTGCTCTTCCTGCTCATGTCCCACAAGCGCCACTGAGCGCGGGCGGGAAAAACGCGCGGCGCCGGGCCCGGAGGTCCCGATTGACGGCGGTTTTTCGGCGTTGTTCAGCGCGCGGCTGCTGCGCGCCGCGCGGTGGTGATCCCTTTCGGGTTCACCTCGTATTGTTGCCCGCCGGTTTCTGTTAACGCCCCTTTAATCAACATTGGCATTTGGCCCGCTCCCTCGTGGGGCCGTGTCGGATACGCCCATACCAAGCCCGACCGGCCCGGCGCCGGTTGATGATGAAGCAGATGCCCATTGCGCCGCTCGACTGATCCCGAATTCCTGGCGCGGAACCGGGCGGTCGCCAGGGAAGCGGATCAGGGGCGGGCGGTTTAACAAAAAGATAGCGTGCTCGTGCGGCAACTTAACTAGGTGGCGTGCTCCGGCGCCATTAGTATTCGCACATCCAATACCGGCCGGGACCGATGGATTCGCGCGCGCCGATTCGGACCCTTTGCATACCGAAATACCAAGAAACCGCAAAACGATGAAATCGATACGACTCATAGCCGCCGCGTCCGCAGCCATTGTGACGGTCGGCGCCTGCTATGCCCAGACAAGCGCTTCCGCAACGCCCGCGCCGGATCCGGCGTCCCCGCCTGCGGCGACCGCGACCGCGAATCCTGCGCCCGCAGACCAGAGTTCGGGCTTGGATCGTTCTGCGGGGTATAGCGTGTTGCACCTCGATGAGGTCAAGGTCACCGCCGAAAAGCAGGTCGGGACGGAGCAGGACACGCCGATCAGCATGGCGGTGGAGCCGGCGGAGGATTTGGAGAATCGCGGCATCGTCGACGTTACCGCCCTGGCCCAGGAAACGCCCGGCGTCTCGTTGAAGAGCAACGGACCAGGCCAGACCGAATTCGAGATGCGGGGCATGACATCGAGCGGGGGCAACTCCCCAACGGTCGGGTTCTACCTCGATGATACAGCCCTGACGGCCCCGGCGGGCGCCCAAAACGGCAAGGTGGTCCTCACTCCTCCGCTATTTGACATTGATCGGACCGAGGTTCTGCGCGGCCCGCAGGGCACCCTCTATGGCTCGGGATCGATGGGCGGTACGTTCAAGCTGATCACCAACCAGCCTGATTTGAGCGGGTTCCAGGGCATGGCGCAGAGCACCCTGTCGGGAACCGAAGGTGGCGGCTTCAATCATGCCGACAATGTCATGCTCAACATTCCTGTGATTCAGGACAAGCTGGCTGTGCGCATTGTGGCCACGGAGGCCTACACGAGCGGCTGGATTGACCGAATTGTGGTCTATCCCTTCCCTCTGGTGGATCCCACGGGCGCCATCCGCGGCGATGTCCAGGCTGCACCCATCCAGCAGCGATTTCCGCAGTCGAATTCCGATCAGTATGACACGTTGCGCGGAATCATCCTGTGGAAGCCGACCAAGCGCCTGGCGATCACGCTTTCAGGCAATTATATGGGCGACAACCAGACCGGCATCAGCGCCTTTGACCAATTTCCGGGCACCCTGACGCATTACGAGGTCTTCAATATCCCGGAACCGAAGACCGACAAGGAAATCATCGAAGGGCTCAACATCAACTACAGCTTCGATTCCTTCGATGTGACCCTGACGACCGCATACTGGGCCCGCCGTTCAACACAGACCGAAGAGGCCAGCGAGATGTTCGACAACCCGGACCAGGCATTGGCCTACTTTGCCAACTACGGTCTCCCGAATCCGGGATACTACGGCCCTTCAGGAACCGGCGAGGCCTACGGGACCGAAGATGACCCCACCAATCAATTCAGCACGGAACTGAGGTTCGCATCAACGGATAAGGGGAAGCTTCAATGGGTGACCGGCGCCTATTTCACCCATTACTGGGCCACATGGAATTTTGCCGGCACGACACCGAACTACACCTCCTTCATGGATATTGGCACGGGGGCTCCGGCAACGACGCCCAATTGGTTTGATGCGTATTCGCCCACCACGATGGAACAGTATGCATTGTACGGGAACGCGACGTACGCGCTGACCAAGAATCTCAAGGCCAGCGTGGGTTTGCGCGTGACAGATTACGACTATCAATTCGCCTCGACCATCAGCGGATGGGGGTCGGCCCTTGGGGCCGCGACACCGTCGGTTCAAAGCGGCGTAACCCAGTCGGAGTCGGTGGAGGATCCAAAGTTCAACCTGTCCTACGAGTTCAGCAGCGACATGACGACATACGCGTCAGTGGCGGAAGGGTTCCGTCCCGGCGGCGGCAACGCCGCGTATCCGACCACCGGGGTTTGGGCCGCGTCTTTCGCGGGTATGAATTATACCTCGGGCAAGTGGCCTTCCACGTACAACCCGGACTCGGTCTGGAGCTACGAGATAGGCTCAAAGACCCGGTGGCTCGGGCGCCGCCTGATGGTCAATGCGAGCCTTTACTATGAGGATTGGAGCCACATCCAACTCCTGGCGTATCCCGACGACTGGGCTTTCAATATCAACGGCAACAAGGCCACGATCTATGGCGGCGACGTCGAAGTGCGCGCACTATTGGGCGGTGGATTCGAACTCGCGGGCTCCGTCGGATACCTGCATGACAATCTGGATGGAGGGCCGCACTGGATCATCGCGCCCACCGATGTGCTGCCGGATGTCGCTCCCGTCAACGGGAACCTGAGTCTCTCCTATTCGACGCCCTTCCTGAACAAATACAGGCTCAAGGCCGAGGCCGAGACCGTTTACGTCGGGCCGCGCTACTCCCTGAGTTTTCTGTATTACCCCAACTACGTGGAGAGCGGGGAATACAGCCAGCTGCCGGGTTATGAACTCACCAATTTCAGGGTGGGTATTGAGTCTCAGAACAACGAATGGAGCGCGTCCCTGTTCGTGAACAACGCCTTCAACAAGCAGGCCTCCCTTGAATATTTGTACTCCGAGACACAGCCCTCTGCGGCCTTTAACCGCGTCGTCAGCAACCAGCCGCTAACCGGGGGCGTCGACATCACCTATCACTTCTAAGAGGCCCGTCACGACTGAATCCGGGATCAAGGCATCCCTGGCGAAAAACGGGCGCTTCCGCCGTTGAGGGGCGCGGCCATCAGCCCCTGGGCCTTTCAGCGATCGGCCCCCGTGAGCAGAGCCGATTGACGCAGCGGGCGGATTGCTCGCCTCCCTTGCCCGTGAACAAAGTCGGCCGGGGGGCGGGAGAGAGGCGCGCCGCACTTTTCCCGGGGATTGCCGGGCCCGGGCCGGCTTTGAGTGCGGGCACCCAGTGCCCGCCCGCCATTGGTGATCCATCTGGCGAATTCATTTCCAATTCCGGCGGGTGCGCGGCCGATTTTCCGACGGGGCGATTCGGAAAGATGGATGCCATCCACGCTCATTCGGCTCAGTTCGATGAAGGCTGTTAACTCTATATTATCGCGAGAGTGAAGTTGTTAACTCCCTATTAATGAGTGCTGGCACATGCGGCGCTATAGATACGGACCGTATCTTATATAACCGTGATTTTTCGGGTCAAATTGCAACTCGCGACAATACAAAATGATAATGCTTAGCCAACTGTACGCTTCCCGAATTTTATATGCGCTGAAGGAAAGGCGTTTTGGCGAGGCGCCTTTTGAAGCGGCAGGATCGATTAACAACCCCGTTCATTGGGGAGAAAAAAAGAAGTTACAGAAGGAAGCCGCCATGCGCCAGCACCGGTAGGTGCGTCTGGGAATGTGCCTTCACTGCAAATTCTCCCGGCAATATACCCCGAAGGGAGCATCCATTTGGCGCGATGGCGGCGATGCTCCCATTGTCGGGCCGGAAATTGTCGACAGGCGGACGGGAACATTGATGGCGAGATTGGATGCCCCTGCGCACGGTCACTCGCTTCCGGTCTAGGATTTCTCCTGCAGATGCCAAGTCCAACCAACCGTAAGCAATAGAACAAACACCATCTGAATGATAACGAAAACCATCGAAACCGGCTCCGGTATTGCGGGGTTTATGCGCGGGACCCTGGGTCTTGCTGCCTTGGGGATCGCCAGCCTGGCAACCGTGGCGCCGGCGAACGGACAGACATCCACTCCAACGACTCCTGCGGCCGCCGCCTCCGCGCCAGCAGCGCCGGCGACTCCCGCGGCCGCCGCTGCGCCGACACCGCGGCCCTATGGCAAGAAGGCCAACAAGGACTTCTGGTCGAGGCTTGGAGAGGCAGAACTCGAGCAACTCGCCACCCCGTGTTACGTCGCACCCACGCCCCCGCCTCCCGGGTCCCCACCTCCGGCGCCTTCGCGCCGCATCGGCGACCCTCCCTTTGACAGCCCGCCTTTTGCGGACCAAGACTGGCAGCTCGGCGGGGGTCCAAACGTCATCGGCGACCCGGGTGCCCTGCGAGACAGCCCCTATCCGCTGATGCAGGCCATCTATGACGGTCCCGACGGCCAGGCATGGTACAACAGCCGCATCCAGCTTTATGGCTGGATCACCGAGAGCGGAAACATCAGCACATCGAAAAACACGGGTCCAAGCCAGGTCTCAAATTACCCCGAGGTCTATGATGAGCGGGGAAACCACGTCGAAAACGACCAGGATGTCCTCTATATAGAACGCATGGCGGACGAGAACCAGACCGAAAACGTAGATTGGGGCTTCCGGATAGCGCTTCTCTACGGGTTGGACTACCGGTTCATGGCCTCCAAAGGCTATATCAACGACCAGAATCTTTTCTATAAGAACAAGTACAGCGGCTTCGACACGCCGATGGTCTATTACAACCTATACATACCGACCATAGCCCAGGGCGAAAATATCATCGTCGGGCGAATCATTTCGTTGCCTGACATCGAGCAACAACTTGCTCCAAACAACCTGATGGCCAGCCACTCGCTCGTATATAGTTTCGACGATTACACGACATGGGGAATCTGGACCAGTACGAAGCTCGACAAGAACTGGCTGCTCCAGATTGGATTGGCCGACGGCGTCGACATCGCACCTTGGGCAAAGGACCCCGGCGTTCAGCCAACCCTTTCGGTAATGGTTCAATACATAGCCCCGGGGGGACAAGACTCGTTCTACGTCGGGATGAACTCGCTCAACAACGGCCACTTTGGTTTCAACAATCTCCAGGAGTGCATTGAGAGCTACAGCCACAAGTTCAACGACACCGTTTGGACCACGTTCGAGCTTCAGTACATGTATCAGAAGGGCGCCTCGACGGTGCCTACGTCCTACGTGCCCTTCGTGGACGGGTTCTACCCGACCAAGGATGGTTACGTCTGGGCAGGAGGCCTCCTAAACTACACGTGCTTCCGTATCTCGCCCAGAGCCTTCTTTACCGTCCGCAACGAATGGTGGGATGACCCCGACGGCAGCCGGTCGGGCTACTCCTCGCCTTATTACGAGGGGAGTGTTGGAATCACCTGGTGGATGAACAAGCTGATGGTGTTCCGGCCTGAGCTCCGCTTCGACCACAGCTTCAAAGCCAATGCCCTCGAGAGCTCAAGCGGTCCCGACAACTTCTCCGGTGCCCCTGAGATCATGCACGGCGCATACGACAACGGCCTGAAGAATTCCCAGCTGACCTTCATGTGTGACCTCACCTATCACTTCTAAGGGGGGAGAAACCCCCGGAAAGGGGATAAGTCCCCGCAAATGGGGATCAGCTCGAGACTTCGCGCTCGTCCCTCTTCCCCCACCATGATCCAAGGCTTGGCATTTCGGAGGTTCCGCCGGGTTTTTCGGAACCCTTGTAACGGCGATGGCCCGGGATGAATCCATGCTCCCCGTCAAACCTTGGAAGATGCCGATGACGGCTTACTTTGCGCTTTCTTCGCCTTGGTAGGGTCCACAGCGCAAGGCAGCCCAGCAAAATGCCCCAATCATCCGAGGGTGAATTCCACTCGAAGAAACGCCGCTCGCACGTCAGGGAATACGTGGAGGTTGCCCTGGTGATAGCCGGGTTGACGATCGTTGCCTGGGGTTGGCCGCCGGGATATCGTGCCTTCAGCTACATCTACCTCCTGGGCGTGGTGGCCCTGAGCCTCAGGGTCAGGAGGCGGGGCCCCGTGATCGCCGCCGCGGTGCTGAGCGCGATGGCGTGGGACTTTTTTACCATCCCGCCGCGCTACACGTTTCGAATCATAGGTGCCGAGGACATAGCCCTGTTTGTCACCTATATCTGTGTCGCTTTGGTCATTAGCGAGCTCACAGCCCGCATTCGGACCCAGGGCGAGCAGGTCGGGGCGGCCAAAGAGCGCGAGCGGCAGCTGGCGGAATCCGAACGCCTCCACCGCGCCCTCTTTGACAGCGTCTCGCACGAACTGAACACCCCCCTCACGGCGCTTCGTTCGGCGGCAACCATGCTTCTTGATAAGGCTTCGGATGAGCAGGCGTACCTCGCGAGCGAAATCGGTCAGGCCACCCATCGAATGGATCGGCTAGTCGGAAACCTCCTCGACGAGAGCCGTCTGGAATCGGGTCTCCTAAAGGCTCACCTCGATTGGTGCGATGCCCGGGACCTCTTCAACGAGGCGACTTTGCAGACGCGGGACATGTTAACCGGTCGGACGGTCACTATAGATGTGGCGGACGATACTCCGCTCCTGCGCGCCGATGCCCCGTTGATGGTGCAGACGTTGGACAATCTTCTGTTGAATGCTGCACTCTACACCCCTGCTGCAAAACCGATCGTCCTTCGCGCCGGGATGGACGCGGTGCGCAACAGGGTTTTCCTCTCGGTGGAGGACGAGGGGCCGGGCATTCCTCCCGAGCTGATGGCCCGCCTCTTCAAGAAGTTCCAGCGAGGGAGCACCGTCCGCGGCGGCGGCCTTGGCCTTGGCCTTTCGATTGCCCACCGGCTCGTGGCAGCCCAGGGCGGCGAGATCGTGGCTGAAAACAAGGCGTCCGGCGGGGCACGGTTCGCAATCTTCCTCCCCATCGTTCCATGCGAAAAGACGCCCGACGAGAATCGTTGAACGGCGGGAATTCACGTGGACGTCGTCACCTGAAGGAGCCGGCCACGGGAAGTGCGCGATTGCGTTCATCGCGATCGGGTGCCGAAGCCCCGCCCCAAAAAGAAAGGCCCGGGATTCCCGGGCCTTTCCTGATATGCTTTTGCTGGCGGGCTATGCAGCTTTTCGAACGAACCTTCCAACAATGAGGCTGATTGAGCCCGTGCCCCCGTGAGGGATAGAGGCAATCCGGTTGACTTCGGAGCCTTGAACGGGCCCGGCTACGAACATCGAGCGCCCGTGGCCTGCCGGCACCATCTTGCCCACCCACAGGGTAGGCTGGGATCCTGGACTGGCGAGCGCCAGAAAGTCAGCGCCCTGTGCCTTTGCGGCGTCCAACGCGGCGATCATCAAGTCGTGAAGCGAGGCGTCTGAATCTCCCTGAATCTTGAGTTCGCCCAGAATTGTCACGTTTTCCGACGGCGCGATGGTCATGATTTGAATGTCATCCGCGCTGGATTTGTGAGTGAATTCCGACGCAATCGAGGCCGAGGCGGGGATAAATTCGGTCGAGGGAGCTGCGCGGCAGATCCCGGGAAGACCAACTGCCGCCGCTGACAATGCCAGCAGCGCGAGGAAGCGTTTATTCATGTATTGTTTTCTAGGTTAGCGAGGCAACGTACCACCGTGTGACGGCTTTCAGGCCGAAAGGGAGGGGCGGGGCAGGGTCTCGATGTAGAGGTCCTTATCCAGAAGCCGGTAGCCAAATCCGGACACCGTGGTGAGGAACCTGGGCTGCTCCGGATTCTCCTCCAGCTTCTGCCTGAGCCTCCGCATATAAACCCGGAGATAGTTTGTATGGTTCTCAAAACGCGGACCCCAAAGCTCCCGCAAAATGTTCTTGTGCATCACGATCTTTCCGCGGTTCGTAATGAGGAGGTGCAGGAGGGCGTATTCCATCGCCGTCAGCGAAACCTCCTGGTCTCCCTTGGTGACGACGTGGGCGCTCAGGTTCACTTGCACCGCGCCAAATCGGATGATCACGGGTTCCGTGGCCGAATGCTGCCTCCTGACGAGCACGCGAAGGCGCGCCAGAAACTCCGATGAATCGAACGGCTTGGTTAGATAGTCATCCGCACCGGAGTCCAGCGCGGAAACCTTCTCATATTGACCCGTGCAGACGGAAAGGATCAGCACAGGCACCTCGGTCCATTCACGAAGGCGCCTAAGCACATCCTGGCCGGGCATGTCGGGAAGGCCGAGATCAAGGACTATCAGGTCTGGACGGAAGCCCGCCGCCTCGATGAGCCCCATCCGCCCATCGTCCGCCTCACGGACGGAATATTTGTCGGACTCCAGCGTCAGCCGGAGAAGGCGCCGGATCTGCGGCTCATCGTCGATGACAAGTACCTTCGTCATCTCCGTAGATCCGCGAGCGCGGGCCTGAGCCTCCGATTGGAATACCGTGATGCGGGCGCCACCAGGCTCCGCCAAGCGTCAGCGTGGAGACCGGAAAACCCGGGAGTCGAGGCCGGCCGTGAATCAGAAACCCGCGGTGCGGTATGAAAACTTTGGAGACGCATGGGTGCCTATAGAGCACACCCGATACCGGCGGCGATTAACACGTCATCAACAACAGTTAACGGAGCATATAGATTTCGTATCTTCCTTCGCGTTCCCGCCGATTTTGTGAGCTAGGCCTTGCAGGCAGCCCGCCCGACTCATGCGCCTCCCCGTCCCTGTTCCGCCCACGCAATTTTTTTAAAATTGTCGTGATGTTTATCTATGGCTTCGAGACGCGAAATTTTATCCGGTGCGCAAAATTCGCGAAAAAAACGAAATCTTAATGACAATGGTACCTAAAAAAACGCCAAGATCCTTCGGCGATATGATATAACACAGGAATTGTTTATTGGACATTGATACAGGAATTTTTTCGCCAAATCCGTCCCATGGGCCCAAATCGGACAATTTTTAATGTTTTGTTAACTTGGCAGGAATCGTGCTGTTGAACGGGAGACCGGCCCGCCAAAGGGGCGGAGAGCCTAGCGTCAGTCCGATACCTACCAGACAAACCACAGACCACTACAAATGACCCAAATCGTTAAAATACAGCGTAATACGCTCCGCACAGCCGGCCTTATCAGCTCCGTGCTCCTAGGTGCAGTCTCGATTCGAGCGCAGACAGCGGCTCCGGCAGCCCCAACGGCCCCTGCGGCAGCGGCGCCGGCTGCTGCTGCGGCACCCGCCGCACCCGCAGCCGCACCGACCTCGCCGGTCTCCACTCCATCCATGGAGGGTCCCTTGGCCGTTAATGTTAAGCCCGAGAGCTTTGACATTCCTGATTTTGGCAAAATCTACGTCTCGGGTGCCGTGACGGCCATTGCGCTGGCCGACACGCCCGTGTTCGCGGGTGAGAAGGATGCGATCTCCGACATCAGCAACGCCCAGGTCTTCGTGCAGAAGGTGGACGGCGCGTTCCAGTTCTTCCTCGATGCGGGAGCGTATTCCTTCCCGACGATCGGCGTGCCCTACCTTTCGGCCGGCAACACGAACAGCGCCACGTTTGGCGCCCTTCCTTTGGGCTACCTAAAGCTCGTGAGCGGCAACTTCTCGGTCGAGGCCGGAAAATTGCCGACCCTGATCGGCGCCGAGTATGGGTTCACCTATGAGAACATGAACATCTCTAGGGGGCTCCTCTGGAACCAGGAACCGCTCATCAGCCGCGGCGTCCAGGCCAACTACACCGCAGGACCGGTCCTGTTCAATGTCTCCTGGAATGACGGGTTCTACTCGGACCGTTTCAACTGGGCCACGGGCGCCATCACCTGGACGATCAATTCCGCCAATACGTTCGAGGTCGTAGGCGGGGGCAACCTCGGGACGACGGATTATGGAACCTCTGCGACGCCCGAGATCCAGAACAACGACAAAGCGATCATTGACGCCATTTATTCCTACACGGCCGGCGCATGGACCGCACAGGCGTACTACCAGTACGCGGACTCAGGCAATTCCGCGTCGATCGGAGTCGCCGACACGTCGACCTCGGGCTTCGGCGTCCTCGTCAACTACGCGATCCCGAACACCTCCTGGAACCTCTCGGGACGCGTCGAGGACATCTGGTCCTCGGGCAGCCCGACCGACGGCTCGGCCAACCTCCTCTACGGTGCGGGGAGCAGTGCATGGTCCTTCACGATCACGCCGACCTACCAGGTGGGTGTCCTCTTCGTGCGCGGCGAATTCTCCTACGTAGGGGCCTCGTCGACCACCCGGGGATTGGCCTTCGGCAAGACCGGATCCAGCACCTCCCAGGCGCGATTCGCCATCGAGACCGGTATCTTGTTCTAAGCTTGCTGCCCGCGAGGCCCGCACCCCTGCCAGGGTGCGGGCCTTTTCGTCTTTGGACGGCGAGAGGTTCTTTCGTGTCATTTACGGGATTTCGTGGTTAATCGGACACCACATCCATGCCCCTACGCGTCCTCATTCTCGGTGCCAACGGCTTCATCGGCAGCTCGCTCACCCATGCGATCCTCAAGCAGAAGGACTGGGAGGTCTACGGCATGGACGTCGGAGACCACAAGCTCGGCGACTGCCTCGGCAATCCCCGCTTCAAGTTCGTCGAGGGCGACATCACGATCTCGCGCGAGTGGATCGAGTACCACGTCAAGAAATGCGACGCGGTGCTGCCCCTGGTGGCGATCGCCAACCCGGTCCAGTACGTGAAGGATCCGCTCCGGGTGTTCGAGCTCGATTTCGAGGCGAACCTTGAGATCGTCCGCAAGTGCGCCAAATACCGCAAGCGCATCATCTTTCCGTCGACCTCCGAGGTCTACGGGATGTGCCCCGACCGGGAGCTCAACGAGGAGACGAGCTCGCTCGTCTACGGCCCGATCGAGCGCCAGCGCTGGATCTACGCCAGCTCGAAGCAGCTCCTTGACCGGGTGATCTACGCGTACGGCGTGCGCGACGGCGTGGACTACACGCTTTTCAGGCCGTTCAACTGGATCGGGCCTAAACTCGACAATGTCATGGAGCCGAAGGAGGGAAGCTCGCGGCTCTTCACGCAATTCATCTCAAATGTCATCTTCGAGAAGCCCCTGCAGCTCGTTGACGGCGGCAGGCAGGGCCGCTCGTTCACGTTTATCGACGACGGTGTGGACGCCCTCTTGCGCATCATCGAGAACAAGGGCGGCAGGGCTTCCCGGCAGATCTTCAACATCGGCAACCCTGGCAACAACGTGAGCGTCGCCCAGCTTGCGAAGCTCATCATTGCGGCGTTCAAGGACTTCCCGGAATACCGCGAGCAGGCGGCGAAGGCGAAGACGGTGGTCGTGTCCTCGGGAAAGTATTTTGGCAGGTATTACCAGGACATCCAGCGGCGCGTTCCGTCGGTGGCCGCCATCCGGAGGCAGCTCGGATGGAGGCCGAAGGTCGACCTTAGGACCGCGATCAAGCTGACCCTCGACTACCACCTGGCCCACAAGGACTACCAGCTCGACTGAGGACCCCTCCGGTGCGGCTTGCCCTCAAGGTTGACGTCGACACGGATCGGGGCACGCGGATCGGGGTGCCCCAGCTCGCGGCGGACTGCGCGGAATTCGGCGTGCAGGCCTCCTTCCTCTTCTCGCTCGGTCCGGATCAGACGGGGCGCGCGATCACAAGGGTCTTCAGGCCCGGGTTCTTCGGGAAGGTGAGCCGGACGAGCGTGGTGCAGATCTACGGGATCCGGACCCTCCTGAACGGAACCCTCCTTCCGGCGCCCCACATAGGGCGCCGGAACGCCGACACCATGCGGGCGGTCCGCGATGCGGGCTTCGAGGTGGGCATCCACTGCTACAACCATTACCGCTGGCAGGATCACCTTGCCCGGATGGGCCTTGACGAGGTCAGGGCCGAATTTGCGGCGGCCCGGGCCGAATACTCGCGGGTGTTCGGAGGCGAGGCGCGCACGGCGGGGGCGGCAGGCTGGCAGAGCACGTTCGAGAGCCGCGAGGTCTACGACGAGGCGGGGCTCCTCTACTCGAGCGACACGCGGGGCAGGAACCCGTTTTTCCCGCGCCTGAATGGCAGGGTGTTCCGTACGCTCGAGATCCCGAGCACGCTTCCGACCCTCGACGAGCTGATGGGGCGGCCCGAGTTTCCGGATTCGGCCATCGCGGGGCACCTGGTGTCCCTTCTGAGGGCCGACTCCCTCAATGTCTTCACGCTCCACGCCGAGATCGAGGGAATGGGCCGGCGCGCGATTTTCCGGGACTTTCTGGCCGCATGCCGGGACAGGGGAGTGGAGTTCGTCCGGCTTGACGACGAGGCGGCCGCGATCCTGGCGGACCGCGGGGCCATCCCGGTCTGCGATCAGGTCATGGGCGCGATTGACGGGCGAAGCGGCCGGGTCGCCACGCAGGCGGCGCCCCGCTCGTGCTGACCACGGTGCCCGTGGCTAACCAACAGCCGGGACGCAAGGGGGCCTGGGTGCCGCGGCTTGCGGCCGACCGGGACGTGCCCGCGATCGAGCGCCTGATCGAGCGGTCGGTGCGGGAGCTCCACCCCGCCCATTACTCGCGGGAGCAGATCGAAGCGTCGATCGGAACGGCGTTCGGGGTAGACCGCCAGCTGATCCGGGACCGGACCTACTTCGTGGTCGAAGACGGAGGGAAGCTGGTGGGCTGCGGGGGCTGGAGCCGCCGGGCCTCGCTCTGCGGCGGCGATGCGATGCGCGCGGTCGAGGACCCCCTGCTTGATCCCCTTAAGGACCCCGCGCGGATCCGCGCGTTCTTTGTTCACCCTTCGTGGGTGCGGCGGGGAATCGGAAGCGCCATCATGGCGGCCAGCGAACGGGCGATCCGGGACTCGGGCTTTCGCGACGTGGTCATCGTCGCGACGCTCGCCGGCGTGCCGCTCTACGCCTCGTTCGGCTATCGGGCGACCGAACGCTACGAGATCGCCGTGCCGGGCGGCCCGCCGATCGCCGTGGTCCGGATGGAGAAGCCGGCCCTAGGCGCGGTCGAGGCGCCTCAGTAACCAGACGCCCGTCGCCAGAAAGATGGCGTTCGGGACCCAGAGCAGCAGGTCGGGGCGGTATTCGGGGTGCTGGTCAAGCCAGCCCACGACGACGATCAGGAAATAGTACGCCAAAGCCAGCACGACGGCGATGCCGAGGTTTGCGCTCGTCTCCCGCCGCGACACCTTGATCCCGAGGGGCACGCCGACAAGGGCGAACGAGAAGACCGCAAGCGCCATGTTGATCTTGTCCTGGATGGTCACGGATACCCTCATGAGGTCGCGCCGGTGCTGCATCTCGGCCCCGGCCGCGACCGGTTCCCGCTCGATCCTCGCCCTTTCGCCCAGGAGCTCGCCGTAGGTCATCCACTGGATCTTCTGGTGCACGCCTTCGCTGCCGAAATACTTCGATAGCGAGAGCCGGAACGGATCGAACTGGCCGACCGTGCTGATTCGCAGCGGCTGGGCGAAGTCGTCGGGCGCCCTCCGGTCGAATTCGGCCACCCGGGCGTTGGAAAGGGTCACGATGAACTCGTTGGCGCCCTCGTCGTATTCGACGCGGCCCGACTCTGCGCGCACGAACCTCACGACCCGGCGCTGCGAGTCGAGCTGCCAGAACCAGAAGTCGCCCACGTTGGACCCGTCCTTCGACGAGGCGTCGACCGAGCCGACGTAAACGACCGCTCCCGGGAACTCGCGGATGAACGTCTTCGGCCGCAGGTAGCTGAGCGGGTTGGCGCGGACGGCCGTCGCGAGCTCCTTGTGGTACTGGACCCGGGCCCAGGGCATGGATTCGAAGTTCACCCTGAGGGCGATCAGGACCCCGACGAGGGCCAGGAGGAGCGCGGGCCGGGCGATCCTGGGAAGGCTCAGCCCCGCGGCGCGCATGGCGGTGATCTCGCTGTCGGACGAAAGCCTCCCGAGGGTCAGCAACACCCCCGTGAGCATCCCGAGGGGAAGCGCGTACGAGACGACAAACGGGATCAGGAGGAGGACGAGGCGCCCGAACGACTCGAGCGGCAGCTGGCCGGCGAGGAGCGGGCCGAGGAGGTCGCGGAGGACGTTTCCGGCCGCGAGCACGAAGGCAAAAAGCGCCACCGAGGCCAAGGCCGTCGTGAAGACGCTCTTTAGGATGTGCCGGTCCAGTATGTTCACGCGGCGGCTTTGGCCATCGCGGCGTGCATCGTGCGGATCAGGGTGTCGACGCTGAAGGGCTTGGCCAGGAAATGCCGGACGCCGTTGCTGGCGGCCGCCTGCTTGTTCTCGTTCGTGGCCAGGCCGCTCGCGGCCACGATCGGGAGATCGGGCCGCAGGTGTCGCAGCGCGACGATGGTCCGTCCTCCGTCCAGTCCAGGCATCTGCATGTCGACCAGCGCCGCGTCAAAGAGCGCGGGTGCGTCCCTCAGGAGCGCCACGGCCTCCGAGCCGTCCGCGGCCCCGACCGTCCTGTAGCCGAAGTTCTCGAGCGTGTTGCGCATGATGTGGCGCACCGACTCCTCGTCGTCGACGACGAGAATGCTCTCGCCCTTTCCCCTGGGCAGCGGGCCGGGGATCTCCTTCGGGACCTCGCCCCGTATGGGGCGAGAGAGCGCGGCTTCCGCCGTGGGCAGGAAGATCGAGAAGGTGGTGCCGATCCCCTCGGTCGACACGAAGGTGATGAACCCGCAGTGGGATTTGACGATCGAACGCGCCGTCGAGAGGCCGAGCCCGCTGCCGCGCCCCACGCCCTTCGTCGTGAAGAACGGGTCGAATATCTGGCCCTTCAGGATGTCGGGGATGCCGCATCCGGTGTCCGAGACGTCGATCCTCACGAACGAGCCGGGTACGGCGTCGGGGTGGGGCCGCGGGGCCGACGCCGATACCGAGGCATTCGAGGCCGTGATCGCAAGGCGGCCACCGGCGGGCATCGCGTCGCGCGCGTTCACGGAAAGGCTGAGGAGCACCTGGTGGAGCTGCACCGGGTCGCCGGAGATCGCCGATACGTCGGTCCCGACGTGCATGGTCAGCCGGATGGACTTCGGAAGCGTGCTGTCGAGGAAGGTCTGGATCTCGGAGAAGAGCGAGTTCGGGTTGACCGCGACGCGCGGCCCCTCCATCCCCCTGGCGAAGAGAAGGATCTGGCGGACGAGCTCGGCGCCCCGGCGCGCGCTTGCGGCGATGACGTTAAGAAGCTGGCTCGAATCGGCGTCGGGTTCCTTGTCCGCCAGGAGGTCTCCGGCCATCATGATCGGCGCAAAGACGTTGTTCAGGTCATGGGCGATCCCCCCGGCGAGCGTGCCGATGCTCTCGAGCCGCTGGTTCTGGAGGACCTGCGACTCGAGCAGCTTTCGCTCGGTGATGTCGGTGATGAACCCCTCGAGCGAGCGAACCGCTCCGTCGGGCCCCGGGACCGCACGTCCCCGCTCCCAGACCCATTTCACGGTGCCTGCGCGCGTGCGGATGCGGTAGGTGAGCTCGAACGCCTCGCCCCGCTCGACCGCCCGCGAGACAATCTCGCGCACGGCCTTCCTGTCCTCGGCGTCGATGATCTGCTCGAAGCTGGTGACCCGGTTTCCAAGAAGCGCGTCGGGCTCGTATCCGGTCAAGTCGCGGCAGCCCGCGCTCACGAACTCCATGGTCCATTGAACATCATTGAGGCAGCGGTACGCCATGCCCGGCAGGTTGCTGAACAGGGTCGCTATCGCCCGCTCCCGCTCGCGTTGGGCCTCCTCCGCCTTCTTCCGGGCCGTGACATCCCTCTCGATGAAGACGAAGAATTCGGTGCCGGTCGACGGGCTCCGGGCGACATTGCCCTCGATCTCCAGCCAGATGGCCGAGCGGTCCTTGCGGTAGTTGAGGAGCTCCGCGCGTATGGGCTGGCGCGCCTGGAGGGCGGCATCGATCCGCAGGATCTCCGCCGTCGACGTATCCGGTCCCCGAAGGAAGCTGGGGGAGCGGCCGAGCGCCTCCTGGACCGTGTACCCGGTGATCTTCTCAAACGCCGGATTGAGAAAGAGTATCCTGGGGCCGGGTTCCTCAAGAACATCGGCCTCCGTGATCATCACGATGTCGTTGAACTGCTCGAGGCCCGCTCCCAGCACATCCGGGGGAAGTGTGGTCCCAAATAGGGATTGTTGAGGGGGACTCGCGGGCTGACCCATGGCGATATATATAGGAGCTAACAAAGCCGGCCGAAAGCGAATAGTGCAAATATTGTCGCCTTTGGAGTGTATCAGGGGGCAGATTTTTTGAACGCTGGGGAAAACCCGCTGTCCACCCTAGCCCCTTTCCCGCCATGTCCGCCAAACCCTTACCCATCATCGCGCTCCTCGCCGTCCTCGGGATTGCCCTCCTGCGCGCCGGCCCCGCCGCGGCGCCGTCCGGGTCGGAGACGATGGCGGAGCGCCGCTTAAAGGACATTGCCCTGCATCAGAAGATCCTGTTTGCCGATGCGGCGGAGGCTGGAAAGGACCTGGACCAGGCGGAATTCAAGACCCAGGTGGAGCAGCTGACCCGGGAGTACGAGTCGCTGATCCGCGACAATCCTGATTTTGCCGCCGGATACGCGTCGTACGGGTACATGCTCTGGAAGGTCAACCTCCGCAAACAGGCGGTGGCGATGTTGCTGAAGGCAAACGAGCTGGACCCTGGTATACCATTGGTGAAGAATGAGCTGGGCAACTACCTTGCCGAAGAGGGGAAGCCGCTCGAGGCCCTCAACTATTACCTCTCAGCCGTGAACCTCGAGCCCAAGGAGCCGCTCTACCATTACCAGATCGGAACGCTGCTCTATGAGGCCAGGGACGATTTCCTGAAGAGCGGCGAGTGGAGCCGTGCGGCAATCGACCACTCCATGCACGAGGCGTTCAGGCACGCGGCGGAACTCGCCCCGGATCGCCTCGAATTCACCTACCGCTATGCCGAGTCGTTCTACGACATGGTCGAACCCGACTGGGACCAGGCGCTCAAGGCGTGGCAGGGGCTTGAGGCGCATGCCCAGTCCGAGGTGGAGCGCGAAACCATGCGCCTGCACCAGGCAAACGTGCTGATCTACATGGGGAAGAAGGAGCAGGCCACGAAGATGCTCGGCACGGTCACCGATCCGACCCTGGCGGCGCAGAAGAAGAAGCTGGTCGACCAAATCGGGCAGACGGGCAACAAATAGCGGCGCATGGATATCGATCCCCTCTTCATCCGCAACGGGCTGATCATCTTCATCGTGCTCATTGCGAGCATCGCCTTCCACGAATGGGGCCATGCCGTCGTCGCCGATCTCCTCGGCGACGACACGCCGCGCGGCGACGGCCGTGTGACGCTCAATCCCCTTTCCCACCTCGATCTCGTCGGAAGCGTGATTTTCCCGCTGATCAACATCTTCGTGTTCGGAGGGGGGTTCCCGTTCATCGCCTGGGGGAGGCCCGTCGTCACGAATCCGTCCAACTTCCGGAACCGGTGGCGCGATGACATCCTCATCTCGCTCGCGGGCCCGGCCGCAAACCTGCTGGTCGCCCTCGCGGCGATCCTTGTCGGCTCCTTCATCGTCCTGGCGCAGCCGAGGTTCGGAGAGCTTGTCAAGGGGCTGGTCGTCATGAACGTGGGCCTTGCGGTCTTCAACCTGCTTCCCCTCCCGCCGCTCGACGGCGCGTCGATCTTCCGGCGCATCGTGGGGATGTCCGAGGAGACCTACCTCACCGTGTCGCGATGGAGCGGGCTTATCATGCTCATCGTGATCAACTTTGGCCCGACCCAGCGCATGATCGGCTACCTGGTCGCGGAGGCGTGCGTCCCGTACGCGCTCCTGTGCGACCTGATCCGCCCGGCGGCCTTCCCCCTCATCTTCCACTCGTGACCCTTGGAAGCTGCCTCAGGCGTGCCGAGCGATTGTACCAGACGAAGGGGGCCGCGCTCGGCCAGATCGCGGCGGTCGCGCGCGACGAGGCGCTGTACCTTATCCTGAGGACGCTCGGCCTTCCCCTGGACAGCGATCCGTCCGTCCTCGGCCGCAGGCTATCGGCCGGGGAGTCGTCCGCCGTCGACCGGGTCCTCTCGAGGAGGCTCGTCGACCGCGTCCCCGCGGCCTACATAACCCGGGAGGCCTGGCTCGGGGGCCTGCGCTTTCACGTCGATGAGCGGGTCCTCATCCCGCGAAGCTATTTTGTGGAGATTCTGCCGACGCAGGTCGACCCGTGGGTGGGCCCCCGGGCCGGCGTGACCCGCGTCGCCGACGTCTGCACGGGCTCGGGCTGCCTCGCCATCCTGCTCGCCCGCCACTTCAAGGGGGCGAGGGTGGATGCGATGGACCTTTCGTCCGATGCGCTCGAGGTGGCGGCGATCAACGTCGGGCGCCACCGGCTCCGGGGCCGTGTGAGGCTTTTCAAGGGCGACCTTCTCAGCCGTGCGCCTGCGGGCCGATACGATGTGATCCTCAGCAACCCCCCCTACGAGCCTTCGGCCCACGTGGACGCCCTGCCGGCCGAGTTCCGCAAAGAGCCCCGCCTCGCGCTTGATGGCGGCCCGGACGGCCTGGAACTCATCCGGAAGCTCATCCGGCAGTCCGCGGGCCGCCTGAAGCCGGGGGGCGTCCTCATGATCGAGGTCGGAGGGGGGCGCGAGGCGTTCGAGCGCGAGTTTGGGCACCTTGAGCCGCACTGGTTCCACTCGGAGGATGGCGCCGACTGCGTGTGCCTGCTGCAGGCCGCGCGCCTCGCCCGGCGTCAGGCCCGTGCGAGGTCGTAGAGGGCGTAGCCGGCGAAGAGGTTCGGCATGACCCCGCAGGGGGTCCGCCAGTCGCCCAGGAGGTGGGCGCGCCGGGCCACGCGGATCGACTTGAGCCGGCAGAAGTCCTCGAAGTCCGCGACCGAGAGGGGATTTGCCGGCCTGCTCTCGTGCCACGCGGTCGTGTAGACCGCGTTGCGCACCTTCCGGCCGCGGAAGAGCTCGTCGACCCGGTTCTTCCAGAAACCATGGTTCACGAATCCCACCGTGACCGCCGTCCCGACCCTGAGGGCCTCGAGGATCACGCCCGCGGGGTCGTTCAGCTCGTGGACGGTCCGCGAACAGATGACGCGGTCGAAATGCCGGTCCGGAAACGCCCGCATGAAGTCGGTCATGTCTCCCTGGTACGCGCTCAATCCCCGGGCGACGCACGCCGAGATGCGGGCGAAGTCCAGGTCGACGCCCGTGGCGTACACCTGCTTGGCCTGCACAAGGTACGCCATCAGCTCGCCGCGTCCGCACCCGAGGTCGAGCACCCGCGACTGCGGCTCAACCCATTTCCCGATGACCTCCATGTCCACCGTTCTCTTTTCGACGAGTCTGCTCATGGCGTTTCCCGGTTAGATCGCGAAGTCGAACACGTAGGTTTCCGAGCGCTCGAGGAAACCCCTCACCAGCGCGTAAAGGTCGGCGCTTTCGAGGAGAAACGAGTCGTGGCCGAGGTCTGTCGAGAGTTCCGCGTAGCTGGCCCGCTTTCCCGCGCGCAGGAGGGCGAGCGCGATCGAGCGGTTCTGCTCGGGGGGAAAGAGCCAGTCGCTCGTGAACCCGACCACGAGCGACTCGGCCTGCACGGGCGCGAAGGCCTGCTCCAGTGTGCCGCTGGCCCTCGCCGGGTCGAACTGGTCGATCGCGCGCGTGATGTAGAGGTAGGAATTCGCGTCGAAGCGGTTGATGAAGCTCTGGCCCTGGTGGCGCAGGTAGCTCTCGACCTCGAACTGCGCGTCGAAGGTGTAGGACTCGCCCCCGGCCGACTCGCGCTTTCGCCTGCCGAACTTGCGGTCCATCCCGGCGTCCGAGAGGTAGGTGATGTGGGCCATCATCCGCGCGATCGCAAGCCCGACGCGCGGGCCCCCGTCGCGAGGGTAGTCCCCATTGTTCCACGCCGGGTCCTGCATGATCGCCTGGCGCCCGACCTCGTTGAACGCGATCGCCTGCGCGCTCTCGTTGGCCGTCGACGCCATGATGATCTGGCGCCTCGTGAACTGGGGGTACTCGATCGCGAAGATCATGGCCGTCATTCCGCCCATCGATCCGCCGAGGACGGCATGGAGCTCGGCAATCCCGAGGTGGTCGAGAAGGAGCTTCTGCGCATGGACCATGTCGCGGATGGTGACGAAGGGGAACCGGGTCCCGTAGGGGCGCCCCGTGGAGGGGTCGACCGAGCTCGGCCCGGTCGAGCCCTGGCAGCCCCCGAGCACGTTCGCGCAGACGACGAAGAACCGGCGCGTGTCGACGGCCTTTCCCGGACCGATCAGGTTGTTCCACCAGCCGGGCTTCGGGTCGGACGGCGAATGCCAGCCGGCGCAGTGATGGTCGCCGCTCAGGGCGTGGCAGACGAGGACCGCGTTGTCGCGGGTCGCGTTCAGGGTGCCGTAGGTCTCGTAGCGCAGCGTGAAGCCCTGGATCGTCTGGCCGCTCTTGAAGACAAACGGCTCCGCGTGGGTGTAGTCGCGCGGCCGGACAATGCCCACGTCGTCCTCGGCCAGGTGCCGGGGACCCTGCGCAGGCGCGTTCGGCGGCGGGGCGTCATCTGACATGGCGGGGGGATTCAAACCAGGGTCGCGGCGCGACGCAAGGCGACGAAGCCCTTATGACGTTCTGGACGGGAGGCCTAGGAATGCGCCGCGGCGCTCACGGCATCGTCCATTTCCTCGTTGGAGAAGACCTGCTGGACGTCGTCGAGTTCGTCGAGGGCGTCGTGGAACTTCACGAGGGTCTTTGCGACGGCGACGTCGGAAACCTGAACGGTGGTCGTGGGGATGTAGGCGATCTCGGCGCTCGCGGGCTTGATGCCCTTGGCCTCGAGCGCGTGGGAGACCCTGTCAAAGGCGTGGATTTCGCACCGGACCTCGAAGCCCTCCTCGGTCGTGATGACGTCGTCCGCGCCGGCCTCGAGGGCCGCCTCCATGACCAGGTCCTCGTTGGACCCCTCCTTCGGCACAAGGAACTGCCCTGCGTGGAGGAACTGGAAGGCGACCGCCCCCGCGCCCGCCAGCTTCCCGCCGTAGCGGGTGAAGGCCGATCGGACGTCGGAGGCCGCTCGATTCTTGTTGTCGGTCATAACCTTGACGATCATTGCCACGCCTCCCGGGCCGTAGCCCTCGTAGATGAGCTCCTCGATCACGCTGCCGGCGAGCTCGCCCGTCCCCTTCTTGATCGCCCGCTCGACGTTGTCCGCGGGCATGTTGGCGTCGCGGGCCTTCAGGAGCAGCGTCCTCAGGCGCGGGTTCGCGCCGGGGTCCCCCCCGCCGGACTTCGCCGTGATCGTGATCTCGCGCGAGAGGCGGCTGAACACCTTGCCCTTGCGGACATCGAGGACCGCCTTGGTCCGCTTGACCTTAGCCCACTTGTTGTGGCCTGCCATGGCTTAGACGCGTCCCCCGGGGCTCAGCCCTTTCGAGGGGTGACGTTCTTCGTCGGCCTGCCCGGATTGACCGGGGCGGTGTCCTCCGTGTCGGGCACGCGGTTGACCACCAGCTGCTGGCAGATCGTGAACAAACCGTTGATGGTCGAGTAGAGGGAGAGGGCGCAGGACCAGTTGTAGTAGAACAGCACGAACATCACGGGCATGAACTTCATCATCTTCATCTGCGCGTTGTCGACCGCCGGCTGGGGCGTCACGTGCATCTGGACGAAGTTTACGACGCCGAGGAGTATCGGCAGGACATTGATGCTCACCAGGCCGATGATGGGCAGCGACAGGGCGCCGATCGTGTCCGGGGCCGAGAGGTCGCGCGCCCACAGGAACGAGGCGAACCGGAGCTCGGCGGCGCTGCGCAGCATGGTGAAGAAGGCCCAGAAGAAGGGGATCGTCAGGAGCATCGGCAGGCAGCCGGCGACCGGGTTGATCTTGTGCTTCTTGTAGAGCTCCATCGTCGCAGCCTGCATCTTCTGCGGGTTGTCCTTGTACTTCTCCTTGATCGCCTTCAGCTCGGGCATCACCTTCTGCGTCCGCCTCGAGGTGCGCGACTGCGCGAGGGTGATCGGCAGGAACAGGAACTTGAGCGCCAGCGTCGTCAGGATGATGGCGATGCCCCAGTTTGCGGTCCAGCTGTGGAACCACGTCATCACCGTCAGCAGGAGCGCCGCGCAGAAGCGGAACACGAAATTGCCGAAATCCATGACGCGGTCCTCGTCCTTGTGGAACACGTCCATGTTCGAGAGCCGCGGGTATTCCTTCGGCCCCACGTAGAAATTCCCGGCGATCGTGGTCTCCCCGTGCGCCGGGATCGCCGGCACGTTGAAGTCGACGGCGGCCGTGATCCCGTAGGCCCGCTTGTCCAGGTCGGGAAGGCTCTCGAGAAGCTTCACCCGGCGCGACTCGATGCCGACGGCCGGCTCATCCGGCGTCAGGATGGCCGCAAAGAACTGGTTCTTGACGGTCGCCCAGACGACCGGACCGCCCCCCGCGATCACCGCCTTCGGCGAGCTTATCCCGAACCCGAGGAAGCCGTTGCTTCCCTCGAGCGACGAGCGCCGCACGAGGGTCTGGTCCTTGCCGTTCGAGAATTCGGTCGTGAGCTGGAGCCCGGTGTCGAGCGCGTTGTTCGGCTCGGCCGTGCCGATCGAGAGCGACGCCAGCATCGGCGCATTGGGGGAGTCGGAGAGGTTTCGCAGCGTCGTCTCGCAGCGGATCACGTAGGGGTCCGTGCCCGCGCCCTTGTCGGGCGAGACCACATAGTGGCGGATGACCTCGATCCGCTTGTCGAGAACCGTTCGGTACACGACGTCCGTGTCGGTTTTCGACACCAGCTGGTAGCGGGTGTCGCTGTCGAGGCCGGGCGTTCCGACAAAGGCCAGCATGGGGCTCGCATGAAGCTCGTTGAAAATGTAGGGGTCGCGGCTGTGGATCGCGGCCGGATACTTCTTGAAGGCGACGTTGCGGATGGCGCCGCCCGAATCCGTGAAGTTCACCTCGACGTAGCTGTTCACCAGCCTGGTCACGGTCGCCCCCGAAAGGTCGGCCTGGGCGGTGGTGAACGTGGGCTCGTCCGCGTTCGCCCGGCCAGGCGGAAGGGGCGCCGCGGCGGCCGGGGCCTGCGTCACGGCCTCCTGGCGGACTTCTGCCGGCGCCGGGCGCGGGGCGTACTTCTGGCTGTAGATGAGGACGAAAAACGCCGCGATGAAGAGGACCGCCCCGATGAAAGTGTTCTTTTTGTCCACGTGAGAAGTTGGGTTACCGCGACGCCGGCGGGACGGGATCGTGCCCGCCGGGATGGAGGGGCGTGCACTTGATGACGCGCCGGGCCGCAAGAAATGAGCCCTTGAGCATCCCGTGGGTCATGACCGCCTCGGCGGCATAGTGGGAGCATGTCGGGTAAAACCGGCAGCCGCAGTGCGGCCCGAGAATGACCGGGAGGACGGGTGAGGCCGTCCGCTGGTAGACCCGGATAAGGCCGACTGCGGCGGACGCTGCGATCCCCGGCCTGCGTACGGACGAAGGGCTTAGGCGGCGGGTCATGGATTCAGAGGGGAGGAGGCCATCCGGCTGCAGGCGTCGGCGAACACGCGCTCAAGCCGGATGAAGGGCCATTTGTTCACTTGGGAGCGTGCAACGAGCAGCAAGTCGCAGGACAGGGGAAGGAGGTTCTGGTGTCGGCGGAAGATTTCCCGCATCCTGCGTTTGGCGCGGTTCCGGAGGATCGCCTTTCCCACGGCTGCTGTCGAGGCGACGAAGCAGGCCCGGCGCAGGGCCTCCCCGTCCCGGGGCAACCACCAGACGGTAAACGCCCTGCAGTCGATCCGCCTGCCCTGTTCGCGGACGTCGCGGATGTCGTTCTGTCGCCGAAGGTGCTGCCCAGGGCGGAGAAGCATGGGAACGGCGATTTCCGGAATCAAACGACCGTCAGCCGCTTGCGGCCCTTTTTGCGGCGGGAGGCGAGAACTTTGCGGCCACCCCGGGTGGACTTGCGGGCGCGGAATCCGATCTTGCGGGCTCGTTTCTTGCGATGGGGGCGGAAGGTGGGTTGCATGGTTTCGTGGCGTTTAAGAGTTGACTGAGGTGCCTTACCTGCGGGGGGGTGTCAAGGGTGGGATTCGGGCGGTAGTGTCCGCCATTGAAAGGAGGACTTGGATCCTTCGCAACTCTCTGCGGACGAGATTGGCATCCAACGGGGGCCCAATTTGGCGCCTGGGAGTTTGCGGTGGATGACGATTGGAGCATGGTTCTGCCGAACCCAATTCCAACCCATGGCCGACAACCTATCCGACTCCTACCTTCATCCTGCCCAAGCCCTTGCGGGCGCAGTCAACTACAGCGCGCCGGACCTCACGCGGCACCCTCCCCGCAGCCCCCGGACCCGGCTTGGCGGCTACGCCCACCTCCCGAGGCTCCTCGACAAGGCGAGGGCGGTCGCAGCGGGAAAGGCCGGCGACTTCCACTACAATTGCCCTTTCGACCAGCAGTTCTTTGGTTTCACGGGCATCGACCACGAGGCATTCATGGCCGAAATCAAGCTGGGCAGGTCCGATTCGGAGATCCTCGCCTATGTTCGAGCCCGCTCCCCGCGCCAGCCTTTTGAAATCGCCGCGTGGTCGGCGCAGATGGAGCATTGGGTCCCGACGGTTCCCGACACCCGGGCGTTTTTCAATGACGTCCACCGCAAGAACGCCCCGGAGCGCGACGACATTGGCACCTGGTTCGACTGGCTGGAGCTTGATGACTACGTGACCTACGGCGGCCGGCCCTAGGCGAATCCATTGCGGCCGGCCTTCGGTCCGGCGGACTTCGAATGCATTGTTCGGTCGGTGGCGTCCGGTGTTGGCCTCATCCAAGGCGTGCAGCGAAGGCATCATTTGATGACGGTGCCCGCTCTAAGGCACCTTGACTCTCCGAAAGCTGTCATCTCACTCTGAGTACCATGCGCGCCAGCGCCTTGATCCTCATTGCCGCGGCCATCGCGTCGCGGGCGGGCGCCGCCGACCCCGCAAAGGCGGCCCCCGCTCCCGACACTGATCCCGAGATAAGCGAGATGGTTAGGGGAGTTTCGGTGGAGCGCATCCAGCGGTCGATCTTCGTCCTGGCGAGCTTCAAGACCCGCCACACGCTCTCCGACCCGCTGCCGAGCGGCGACGGAATCGGCGGGGCGGCCTCCTGGATCCGCGCCGAATTCGAAAGGGCCTCCAAGGAATCGGGGGGCCGCCTGGAGGTCGACCTCGACAGCTTCGAGCAGCCGGCGGCGCCCCCGCGGGTGCCGCAGCCGGCGCAGATCACGAACATCGTGGCGACCCTGCCCGGGACGGACCCGGACCACACCGGGCGCACCCTTGTGATCAGCGGCCACTACGACTCGCGGGCGACAAACCCGCTCGATTCGACGAGCGCGGCACCGGGGGCCGACGACGATGCGTCGGGTGTGGCGGCCGTCCTCGAGCTCGCGCACGTCATGTCCCACTACCGGTTCGGGGCGACGATCGTCTTCCTCGCGGTCGCGGGCGAGGAGCAGGGCCTTTACGGCTCAAAGCACTGGGCGCAGGCGGCCAGGGAGCGCGGCCTCGACATCGAGGCGATGTTCGACAACGACATCATCGGCAGCAGCCGCTCCGAAAGCGGCGGGGTGGACCGGGGGACGGTACGCCTCTTCGCACAGGGAGTGCCTCCGACGGCGAAGCCGGATGACAGCCTGCTCGCGATGCTGAGGGCGGGCGGCGAGAACGACACGCCGCCCCGCGAGCTCGCCCGCGCGGTCCGGGACATCGCCGGCCAGTATGTCCCTTCGCTCAAGGTCCGCGTGATCTACCGGGCCGACCGCTATCTCCGCGGGGGCGACCATCTTCCCTTTCTCGAGAACGGCTATCCGGCGGTCAGGTTCACCGAGCCGGCAGAGGACTTTCGAAGGCAGCACCAGGACGTCCGCGAGGAGAACGGGGTCCAGTACGGCGACACGCCGGACCACGTGGACTATGCCTACGCGGCCGATGTGGCCCGGGTGAACGGCGCCGCCCTCGCCGTCCTCGCACGGGCCCCCGGTCCGCCGCGTTCCGTCGAGATCGAGGCCGCCCGCCTTGAGAACGATACCACGCTTCGGTGGGAACCCGGCACGGAGCCGGGCCTGGCCGGCTACCGGATCGTGTGGCGCGAGACGACCGCCCCCTTCTGGGAGAATTCGATGGAGGTCCCGAAGGGCGTGAACCGCGTAAGGGTCCCGGGGGTTTCGAAGGACAATGTCGTGTTCGGCGTCGAGGCCTTCGACGCCCTGGGGCATTCGAGCTACGCGGTCTTCCCCTCCGCGCGGAAGACCCTCTGAGCGCCATGCCGGATCCCGGAGAGGCCCAAGAGACGCAGGCGGATTGGTTCGGGAGCTTTTCGCCGGCTGCCGGCGTCCATCATGCGCCGCCTCCCGATGTCGGGGGTCCCAGACATGCGATTGTGTTCAAGCGAAGCGCGCGCGCCCGCAACTACCGGCTTTCGCTCGGACGCGACGGCGTCGCCGTGGCGACCATTCCCGCCCGCGGATCCCAGCGCGAGGCGGAGCGGTTCGTGGAGCTCAACCGGGAGTGGCTCGAGCGCGCCCGCGAGCGCCAGCGGCGGAGGCCGCGCGCCGCGGAGGTCTGGACGATCGGGACCCGGCTCCTCTGGAGGGGCGAATTCGCCGAGATCCGGCTGGCGGCGCTGGGAGACAGGCCGTCGGTATGCCTCGCTTCCGACGTGTTCAGGGTTCCGCGCCTCGACGGCGACCTCCGGCCCGTGCTTGAGTCCCGGTTCATCCGTCTTGCGAAGGTGGAGCTCCCCGCCCGGGCGTGGGAGCTTGCGGCGCACACGAGGATGAATGTCACCCGCGTCACGGTGCGCGACCAGCGGTCGCGCTGGGGATCCTGCACCGCTGCGGGGGTCATCTCGCTCAACTGGCGCCTGGTCCTGACGCCTGCGCTCGTGCGCGACTACATCATCCACCACGAGCTCATGCACCTGAAGGAGATGAACCATTCGGACCGGTTCTGGGCATGCGTCGAGGAGGTCTTCCCGGATTGGCGCAGCGCCGAGGCCTGGATCAAGCGCAACGGCGGCTTTGCCGGCTTGTAGCGGAACGAAGGCGTCGGGGGGGTGTCGTAGAGGCGAGAGACAGCCCGACCATGCGACGAAAAGCTGAACCCCGTCAGGCCCCCTCAGGGGCCGACCCCAAACACCCGGCATCCGCGCGGCGGGGGCGGCGCATCGTGCGGACGCTCGCGCAGAGCACGCTTCTTGCGGCGGGCCTGGTCGCCTCGCAGCTCAACCTTCCCGAGATCGACCCGAGGTACAAGATATTCGACAGCACGCTCGTGGACCGGCTCCAGGCGCCGATCACCCGCTACCACGAATAGCTGCCCTCAATGAAAATCCACGAGCTCCACGTCGAACACGAGCGTGGCTCGGGGCGGAATGAGCGGGGGTCGGCCGGACTCGCCGTAGCCGAGCCAGTAGGGGATGATGAGGGTTCGGCGGGCCCCTTTCTTCATCGTCAGGAACGCCTCGTCCCATCCCTTTATCACCGGGGTGACGCCGAGCTGGTAGGTGAAGGGCTTTCCGTGCGCGTAGGAGCTGTCGAACGGCGTCCCGTCGAGCAGCCTGCCCGCGTACTGGGCGACCACGGTGTCCCCTAGCCGTGGCGTCGCCGAACCCGTTCCCGGGCTGCGGTTCACGTACATGAGGCCGGACTTCGTCGTGTACGCGGTGGGGTAATCCCTTCGGATTGCGAATGCGTCCTCCGACGAAAGCTGGGGCGAGGTCTCCGCCAGCGCGGCCCGCATCGCGGAATTGATCGGCTCGCCCGGATGCTTGCTCATCAGCATGCCTGAGCGAACGACCAGGGCGAGCGTCAGGAGGACGACGCCTAGCAGGATGAGGTAGATTGGGCTCCGCATGGGTTTGGCATGGGACCAAAGGCACGCCGGGGCCGATGGCAACACGCCAATTCAGCAAAAGACATGTTGCCATCTTCGCAACCGTACCTTTCACAGACGCGCATGCCGCCCACGCCCGCCGAGACCGCCGACCCGGAATCCGCGGCGGTCGATGTCCGGGCGCTGACCAAGCACTACGGCAAGATCGAGGCGCTCAGGGGCGTCGACCTGGTGGTCGGCCGAGGCGAGATGTTCGCGCTCCTCGGGCCGAACGGCGCGGGCAAGACCACGCTCTTCTCGATCCTGGCGACCTTGCGGTCACCGACCTCGGGCTCGGCCCGGGTCCTCGGCCGGGACGTCGTCGACGAGCGCGACGCGATTCGCCGCGAGATGGGGATCGTCTTCCAGGAGCCGGCGATCGAGCAGAGGCTCTCCGGCCGGGACAACCTCATGCTGATGGGCCTGCTCTACGGGCTCTCGCCTGCGGGCGCCCGGAAGCGGGCCTCCGAGATACTGGGCCAGCTTGGCATCGCGGACGTTGCGGAGCGTCTCGCCAGAAACCTGTCGGGTGGGCAGCGACGCAAGCTGGAGCTCGCCCGGGCGCTCGTGACCGACCCGCGCGTCCTTTTCCTCGACGAGGCCACGCTCGGGCTGGACGTGGACGCAAGGAGGATATTCTGGGGCCAGATACGCGGGCTGGCCGACAACGGGAGGACGATTTTCTTCACGACCCATTACATGGCGGAGGCGGAGGTGGCCGACCGAATCGCGCTCATCGACGCGGGCCGGATCGTCGCCCTCGGAACTCCGCGCGAGCTCAAGACGCGCGTCGGCGGCGGAATCGTAAGCCTGAGGACCGACGATGATGCGCGCGCGCGGGCATGGATGCGGGAGCGTGGATTTGTGCCGGAGGAGGGGGGCGAGGGGATCACGCTCGTTCATCCCGACCCGGCTGCGGTCCTCCCCGACCTTCTCCGAAACCTTCCGGTTCGGGTGGACCGGGCGGAGGTCCACTCGCCGAGCCTTGAGGACGTGTTCATAAAGCTGACGGGCCGCGGGCTGGACACGGGGGGCAAGCCATGATCAGCGGGATCTTCGCCATCGTCGTCCTCGACCTGAAGCGCTTCTGGGTCGACCGGGCCCGTCTCGTCGCCGGGCTTGTCCAGCCGCTTCTCTATCTGTTCGTGCTTGGCGCGGGCATCGGAGCGAGTTCCCGGATGGGCGGCGGCGACTACCGTCGGTTCATCTTTCCGGGGACCATGGGGCTGTCGCTGCTTTTCTCGGCGACCTTTGCGGCGATCACGATCGTCTTTGACCGCCAGATAGGCTTCTTCAAGGCGGTGCTTGTCGCCCCGGTGCCGAGGTCCGCGATCGCCTTCGGGAAGATTCTGGCGGGCGCGATCCAGGCGCTTGCGCAGGGGCTGATCCTCCTTCCCTTTGCGCCTCTTGCCGGAGCCTCCATGGACCTGCTTCAGGTGATTGAGATGATCGGAGCCATGACGCTGGCGGCGATCACGTTCTCGACCATCGGGGTCGCCTTTGCGTGCCGCTTCAGTTCCACGACGGTGTTTCCCATCGTGAGCAACGCCGTGCTTCTGCCGATGTTCTTTTTGTCCGGCGGCCTCTATCCGCTCAGGTTCGCTCCCGCCTGGATGCAGGTTGCGGCCCACCTGGACCCGGTCGCCTATGCGGTCGACCTGATGAGGGGATCCGTGCTCGGCACGTTCTTCTTCCCGGTGCCCCTTTCATTGGGCGCGCTCACGCTCACGATAACGCTCCTCGTCTGGGCTGCCGTGCGCGTGTTCAACCGCGGCGAAGACGATTCAAGCCTCGGGGCAACCCATTTCCATTGGCGGCGCTGACCGCCGAGAGGCTACATGTGATAGGTTATTGTCCGAGTGCCCGCCACGCTGCTGACGGTGATCGTCGTGGCCTGCGTGAAATTGGTCGGGTAACTCTCGGAGGCGATGGTGTTGAGCGCCTTGATGTATTGCGTGGGCCCGACGAGGTCGCCCAGTGCCGCGGTCGAAATTCCCGACTCGAGAAAATATTGATCGGCGGCCGACGAAAGCTGACGGGCGTTGTTCAGGATGGCCTTGTCCTGCGAAGCAGTCGTAACCCTTTGAAATGCAGGAATCGCCATCGTGGCCAAAAGGCCAATGATGACGACCACGATCATTATTTCTACGAGGGTAAACCCCCGGTAAGCGACAGGGGACGAGAGCTTCATTTAAAAATGGCCGCGCTTGTTGGCCAAGGTGAGTATGCCACCTTCAGAAAGCAAAATCACGAGTGTACCGTCGTGATGTGCAATGGGGTGGTAAAAAAATGTAAAAGGGCGCCGGAAGTTTAACGAGTAATCGGGTCGGGCCCGATAGGCTGGAAGGTTGTTTAGGGTATACGTTGAACAACGGTTGGATCGGGTATCCGTTGTAACTAACTTTCATGAAGTGATTTTTGAGATTAGGCCATCCAAAATTGCGTCAACGGATATTTTCACCCTTTGGCCAGGAATTTGTAAAAAATTTGGTAAAATCCGTGCAGACCGTTCCAAATATCGGTTCTCGCGCAGGCGGGATTCCTCCAAAAAACGGCCGATTGAGGCCTCCAAGGCACCTGGTTCCCCGTCGGGTTCTCCCAATTCCAGTGACATTTGTGAACCGCGGGGCGAGCGACTCCCCGACGCTCAGGACCCACGCGTCCCGTTCCTTGAAGTAGACGGCGAGGACCCCGTTTTTCTCCACGCCCAGCGATTGGGCGAGCGTGCGCGCGAAGGCCTTTGGGGTACCGCCTGCGGCGCTGGGCGTGAACTTGGCGAAGATCCTGGCGTAGATCTTGAGTCCCGTCGACCGCTCGAGATTGGCCAGCTTGATGTTGAAAATTTGGGCGCGAGGGGGATCCGCCGGAAGGAGCTTGTCCGGGTCGTCGAAGAAGGCCCTCGGCCCGGGCTCGCCCGGCCCGGGAAACCTGGGTGCCCTGGCTGCGAGCGCCGCGAAGGAGGCGTCGTTCGCCCTGAACGCGCGCGCGGGCGCGCCGATCCGAAGGATCCGCACGCGCATCGGATCGCCCTGGGCAATCCTCTGCAGGACGTCCATGCCGCGCACCGTGCGTCCGAACACCGAATGCAGGAAATCGAGGCTGTCGGCGGGCGCGAGCGTGATGAAGAACTGCGATCCGTTCGTGTCGGGGCCGGCGTTCGCCATCGACAGGATGCCGATCGAGCCGTGCCTGAGCTGCGGCGAAAACTCATCCGGAAACATGTATCCGGGGCCGCCTTCGCCCGTGCCGAGCGGGTCGCCGCCCTGGATCACGAAATGGGGGACGACCCTGTGGAACGTGAGCCCGTCAAAGAACGGCTTGCGGGGCGACGGCCCGAGCGTGCCCTCCGCCAACCCGACAAAGTTCGTCACGGTCAGGGGGGCCCTCGCGTATTCGAGCTCGCAGACGATCGAGCCCTTCGGCGTCGAGAACTCGGCATACAGGCCGTCCGGCAGGTCCGCGGCAATTGCGGCGGGGGCCAGGGCCGCGAGGACCGCAAGGCGCGTCAGGCCAGGAATGAGCAGATGTATTGGCAAAGCCCGCTTTCAACCTCGATCCGGAATCCGCTCTTTCCGGGCACGATGAAGAAGGACCCCGCAGAGCAGACCCGAACCTCGGAGGTGCCGTCGAGGACGACCTGGCACGCTCCGTCGACGATTTCCATCCGCTCCGATTCCGCGGTGTTGAAATGGAAGGATCCCGGGCGGACGAGCCCCAGGGTCTTTCGGGAGCCGTCGGGCAGCAGGATCGTGTGGCTGACAACATTGCCGTCGAAATAGACGTTCGCCTTCGTGATGACGGAGACGCCGTTGAACTGGGTGGCGACGGGGGCATGCGATGATTTATCCGGGCGTAGTTAAGATGGGCCCCGCCCACCGGCAACATCCGAATTCTCGGACCCGCGCCCGAATTCAGCCTCAGGGAATCGTGAGCGTGCTCCCGACAACGAGGCTCTTCTCGTCCTTCAGGACGCTGCGGTTTGCCTTGAGGATGTCCTCCCAGCGGCTCGACGAGCCGTAAAATTTCCTGGCGATCTTCGTGAGGGTGTCCCCCTCCGCGACCACGTAGGTCTTGGGAGCGGGCGGCGGCGGGGCCGCGGCGGCCTCGGCGGCGGGTGCGTTCACGGCGGGGGCGCGCTCGGGCCGGGTCGGGGGCGGCTTGGTCGCGCCCGGCCCCGGGGCCTCCAACGAAAGGCGCGTCCGCAGCTGCGCATTCTCCAGGGCCAGGCGGCTCGCCTCGTCCTGGGCCTGGCGAACCTGGGTGCGCAGGGGTTCAATCTGCGAAGTCGCCGAAGCCTGCACCTGGAGCGACGCGATCGAGGCGCGCGCGGCCTCCAGCTGCTCGGTCAGGGTCGCGTTGTCGGAGGTGAGCTTGTCCACGGAGGACTTCAGCTGCGAGTTCTCGTCCTGGAGCACCGAATAGCTCCGGAGCGCCGTATCGAGCTTTTCCTGCGTGTCGGTCAGCCTCCTGGCGACCTCCGAGTCGCTCATCGGGGGCTGGGCCTTGGCGGCATCAAGCTGTTTCTGGAGGTCGGCCGCATCGGATGCGTTCTTCGCCGAGGCCGCCTGGGCTGCGGCGAGCTCCGCCTTCAGCTTCTCGGATTCCTTCCATGCGGCCGCCAGCTCGTCCGTCAGCTGCTTGTTGTCCGCGCGGATCGAGGCCTGGTCGTCGGGAGCGGGCGCCGCTGCCGGCTTGTCATCGGCCCTTAGGGGACCCACCAGGGCGAGCGCTATCGGCAAGAGGCCAAATCGTATGGATTTGTGCATGGTCACGATGGTCTTATCCCATGAAAGCGCCTTTCAAAGCGGACACAATCCACAATTCCTGGCGAAAAACCTCGCCGGGCGCGAAACGCGACCCCCACTCGGAACGTTTGCCCCGGGCCCTGCAATCTGCAGCATCACCCGCTCAAACCCCAGCCATGACCCTTCCCACCCATCCGCCACGGGTCCGGCGCATCATGGGCCTCGGCCTTCTGGCCCTGGCCTGCCTGAGCCGGCCCGCGGGAGCAGCGCCTTCCGGGACCCACACGTTCGCCATCGGGGACGAGAGTTTTCTCCTCGACGGCAAGAGGATGCAGATCCGCTGCGGCGAGATCCACGCCGCCCGCGTTCCCCGCGAATACTGGCGCAACCGCCTGCGCACGGCCAAGGCGCTCGGGCTCAACACGGTCTGCGCCTATCTCTTCTGGAACCAGGTGGAGACGCAGGAGGGGAGGTTCGACTGGTCGGGCCAGGCGGACGCGGCCGAGTTCTGCCGGATCGCCCAGGAGGAGGGCCTTTGGGTCATCCTGCGCCCCGGCCCCTATTCCTGCGCGGAATGGGAGATGGGTGGGACGCCCTGGTGGATGCTGAAGAAGGGCGCCGTCAGCCTGCGCAGCCGGGATCCGGCCTACCTTGTCCCCGCCACCCGCTACCTCCACGAGGTCGGACGCGAGCTTGCGCCGCTCCAGGTGACCCGCGGCGGCCCCATCCTGATGGTTCAGGTTGAGAACGAGTACGGCTTCTACGGCGACGACGCCGCCTATATGGGCGACATCCGCCAGGCCCTGGTCGACGCCGGATTCGACGTGCCGCTCTTCTGCTGCAACCCTCCTTCGGTGATGAAGAACGGCCTGCGGTCGGACCTGTTCCAGGCCGCCAATTTCGGCAGCGATCCGGCCGGCAACTTCAAGAAGCTCCGCGAATTCCAGCCGAAGGGCCCTCTTTTCTGCAGCGAATTCTATCCGGGCTGGTTCGACACGTGGGGCCAGCCGCACCATTACGGAAAGACGCCGCAGTTTCTCGCCGACCTGAAGGCGATGCTCGATGCCGGAGCGTCCTTCAGCGTGTACATGGTGCACGGAGGGACGACGTTCGGGCTCTGGTCCGGATGCGACCAGCCGTTCAAGCCGGACACCTCGAGCTACGATTACGACGCGCCGATCAGCGAGGCGGGATGGACCACCGACAAGTTCTTCCAGACCCGCGAGCTGTTCCGGAAATACCTCCAGCCCGGGGAGACGCTCCCGGAGCCTCCGCCGAGGAACCCGGTGATCACCTTTGCTCCGGTGCGCGCACGGGCCGAAGCGGCCATCTTCGACAACCTGCCCGAGCCCCTGCTCGACCGGGAGCCGCGAAGCATGGAGAACTACGGCCAGGGATACGGCTCGGTCCTGTACCGGGCGACGATTCCCAGGGGGCCCGCGGCCGTCCTTGAGGCGGCCGCTGTAGGGGATTTTGGATACGTATACCTCGACGGACGGCGGGTGGGCGTGATGGACCGGCGCAGCGGCCGCTTCAGCATCGGACTCCCGGCGCGCGCAGGGGCCGCGCGGCTCGACGTCCTCGTCGAGCCCATGGGCCGGATCAATTTCGGGCCGCAGATGGCCGACCGGAAGGGGCTTGTTGGCCCCGTGAAGCTCGGCGGAGCGGCGGTCACGGGCTGGAGCATCTTCAGGCTTCCTCTGGACGCGGCGATGCTCGCGCGCCTCAACTTCGGGGCCGCAGGCGCCGAAAAGGGCCCCGCGTTCTGGCGGGCGACCGTGAATCTTGCGGCCCCCGGGGACACATTCCTGGACCTGAGGGGCTGGTCGAAGGGGGTTGTGTGGGTGAATGGCCACTGCCTCGGGCGGTTCTGGGACATCGGACCCACCCAGACGGCCTATGCGCCGGGCTGCTGGCTCCACGCCGGGGCCAACCAGGTCGTGATCCTCGATTACTGGGGCCCGAGCGACCCGGTGGTCTCCGGCCTGGGGGCTCCCATTCTCGACCTGCTCCGGCCCGACCGGGATTTTGCGTCGGCCCCCTGAGGGCGCTACGACCCCGCCCAATGCCGGGCGGTCCCGACCGCGCGGGACCAGCCTTCGCGCAGTCCCTTCAGGGCGGCCTGGTTCCGGCCCGGTCGAAACGTGCGGTCCTTCCCGGAAAGGCCGGCCACCTCGGCCAGGTTCTTCCAGAAACCGACGGCCAGGCCGGCGAGGGCCGCGGCGCCAAGGGCCGTCGTCTCCGTGACGCGCGGCCTCACGACCGAGGCGCGGATCAGGTCGCTCTGCAGCTGCATGAGGGCGTTGTTGATGGAGGCGCCGCCATCGACCCTCAGCTCTCGGATCCTGCGGCCCGAGTCCGCCTCCATCGCGCCTATCAGGTCCGCGGTCTGGAACGCGATGCTTTCGAGGCAGGCGCGAGCGAGATGCGCCGCCGTGGTGCCGCGCGTGACCCCTACAATCGCGCCCCGGGCCGCGGGGTCCCAATAGGGGGCGCCAAGGCCGGCAAAGGCGGGCACGATCGTGACCCCCCCGTTGTCGGGGACCCTTGCGGCGAGCGCCTCGACGTCGGACGAGCGCGCGATCAGCCCGAGGCCGTCGCGCAGCCACTGGACGACGGCGCCTCCCACGAACACGCTGCCTTCGAGGGCGTAGTCCGTCCGCCCGCCAATCCTCCAGGCGATCGTGGAGAGGAGCCGGTGCCGCGAAACGACCGGACGGGAACCGGTGTTCATCAGCATGAAGCATCCCGTTCCATAGGTGTTCTTGGCCATGCCCTCGCGGAAGCACCCCTGCCCGAACAGGGCGGCCTGCTGGTCGCCTGCGATGCCCGCGACCGGCACGCCTCGCAGTTCCGCGATGGACGCGATCTCGCCGAACACGCCGCTGCTCGGTCGAATCCCGGGAAGAACCTCCTCCGGGATGCGGAGCAGCCGCATGAGATCGCGGTCCCACTCCCCGGTCTTGAGGCCGGCGATGAGGGTGCGCGAGGCATTGGACGCATCCGTCGCATGGACGCGCCCGCGTGTCAGCTTCCAGAGGAGCCAGGTGTCCACGGTCCCGAATGCGAGCTCGCCCCGCGCGGCCCTGCGCCGCGCCCCCGGGATGTGGTCCAGGAGCCACGCGAGCTTGGTCCCAGAGAAATAGGGGTCGAGCACGAGCCCCGTCCTTCTCCGGAACAGCGGCCCGAGTCCGCGGCGCTCGAGCGCCCTGCACGCGCCGGCCGTGCGCCTGTCCTGCCATACGATGGCGCGGTGGAGCGGACGGCCGCCCGCCCGTTCCCAGAGAAGCGTCGTCTCGCGCTGGTTCGCGATGCCGACGGCCGCGACCTCGCTCCGGCCGACGCCCGCCTTCGCGAGGACCGCCAGCGCCGCGCGCCGGGTCGTCTGCCACAGGTCCTCGGGGTCGTGCTCGACCCAGCCTGGCGCCGGGAAATGCTGGCGGAACTCCTCCTGGGAGGAGGCGATGCACCTTCCTCCCGCGTCAAAGAGGATCGCGCGGGATGAAGTCGTGCCCTGGTCGAGGGATAGGACGCAGCGTTTCATGGCCCGGGTTTTCCGAAGCGTCGCAGGGCGGCCCCGGAGGCGCAAGACCGGCGGGAGACCGCGGGAAAATCAAATCGATTGCACAAAGAAACGCTGAACTTGCTCGCGCGGGGCCAGTCTCACCCCATAGGTACAGGCTGGCCCATGACGATCAGGCATTCCACAACCCTTCTTTCGGCGCTCTGCGCACTCGCCGGGCTTTCGGGCTGCTCCACGGTGCCCGCGCCGCAGGCGCCGCTCGAGACGACCAAATTCACGGTCGAGAACACGGAGCGTTTCGTCGCGCTCGACCCGGCGGCCGAGGAGGCGGTCAGCTGCACGGGCCTGCAGGAGCGGACGCTCGGCGACGGCAGGCTTGAGATCGTCGCGAATCTGAAGAACAGCGACATCAAGCCCGTTCACATCAAGGTCCAGTGCGTGTTTGCGGACGACCAGGGACTTCAGGTGGGCGGCGAATACCCGTGGCAGCCCCTGGATATCGCCAGCAAATCGACGGAGGTTATGCGATTCACGGCGCCCATCGTGGCGGCGAAGCGATACGTGATCCGAGTCCGCACCGCCCGTTAGGGCGGGCCTCACTTCTTCTGGGGCGCGTCCGCGGGGAACGTGACCGACTTCGAGGCCTCGTCCATCTCCTTCACCGCCTTGTCGAGGGCCGCCTTGTCCGCCGCGCTGTCCCTGATGACGGGGCTGCCCCCCGAGAAATCGAGGGTCTTTCCGTCCTGAATCGGCACGATAGGCTGTCCGTGCCTTCCCGCGCGCGGCTGGGTGGCATAAAGCCAGAGCGCCGCCAGGGTGGCGGCGGCGGCGATGGCGATGGATGCGATGCGGCGCTTGTCCAACGAAGGTATCATTGGACATCGCCCCAGGGTCCGCAATAACACTCCTCGATGCAGGCCGTAATCAAAGAGGCTCGTCAGACGCTGCTGCTGGCCGTGCCGATCGTCATCGGGCAGGTCGGCCTGATGCTCATGGGCGTTACCGACAGCGTCATGATCGGACGCGTCGGCACGGTGCCGCTCGCGGCGTCGTCATTCGGCGGAGGCGTCTTCAATATCTTCTTCATCGTGGGCGTCGGGCTCCTGGCGCCGGTCGCCATCTTCGCGTCGCGCGCCCGGGGGGCGGGCCGCCACGATGAGGCCGGCGAATACCTCAGGCACGGGCTCTTCCTGTCCTTCGTCTCGGGCATCGCGGAGATTGGGCTGATCCTTTACCTCGGGATGCACCTCGAGTGGTTCCGCCAGAAGCCCGAGGTCCTCGCGGCGGTGAACCCCTTCTTCCTGCTGATCGGGTTCTCGCTCGTTCCGGTGCTCGCCTACCTCGCCCTCCGGCAGTTTGCCGAGTCGATGGGCAGGCCCTGGGTCCCGGTCCTGGTCATCCTCTCCGGGGTCCTGCTCAACATCCTCCTGAACTGGGTGTTCATTTACGGGCACCTCGGGGCGCCCCGCCTGGGGCTCACCGGCGCGGGCATTTCCACGCTGATCTCCCGCACGCTGGGTTCCCTGGTCATCTTCGCGTGGCTTCGCCTCGACCCCGGCATGCGTGCCGCCTGGCCGCGCCGCTGGCTTGCGCCTCTCTCCTGGGAGCGCCTCAGGCGCATGCTTGCGGTCGGATTGCCGACGGCCGGATGCCTCCTTTTCGAGGGCGGCGCCTTTGCGGCCGCCACCGTCATGATGGGCTGGCTTGGAGCCGTGCCGCTTGCGGCCCACCAGATCGCGCTCTCCTGCGCGGCGATGACCTTCATGGTGTCGCTCGGCATTGCGATGGCGGTCGGCATGCGAACGAGCGCCGCCGTCGGCGCGGAACAGCATTCGAGGCTAAGGCCCATATGGTTTGGCGCCTCGGCGATCGGCTTCACGGTCGCCCTCGCCTCGACGGCGCTCTTCCTGTTCTTCGGCCACGCGATTGCAGTCGCCTTCATCTCGGACGCAAGGGTGATCCCCGTGGCCACGCTCCTTCTCGCCGTCGCGGCCGTCTTCCAGATCTTCGACGGGGGCCAGGTGATCAATTCCGCGGCCCTCCGGGGACTGACCGACGTGAAGGTTCCCGCGCTCATCACGTTCATCGCCTACTGGATCGTGGCCCTTCCCCTGGGCTACATGCTCGGGATTCGGGGCAGCTTCGGCGCGGCCGGCATATGGATGGGGCTTGCCGCGGGCCTCGCCGTGGCGGCGGTCGTGCTCGGAGCGAGGTTCCTGCGGATGACCCGCCCGGAGGGCCCGATCGGGTCGTGAGCCCGCGCCCTAGGCTCCATCCAGCGCTTCGCGAAGCGCGTCAATGATCTCGTCCGCGGGCTCGGTGCCGACGCAGAGGCGGAGCAGGTCCGGGTCGAGCCCGTTCGCCCGGAGCTCCGCGCGCCCCTCGGGCGTTGTCACCAGGTCATAATGGGCGAGGTACATGAAGGGGCAGATGAGCGTCGTGCGCATGCCGAAGCTCGGGCCCTTTGGGAGCCTCAGCCGGTCGTAGAAGGCCTCCAGCTTCCCGCGCAGCGTGAATGAAATGACGCCGCCCGTCGCGCCGGGCGACCTTGCGATCCTCAGGTAATTGGCGCGCGAGGACGCCTCGAGCGCCCAGTGGGTCGTCCGGATGGCCGGATGCGAGGCGAGGAACGAGGCGACCTTGGGCGCGCTCTCCTCGATTCGGGCCAGGACGGCCCCGGTATTGGGGATCTGGGCGGCGAGGCGGGCCAGGTCGCGGGGATACGGCCCCTCGATTGCGTCCGACGCCGCGCGGCGCAGGGAATCCGCGTCGGGCGCGGCCGGGTTCACGGCGACCATCCCGGCGATGACGTCGCCCTCGTTGCCGGTGTATTTCGTGAGGCTCGTCACGACAAGGTCCGCATGGGGCAGGCAATCGGCGCTGAATGCGGAGACAAGGGACGGATCGAGGACGAGCTTGACCGAATGCCTGCGGCAGAGCGCCGCAAGGGCCGCCACGTCGGGTGTCTGGACCAGGGGATTGGTGGGCACCTCCGCCATCACCCCCGCAATCCGATCGCCGCGCAGGGCGAATACCCGCTCAAGCTCGGCAAGGTCCATGACATTGCGGACGTGGACGTAGTCCTCCTTTGCGGCCGTGAACTTCCGGAGGATCGCGATCGTGTCCAAATAAAGCCAGCCGAGCTGCACCCAGCCGGTGCGCCCCCTCGGGGCCTGGACTTCATTCACCGCCCTGAAGGCTGTGTAAACCGCGTTCATTCCGCTGTTCGCGAGGAGGATGAAGGCGTCCGGCGCGCCGGAAAAGAGGGGCCGCAGCGCCGCCAGGACGCGGGCGCGCGCGTCGCCCTCGCAGGTTTCCTCGACGCGGGGCTGGGGCCCCTCCCCCAGGGCCGCGAGCCTGTCCTCGGACTCGCGCGAGGAGATGAACCCTCCTAGATTCTGGAGGTAGAGCTTCGCCTTGAGCGAAAGCTCCGCCGACTCGGGATGGGTGACTCCGTAGAGGTCGTCGTCCTCGAAAAGCCGGGCTCCCGAGACGGCTCCGGGTCCCAGGTGTTCCAGGAGCGCCAGGGCCATCCTTCGGGAGGAGGCCAGCCAGAGCCTTCGGCCCCCGAGGCCGTGTTTGCGCGAGACGACCTCCCCGAGCCGGCGCGCAAACGGATGGACCACGAACCTGGGGTAGCCGGTCCTCAGCCTCGCGGTGATCGCCGGGTCCTTCTCCTCATAGCCGCGGACCGCGGCCATGGTGGGCAGGCTGCACGAGACAGCGTGGGGGCTGTCCGGAATCGGCGCGCCTAGCGGGATGGGAGCGAACGCATGCATCGGGTCCGCGAGTTTTTGGCGGGACGGCGCGCTTGGCAACCGGAAGCTGGGTCCAATCGTGTCATGCGCCGCCCGCCGGTTTGCGCCTTGTTTTGGCGGCCCGCCCCGCTAGCGTCGCCCGCCAAGCCGTGATCGAGGCCCCGGCCAACCCCCCTTAATCCATGATCCAAGCCGCCGCCCCCCTGAATCCGGGGCCTACCCCAACGGGCGCAGCCCGAGCATCAATCCGGTGAAGATCATCTCCTGGAACGTAAACGGAATCAGGGCCGCCCTGAAAAAGGGCCTCCTCGGGTTCATCAAGGGGAGCCGGGCGGACGTGATCTGCCTGCAGGAGACGAAGGCCCACCCGGGCGACATCCAGCATGTCGAGTGGCCCAAGGGCTATGAGATCCTGTGGAACAGCGCCGAGAAGAAGGGTTACAGCGGGACCGCCGTCCTCACCCGGGTGAAGCCCATGTGCGTGGCCAACGGGATCGGGTCCCCAGAGCACGACAAGGAGGGGAGGGTGCTTGCGGTCGAATTCCCCGACTTCTGGCTCGTGAATGTTTACCAGCCCAACTCCCAGCGCGGCCTCGCGCGGCTCGACTACCGCGTGGGAAGGTGGGATCCCGCCTTCCGAAAATACCTGAAGAGGCTCCAGTCCAAGGGCAAGCCGGCCGTCTTTTGCGGCGACCTGAACGTGGCCCACCAGGAGATCGACCTGGCCAACCCGAAGTCCAACCGCAGGAACGCGGGTTTCACCGACGAGGAGCGGACGAGCTTCGGCACGCTGCTGGGCGACGGGTTTGTCGACACGTTCCGCTGCTTCGAGGCGGGCCCGGGCCACTATACGTGGTGGAGCCAGATGGGCGACTGCAGGGCCCGGAACGTCGGGTGGCGGGTCGACTATTTCATCGCAGCCGGTGCGCTTCGACCGGCCCTCAAGCGGGCGTGGATCAGCCCGGAAGTCATGGGCAGCGACCACTGTCCGGTGGGCCTCGAGCTTGGCTGAGGCCCGTTGTTATCGGATCGCCTCGGCCGTTTTTGCGCCCTACATCGAATCCCGTGAAGATGCTGATCAGGATCTTCGGCGCCGTGGTGGGCCTTTGGCTTGTGCTCCTTCTGATCGGGTTCGTCCTGCCGGGCCATTACCGCGTGGAGCGCTCGGCGGCCATCGGCGCGCGGCCTGCGGCCATCTTCCCGCTGGTCGGAGATCTCAGGGCATGGAGCAGGTGGGGCGTTTGGTTCGCGAGGGATCCGGCCATGCAGATCCGCTATTCGCCGGTGACGAACGAAGTCGGCTCGTGGAGCCAATGGAAGAGCAAGAGCCAGGGCGACGGGAAGATGACCATCACGACCCTTCGGCCCGCCGATGACTTCGAGTACCGGATGGACTTCTTGGACATGGGCATGGTTTCGCACGGCGCGGTGGAGCTGGCGCCCGGGCCCGGCGGCGCGACTCGCGTGACCCTGTCCATGGAGGGGGACCTGGGGCGCAGCCCGGTGAACCGCTGGTTCGGCCTCTTCATGGACAGGCTGGTGGGCCCGGACTTCGAGGAGGGGCTTTCGAACCTCAAGAGGATCGCCGAAAGTCCGTCGCGTTGATTTCACATAAATGATTGATATAAAGAATGTTATGATGGAGAACCCGCGGCTTTCCCTCGCCGTAGCCGAAAGCGTCACCTGCGGGCGGGTCCAGGCGAAGATTGGCGAGATCTCGGGGGCCTCGGGCTTCTTCCTGGGGGCATCACCGCGTACTCGCTCGACGAGAAGGTCCGCCATCTCGGGATCGACCGCGCCGAGGCCGAGGCCGTGAACTGCGTCTCAAGCCGCGTCGCCGAGCAGATGGCGCGCGGTGTCTGCCGGCTCTTCGGGGCGGATGTGGGCGTCGCGACGACCGGCTACGCTGAAGCGTCGGCGCAGTGGAATGTGGCGGTCCCCTATGGATGGTGGGCGCTTGCCCGAAGGCGGCCCGACGGGGACTTTGCCGTCAGCAGCGGGCGCGTGGACTGCCCGGGATCGCCCCGGGTGGAGGTTCAGGAGCGGGTGGCCCGGGCGGCCCTTGAGGCGCTTGCCGGATCGCTCAGGGCGCGATCTGCTGCATGAACGCCATGAGCGGCTGCACCTCGGTCGGAGGCGTCACCCAGTCGCTGTAGAGGAGCTCAGGCATCGTGTAGGTCGTGTTATAGAGCGTGAAATTGGCGAAGTCATTGCGCTCGACGCGCCCGGCCTTGACGGTTGCGCCCGCGTAGAGGCCCACGGATTTGGAATAGACGAGCACCGGGGCGATGAAGATCTGCCTCGCGTCCCTTTCCACGGCAGCCGAGCTCGGGCCGGCGACCGCCTTGGCGTCGACTCCGATGTTGAAGCGGTTTGCGAACAGCAGGCGGGGAGTCGCGTCATCCGTCAGGATGCAGACGGTGTCGACCGACTTGGCGCCCAGCTGGAGCCCCAGGCTCGCCTCGCTGGCGTCGACCAGGACCGGCAGGCTCCACCGGCCGCTCGGCTTCTTGACCATCAGGACGCCGTAGCCGCCCTTCACGCCGAAGATGAAGCCCGCCTTGAACTGGCTGAGGATCAGGACGCCCCGGGCGTTCTGAAGGACTCCGCGGGGAATGGCCGTGGCGGGATTGGCCATGAATTCCCTGATGATCGCCTCGCACGTCTCCACCCGCACGACCAGATCGCCCCTCGGCGTGTGGGAGTCATCGGCGCGCACGGAGGCGGCGCCCAGAATTGCGATCAGGGAGAACGTTAGCAGTTTCTTCATGGCTGGAATCTTGGACATTGAAAGTGCGGGCCGCTTTCGGGCCGGCGGAATGGTTAAAACACGGTGTCATCGACTTGGAAAGCGCGGATTGGCGCTAGTTCCTCGGCGACGACCTTAATCCGTGCGGCCTCAGTCGAGGCCGCGTGCGGCGACCTGGTCCTCGTCCCAGCCGAGGAAATGCCCGAGTTCGTGGAGGTAGGTCAGTCGGACCTCCGCCCGGAATTCCCTGAGGTCTTCTCCCGAAAAATCCCACAGGTTGGCCATGTACAGGTGGATCTGGGGCGGCACCGCCCCGGATCCGGAGTCCTCCGAGCCGAGCGAGCTGCCCGTGAAAAGGCCCAAAAGGTCGGGCTCAAAGCCCTCGTCGAGAACGTCCTGGGCGGGCGCGCGCTCAAAGTGGACCGCAACCCCTGCCGCGGCCTCGAGGATTTCGGGCGGCAGCTGGCGCTGGGTTCTCGCCACGGTCTCGGCTGCGACCCGCTCAAGCTCGGACTCCTTCATCGCGATTCCGTGGAGAGGTCGAATCTCTCAAACCTTTCGCCGAGCCACCATAACCCCACGGCGGCCTCGGCTCCAAGAATGAAGAGCACGACCAGGGTGCCGAGGACGACCGCAGGGCCGGCGCCCAGGAGCGGATGCGACGCAAAGATGAAGAGCGCGGCCCAGCCCCCGGCGGGGACGGCGGCGAGCAGCGCGAAAGAAAAGCTGCAGGATTCCGAAGATGAGCCTCTGCCCGAACACCTCGATGCCGCCAGTCCGGGTCCTTGCCGTCTGGTACCACCCTGGGAAGAGGACCATGATCGTGTTGGGCACGATGAGCTGGGTGAGGCACAGGAGCGGCGCCGCGCAGGCCAGGCAGAGGCCGATGGTCAGCCTGACCCCGGGCGTGAGCCATTCGATCTGGCCGCACGGATCGGTCGCGGTCACCGCGGCCGCGATCGTGAGCCAGAGGACAAGCGTGAGAATCGCGGCCGGGGCGAGCATCTCGCCGAGCGCGAGCCTCCATCCCTCAAGGGGGTACGTCTTGAGGATGTCGGCATTGGCCAGGTCGCCGCGCAGGTCCTGCCTCGCGACCTGGGGCCCGAGGAGAACGGTGTAGGCGGCGATGAAGCAGCTCGCCGTCACGATGATCACGCCGTAGGCGTCGCCGCCCGGCGAGCGGGAGCGCCTCGAAAGGAGGGGCCCGAGGAAGGACGCGGCCCAGACCGTGAGGACAAGGACGACGACGAGCGCGCGGCGGCTGAAGAGGGAGCTGCGCATCGAGAGCAGGTTCTTCCACAGGAACGCCACTTCCGGAGGGCCGCGCTCGGCCAGGGGAAAGGGGCCCGAACGGGCCGCGGGCCTTGCGTTGCCGATCTTCGGCGCCTCGCCGCGCAGCGCCGCCGCGCGGACCGCCGCCCGCTTCTCGGCAAGCGCGATCGAACCCTCCTCAAAATGGGCCTCGGTGTTGCAGACCCAGAGGTAATGGAGCGCCATGAACAGGAGGGCGGGGACGATCGCGACCGCGAATTCCCGGAAGCCCGTTGCGAAGTAGGGGGCGAGCACGATCCTCAGGGGCAGGGTGAGCCAGTGGAACGCGGGCGAGGCCATGAGCTGGCGCAGGAACACCGCGGGCTCCACCCGCGCTCCGTCCGCGCCCGACAGGTACAGGTTCACCCGCCCCATCGCGGACTCGATCACCGCGCCCGCGTAGAGGACGATCGCGGCGACGGCCGCGAGCCGCCAGAGGCGGAAGTGGGAGCTCCGTTCCCTCAGGCGGGAGAGCGTCAGGTTGGTCCCGTTGAGGTGGAGGTCGAAGGTCGAAAGGATGACCCACCATCCCACCGCCTGGATCACGCGGCTGCCGCCGAGGTAGCTCGACCGGTTGAAGAAGACGGCGATCAGGGCCGAGGTGAACAGGATCGCGAGCTGCGAGCTCAGCAGCCGGAAGTGGATCAGCGCCTTGCGGGTCATCGGCGCGGGGAAAAGGAAGGCGATCTCCGCCTCGCTGAAGCGCAGCCCCGGCTTCTCCGCGGGCGCGATCCACGCGTAGGCGATCCGGATGAGGGCGACCAGGCAGGCGCCGCTGCAGACGAAGGCCGCCGCGACGGACCCGGCGCCCGCGGCGGCGTTGGCCGCCATGGCGGACGACGGGCCCATGGCGCCGCTCCTGCGCACGAGGAAGAAGTAGAAATAGCCGACCGCGACGGCGGTGCCGATCAGGTATTTCGGCTGCCTGAGCCTGCGGATCCGCTGGAAGACCAGGTTCCGAAGGGACGTGAGCCGCAGGTACAGGAGCGTGCCGATCATGGCCGGATGCGAGGGGTCCCTCCGTCAGCTCTCCGACCCGCCCGTCGCGCGGATGAAGATCTCCTCGAGGCTGACGTCCGGCTCGCCGTTGCTGAACTGCGCGGAGACCTCCGCAAGGGTGCCGTCGGCGACCTTCTCTCCCTTCTTCAGGATGAGCACGTTCGTGCACACCTCCTCGAGCAGGTGGAGCAGGTGGGAGCTCAGCACGATCGCGGCCCCGTTCCGCGCCCGCCTCACGATCGAATCCTTCATCCTGCGGATGCCGAGCGGATCGAGCCCCGTGAGGGGTTCGTCGAAGAACATGACGCTGGGCGAGTGCAGGAGCCCGCAGGCGATGACAAGCTTCTGCTTCATGCCGCGCGAGAGCTCCGCAGGGAGCACGTCCGCCTTCTCCGAGAGCTCGAGCTCCTCAAGAAGCGGCGCGGCGAGGGCCTCGTGGCCCGCGACTCCGTAGATGCGGGCGACGAATGCCAGGTGCTGGCGGACCGTGAGGTACTCGAAGAGTCGCGGCTCGTCGGGAAAGAACGCCAGCTGGCGTTTGGCGGCCACGGGTTCGGACGAAAGGTCGTGGCCGGCGATGCGGACCCTGCCCGAACTCATCGGTATGATGCCGGAAAGGCACCGGAGCGTGGAGGTCTTTCCCGCCCCGTTTGGCCCGACGAGGCCAAGCACTTCGCCCGGCCGGACCGAAAAGGTCAGGCTGCGGACCGCCGTGAACGTTCCATATTGCTTGGCAAGCGCCTCCACCTCAATCATCGCGGTCGACGGTGCAGGCGCGAGGGCCCGGGGGCAAGTCCATCGGGAGAAAATGAGTAACCCGGGCGCTTCCCCGGACGTCTTATCCCCGCATGAAGCACGTTCCCCTCAGGTATTTTTCGCTTTTCTCGATGGGCCTGGTGCTGTCGATGGCTGACGCCCGCGCCGACGACGCGGCCAATCCCCCGGCCCCGCCGCCGGCTCCGGCGAACCCCCAGACGAGCCCCGGGGGCGGCACGCCGCCGGCGCGCCACAGGCACATGCGCCCCGGGTTCATTCTCGAGGACCTGACGGCCAAACTTGGCCTCACGGCCGACCAGCAGAAGACGGTGGGCGCCATCATCGCCAACTCGAGGAGCCAGGCGAAAGCCCTCCGGGGTGACGACTCCATCTCCAGGGAGGACCGGCGCCAGAAGATGCAGGAGATCCTCGGCACGGCCCGCGCCCAGATTCGCGCGGCGCTGACGCCCGCGCAGCAGGCGCTGTTCGACGCGCTTCCCGCCAACGGAGGCGGCCCGCCGCCGCCGCCGCCGCCCAACACCTGACCCCCCGGGGCCGGTTTTTTCGCGTGCGTTCGCACGCGATTGCGTCATCCCTCCCCCAATCGAGATGACGATTGGGACGCTTTTCATCCTCATACTTCCGGTTTTCGCCCTCATCGCAGTCGGCGTCGCCCTGAGGCGCTTCCATCGGATAGAGGGGGCGGCGGAGACGAGCATGATCCGCCTCGTGGTCCAGGTGTGCATGCCCTGCCTCGTCTTTGACACGATCGTCGGCAACGCCTCGCTGCGCGACCCCTCGAACCTGCTGCTTCCGCCGATCGCGGGCTTTGCGACGACCGTCGCCGGATTCGGGGTGGCGCGCCTGGCGGGGCAGTGGATCGGCCTGACCCGGGGGACGGGCCTCAGGAGCTTCGCGCTCGCGGCCGGGATCTGCAACTACAGCTACCTGCCGCTCCCGATTGTCGGCGGGATCTGGGGCGAAAAGGCGCAGGGCATGGTGCTCGTCCACAACATGGGGGTCGACCTGGCGCTCTGGTCGGTCGGGCTCCTCGTGCTGACCGGCGCGTCCCCGCTGGAGGGATGGCGGCGCATCGTTTCACCGATGCTGGTCACGCTTGTCGCCGCGGTCGCGATCAATGTCTCCGGCCTCGGGCCCCTCGTCCCGGGGCTTGTCAGGAGCCTCGCGCATTCGCTGGGTGTCTGCGCCGTTCCGATCGGACTGGTGATGACCGGGGTGAACCTCGCGGGGTACCTCGACGAACCCTCGAAGCTCCTCCACCGGAACGTGGCGATAGGCGCCTGCGTGGTGCGCCTTGCGGTCCTGCCTGCGCTCATGCTGGGCTTCGCCTACCTGCTTCCGTGCACGGTGGAGCTGAAGCGCGTGCTCGTGGTCGAGGCGGCCATGCCCGCCGCGGTGATCCCGATCATCATCGCGCAGTATTACGGGGGCCAGCCGCTCACGGCGGTCCAGGTCGTCCTTTCGACGACGGCCGCCGGCCTCGTGACCTGCCCCCTCTGGATCCGGGCCGGCCTGGCGTGGCTCGGGATCAGCTAGGCGTGGCAATCCGGGGCAAGTTGTGCAACGGTTCGGGCCATGATGCGGAGAATCCTCGTTGCAGGCCTGGCGGCGCTCCTGTGGGCGGGCGGCGCCCGTGCCGCCGATCCGACCGACGCCTTTGAGGGGCGTCTCTCCGAGGCGACGGCTTCGGCGAAGGTCACCGTCGTCCACCTGTGGGCGCCGTGGTGCCCCAACTGCCGGGCCGAGCTCGCCGACGGCGGATGGAGCCGCTTCATCGCGGCAAATCCGGGCGTCAATTTCGTGTTCGTGACGACGTGGAACCCGACCGACGGGCGCGACGTCCTGGAGAGGAACGGGGTGGGCGACCAGAAGAATTTCCAGCTGCTGCTCCATCCCAACGGCTCCCGGAAGAAAGGCGAGAAGGTCACGCAGCTTCTGGGGCTGCCCGTGTCCTGGATCCCGACGACGTGGATCTTCAGGGACGGAAAGCTCCGCTATGCCATGAACTATGGCGAGCTTCGGTTCCCTATGCTTCAGCAGCTGGTGGCGGACTCCTCCGCGAGCTGGGACCGATAGGGGGCCTCCATGAGCGCGAAGCCCGCAATCGCATTCATAGGGACCGGCGTCATGGGCCGCAGCATGGCCGGCCACCTCCTGGCCGCCGGCCATGAGCTGCACGTCTTCAACAGGACCCGGGCGAAGGCGCAGCCGCTCCTCGACTCGGGGGCGCTCTGGCACGATTCGCCCGGGGCCGCCGCGGCGGCGGCCGGGGTGGTCGTGACGATGCTTGGGTTTCCGCACGACGTGGAAGAGACCTACCTCGGGGCCGGCGGCGTCGTGGAACGGGCGGGAAGGGGGAGCCTCCTCATCGACATGACGACATCGAGCCCCCTCCTCGCCCGGAAGATCTCGGCCGCCGCGGAGGCCCGGGGCCTGGAGGCCCTGGACGCGCCGGTGTCCGGCGGCGACGTCGGGGCCCGGGAGGCGCGCCTGGTGATCATGGTCGGGGGCAAGGCGGCCGCCTATGAGAGGGCCCTTCCGATCCTTTCGCTCATGGGCAAGAACCTCGCCCTCCAGGGGCCCGCCGGAGCCGGCCAGCACTGCAAGATGGCGAACCAGATCGCATGCGCCGTCGGGATGGTGGCCTGGTGCGAGGCGCTTGCGTACGCGAAACGCGCGGGGCTCGACCCCCTGCGCGTCCACGGGAGCATCAGCGGCGGGGCGGCCGGCAGCTGGGCGATGACGCACCTTGGGCCCAGGGCGCTGGCCGGCGACTTCGCCCCCGGCTTCTACGTCAAGCACATCCGCAAGGATATCGGGATTGCCATCGCATCCGCCGAGGAGCTGGGGCTTGAGCTGCCCGGGCTCGAGTGCGCGCGAAAACTCTACGACCGGGTCGCCTCCAAGGGCTGGGAGGAGTTCGGGACGCAGATCCTCTACCGCCTCTACGCGTCGCTCTAGCCGAGCGGCGCGGGCTCCTCGGAGGGCGGCGTGAACCCGCGGCGCATGATGTTCTCCGCGATCACCCGCGGGAAGAGGAAGTTCTCGAGGTAGCCCTTTCCGCCCGCCTTGGTGCCGCCGCCCGACATGCCGAAGCCGCCGAAGGGATGTCGCTGGACAATGGCGCCGGTAATGCCCCGGTTCAGGTAGAGGTTGCCGACCCGGTATTCGCGCCGGGCCCGCTGAAGGGCGCTGGGGCTTCTCGAAAAGAGGCCCCCCGTCAGGGCGTAGTCCACGTCCATCGCGATGTGGAACGCCTCGTCGAGGTTCCGGGCCCTCAGAATGGCCACGACCGGCCCGAATATCTCCTCGCGCGCGATGGTCGCCGCCGGGGAGACGCCCGTGAAGACCGTGGGCGGCACATACGTGCCGAGCGACTCGAGTCCGGCCGGCAGCCTTGACTGGAACGCCAGCGTCGCCTCCCGCTTTCCCTGCTCAATCATGGAGAGGATCTTGTCGCGGGCGTCGCGGTCGATGACGGGACCGACCACGGTGCCCGGCTCCGCCGGGTCGCCGACCGGGATCGAGGCGCACGCCTCGACGAACCGCTCGACGAAGCGGTCGTGGATCCCCTCGAGCACGATGAGCCTCGAAAGCGCCGAGCATTTCTGGCCGGAGAATCCGAACGCGCTGTAAAGAGCCGCGGGGATCGCCTCGTCCAGGTCGGCGTCATTGTCGACGATCATCGCGTTTTTTCCGCCCATCTCGCAGACCACCTTCTTCAGGTTCGCCTGGCCCGGGAGGGTTCTCCCGGCGGCCTCCCAAATCTTGCAGCCCACCTGGCGGGACCCCGTGAAGGCGATGAAGTCGATCCCGGGGTGCGCGACGAGGCGGGCGCCGACATCCTCGCCCATCCCCGGCACGAAATTGAGCGCCCCATTGGGGACGCCCGCCTCGACCAGGATCTCCATGAGCGCCGCGGCGATGACCGTCGTCTGCTCGGCGGGCTTCATGATGACGGAATTGCCCGCGACAAGGGGGGCGACGGTGAGCCCGCAGAGGATGGCGAGCGGAAAGTTCCACGGGGCGATCACGACGCCGACCCCGCGCGGCGTCCACGCCTGGAGGTCGTTCTCGCCGGGCACCTCCTGGGTGACGCGCGGGACGGCAAGGCCGCGCATCTCCAGCGCGTAATACCTGCAGAAATCCACCGCCTCCGAAATGTCGGCGTCCGCCTCTATCCACGGCTTGCCCGCCTCGAAGACCTCGAGGGCGCCGAGCTCGAATCGGCGCGCCTCCATGAGCTCCGCCGCGCGCTCGATGATGGCGGCGCGCTCGCCCGCCGGACGCGCCGCCCATGCCGGCCAGGCGGCCCGGGCCGCCGCGACGGCCGCGTCCGCATCCGCGGTGGTCGCCCGGGCCCAGTAGCCCACGATCTGCGCGGTGCGCGCCGGGTTCGTGGAGGCGACCATGTCCCGGTCGGCGATCTTCCTGCCGCCGATCACGATCGGGTGCCTGCGGCCGAGCCGGCCCGCGACGGTCGCGAGCGCCGCCCTCATCGCCGCCCGGTTCTTCTCGAGGCTGAAGTCGGTGTTGGGGGCGTTTTCGAACGGCGGGGGGGCCGCGGGCTGCGGAGGGGCCGGCCGGGCCCTCAGGAGCCCGACGGGATTGCGCAGCAGCTCGTCGCGCGAGGCCCCGCCCGCATCCTTCGCCCTCAGGAAACCCTCGTTCGAGGTGTTCTCAAGCAGGCGCCTCACGAGGTAGGCCATTCCGGGAAGCAGGTCCCCGACCGGGCAGTATTCGCGCACGCGGTGGCCGCTTGCGACCAGGGCGGCCTTCAATTCGTCCGCCATTCCGTAGAGCGCCTGGAATTCGTAGGCCCTCGGGTCGATGCCGAGGCGCCCGGCCTGGGCGATCGCGTGGGCGCAGGAGCGGACGTTGTGGGAGGCGAACGCGGGCGCCGCGATGTCGGCGTTCTCGAGGAGCAGGACCGAAAGCTTCTCGTAGCTCGCGTCGCTCTCCGGCTTCCGCGACCAGACCGGCACGGGCCATCCCCGCTGGCCGGCCAGGATCGTCTCGTAATCCCAGTAGGCGCCCTTGACGAGGCGCACGACGATCGGGCGCCTCGCCGCCCGCGCCCAGGCGATCAGGTCGCGCAGGTCGCCCTCGCAGTCGCGAAGGTAGGCCTGGAGCGCGATGCCGACGGCCGGCGTCTCGCGGAACTCGTCCTCCGTTAGGATGGAGCGGAAGAGCGCGAGCGTCAGGTTCTTCAGCCCGTAGCTCTCCATGTCGAAGTTGATGAACGCCCCGATCTCGCGGGCGCTCCTGAGGATCGGGCGCAGGCGCTCCTTCAGCGCAGCGATCGAGCGCTCCGGGTTGGAGGGCAGGACCTCCGGGGTGAGGGCGGAGATCTTCACCGAAAGGTTCACGCGGGGCAGGGGACCCCTTGGCCCCAGGTCGCTGAAGCAGGGCGCGCCCGACTGCGCCACCGCCTTTCCCACGGTGCCCAGGACATCGAGGTTCCTCCTGAGGAAGGCGTCCGCCTCGGGTTCGGAGACGACCGTTTCGCCGAGGAGGTCGATCGTGGTCGCAATTCCGAGCGCGGCGTTGCTCCGGAGCCTCTTCACCAGGTCGTTCGGCGTGGCCCCGGCGACGAACTGGCCCGCCATCGAGGTCACGTTGGCCTTGACGGGACCGGCGACCATGCCGGGCGCGAGAGCGGCGGCCGCGAGCCCGGTCCGCAGCGCCGGATTCAGCTCGACCGCCTTGTCCCCCAGGTACTCGCGCAGGTGGCGGACGATCTCCGCGGACGAATCGAGCGAGGGCAGGACATCGACAAACCGGAACAGCTGCGCCTTGAACGCGGGGTCCTTCATGGACCATTCCATGATGCGCGCATAGGCGCCCTTCTTTGAAAGGATCCCCGGCGACGGATGCGCCTCCATGAGGCTGAACAGGCGTTCGCCGACCGAGCGGACCGCGGCCTCCACCTGGGCGTCCGGCTCTGGAAATGCGGCTTCTGGGCTCATGGTTGGCGGTGTCCCCCCTTACGGGGACGTATCGTCATATCTGCGCTAAGAGTTTGCAAGGGTGCCCGGCACCATGTGATGGATTGAATGTGCGCTTATTCGTCCGGTTAGAGGCCGGCGGGTGGTCGCACCTCACTTCAAACCCCCCATGATGATTCGATACACCCGTACGCATTGGCTCCGAGTGACCTTCGCAGCCTTTGCACTAACCTTCCTTGCCTGCGCACCCGGGCTCCTCGGTGCGGATGCCAAGCCGGCGGAACCGACGCTTGAGCAGCGGGTCGCGGACCTTGAGGCCTACGTGAACAACGGCGCGCGGACGCCGGACGTCGCCTCGAGGGTCGCGGGACCCGGGCCGGGCCACAACGCCTGGATGATGACGAGCTCCGCGCTCGTCCTCTTCATGACGCTCCCCGGCCTCGCCCTGTTCTACGGAGGCCTCGTTCGCCGCAAGAACGTCCTCTCTGTCCTCGGGCAGTGCTTCGGGATCGCGGGCATGGTGACGATCCTCTGGTGGATGGTGGGCTACAGCCTCGTGTTCGCCCCGGGCAATGCCTACATCGGGGGGCTCAAGTACGCCTTCCTGAGGGGCGTCGATTCCTCCCCGAACTTGGACTATGGCGCGTGGGTGTCGCACAACGTCTTCGCGATGTACCAGCTGATGTTCGCGATCATTACGCCGGCTCTCATCGTCGGGGCGATCGCCGAGCGGGTGAAGTTCACCTCCATCCTGATGTTCGTCGCGGTCTGGATGTTCCTGGTCTATTTCCCGCTGGCGCACATGGTCTGGGGGTCGACCGGGCTCATGAACGGGGTCGGCAACGCGAACGCCCGGATTAGCGCGATCGACTTCGCGGGCGGAACGGTCGTCCACATGTCCTCGGGATGGTCGGCGCTGATCCTCTGCCTGATCGTGGGCCCAAGGATCGGCTTCAAGCGCGAGATGATGCCCCCGCACAGCACCGTGCTCTGCATGGTGGGCACGGGGATGCTCTGGGTGGGCTGGTACGGGTTCAATGCCGGCTCCGCCGTCGCCGCGGACTCGATCGCGGCCAACGCCTTCACGACCACGACCCTCGCCACGGCGGTCGGATCCTTCGCCTGGGGCGCCCTCGAGTTCATCATCAAGAAGCACGCGTCGATCCTCGGCTTCTGCTCGGGCGCGGTCGCGGGGCTTGTCGTCATCACCCCCGCGGCCGGCTTCGTCAATCCGACGGGCGCGGTGATCATCGGAGTCTTTGCGGCCGCCATCCCGTTCCTATTCTGCGTGAAGCTGAAGGCGGTGTTCGGCTACGACGACGCGCTCGACACGTTCGGCGTGCACGCGGTCGGCGGAACCATGGGGGCGCTCCTGACGGGCCTCCTCGCCACCGCCGCCGTGAACCCCAACCTGACCGCCGGCAACCCGGCCGCCAAGGCAAACGGGCTTGCGGCGCTCGTCGCCGGGGGCGGGCTCTGGAAGGAGCAGCTGCTGGCCATGGGGGTCACGCTCCTCCTGGCGATCGTGGCCTCGACCCTTATCGGATTCGCCCTGAAGGCGACGTTTGGGCTCCGGCCGACCACGGAGGTGGAACGCCAGGGTCTCGACATAAATGAGCATCAGGAAGAGGGTTACAATCTATGACGGCCCGTCTAGCCTCCCGGATTTGACAGAAGCCCGCCCGAAAGAGCGGGCTTCTTTGTTTCGCCGATTTATGCGACTTTGGGTGCCCCAAGGGTGTTGTGGATATGAACGATGAACCTCCAGTGCAAACCCAACCCCCGGGGCTAGGCCCGCCGGCAGACTTCGCGACCTTCATGCGCAAATACCAGGACATGGTCTTCACCACCTCCGCGCGGCTCGTGAGAAACGACGCGCAGGCCGAGGACATTGCGCAGGAGGTTTTCATTAAGGCCCACGAACATTTCGAAATGCTCTCGACGAGCCCCTCGGCCGGCGGATGGCTGAAGACCGTGGCTACGAATCTCTCGATCAACCACCTGCAGCGCTACCGCAAGCGCTGGAAGTTCTTCTCGGAATTCGGGGGCGGCTCGGATTCAGCGGACGACGATGCGCCCCCTGTGGATTTCGCGGCGCCCGACACGTTCTTCGAGTCCGTCGACTCGGAGGAGAGGCGCGCCTGGGTCGACGAGGCCCTTTCCAAGCTGCCGGACCACCAGCGCGTCCCGCTGGTGCTTTACCATTTTGAAGAGCTTCCCTATGACCAGATCGCCAGCCGCCTCGGCGTTTCGCTCGCCAAGGTGAAGACCGACATCCTCCGCGCCCGCGCTGCGCTGGCGAGGATCCTTTCGCGCTCCGATGCGTCCCTCAAGGAATTAGCAGGCTGAACCCGCCATGAACCCACACGATTCCGAAAAACTAGAGGCTGCGATCCAGGGCGTGCTCCGGGGGCTCCCCGACCGCAAGGCCCCGTCGGGCTTCGAGGCCCGCGTGCTTGCCGAACTTGCCCGGCGTGCGGCCCTTCCCTGGTGGAGAAGGTCCTTCTCCCATTGGCCCTCGGCCGTGCGCGCGGGATTCTATCTGGGCTCCGCGCTCGCGGCCTACCTCCTTGTGCGGGGCCTTTTTGCCTTCGGCTCGAGCCAAAGCGCGCACCAGCTGGCCGGCGGCCTTTCAACCTCGTTTGCCTGGCTCGTCCTCGCCCGCGACGTCCTCGCCTCGCTCGATCGGACGGCGCGCCTTCTGCTTTCGGCGATCAATCCCCTCTGGCTCTACGGGGCCGCCGCGATCATCGCCGCGTGCTACGCCGCGCTCGGCGCGCTCGGCGCCGCCGCCTACCGCACGGTGTCCCTTGCGCGCCAGAACTCCTAAACCCCAATCTCCATGAATCCAACCCCCAAGGCGCTCCGCAGAGTCCTTATCCTCGCGGCGCTCGCATGCTTCACCGTCTTCTCCCACGCCGATCCAGCGCCGACGCAGGCAGGCGCGGCTCCCGCGCCGACCGTCACGCCGAAGCCCGAGACGCCGCTGCACGAGATCGGAGCCCCTGCGGCCCCGGCCCCCGTCGCCGAAGCCCCGGCCCCCGCGCCCGTCCAGAAGACGCAGCCGGGCTCCTGGCACGTCGACGAAGGCGACAACGGAAACGACCGGGTGTCGGTCAGCGGCTCGACCTATGTCGGGCCGGACGAAACCGTCCAGGGCAACGCCGTGGCGGTCATGGGCCCCGTGACGGTCGACGGCACGGTCAACGGCAATGCCGTGAGCGTGCTTGGGACGAACAAGATCAACGGAACGGTCCACGGCAATGCGGTGGTCGTCATGGGCACCCTCAGGGTCGGACGGAACGCGCACATCGACGGCAATGCCGTCGCGGTGGCGGGAAGGGTCATCAAGGAGCCGGGGGCCTTCATCGGCGGCAACACGGTGGAGCAGGCCCACGGGGTTGATTTCTCGGAAGATTCCGCGGCCCTCTCCTGGTGGAATCACGGCCTCAGCATGGGCCGGCCGCTCGCATTCGGACCCCATCTCCACCTGTTCTGGGTCTTCACCTTCTGCCTGATCGCGATCTACCTGCTGCTGGCGCTCATTTTCCCGGCAGGCATCGTGCGGTGCGGGGAGACGCTCGCCCATCGCCCCGGCATCACGCTCCTCACCGGATTCCTCACCCTGCTCGGCCTCCCGGTGCTCTTTATCCTCCTGCTGGTCACGATCGTGGGCATTCCGGTGGCGATCGTCGTCCTGCCGCTCCTCATCCTGGCCGCGACCACGTTTGGAAAGGCCGCAATCTACGCCCTCATCGGGCATTCGATCGTTGGCAAGCAGGTCCGGCCCGTCGCGGCCACGCTGGTCGGCGTGATCATCATCGTGGCGTTGGACCTGGTTCCGATCCTCGGCATAGCGATCTGGATGGTCGTCGGGTTCCTCGGATTCTCCTGCGCCGTGACGGCTCTCTTCACCTCGATGAGGGCGGGGCAGCCTGCCGCCCCCGTTCCGCCGCCGGCAGCGCCCCCGGCCCCGCCGGCCGCGGCTCCCATGCCGCCGGCCCTGGCCCCCGTGGCGCCTGTTGCGGCGCCCGGCGTGGCTGCGGGCGACCCCCCCCTGCCGCCGATCGTGGCCGCTGCGCCCCTCTCCGTGCCCGCGGCGGCCGTGGCTCCCGCCAGCGGGGGGGTGCCGCCGGTCGCCCCCCAGGCCGCCGCCCCCGCTCCCGCGGCCCCTGTGCCGCCCAGCGCCGCGGCGCCCTCCGGCGTCTCGGTGCATTCTGGACTGCCCCGGGCGGGCTTTTGGATCCGCATGCTGGCGCTCCTCCTCGATATCGTTCTCGTGGCGGTCGTCACCTCGGGCTTGGAGCACGAGACCGTCCATCACATCCACAACGGCATGACCATCGACGGGGGGAACCTCTTCCCGCTCGCGATCGCGGTCTACGGGGCCATCCTGTGGAAGCTCAAGGGGTCGACGGTCGGCGGGATCATCTGCGGCCTGAGCGTCGTCAGGACGGACGATCGCCCCATGGACTGGACCACCTCGATCGTGCGCGCCCTCGCGTGCTTCTTCTCCCTTATAGCGCTGGGCCTTGGCTTCATCTGGATCGGCATCGACCCACAGAAGCAGGCCTGGCATGACAAGATAGCCGGAACCTTGGTCGTCCGCCATCCGAAGGGCGTGTCGCTCGTGTGAGAGAAGCGGGTTGAACTCCTGCCGCGCGGCGTTGCAAGGTAGGCGACGCTCCCGATGGCCACCAAACGCTCCGCGGCAAAGAAACTCCCCCCCCGGCGAAAGCCGCTCGTCGGGCTGATCATGGGCAGCACCTCCGATTGGGAGACCATGCGCCATGCGGCCGAGACGCTCGACGCCCTCGGCGTCCCCTACGAGAAGCGCGTGGTGAGCGCCCACCGCACCCCGAGGCTCATGTTCAAATATGCGGCCTCGGCGGCCGGCCGCGGCCTGCGGGTGCTGATCGCGGGGGCGGGGGGCGCGGCCCACCTTCCGGGGATGACGGCCTCGCTCACCCACCTGCCGGTCCTCGGCGTCCCCGTGGAGACGGCCTCCCTGAAGGGGCTGGATTCGCTGTGCTCGATCGTTCAGATGCCCGGGGGCATTCCGGTCGCCACCTTTGCGATCGGCAAGCCGGGAGCGATCAATGCGGGCCTCTTCGCGGCCTCCATCCTCGCCCTTGGGGACGCGTCCATAGCCCGCTCGCTGGAGGCCTGGCGCAGCGAGCAGACCCGCAAGGTGCTCGGCGCACGGCTGCCGTGATCGCTCCCGGCAGCGCGATAGGCGTCCTCGGCGGCGGCCAGCTCGGCCGGATGTTCGCCCACGCCGCCCAAAGCCTCGGATACCGGGTCCACGTCTACGAGCCGGCGGGCCCGAGTCCGGCGGGCGCGGTGGCGGACCGTGAGACGTGCGCGCCCTACGAGGATCTCGCGGCGCTCGAGGCGTTCGCGCGCTCGGTGGACATCGTCACCTATGAGTTTGAGAACATTCCCTCGGAGCCGCTCCGGGCGATCGAGGGCATCGTCGCGCTGCGGCCCGCCAGCACGGTCCTCCATGTGTGCCAGAACCGCGCCCGCGAAAAGGCGTGGCTCAAGGCGAACGGCTACCCCCACGCCCGCTTTGCCGAGGCGCTCGCCGGCGACGTCGAGTCGGCGGCGCTTCTGGTGGGCCTTCCCTGCGTCGTCAAGACTGCCGATTTTGGCTACGACGGGAAGGGGCAGATGAAGATTTCAACCCCGGAGGACCTGGCTCGGGCGTCGGCGATCTTCAGGGGGAGGCGCTGCGTCGTCGAGCAATGGGTCGACTTTGAGCGGGAGATCTCGGTCATCTGCGCACGGACGCACCTGGGCGAATGCCGGGCATTCCCCGCGTCGGAAAACGTCCACACAAACCACATCCTCGATTTCTCGATCGTGCCGGCGCGAATCAGTCCGCCGATCGAGTCCACGGCGCGGACCATGGCCGAGGGGATCGCGGGAGCCCTCGGCGCCGTGGGCCTCGTTGCGGTCGAGATGTTTGTGACGACCCGGGGCGAGGTCATCGTCAACGAGATTGCGCCGAGGCCCCATAATTCAGGGCATTGGTCGATCGACGGCGCATGGACGAGCCAATTTGAGCAGCAGGTGAGGGCTGTCTGCGGCCTGCCGCTCGGCCCCGCGGGCGCCCGGAATCCAACCGTCATGGTCAACATCCTCGGCGACGCGTGGCGGCGCAACGGGGACGCCGTCACCCAGCCGAACTGGGAGACGGTGCTTCGGGAGCCGAGGGCAAAGCTCCACCTCTACGGAAAGCGGGAGCCCAGGCCCGGCCGCAAGATGGGGCATTTCACGGTCCAGGGCGCCGAATTGGAGGACACCCTGGCGCTTGCAAGGGCCCTCAAGGCCCGTCTCTAGGGCCCGTTATTTCGGAAGCAATTCCGAGACGAGGGCCTTCTCCTCCTTGAGCTCCTTCTCCGTGGCGGAGATGCGCTCCCTCGAGAAATCGGTGAGCTTCACGCCCTGGACGATCTTCCACGTGGAGCCGTCGCTGCGGATGGGATAGGAGAACATGAGCCCCTTCTCGATCCCGTAGGACCCGTCGGAGCAGACCGCGACGCTGAACCAATCGCCCTCGCGGGTCGGCGTCGTGAGATTGCGCACCGTGTCGACGACGGCGTTCGCCGCCGAGGCCGCCGAGCTCAGGCCGCGGGCCTTGATGATCGCGGCGCCGCGCTGCTGGACCGTCGGCAGGAAGGTCTCCTTGAACCAGGCCTCGTCCGTGATCGCATCGATCGCGGGCTTGCCGCCGATGCGGGCGTTGTAGAAGTCCGGGTACATGGTCGAGCTGTGGTTGCCCCAGATGGCCAGGTTGGAGACCGCCGTCGTGTCGGATCCGGATTTCTGGGCGAGCTGCGCAACGGCCCTGTTCTGGTCGAGCATGGTCATCGCGAACCAGCGGTCGTGCGGGACCGCGGGGGCGTTGTTCATGGCGATCAGGCAATTTGTGTTGCACGGGTTGCCGATCACGAGGACCCGGACGCCCGGGGACGCATGCTTTGCGATCGCCTGGCCCTGGCCGATGAAGATCTTTCCGTTGATGCCGAGCAGATCCTTGCGCTCCATGCCCGCCTTGCGCGGGACCGACCCGACGAGGAGCGCCCAATCGACCCCCTTGAAACCCTCGGCAAGCGAAGCGGTGGGCACGATCCCCTTGAGCAGCGGGAACGCGCAATCCTGAAGCTCCATGACCACGCCGCCCAGCGCCGGCAATGCCGGCTCTATTTCGATCAGGTGAAGGATGACCGGCTGTTCGGGGCCGAACATCGATCCCGATGCTATGCGAAATAGCAGGGAATATCCGATTTGACCGGCTGCACCGGTGACTGCGACACGAATGGGTGATTTCATGGGAGGGGTTATTGTAGTGATCGGCCGAGGGAGCGCACGGATTAAATTGGCGCTTGCGGTCCCTAGCGGAACCGGGCGGCCAGGGCCTGATGGACCTCGCGGACCAGGGACTCGGTCGTCTCCCAGCCTATGCATCCGTCCGTGATCGACACCCCGCGCCGGAGCTTGTCCACGGGCTGCGGGAAGGGCTGGCTTCCTGCAACAAGGTTGCTCTCGATCATGGCGCCCATGATGGAGGTGTTGCCCGCGGCGACCTGGCTCAGGAGGTCGCGCAATACGTCCGGTTGGTTTTCCGGCCTCTTTGCCGAGTTGTCGTGCGAACAATCCACCATGATCGACTTGATGAGGCCCGCTTCCTCGAGCTGCTCCTCCACCCGCGCGATGTGTGCGCGGGAGTAGTTGGGACCCCCGGTGCCGCCCCGGAGGACGATGTGGCAGTTCGGGTTTCCGGCGGTCACGACAGCCGACGCGGCGCCGTCCAGGTTGATCCCGAGGAATGTCTGCGGCTGCGACGCCGCGCGAATGGCGTTGATTGCGGTCTTCACCGACCCGTCGGTTCCGTTCTTGAAGCCCATCGGCATGGACAGACCCGAAGCCATCTGCCGGTGGGTCTGGGATTCCGCGGTCCTCGCCCCGATCGCCGACCAGCAGACCAGGTCGGCGATGTACTGGGGCGTGATCGGATCCAGGAGCTCCGTGGCCGTGGGAAGCCCGAGGTCGAGCACATCCCTCAGAAACCCCCGGGCGATCCGGAGCCCCTCCCCGATGTCGTGCGAGCCGTCGAGGCGCGGATCCATGATGAGGCCCTTCCAGCCGACCGTGGTCCGTGGCTTCTCAAAGTAGACCCGCATGACGATCATGACCCGGTCCCCGACCTGCCGCGCGAGCGCCGAAAGGCGTTCGGCGTATTCCCGGCCGGCGTCCACGTCGTGGATCGAGCAGGGTCCGACGATCAGCAGAAGGCGCGGGTCGTCGGTGAAGATGAGCTTATGGATGTCCTGGCGGGACCGGGTGACGAATTCGGCCTGGGCCTCGGTCTTGGGTATCCTTTCGAGGAGCGCGGCGGGCGACGGCAGGGGCCGTGTCTCGACGACATTGATGTCCGAGGTCTTTTGCATGGGGTCCCGTGAAGAAGCCCTCATCGGGGCGGGCCGCAAGGGATTTTGGTGCAGCAAGGGCTTCGAACCGCCGAATTTGGGCAAAAAAAGTGGCGGGCCGCCTACCCCTAGACGGCCCGCCTTTGCTTTCTTATTTACCCCAAAACTCCCGCTAGGCGGGAGAAGTGGAAAAATCTACTTCACCATTGGTAATCGCTTTGCGATGATCGTCAAGGAATGGCGAACGATATTGCTCGGTTCATATTTTAAATAATTCATATTTAACAAGTTACAATTGACGAAATTCCCCCCATCGACCCTGGTCCATCCCTATGCCCCGGCCTGCGTGCTGAGGGTGGCCGGGCCCGATGCTCCGACTTTCCTTCAAAGCCAGTTTACCAACGACTTAAGCAATATTTCTCCCGGCCAGGCCGTCTATGGCCTCTGGCTGGACCGGAAGGGAAGGGTCCTTGCCGACAGCCACATTGTCCGGGATGTGGCCTCGGACGCTTTCTGGGTGGTGAGCATCACCTCCGACGGGTCGGCCGTCGCCCGGCATCTTGAGGATCACATCATCGCCGACGAGGTTTCGGTCTCCAATGAGACGGGCCTCTGGCGTGGGATTGCGCTGGTTGGACCTGGGACCGGCGAGTGGTTCCGGACGGAGCCGAGGCCGGGCTTTGCGTTTCCCGGCAGGAGAACGGCCGGCGAGAGCTGGGAATGGATCTTCCCCGCGAAGGAGCTTGTTCCCGCCGCGGGGGCGGCCTCGGCGGGAAGGGCCGCGGACCGCGCCGACATCGAGCGGCTCAGGATAGAGGCCTTGATCCCCTCGGTCCCTGCGGACATCGGCCCCGGGGACCTCCCGAACGAGGGCGGCCTCGACCGGCTCGCAATATCGTATTCAAAGGGATGTTACACGGGCCAGGAGGTGATGGCCAGGGTCAAATCCCTCGGGCGCGTCCGAAGGGCGCTCGTGCGGGTTCGGGGCGACGGTGCTCCTCCGCCGCTCCCCGCCGCGCTCTGGCTTGGCGACAAGAAGGAGGGGCAACTGAGGTCCGCCGAGAGGGATGCGAGCGGCTACGCGGGGCTCGCGCTCGTCTCCGTGGACGGTGCCCGGGAAGGGGCCCTGCTGGCGCTGGCCCAGAACGCGGCGCCGACCGTCACGATCGATCGCCTGCCATGAGTTCACGGCATTGCCGGATTGCATTTGACCGCCTCCATTCGAGCCCCTTGCCTCGGAGCATCTTTACCCATGAATAAGGCCGAACTGGTGAATGAAGTGCATAGGTTGCTCGGGGACGGCACTTCCAAGGCGGCGGCCGAACGTGCCGCCGACTCCGTTTTCCAGGCGATCAAGCGCGGCTTGAAGAAGGATGCCGAGGTCCACCTCGTTGGGTTCGGCACCTTCACCGTCGCCCAGAGGTCGGCCAGGAAGGGTTTCAATCCGCACACGCGCCAGCCCATGAAGATTCCAGCCATGAAGCTCGTGCGCTTCAAGGCCGGCTCCAACCTCCGGGGCGGCCGCTGAGCGATGATCGAGGCCCTCTCCAAGAAATTCCGCGAAGTTTTCTCGCGCGATCCCGAAATCATCGCCAAGGCCCCCGGCAGGATCGAATTCATCGGCAACCACACCGACTACAACGGCGGGCCGGTGCTCGGCGCCGCCCTCGACCGGTGTTTGTGGGTCGGTCTCGCGCGGCGCTCGGATGCCAAGAGGCGGTTTGCGACCGACTCGCGCCCCGGGGTGCTCGAACTGCCGGTCGGCGCGCTTGAGCGCATCGCCGGCTCCCACGCATGGGCGAACTACCCGCTCGGCGTGCTGGTTGCCATGCGCGACTCGGGAATCGCGGTCCCCGCCGGATTCGATTTCTTGGTGGTCTCGGATGTCCCGCTCGGCGCGGGCCTGAGCAGCAGCGCGGCAATCGAACTGGCCTCGTGCCTGGCCTTTCTCGAGGCGGCGGGAACAACCGTCCCCCGAAAGGTGCTGGTTTCGCTCGGCAGGAAGGCCGAGAACGAGTTCGTCGGGGTTCCCTGCGGGATATTGGACCAGGGCGTCTCGGGATTCGGGCGCAAGGACCACCTGGTCTACATCGATTGCCGCGGCCCCCGGTTTGAAACCGTGCCGCTGCCGGGGGGCTCGAATTTCTGGATCTTCAACACCCACACGAAGCACGCGCTGATCGACGGCTTCTATGCGGCCCGCCACCAGGAATGCATGGACGCGGCCAGGGTGATCGGCGTTGCCCTCCTGGTCGATGCGACGCCCGCGATGCTCGCGTCGGCGGAGAAGAACCTCTCAAGGACCGCCTACAAGCGCGCGCGGCACGTGATCGACGAGATCGGGCGCGTGGAGCAGGCCGTCGCCTTGCTGCGGTCGGGCGACCTTCATGCGGTCGGGAAGCTCCTGCTTGCGTCCCACCGAAGCTCGCGGACCTGGTTCGAGAACAGCTGCGCCGAGCTCGATTTCCTGGTCGATTCCCTGGAGACGGAGGCCGGCGTGTACGGGGCGCGGCTCACCGGGGGGGGATTCGGGGGAGCGGCCATGGCGTTTACGAACGACGAATTCGGCGAAGAAGGCGTGAAACGGGTGTCGGACGCCTACCTGGCGAGATTCGGCTCAAGGCCCGAGGTCATCCACGCCCGGACCGGCGACGGGGCGACCCTCGTCACAAAAGGGCCGTAAGCTGCTCAAACCAGGCGTCGACCCAGCCCCTCAGAAACAGGAAATAGAGGGCGCCGGCGATGGCCAGCATCGGGCCGAAGGGGACGTGGACGCCGAGGCCCATGTCCGCCGGCTTGCCGTCCGGGGTCTCGGCCCTCGGGGCGCCGGAACCGGGCTTTCCCGAGATCCTCTGCCAGACCAGGGCCGTGCCGATCCAGAGCGTTCCCACGGCCGCGCCCCCGAATATCGAGAAGACGGCTCCGTGCCAGCCGCAGAACGCGCCGATTGCACCCACAAATTTGACGTCGCCAAACCCCATGGCTTCCTTCTTCAGCAGGGCCTCCGCGACAAGGGCGATCCAGAGAACGACGCCCGATCCGGCGACCAGACCTACCGCCGATGCCGACGCCGAGCGCAGGCTGTCGACCAGATAGAAGCCGCTGTGCTGGCCGTGGAGCAGCGGCACGATCACGGAAAGGAGGAGCCCCTCGACGGCGAGCCCGATCGTGAAGGCGTCCGGTATGATCATGTGGTCAAGGTCGATGTACGTGGCGCAGATGAGCGAGCCGATGAAGACCCAGCCGCACAATGCGGCCGCAGGAGGCATGCGGAGCCAGCAGACGAGGAAAAGCACCGCGGTCAAGAGCTCCACAAAGGGATACCGGATGGAGAACGGCCGTCCGCAGCATCGCGCCCGGCCGCGGAGGACGAGCCACGAAAGTATGGGGACGTTGTCGTACCAGGCTATCGGAGCGCCGCAGGCGCAGGCCGAGCCCGGCCGCACGATGGATCTTCCCGCCGGTACGCGGTAGATCACCACGTTCAGGAAGCTGCCGATGCACGCCCCCAGGACGAACACCACGGTGGGGAAGAAGAGGGGGTGCATGGCCGCCACGTCGCCGAGGGTGCGTATCATGGGGCCATCCTTGCCGTCCCGGGATCAGTAGCCAAGTGCCTTCGCAGCGGCGGCCCTCATGGCGGGCGCCGTCCCGGGCGCAGCGATCCCGCTCCAGATCTCGAGGGACTTCGCGCCCTGGTGGACGAGCATCCCGAGCCCCCCCGAATGCCGGAGCCCGAGCGCCTTCGCCTGGGCGAGAAGCTTGGTCAGCGGCGGGTTGTAGATCATGTCGTAGACGGCGCCGATCCCCGCGAGCGCGGCGAGATCGGCCGGGGCCGGGTCCTCCCGGCGGAGCCCGGAGCTCGTCGCATTGATGAGGAGGGCCCCCCTCATCGCCTCAGGAAGCGTTCCGGCCAGGTCGAGGGCCCGAACCGGAACCCCGCGCGCGAGGGGCGAGAGGTGGGCCAGGAGCGCATCGAGATTCGAGCGCGTGCGGTTCGCGATCCAAAGCCCCGCGCATCCGGACCTCAGGCATTCCACGGCGGCGCCGCGGGCCGCGCCCCCGGCCCCAAGGAGGACAACGGGCGTGCCCCGGAGCTCGATGCCAAGGTCCTCCCTGATTCCAGCCGCCAGGCCGTAGCCGTCGGTGTTGAACCCGCGCCAGTGGCCCCCGTCCCTGAGAAGCGTGTTGACCGCCCCCGCCCCTCGCGACTCGGGATCCAGGCTCGCGACCAAGTCCACGGCGTGAACCTTGTGCGGCACGGTCAGGTTGACGCCGCGGAAGCCGAGGCCTCCCAGCCTTTCAAGGGCCGCGGGCAGGTCCTTCGCCTCAATATCGAAGGCGTGATACGTCCAGGACTCGAATCGCGCGTCCAAGCGCGCCATCTGCGCGAGCGCCGCAGTGTGCATCTGGGGGCTGAGCGAGTGGGCGATCGGGTGGCCGATCACGGCGAGACCCGTGCCGGCATGCGGCCAGCGACCCAGGTCTGACAGGGTGAGGACGGGGTTCAGGACTGCAGGTACCGCTCGTGAGTCGCCTCGAACTCATCGGCGAATTCCGAGAAGATCTGCGCGCGGGCAAGGTCGCTGGCCGCCGAGTAGTGGTTCGCGAGATAGCGGCAGCTGCGGCAGAGCACCTCGCGGACGGTGGTGGGCGCGAGGTCCGAGGGTTTCGGGGCGATGTGGTTGGAGCGCAGCAGCGCGAACACCTCGTCGGCGTCCCTGAAGAGGCCCTGGTCGAAGGGGTCGATGAAGAAGGGGACCTCATCGGCGTAGCATCCCACGACAAAATGGCCCGGGAGCCCCACCGGCTCGAGCGGCATCCCCAGGCGCTCGCTCACGAGGAGGTAGAGGACGCTCAGCGAGATCGGTATTCCCTTCCGGCGGGCGAGCACCTTGTCGATGAAGCTGTTGAGCGGGTCCGTGTACTGCTCGACGTTGCCCCTGAAACCCCACTCGTGGAAGAGAACGCGGTTGATGACGCGGCATTTCTCGCGGTTGGAGCAGGGCTCCGAGATCAGCTCCCGGCATCGGGCGGCCATCTCGTCGATCTCCGCCCGGCATTCGGCGATGTCGAGCTGGGGGGTCACGGTGCGGGCCAGGAGCAGGGTCCCTGTTTCCAGCTCGTAGTTGAGCGAGCGGATGAACGAACGGAATTCGCTCACGGGATCCGTGAGCTTGAGCTCCTCGATGAACCAGGTTGCGTGGCGCGCCAGGACTCGATTCGAGCTGCGTGCAATCTCCTGAAGGAGGTTTGCCGCGGCGGCTCCATGGGAGGAAAATCGGGCGAGAAGGGCCCGGCGGACGGTGGGGCTTGGATCGTCCAGCAGACTCAACAGCGCCTCTTTTTCAGCAGCAGGCAGTGTTTCCGTTTCCACGCCCAAAAGTGGAATCTATTTTGTCTCCGCGTGGCAACACCGGAACGGAAAAATCGAAATTCCGCTTGCGGCGAGGCTCACGAACGGCCGCCGAAGAGCGCCGTTCCGACGCGCACGATCGTGCTGCCCTCCTGGACCGCGGCCTCCATGTCGCCGCTCATGCCCATGGAAAGCTCGGCGAGCGCGGAGCCCGAACGGGACCTGAGGCGGTCGCGGATCTCGCGCAGGCTCGCGAACGCCCGCCTCGCGACGGAGGGATCGTCCGAGAGCGGGGCGATCGCCATCAGGCCGTCGACGCGGATGTTCTTGTGGCCGAGGGCGGCGAGGAGGAGCGCTTCGGCCTCGTCCGGCTCCACGCCGGACTTGGCGGGGTCGTGGCCGGAATTCACCTGCAGGAGGACGGCCTGGGTCTTTCCAAGCTCGGCTGCGACGCGGTCCATGACCCGGAGGAGCTTCGCGCTGTCGACGCTCTGGACCCGGTCGAAGTGCTCCACGGCGAGGCGAGCCTTGTTGGACTGGAGGTGCCCGATCAGCTCCCAGGAGATGGCCGCCGAGGTCTGCGCCCGCTTCTCCACGCCCTCCTGGACGCGGTTTTCTCCGACAGCCCGAAGGCCATACCGGGCAGCGAATTCCACCGCCTGGGCCGGGAAAAACTTTGTCACCGCCAGGAGCTCAACCGTGTCCGGCCTGCGGCCTGCCTGCTCGCAGGCACGGGCGATCCGGGCCCGCACGGCGTCCGCCCGGCTCTTGAAGGCGTCATAGTCCGGTAGCATACTTTGAGTAAGAAAAACTACTTCATGGTTTACGAGCGCGAACAACCCCGCGTAGTCTGGAGCAACAGACCAGCTAATCATGCAAATTGATAATTTTAAGATCTTCGCGGACCTTGTCGAAACCAAGAGCTTCTCGAAGTCGGCAAAACTTAACGGCATCACCCAATCTGCTGTTAGCCAGCAGGCGCGGGCGATGGAGAGGCATTTCAAAGCCCTCCTGGTCGACCGCAGCCAAAAGCAGTTCCAGCTCACCCGAGAGGGCCAGAGGGTCTACCAGTCTGCGAAGGACGTCCTCCACGCATACGAGACGCTCCTGTCCGAGCTCCAGGAAATGAAGAAGGTTGTGAGCGGGACGATCCGGATTTCGACCATCTACTCGATCGGCCTTCACGAGCTTCCCCCGTACATCACCAAATTCCTTCACGACTACCCCTCGGTGAACGTGCGGGTTGAGTACCGGCGCTCCAACCTGGTCTACGAGGATATCCTGCACAACTGCGTGGACTTCGGGCTTGTTGCGTTTCCGTCCAAGGTGCGCCAGGTCGAAAACATCCCCTTCCGAAACGACCATCTCGTCGTCATCTGCAACCCCCATCACGCCCTCGCCAAGCGCGGCGAGGTGTCGGTTGCCGACCTGGCCGGCCAGAAGTTCATCGGGTTCGATCCCGATATCCCGACCCGCAAGGCCGTCGACCAGATATTCCGGGACAACAAGCTCGAGGTCGAGACGGTCATGGAGTTCGACAACGTCGAAACCGTGAAGCGCGCCGTCGAGATCGACCACGGAATCGCGATCGTTCCCCAGGCGACCATTCTCCAGGAGGCCAAAGCAGGGCAGCCTTGCAGTCCTCAGGTTCAAGGGGGCCGGCTATACCCGCCCGCTTGCGCTTCTCCACCGCAAGGGCCGCGTCCTCACCCCGGCGATGAAGAAGTTCGTCGAGACCCTCGGGCTCGACCTGCCGGTTTCGAAGAGCGTCTGATTTGCGCAGGCTGGCCGCGTGTGCCACCGTTTGGGCCGTTCCCATGGGAACGGCTCCACCGATGAAAAAAGCCCTTTTCCGCCTTTCAGCGGCCCTCGCCCTGGCCGCGTTCCTGCCCGTCTCTGCTTCCCCGGTGGCCCCGGCCGCCCGCCCCCGCGTGGAAGCTGAAGGACGTCGACGGCAATGTCGTCTCGTCCGACCAATTCAAGGGGAAGGTCGTGGTCCTCGACTTCTGGGCGACCTGGTGCCCCCCGTGCCGGACGGAGATACCGGGCTATGTGCAGCTCCAGAAGAAATACGCCGCCGACGGCCTCGTCATTGTGGGGGTTTCGGTCGACACGGACGGGCCTCAGGTCGTGAAGAAGTTCATGAAGGATTTTGGCATCAACTATCCGATCGTCATGGCTGACGACGAGATCCAGAACACATTTGCGCCGATCCAGGGGTATCCGACGACCTTCATCATCGACCGCGAGGGTCGGATCCGGAACAAGAAGCTCGGCCGGGAGCCCACCGCCGAGTTCGAGAAGCAGCTCCTCGCGATCCTCAAGCCGCCGGCGGCTTGAGTGGCGCGGGGCTGGCGATAACCCCTTAACGCCAGCCCCGCTATTAGTCTGTCCGGCCAGAGGCCGGATCGATACTACCCAAAACCCCGCAATGTGCAGGTTGGGTGCTTACGAAGCATCGGCCATGCCAGCCGGCTAATCTTTTGCAAATTGGAGTGCGGTTCCCAGCTCGTCGGCGATCAGGCGGTCGCTGCGGCACCGGGGCATCTTGTTCTGCCCGCCCCATTTCCCGTGGTAGCGCATCCAGTGTTCGAAGAGTCCGGGCATGACAAGCCTCACGAAGGGCGGATCAAGGCCCCCTCCCTCGCGCTTGGCGTCATAGTCCTCGTTCAGGCGGCGCAGCTCCATATCGAGCTCGACCGCCATGAGCGGCCCGGTCGGGGTCGTGAGGGTTCCCGGCTTCAATTCGACCCACCATTCATGGCGGCCCTTGATCCTTCCGGTGGAGGATTTCGCAAACATGGGGGCAACATGGAAGTTGCTGATCGTCCATCCATTGCGTCGGCAGACAAGCATGAGCGCGTCCGTGATCTCCTTCTCGATGACATGCTCGCCAAAGGCGCTCAGCTGGAGCTTCGTCCTGCCCACGTACGTGAGGCGGGCCGGCTTGGTCGAATTGAAGCGGACCACGTCGCCGATCACGTAGCGCGCAAACCCGGCGGGCGTCGTGATGACGAGCGCGTAGTCCAAGCCGGTCTCCACCCCGGAGATCGGCACCGCCTTCGTCCCCAGGGCGCCAACGCGCGCCTCGTTGTAGGAACCCATCGGCAGGAACTCGAAGAAGACGCCCGCGTCGGCCATCAGTCGCAGGCCCGCGGCGGCCTCCGCGTCCTGGGCCGCTATGAAGGCCTCGGAGGCCGGGTAGACCTCGTGGAAATTCACCGTGGGCCCGAGGACCGAGCGGAGCTCGTCCTGGAACGGGCCGATCGGCACGCCGCCGTGGACGTAGCACTCGAAGTTGGGCCAGAGCGCCTGGAGGTCGGGGATGCGCACGCCCCCGCAGGAGCCTCTCTTTATGAGGGAATCCGCCAGAATCAGGATCCAGCTCGGGATTCCGGAAAGGGCGGTGATGTCGACGGTGAGGGTCCGCTCGGTGATGGCCGCGATCTTCCCCGGCCAGTCCGCCATCTGGGCGATCTCGGTCCCCGGCTCATATAGGTGCCTCTCGACCCAGTGGGGCAGGTTCAGCGCCGCAATCCCGCTCAGGTCGCCGGCATAGGCCTCAAAGGGCTCCGACTCCGGGATCTGCGCCAGGGTCGTCGATCCGCCGAGGAACAGGTGGCGCCCGGTGAAGATCCTGGAGCGGGGCATGCGCGAGGTATACCAAAGAATGGAGTCGAGTCCCGCCCTCCGGAAATGCGCCAGCATGGCCTCCGTCACGGGAATGTACTTTGTGCGGCCGACCGTGGTGCCTGAGGAAACGGAGAAAAGATGGCACCGGCCCGGCCAAAGGACGTCGGCCTCGCCTCGCTTCATCTGCTCAACATGGGGGGCGAGATCCTCGTAGGTGTGCAGGGGAACGCGCTCGCGGAAGGCCTCGTAGCCCATCCCCGCCTCGATCCCAGCCTCCCTCCAGACGGAGCCGTGGGCGAGCTTGGGTATCAATTTCTTAAATACCGACTTCTGCGCGCGTCTGGGATCGGCGCCGCCGCTCAATCGCATCGATGCGCGGGCCGAAAGGAGGCCCGCACCAATATTCAGTAGGCTTCTGGAGATGAGAACCATTCCGGCTACCTGTCATACTAGAGCAGCGTCGCGCAGTCGACCTCTGCAAGCGAATTCAGGCGGCCAGAACCAACTTACTCGGTTTTAACTTTCGATAGAATGCCTCGAAATGGGGCAGGAAGTGGTAGTAATGGAAAATGAGGGAGGCGTGCTGGACGGGGCTCGAGCCGCCGCTGACGACCCCGCATTGCGACGACGGGAAAAGGGCGAGACGGTCCCGGTCGAGGGCGCTGCGGGTGGGCGAGCTCCCAGTCATGACCGACTCCTCCCTTTCGGCGTACAGGATGAGGGAGGGGGCGGCGCACAAGGGGGCGCCCGCGGCCGCCCATGAGGAGGGATGGGCGAGTTCGCCGAGGGCGCGGATCCTCTCGCTGGCTCCCGTCGCGTCTATGCCCCTGAGCGAGGACACGACCGCGCCGCGGAGGTGCCGAAGCTCGGACGCGCTCAGGAGCCCCGCGAGCGCGGCCCGGTTGTTGGCCCCGGCCTCGAACATCTTCGTGAAGATCGAGCGGGCCCGCTCGATGGCGGGCGCGTCCGCGCCGGCACCCGGAACGCAGAAGGGCTTTAGCGCCCTGCCGAGGAGCGTCGACGGTTTCGGCTCGGAGGGATCCACGATGTCCTCCCGGCATGCGACGGGGCTCACCATGACCGCGCCGGCGATCGCCGGCGGACGCTGCGCCTCCCTGCGGCGGCGAAGCCACTCGATCAGGAGTCCGGCGCCGAAGCTCACGGATACGAACACGGGCCTCTGGCCGCGGCGGCCGAGCTCCTCGACAAGGTCGTCGATCTGCGCGCAGAGGAGCCGCACGGAGAATCCCCTGCGCGGATAGTTCAGGTAATAGACGCTCCCGTGACGCAGCAGCATGCCGCGAAGCAGGAACACCTGTTCGGTGGATTCCGGCACGAAGCCGCCGAGGACGATGGTCGGGAGGTCGCCCGCCCGTCGCTCGCACAGGACGGTCGCGGCCTGCCTTGCCTCGGCCCATCCCCGCGCGAGAACTTCCGCGCTCGCCCGGACGACGGCGGGCGCGTGCGGCACGGGCTGCGGAGGCCTGATCCTGTAGCCGGTGACCCTCAGGAAGGCGCGGAGCGGGGAGGGCGGCCCCAGGCGGGCGAGCATGCCGAAGGCTGAGGGCGCAACCGGAACGGGGACGGCGGGCATCTGCACGATGTGGGACCTTGCGGCGAACCTTGAAACTGAAAAGTGGGCCCGTAACCTGAAAATTTCGTCGCTGAAACGCTGGCGTTACACAGCGGAAACGCTTGGCTCGAATCCGGCGCACGGCCGGTCCCCAAAATGACGTTTCCAGAAATCCTGCTCGAGGACGACAGCCTCGTGGCCTTCGACAAGCCGAGCGGGCTGGCGCTTGTGCCCGAGAGGCGCGGAGCGCGCCGAGGGACCCTCATGGACGCCGTGCGTGAACGCTACGGACCGGCGGTGGCGAACGTGCACCGGCTCGATGCGGAGGCGAGCGGGATCGTCCTCTGTGCGAAGACAAAACAGGCCCTGGACTTTCTGAGCGGGCAGTTCCAGTCGAAGACGGTTTCGAAGACCTACCAGGCCCTGGTCGTGCTTCTTCCGCCGGGCCCACCCGGGTCCGACCGCACCCGCGTCAGGACCGACCTCGGCGCTTTGCCCGAGACGTTCTCCGTCGATCTCGCGCTCGGCGAGGACGAGCACCGCCCGGGCCTCGTGAGGGTCTTCATGAAGCGGGGCGGCAAGCCGAGCGCGACGGAATTCCGCGTCCTCGAGGCCTTTGGCCGGTTCGCCTGGGTCGAGTGCCGGCCCCTGACGGGGCGCATGCACCAGGTGCGCGCCCATCTGGCCGCTGCGGCCGCTCCGGTGCTCAACGACCGCCTCTACGGCGACCGCGAATCGGCGCTCCTGCTCTCCGAGCTGAAGAGAGGCTACAAGGGGCGCGACGAGGAGAAGCCGCTCATCTCGAGGCTCGCGCTCCACGCCGGGGGACTCGGCTTCGTGCACCCCGAGAGCCGGGTACGGATCGAATTGACCGCGCCGCTCCCAAAGGACCTCGCCATTGCGCTCAAATACCTGGGGAAGTTCGCCAGGCAGCGGGCGCGGCCGCAGCGGTAGGCTAGGGAACCGGGTGGACCGGCGGAGGATTCGGGGTCGTCTGCGCGACCACGACCGTGCGGCGGCGAAACGCCTCGCGGAGCACGGGCAGCGAAAACAGGAAGATGATGAGCACCCAAAAGGGCGCTATGATGGACCAGGCGAGGATGGCGTGAAGCGCCGTCATCCCGAACTTCTCCAGGAATTCCCTCGGATCGTCCCAGAGCATGTGATTCATCATCCGGATGCCCATGTGCTCCGAGGGCACATGAAAGATCCGGTTTCCGAGGCGAATCATGCAGTAGATCACGGGCAGATGAACGGGCGCACACAATGCGTTTATCATCTGCATGATAGGCTGGTTCAACCTCAGCAGTATCCCGGCGAGAAGACAGAGAAGGGTCGTGGTCCCGAGGATGGGGAAAAGCGCCAGTGCGCTGCCTACGGCGAGCGTCAGGGCGACCTTTTCCGGCGTTATGCCCTGAGTTAGCTGGGCCGCAATCGGGTCGATCACATGTCGTTGCCACGACGTGCGCCCTGTCGCTGCCGCATCTGACTGAGGGGTTTCGTTCACCAAGGACCGACGCTACGGGAAACGCCAACGCGGCTCAAGCGTTATGGACTGTCATATTCCTGTGAAGCCTGGGAGGATGCCGCCTGCGTCCCTGTGCACCTCGTGGGCATCGAGGCGTCTCGGCATGACCGGGTTCGTGGCGTTGACCGTGGCCACGGCGATCGCCGCCGCGGCGGGCACGATCCTCTTCAGCGATGCGTATTCCGGGTGCACGTGCTGGGCCCGGGTGGCGGCGGCGACCGATTCGTCGTGGTCCGAGCGTTCGCCCTCGGCCAGGACGGTGGCCGGCACGCTCTTCAAGCCCCAGACGAGTCCCGTCCAGGAGAGGCATTTGAGCAGGTAGTAGGTGATGTCGAGCTCCCACCAGAAGAAGCCATTTCGGGTCGAGCTCTGATAGCGGTGGTGGTTGTTATGCCAGCCTTCGCCGAGGGTGATGATTGCAAGGATGAAGCTGTTGCGGGAATCGTCCTCGGTCTTGTAGCGGCGCCGTCCCATGAGGTGGGCCATCGAGTTGATGCAGGAGGTTCCGTGGAAGAGGGCGGTCGTGCTGATGAAGAATCCCCAGACGAGAAGCTGCCAGCCGTTTGTGTGGAGCCCGGGCGCGTGGGCGGCGAGCAGCGAGCCGAGGCCGAAGATCGACAGGGCAAACGCAAGCGGAACCACGGCGTCAAAGCGGTTCAGGAATACGAGCTCGGGATAGCGGTCGAGGTCCCTCACCTTCGAATAGTCGGTCGGAAAATTGCGGCGGCTCGTGATCCAGCCGATGTGCGACCACAGGAACCCGTGGACGTGGGGCGAGTGGGCATCCTCCGCCTGGTCCGAGTGCTGGTGGTGGTGGCGGTGGTGGTAGGCCCACCAGAGCGGTCCCCTCTGGACCGTGGTCCCTCCGCAGAGCGCCAGGAAGAACTGCATCGGACGCGACGTGCTGTAGGTCTTGTGCGAGAAATAGCGGTGATAGACGCCGGTCACGACCGCCATCCTGGCGAAGTAAAGGACGACGGCCGTCCAAACCGCGAAGGCGCTCGCGCCGGTCCAGATCACGCCGAGGCATCCCAGGTGAAGGATCATGAACGGGATGCAGCGCAGCCAGTCGACCTTGTCGGGCTCGTTGCGCACGGCGTCCGCCCCCGACGGCTGATAGTCGGCATCGAACCATTGGAGCATCGTGGAAAAAATGTGGCGGATTCGGCTCTGCATGAAGGGCGTCTCTAGAAGGATAAACGATTAGGAATGCCTTCTCGATGCGCTTACGGCAAGACTGGTTTGCCCCCCCACTGGAACTGGCTCCGCCGTAAGCCATAAGGCGCCTATTACGCAGGGCTCTTCCGGGCACCGGGAAAAGAAAAAGGGGCGCCCCCGCGAACGGAGGCGCCCCAGTTGATTTCTAGTTTGGTCTGACCCTGATCAGTTCGCCGCGAACTGATTCGTGTCTGCGGCCTCAACGACGCGGACCGGGAGGATGACTTTCGTCGCCACCGGGGTGCCGTTGTGCAGCGCAGGCGTGAACCTCCACTGCTTGACTGCATCCACCACGGCTTCCGCGAAGGCGCGGTCCGAGGCGGACTTGACTGCCACGCCCGTGGTGTGGCCCGTCGTGTCTACGACGAACTCGACCTGGACGGTCTGACCGATGTCGTACCCACCGACGTTGGGTGAAACAACGGCGATCGGAACGGGGATATCGGTCCCCTTGCGGCACGACTCAATGTAGGATTGCTCAAGCGTCTTCGCCTTGGCGGCGAAGGGCAGGAGCGCTCCGAGACTGAGCAGGAGTGCGAGCTTGTTTATGTTTTTCATGGCTTTCTTTTAAACTCCGCGCGGGGCGGAGAGTTGTTTTTCTGGCTTATGGTTAAGCGCCCCGTCATCGGCGGTGCGGATGCACCCGCGAAGTCAGGGGCGTTTTGATCGCAGGACGCCGTAAAGCGCCCACAATCAAAAGTTTAGTTCTGGGGAGAACCGGTAGCCAGAAAGCGGCCGGCGCGTCACTCGCACGAATTTGCCAGCCGAAGGTCTTGGGATCCCGCCGGAAGGGGCCGGTTGGGATCGTGGTCAAAGAACGTTTGGGGGTTCTTTGAAAGCAATGGGAGCTGCGGTACGGACGCCAACTAGCTACTCTTGTTCCAATCGCTCAAGTAAATACCGGCAAATATGTAAAAAGTAACCCGTTTGACACATCCCAACAGCAACTTATGAAAGCTGCGAGGTGTGTCATACCGGGGCCTCCTGGAGGCCCTGGAGGGGCGGCAGCGGCCGGTTTCCGGCCCTATTCCGCCTTCTTGAAGAGGATGTCCCCGTTCAGCGTGGCGGCCTGGATCTCGGTTCCCCCGCCGTTAAGGGTGCCTGTGACGACCTTGCCTCCCGTCATCGGGGGCAGGGGTGGCATGGCCCCGACCATCTCCGCATGGGCCTCCGCCAGGCCTTCGCTCACGGCTTCGCTGGCCTCCTTCGCGGCCATGGCCGCCTGCTCGGCGGCCTCGCGAACCGCATTCCTCACATCGTTGTGCCAGTCCTGGTTGTCGCTTGAATCCTTGTCCTGCGCCACGGAGGCGGCGCTCGATCCGTTGCCGGGTGCCGGGGCCGCATCCGGAGAGGCGGCCGGCGGGGCGTCGGGCGAAGCGGATTTCTTCGACGCGCGGGACGGGCGGTGGAAGACCTCGGTCTTCGTCACAAGGGCCTTGTCGTCGAAGTTCGTGAGGATCACCCCGCGGTGCGTGCGGAAGACCACGTTGGCCTTTGTGTTGTCCGGGACGCGGATTGTGATCTGCCCGTGCATCGAGCTGAACGAGAGGGGCCGGGAGGGCGCGACGGACCTGACGTCGACATTGATCTCGCCGTTCATCGTCTCGACCATGGCGCCGCCCGTGATGTCGGTCAGCTTCACGTCGCCGCTCATCGTGCGCACATCGATGTCCCCCGTGATCCCCGAGCACTCCAGGTCCCCGTGGGCCGAGTTGGAGATGACCACGGACGTTGAGCGCGGCACGGTGATCTCAAAGTCCGCGGACCCGCTCGACCACCCCTCGCCGCCGTATTCCAGCGTGGCGACGTTGCCCTTTTCGGATAGGACGAAGCTCGAAGAGGTCGAGAGCACGCGCATCCCGTCCTTTCGCGGGGTTGGGAGCACGGCCGTTGAATCCGACTTGACGGCGATGTCGCTGACATCGGCGCCCCGGATGGTCACGTCGCCGTGCCAGACGCGGACCTTCAGCGTGCCCGGCTTTGACGGGTCGGAGAACGCGAGGTGGCTGATCGATTCGTCGGCGCGGGCCGTCCCCAGCGGGACGAGCGCGAGCGCGGCGGCAAGGAGAAGGGGGAAGTGTGCGAGGTGGGATTTCATAAATTCTGGTTCCTTTCCGTTCGATGGGGTCACAGGAGGTCGATCGCCCGGCGCGCCGAGTCGCGGACATCCGCATCGGCCTTGTCGTCGAGGCTCAGCCTCCGGAGTTCGGGAGAAGCCTCCCTGGCCTTCGCCGCGACCAGGAAGTCGATCATGGACACCTGGACGAGGGGGTTGGCCTCGCGGGGAAGGCACGCGAGGACGCCCGCGCGGACGACCTCCTGGTCGGCGTGGCTGTAGAGGGCCGAGAGCGCGTTCAGCCTGACATTCACGCTCGGGTCGAATGCCAGCGAGTTGATCAGGCCGTCGATCACGCGCTCGTCGGGCCTTGTGCTCGTGGCCGCCGTCAGGACGGTCTCAAGCCGGTCGCCCGTCGAACGCTTCTGGAGGACGGACTGCTCGACCAGCTGGCCCATGGTGTCGACGCGAACCCTCAGGTCGGCGAGCTGGCGCTGGGTGGCCGTGCGCTCGCCGAACACGAATCCGACGGCCAGCAGCGCGCACGCCCCGAGGGCGCTCGCGAGGAGCTGGAGCCATGGGAGCGGCCGGGCGGGGTGGGAGCCGGCCGCCGACCGGATGGACGACGCCCACCGGGCCTGGCCGTGCTGGGTGAGCTTCTCGGATTCGATGAGCCCCATCACGCTTGCGCGGAGCCGGTGGGAGGGGGGGGCCGAGGGGAGCGCGTCGAGCGCGTGGAGCGTGCGCTCGAGCTCCCCGAACTCGCGCTGGCAATCGGGGCACGAGTCGATGTGGGCGCGCACGAGGGCTCCCGTCCGCTCGTCGAGCCTGCCATCGGAAAGCTCGGCCATTCGTTCGGTGCAGGATTGGCAGTTCATAAGGGATTCTCCTTCTGGAGCCGGAAATAATGGCCTCGGAGCGCCCTCAGGGCCCGGTGCGCCCGGACCCGCGCCGCTCCCACGCTGCATTCGAGGATCCCGGCCACTTCGTCGAAGGAGAGCTCCTGGAACCTCGAGAGGAGGAGCACCTCCCGGTCGTCCCGGTCGAGCCGGTTGAGCGCCTTGCGCAGGAGCGCGCGGTCATCGCTGGCGGCCGCGGATTCGTCCGCGCTCTGGGCCTCGTCGGCCTGCTCGGAGAGGCCCGACGGATCCACCGGAAGGGGATCCGACGAGGCCTTCCTGAAATAATCCGAGGCGCAGCGGCGCCCGAGGTGGTACATCCATGCCGTGAACTTTCCCTCGTTGCGGTAGGTGTGGCGGTACTTGAGCATGCGCTGGAAGACGACCTGCGAGATGTCCTCCGCCGCGGTGCGGTCGCCCGTCAGCTTCGTCAGGTAGCCGAAAAGGGGGCCATGGTGGCGCTCAAAGAGCTCCCCCATGCTGTCCAGGTCGCCGTCGCGCACTGCCAGCATGAGCTCATGGTCTGAAAGGGGCGTTTCGATGTCCACGGCTCGGCTTGGGGGCCATTCAACCTCGGCGGGTCGCGCAAGCACAGAAATTTCGGCGTCGACAATCGGCATTTGGGTTTTGGGTCATGGCTCTGGGCATCTTCGGCTATGCCCCTATAACCCGTCCCGCGCCGTATCGTTACAGCATTTGGGCCCGGCGGGGTGGCCACACGGATGTTGATTGGCGGGCGGCCATGCTCTAGGGAAAGGGGAAGCCCCAGGGACGCCCTCCATGAACCGCCGCGAATTCATTCGGTCCTCGCTCCTCCTCTCGGCGGGCCTTGCGGCGGGCCGCAGGCTTCGGGCCCAGCCGGCCCCGGCCTCGCCGTTCAACTTCCAGCCGCTCCGGAACGGGGTCGGCGTCTTCACGGGGCGGGGAGGTACGATCGGATGGCTGTCGACCAAGGACGCGCTGGCCGTCGTGGACACGCAGTTTCCGGACACCGCGCTCGTGTGCCTGAAGGGGATACCGGGAATCGGGGGACGGACGATCGATGTCACGATCGACACGCACCACCACCTCGACCACACGGGCGGGAACGTGGTCTTCAAGGCGGCCTCAAGGGAGCTGGTCGCCCAGGCGAATGTCCCCAAGCTCCAGTTCGAGGCCGCCAAGCGCACCGAGCAGGATACCCGCTTTGGCGCGAAGATCGACCCGGCGGCCGCGCTGGCGAGCCAGGTCTATGCCGACACCACCTTCACGGATGTCTGGCGCCGGGAGCTCGGCAGCGAGATCGTGACCGCGGAATTCCGGGGTCCCGCCCACACCGGAGGCGACGCGGTCGTGGTCTTTGAGAAGGCGAATGTGGTCCACATGGGGGACCTGGTCTTCAACCGGATGTACCCGTATGTCGACCGGCCGGGCGGGGCGACCCTGCGCGGCTGGATAAAGTCCCTCGAGGATTCGGCGGCGAGCTACCCCGCGGACGCGATCTATGTGTTCGGGCACGGGAACCCGAAATTCGGCGTCACCGGCAAGCGCGACGACCTGCTTGGGATGCGCGACTTCTTCAGCGCCATTCTCGAGCGCGTGGAGAAGGAGATCGCGGCGGGCCACGACAAGCCGGCGGTCGTCGCGGTGGACAACCTCCCCGGGTTTCCCGACTACCACGCGCCCCTGCCCAACCGCCTTGGGATGGTCCTCGGGGCGGCCTTCGACGAATTGACTGCACCCAAAGCCTGAACCACCCTGATCCCCATGAGTTTCAAAGTCCTCTTCAAGTCCATTGTCTTCCTGGCGATCCTCTTCGTCATGCTCTACATCGGCGTCAACAACCGGCAATCGGCCGATTTCTACTTTCCCGTGCTGCTGGACAAGAAGCTGACGACCGATGCGGCGATGATCTACTTCGGCATGTTTGCGGTCGGCGTCATCGCGGGGACGCTGCTGACGGCGGGCGGCGGCAAGGGCGGCAAGAGCGCCCCGAAGAGCGACAAATAGCCCCTGGGCCGGGCGCCGGAATCAGCGCTTGGACGTCCTCCGTCCCGGATTCTTCAGTCCGGTCTCCAGTTTGTTGCGGACCTCGCGGCGCACGAGCGCCGCGAGGGCGCCGGAGCGGGCGGCCAAATGGGCGCGGACGGCTTCGGGATCGCGCTTCGAGAGGACCCGGAGGGCCCACGAAAGCGCCTTCACGACCATGGGGTCGCGGTCGGCCTCCAGCATGCGGCAGACCCTGAGCGTCCTGCGGGCGTCCCCGCGGCCCGCGGCGCCGTTCAGGGGAACCGTGCTGACAAGCGCCGCGCGCCGCCACCAGCGGTCGGGGGAGCGGGCCCACCGGTGAATCAGGCTGTCGGGCACCCTGCCTTCGCGCCACGCGGGCCCGGAGAGGTAGATCGAGAAACAGTCCACGGCGTCCCACGACGCCATCCCCCGCCCGAGCCTGGCCAGCTCCGCGGGACCGATGAGGCCGGGGGCGCGCGGGTGGCGCAGGATGAGCTCGTACGCGACAAAGCGGTGGCCATGGCGGGGCATCCGCGAGACCCTTTCGGCTGCGGCGATCAAGGCGCGCGGCGGGAGCTCCCGAACCTCCTTTGAGAGCGCGCGGCGAGCCTGGCGCAGCTCGTCGACCGAGGCGCCGGCCATGCCGAAAAGCCGCCGACCCACCAGGTCGGCGATTGTACCGGCGGTCCTCCCGATTCCCGGCGCCCTCATCGCGTTCAGCTCCGCGCGCGCCGAAGGTTGTCGCAGACGACCGCGGCCGCGACGGCGGCGTTCAGCGATTCCGCGGTTCCGAACCGCGGGATCGTGACCGAGAAGCTGAGAAGCGCCTTCACCTCCGGCGAAAGCCCACGGCCCTCGCTCCCGATCACGATCACGGCCGACTTGGGGGCGGCAAGGGCGTGGATATCGCGGCCGCCCAAGGCGCAGCCTATGACGGGTGCGGTGAGCCCCGTGAGCGCGGGGCCGAGCGCCGCCTCGAGGATGCGCACCCGCGCAAAGGATCCCATGCTCGCCTGGATCACCTTCTGTGAGTGGAGGTCGGCGCAGGTCGGGGACAGGAGGACGCGGTCGATCCCGAACCAGTCCGCGATCCTGATGATCGTCCCCACGTTGCCGGGATCCTGGACCCCGTCGAGGGCCAGGGTCAGGCCCAGCTCGAGCTCGCCCGTGAGGAGCTCCAGCCGCCTGATTTGGCCGACCGCCAGCACGCTGGAAGGCGTCGGAAAATGGCTCGCGCGCGCCATGTCGCTCTCGGGGATCTCGTGGGTCCTCCTCCCGCTCCATGCGGGCGTCGCGTAGATCTTCTCGAAGGGGTGCCCGGCGGCGATGAGCTCGGCGACGACCTTTTCGCCCTCAACGGCATAGAGGCCCAGCTCCTCGCGGTGCTTCTTGTCCCGGAGCGAGCGCAGCATCTGGAGTTCCGAGCGGGTGATCACAGGGTCAGGATGCCCCCCGGGGGGGCTGTTTTTCAATTGTTTTGCGGGGGGGGCGCGGCGATATTGCCGGAATGCTGCCTCGCAACTCCCATGCGGCCCACGCCCGGCTCCTCGACGAGGTCGGGGCGGTGGACCAGGTGGGCGTGGAGGAGCGGGTCGCGAAGTTCACGACCCGCAGCGTCAAGAAGGCGGCGAAGGTCTGGGGCCTGAAGACCGCCGTATCGATGACCGACCTGACGACCCTCGAGGGCAAGGACACCCCGGGCAAGATCGAGTCTCTCTGCAGGAAGGCGCTCCGCCCCCACGAGGACCCCAGCGTTCCGACCGTGGCCGCCGTGTGCGTCTATCCGTCGATGGTCCGCCACGCGAAGGCGGGCGTCGGGGCCTCGGGGGTCAAGGTCGCCTCCGTCGCCACGGCGTTTCCGTCCGGCCAGACGCACCTGCGGACGAGGCTGGCCGAAGTCCGGGGCGCCGTCGCCGACGGGGCCGACGAGGTCGACATGGTCATCAACCGCGGGGCCTTCCTCGCCGGCGAATTCTCCCGGGTGGAGGACGAGATCTCGGCGGTCGTCGAGGCCTGCGGGGCCGCCGCGCTCAAGGTCATCCTCGAGGTGAGCGAGCTCGAGACCTTCGACAATATCCGCAAGGCGTCGTTTCTGGCGATGGGCGTCCTGCGGCCGGGCGACTTCATCAAGACGAGCACGGGAAAGACGACGCTCAACGCCACGCTCGCCAACAACCAGGTGATGATCGAGGCGATCCGCGACTTCTACCTGGACACCGGAATCGCGATCGGGATGAAGCCCGCGGGCGGGATCAAGACGGCCAAGCAGTCCCTCCAGTTCCTGATCGCGGTGAAGGAGACGCTCGGTGACGCATGGCTTACGAAGAAGCGCTACCGGTTCGGCGCCAGCTCGCTCCTCAACGACCTCCTCAGGCAGTTCGAGAAGGAAAAGTCGGGCGCGTACCAGGCGCCGTATTATTTCAGCGATGCCTCCGAGAGCTACTGACATGCGCCCGACCCCAAAGGCCAAGGACCGGCCCCGCTTCAGGCTCCTGTTTGGGGACCTCTGGGAGTACGATCCGGCGCCGGAGACGGCCGACCCGAAGCTGAAGGACCGCTACGACCTCTTCATCGGGGGGCGGTTCGTCCGGCCCAGGTCCGGCAGGTATTTTCCGTCGATCAATCCTGCCAACGAGAGGCGGCTCGCCGACATCGCGCTTGCGGGCGCGTCGGACGTCGATGCCGCGTACCGGGCCGCGGCGGGGGCGTTTAAAGGCTGGTCGGCCCTCCCGGGGCGCGAGCGCGGCAAGTATCTCTTCCGGATCGCGCGTCTTCTCCAGGACCGCGCGCGCGAATTCGCGGTCGCCGAGACGCTCGACGGGGGCAAGCCGATCAAGGAGTCGCGCGACTTCGACGTCCCCATGGCGGCCGCCCACTTTTTCTACCACGCGGGCTGGGCGGACAAGCTCGAGTACGTCGCGCCGGGGCGCAGGGTCGTCCCGCTCGGCGTCGTCGGCCAGGTGATTCCCTGGAACTTCCCGCTGCTGATGCTCGCCTGGAAGCTTGCGCCCGCGCTCGCGATGGGCAACTGCGTCGTGCTGAAGCCGGCCGAGACCACCTCGATCACGGCTTTGAAGCTTGCCGAGGTCCTGCAGGACGCCGAGCTGCCCCCGGGGGTCGTCAATCTCGTGACGGGCGCCGGGGAAACCGGCGCCGCCGTGATGGGTCACCCGGGCGCGGCCAAGGTCGCCTTCACCGGGTCCACCGAGGTCGGAAAGGCGATCATGCGCCAGCTTGCCGGGACCCGCCGGAAGATGACGATGGAGCTCGGGGGAAAGGCCGCGAACATCGTCTTCGACGACGCCCCGATCGACCAGGCCGTCGAGGGGATCGTAAACGGCATCTTCTTCAACCAAGGGCACGTCTGCTGCGCGGGCTCCAGGCTCCTCGTCCAGGAGTCCGTGGCGCGCCAGGTGGTCTCCAGGCTCAAGAACCGAATCAGCGTCCTGCGCGTGGGCGACCCGCTCGACAAGAACACCGACCTGGGCGCCATCAATTCGAAGGGCCAGCTGGCCACGATCAGGCGCCTCGTGGCGAGCGGCGTCAGGGAGGGGGCCACGATGTACCAGTCGCCCTGCGAGCTCCCGGAGCGGGGGTTCTTCTTTCCGCCGACCCTCTTCACGAATGTCACGCAGAGCCACCGCATCGCCCGCGAGGAGATCTTCGGCCCGGTCCTCTCGATCCTCACCTTCAGAACGGTCGACGAGGCGATCGAGAAGGCCAACAACACGGCCTACGGGCTGAGCGCCGGCGTCTGGACGGACAAGGGCTCGCGCATCCTGCGGATGTCGACCGAGCTCAAGGCGGGCGTCGTCTGGGCCAACACGTTCAACAGGTTCGACCCGTCGTCCCCCTTTGGCGGATACAAGGAGAGCGGCTTCGGCCGCGAGGGCGGCCGCCAGGGCCTCCTCGACTACGTGGGGCTTGAATGAGCGCACGAGCCATGAACCGCATTCCCGTGACGAAGACGCCCAAGGTCTACATCGGAGGCGCATTTGTGCGCTCCGAGAGCGCGCGGACCTTCAAGGTGAGCGACCGGTCGGGTGCCTTCTTCGCGAACGTGCCCCAGTGCACCCGCAAGGACCTGCGCAACGCCGTCGAGGCCGCCGCCAAGGCGGGGCCCGGATGGGCCAGGCGCAGCCCCTACAACCGGGCTCAGATCCTCTACCGACTCGCCGAGATGCTCGAGGCGAGAAGCGCCGAACTTGTCGGCTCCCTCGTCCGCTTCGGCGCGCGGGAGGCGGACGCAGCTAAGGGCATGGCGGTCGGGGTCGACCGGCTGATCTACTACGCCGGCTGGTGCGACAAGTACGCGCAGCTCCTCGGGAGCGTGAATCCCGTGGCCTCGGCGCACTTCAATTTCACCGTGCCCGAGCCGATGGGCGTCGTCGGCGTCATCGCCCCCGACAGCCCGCCCCTCCTTGGGCTCCTTTCGATGGTCGCCCCGGTCATTGCCGGCGGCAACACGGTCGTCGCGCTCGCCTCGGAGAAAATCCCCTATCCGGCCATCCTGCTGGGCGAGATGCTCGCCACGAGCGACCTGCCGGGCGGCGTCGTGAACCTCCTGACGGGCTTCCGGCGCGAGCTCGTGCCGACGTTCGCGACCCACGCCCACATCCGGGCCGTCTACGCCTCGGCGAACGCCGAGGAGAGCAAGGCGCTCAGGCTCGGCGCCGCCTCCAGCGTGAAGCGCGTCCGCCTCGCGGAAACCGCGGGCCGGGAATGGGTTTCGGACTCGGCGCAGGGCCTCAGTCTCATCGGCGACTTTGTCGAGCTGAAGACGACCTGGCACCCGATCGGCTCCTAGGGCAAACCGGGCCCCCCGACCGTCGCCGGGCCCATTCATCCGGGCGGCCGGACCGCTTGTCCAAAGGTTGCCGCCGGCCCACCCGGTTCCCATAGTGTGCCAGATCGTGGTATCCGCGGACATATCCCTCCCGTCGGGCGACGCCGACCAGCGCGAGCAGGCGAAGATGAGGCTCTATGTGCTTTTCCAGGCCCTCGGCTGGGGCTCGTGGCTCGCAATGGAGACGTGGACCACCCTGACGTTTCCGTCCCCGGGCGAAGTCGAGCCCACGAGCACGAGATTGTCGTGGGTCGTGATGTTTGTCTCCTCCGGCCTCCTGATCTCGCACCTCATGCGCCCGGTCATGGCCCGCTGGAAGTGGAAGCAGTTGGGCTGGCGCCCGCTGGGACCGAGACTCCTCGCGGCGTCCTTTGCCGCCTCGGGGGTCTGGAATGCCTTCGACCTGGGGTGGATCTACCTTGCCCTTGGGAGACCCTGGCAGAACGAGCACGTCTCGCTGCTCGCGATGGTCTGCCTGAACACGTGCTTCGTCAGCGTCCTCTTCTTCGGATGGCTCTGCCTCTATTATTTCTACCACCTGTTTGACCGGCTCAACCGCTCGGAGATCGAGCGCTTCCAGCTGATGTCGAGCGTGAAGGAGGCGGAACTGCGCGCGCTCAAGTCGCAGGTCAACCCCCACTTCATCTTCAACTCCCTCAACTCGCTGCGCGCCCTGATCGACGAGGACCCGGCCCGGGCGCGCAAGGCCGTGACGCAGCTTGCGAACCTGCTGCGCTATTCCCTGCAGAGCGGCCAGCTGGAGACCGTCCCCTTCGAGGACGAGCTCGACATCGTGAACGACTACCTGGCCCTCGAGCAGGTGCGCCACGAGGAGCGCCTGCGCCTGAGGATGGACGTGGCCCCCGACGCGCTCCGCCTGCCGATTCCGCCCATGCTGCTCCAGACGCTGGTCGAAAACGCGGTCAAGTACGGCGTCTCGTCGAGGCCCGAGGGGGGCGAGATCGCCATCATCGCACGGAACGAGGGCGGCGCCCTCCGGATCCAGGTCACCAATCCCGGCGAGATCGTCAGCGAAGAAGGTTCCAAGTCGACCGGGGTCGGGCTCCACAACGCGGCGGAACGGCTGCGCCTCATCTTCGGCGAGCGGGCGACGCTTCGCCTTCGCTCCGACAGGCCCGAGCAGGTGGTCGCCGAGGCGGTCATTCCCCTGGCGTCGCGTTCATGAAGGCGCTGCTGGTTGACGACGAGCGGCTCGCGCGCAACGAGCTGCGCCGCCTCCTTTCCGTGTTCAAGGAGATCCAGATTGTCGGGGAGGCCTCGCAGGCCAAGCAGGCGCGCGAGCAGATGGCGGCGCTCAGGCCGGACCTCCTCTTCCTCGATGTCCAGATGCCCGGGGAGACCGGGATCAAGTTCCTCGAGTCGCTCGAGCCGCCCGTTCCCCATGTGATCTTCACGACCGCCTACGACGAGTTTGCGGTGAAGGCCTTCGAGCTGAACGCGCTCGACTACCTCCTGAAGCCCGTCGATCCCGCGAGGCTGGCCGCCGCGGTCGAGCGCCTTCCGGGGCTCAGGCCGGCGGCAGGCGCCAAGGAACCGCGCCCGGAGTACCTCGAGTCCTCCGACAAGGTGTTCGTGCGGGAGGGGGAGCGGTGCTGGTTTGTGGAGGTGGGCGAGATCCGGCTCCTTGAGAGCGAGGGCAACTACACCCGCGTGCACTTCGGCGATGCCCAGCCGCAGCTCTTTCGCTCGCTCAACGCAATGGAGGAGCGGTTGGACCCCAAGTTCTTCTTCCGGGCGAACAGGCGCCAGATCATCAACATTGCCTGGATCGCCGGAATAGAGCCCTGGTTCAGCAGCGGCCTCCTGGTCCAGTTGAAGGGGGGCGCCAAGGTGGAGCTCAGCCGGAGGCAGGCCCAGGAGTTCCGCGATCGGATGAGCTTGTAACCGGGCGGATTGACGGCATTCAGAACCCATGATCGAGGCCCGGCTCCTGACCAAGGTCTTCCGCGACAGGAAGCGGGGCGAGATCCGCGGGGCGGACGCCGTGTCGCTGCGGGTCGAACCGGGCAGGATCTACGGGCTCCTGGGCGCCAACGGCGCCGGGAAGACGACGGTGCTCAGGATGCTGGGGACGCTCCTAAAGCCCACGAGCGGCACGGCGCTCGTTGCGGGACACGACGTGGTGAGGGAGCCGGACCGGGTCCGCGCCAACATCGGCTTTCTGGCGGCCAGCACCGCCCTCTACGCCCGGCTCACCGCCCGCGAAATGATCGCCTATTTCGGTCGGCTGTACGGGCTCGACGAGCGGTCGCTTCGCGCCCGGATCGGGGCCCTCTCGGAGGAGCTCGACATGGGCGACTTTCTCGACCGGCGCTGCGACAAGCTCTCGACCGGCATGAAGCAGAAGACCTCGATCGCAAGGACGCTCGTCCATGACCCCCAGGTCATGCTTTTTGACGAGCCCACGCTCGGGCTCGACGTCATGACGGCCCGCTCGATCGTGCAGTTCGTCCGCGATTGCCGGAGCCGGGGCAAGACCGTGATCTATTCGACCCACGTGATGAGCGAGGCCGAGAAGCTCTGCGACGTGATCGGGATCATCCACGGGGGGGCGCTCAGGGCGGAGGGAACCCTCGCGGAACTCCGTGAGCGGACGGGCGAGGCGGACCTCGAGGAATGTTTCGTGAAGATCGTCTCCCCGGGGGAGGCACGATGAGCTGGCGCACCATAGGCACCGTCTACGCGAAGGAGCTCAGGGACACGCTGAGGGACCGCAGGACGCTCATTTCGATGATCGTCGTGCCGACGCTCTTCATGCCGGCGCTGATCCTCGGCATGGGCAAGGTTGCCAGCGTCGTTGTCGCGAAGGCGAAGGAGGAGGTCCCCCGGATCATGGTGATCGGCGGCGCCGACTCGCCCGGGGTGCTTCGCGAGCTGCGGGACTCGGGCAAATTCAAGGTCGAGACGGCATCGGCCGACTGGAAGGCGCTGATCTCGGACAAGAAGGTCCGCGCGGCGGCGGAGATCCCCCCGGGTTTCGACGCGGCCCTGAGGCTCGGCTCCGCCCCTGCCGTCACGCTCTACGACTACCAGGGTGAGCTCAAATCGGGTTTCGCCGTGGGTCAGCTCAGGGACTTTTTCACGGGACTTCGCGACCGGGCCACCACGAGGCTCCTGGCGGAGCGCGGGCTGCCCGCGACCGTCGCGCGCCCCTTCGAGGTGAAGCAGGTGAATGTCGCCCCGCCCGAGAAGGTCGGCGGCAATCTTCTCGGGGGAATCGTCCCCTACTTCATCATCTTCCTGTGCCTCATCGGCGCTATGTACCCCGCCATGGACCTCACGGCCGGCGAGAAGGAGCGGGGGACGATGGAGACGCTTCTCTGCTGCCCGGCCGCGCGCACCGACATCGTGATCGGGAAGTTCCTCATGGTGCTGACGGGCTCCCTCTTCGCCGTCCTGTCCTCGCTGGTCTCGCTGGCGGCGACGCTTCTCCTGGTGGCCTCCTCCTTGCCCCCCGCAGGCGCCGGGGCCGGCGCCCACGGCTCGGGCATGCCCTCGATCTCCCCGCTCGGCATCCTGGGCGTCCTTGCGATGATCGTTCCGGTCGCCATCCTCTTTTCCGCCATCCTGTTTTCCGTCTCCCTCGTGGCCAAGAGCCTCAAGGAGGCGCAGAGCTACCTGACGCCGATGACCTTCGCCGTCATCGTCCCGGTCGCCATCGGCGTCCTTCCCGGGATCGACCTCAACCTGAAGCTCGCATTCGTGCCGATCCTGAACATTTCGCTCATCTGCAAGGAAATGCTTTCCGGCGTCTGGCACTGGGGCTACATCGGAGTCATCTTCGGGTCCACGGCCCTGTACGCCTCCATTGCGCTCGCCCTTTGCGTCCGGATGTTCAGGAGCGAGAACGTGATTTTCAGGACCTGATCCGGCCCGACTTGTAAATTCGGTAAGAAAGCCGGGGCGGAATTCGTAAACGGCCGGTAAAATGGGCCCCCACCCATGGTGTCTTGTAACTAAATGTGGTCTAATCCGCGTCTAGGGTGAAATGCCCAACGAATCCAAACAACCTTCGCCTATGAACGCCTCATCGCAAACCCAGTTTCGGCCGGAGCTCAGCCTGAAGCGCCGCAGCCAGTTCGCCGCCCCCGGCTTCAGGGAATCCAACAGCGCCGCGCCGTTCTGCGCGGAGGAGCCCCACACCGAGGCGGCGCTCCAGGCGGGATGGGACAAGCTCTACCGCGCGCGCGCCATCCTCGAACGGGAGCAGTCCCACCTGCGCGACGACCGGATCGCGCTGAAGGGCGAGATTGAGTCCCTCGACATGAGAGAGCAGGCGCTCGCCGCCCGCGAGATGAAGCTCCGCCAGCTGGAAAGCCTGATCACCCTCGAGCAGGCCGAGGCGGAAAGCGCGAAGGAAAACCAGTCCGCGATCGTGCGGCTCACCCGTGCGCCCTTCGACATGGCCCGCGCGGTATTTGGCAATAGGAAGTGAATTTGCGTGCCTCTGACGCATTCCCCACGTAGGGGAGGCGTGTCATGGGCGCTGTTTTGTTTCCCCAACACGTGATCGCGCGCAAGCGCGACGGCGCCGAGCTGGGCCGCGAGGAGATCCGGGCGTTCGTCCGCGGGGCCACCGATGGCTCCTGGGCCGACTACCAATTGAGCGCGCTCCTGATGGCGATTTACCTGAGGGGGATGACCCAACGGGAGACGCAGCTCCTGACCGAGGCCATGCTCCATTCGGGGACGGTGGCCGACCTTTCAAACGTGCCCGCGCGAAAAGCGGACAAGCACTCGACGGGCGGGGTCGGGGACAAGGTCTCGCTCCACCTCGCCCCGATGGTCGCCGCCTGCGGCGTCGCCGTTCCCATGATCAGCGGGCGGGGGCTTGGCCACACGGGAGGCACCCTCGACAAGCTGGAGTCGATTCCCGGCTTCCGCGTGGGGCTTTCGATCGAGGAATACCGGAAGCAGGTGGCCGGGATCGGACTGTGCCTCATCGGGCAGACGGCCGAGCTCGCCCCGGCCGACCGTCGGCTCTACGCGCTGCGCGACGTGACGGCCACCGTCGAGTGCATCCCGCTCATCTGCGCAAGCATCCTCAGCAAGAAGCTCGCCTCGGGGATCGACGTGCTCGTCCTCGACGTGAAATTCGGCCGCGGAGCGTTCATGAAGGACAAGGCGCGCGCTCGGGAGCTGGCCGTGGCGATCACGACGGTCGCCAAGGCCATGGGGAAGCCCACCCGGGCGGTCTTGACGTCCATGGATGAGCCGCTGGGTCACGCGGTGGGAAACGCGCTCGAGGTTTCGGAGTCGATCGGCTGCCTTAAGGGCGAGGGTTCGCGGGATCTGATGGAGGTCACCTTCGCTATAGGGGTCCAGATGCTGCTCCTCGCGGGCGCGGCCAAGGACGACGCGGGGGCGAAGGCAAAGCTTGCGCAAAGCATCTCCTCGGGCGCCGCGCTTCGGAAATTTCGCGAGATGGTTTCCGCGCAGGGAGGAAACCCCGCGGTTACGGACGATGCGGCCCTGCTTCCAAAGGCGAGGTTTATAAGGCCCCTTTCAAGTGTGCGGACCGGATTCGTGACGGACGTCGATCCGATGGGCGTTGCGCTTGCCGCGCTGCACCTGGGCGCCGGCCGTTCGAAAGCGGAGGAAGCCGTCGATCCCTCCGTGGGCTTGGACCGCCTTGTGAAGGTGGGCGACCCGGTGAAGGAGGGCGGCGCCCTATGCAGAATCCACGCGAACAACGAGAAGCGTATGGGGGAGGCGGCCGAGATGTTGGCGGGAGCGATTGCGATTGGCGACGCGGCCCGCCCAAGATTGGGCCTTATCGACGAGATTATCGGTTAAAGTCAGAGGCGGACAATTTGGCCCCATATAGGGTGTTCGCCTGTCGTCGGCAGCTAAGGAAGGCGCGGATCCTGGCCCGCACGAGGCGTGCCTGACGCAAGAGTCGGTTCCGACGATTGTTGGTTAGCCGTCCTCATGAAGGACGGCGTCGAGTTTTGCGCGCACGCTGTCCAATGTGCCAACGTCAACCTTGCCCGCGAATTCAGCTCGGCGTTCACGCCAATCTAAACTGCGTAGCTGATCGGATAGAATGACGCCAGAGACACCAACTCCTGCAGGGATCTCAACCTCGAAAGGGTATCCCTTCGCCTTCGAGGTAATGGGACAAGCGAGCATCAGCCCGACCTTCCCATTATACTTCGTCGGCGATAACACGAGTCCAGGTCGACGGCCTGCCTGTTTGTGACCCGCCCGTGGAGAAAAGCTAAGCCAAACGATATCTCCCCTCTGGGGCGTATACGGGCTCATTACCAGACCTCCCTGCCCCTAGGCTCGTCCTCAAACGTCGCGAAGTTCAAGTTGGAAGAATCAATTCCAGATAGCAGCGCCCTGAGGGATTCCTTGGAGGGCTTTGCCGGACGAACTACCAAAGATCCGTCAGAAAGGGTGAGAACCACCGCCGTGCCATCCCTGACGTGGGTCTCTTCCGCAAAGGCTTTCGGGATTCGGAGGGCAAGGCTGTTTCCCCAACGTTGAATGGTGGTCTTCATGCCACGTATCTACTTTGAAGAGCCGTCTGCGTCAATGTTGCAAAGAGCGGGCTAACGTCAAGGTGATCCGCCCAATCAACCGCACGTTTTCCAGCCAAGCCAAGGCGGCGCCGCTGATCATCCCCTAGATCGGAGTCTTCAGTTTTCGAGCTCCATGAGCTTGGACGCCGCCTTCTCCCACGCTGCCGTGGCCTCTGTAAGCAGGTCGACGACGGCGGTGAGCTCACGGTTCAGATGCTGGGCCCTGCCGGGCTCTGCGTAGGTTTCCGGCGCCTCAAGGGCGGCGGCCAGCTCGTTCTGTTTTGCCTCGAGCTTCGAAACCTCCTCCTCGAGGCGGCCGACCTCGACGCGGGCCTTCTTGATGGCCGCAGGATTCGGGCGCTTTGCACCGGGAGCCTCCTCGCGCTTGCTCTGCGTCGGGGAGGCGTTCTGAAGCGGCCTTGCGTCTCCAAAGGCGGCAGTGAGGGCCTCGCGCTCGTTCCTGGCCCGGGACTTGTCCAGGTAATAGTCGTAATCGCCCGCATAGGGCGTCAGGCGGCCGGAATGAACGTGGAGCACGTTTTTCGCGAGGGCCCGGATGAAATAGACGTCGTGGCTGATGAAGATGAAGGTGCCGTCGAAGGTCTTGAGCGCGTTCACCAGGGCGTCGATCGAGGCGATGTCGAGGTGCGTCGTCGGCTCGTCCATGAGGAGGAGGTTCGGCGGCTTCACCAGAAGGCGCGCAAGCGCGAGGCGCGACTTCTCCCCGCCCGAGAGCACCGTCACCTTCTTGTGGACATCATCCTTCCTGAAAAGGAACGCGCCGAGGATCGCGCGCGCCTGCTGCTCGGTGAGCTGGTTCTCGTTCGTGCGGAGCTCCATCACGTTTTCGAAAACGGTTGCCCCCGGGTGGAGGTTATCGAGGCGGTTCTGCGCGAAATAGCCCGGGATCACGTTGCTTCCCAATTCGCGGGTGCCGCCCTGGATCGGGATCACCCCGGCGAGGATCTTCAGGAGTGTGGACTTTCCCGCGCCGTTGGGGCCGACGAGGACGATCCGCTGCCCGCGCTCGGCCATGAAGTTCAGGTCGCGGTAGACGACGTGGTCGCCGTAGGCCTGGTGGACGTGCTCAAGCTCGACCACCTTCAGGGCGGACCGTGGAGGGGAGGGGAACTTGAAGTGGATGCGCTTCAGGTCGTCCTCGGGCTCGTCGACCGCGACCGCCTCGAGGCGCTCGATCTGCTTCTCCTTCGATTTGGCGCGCGAGGCCATGGAGGCCTTTGCGCCGAACCGGTCGACGAACCGTTGCAGGTGCGCGATCTCGCGCTGCTGATTCTTGAACGCTGAGGCCTGCTGGAGCTTCCTCGCCTCCTTCTCGCTCATGTAGTCGTCGTAGTTGCCGGTGTACCGGTTGAGCGTGCCCCCGCGCAGCTCGAGAATGCCTGTGCAGAGCGCATTCAGGAAGGCCCGGTCGTGGGAGATCACGACGAGACCGCCGGGATAGCGGGTGAGGTAGTCCTGGAACCAGAGGAGCGCCTCGAGATCGAGGTGGTTGGTCGGTTCGTCGAGGAGGAGGAGCGCCGGTTCGGCCACGAGAAGGCGCGCAAGGTGGGCCCTCATGACCCAACCCCCCGAGAAGGTCTTCGCCAGCTTTTCGCTGTCGCCCTCGCGGAATCCGAGGCCGGCGAGGATCTTCTTTGCGCGCGGCTCGAGGGTCCAGTCGATGTCGTAGTCGTCGTCCGTCTCGGGAACCAGCTTCTTGCCGCTCGTCGCAATCTGAAGGATGGTCTCGTCGGCGACGGGCGCACTTTCCTGGGGCAGGAAGCCAAAGTCGGCTCCGCGCTCCCATTCGATCGTGCCCCCGTCCGGCGCCTCTTCGCCCAGGATCAGATTGAAGAGCGTCGTCTTGCCGGCGCCGTTTGGCCCCACAAGTCCATAGCGGTCGGTGCGCGCGATGAACAGCGACACGTCCGCGAAAAGGGTGCGGGTGCCGTAGGACTTCGAGACATCGGCGATCGTAAGCATGTAAACCGTCCAGCAAACACATCACCTGCGGGGCACGTCAATCGTGCGGATTCCCGGACGGGTGGGGTGGTTGCTGCTGCGCGCCTTGGACAAGCATTCCCGGCAAGGTTCCCTGGGTGAGATCGGTCCGCCCCAGGAATCTTCCCTCCCTTTCCCAGAGGAATGGGTGCCCCTTGTCCTGTGCATTTGTTGGGATTGAAAAGGCATCGTTTGCCCTATCCGGAGCAAGGGAATCGGGTTGGATGGAAGGCAGACAGGTATCATAAGTTATTATTAATTAGATATTTAAAAATCTTAATCCGAGAGATTAGCCTGCGAATTCCTTGATTTCAAAATTGAGACAAGCTCTCAGGAAGGCTTGACCTCGCGGATTAAAGCGCGAATGGGTCTCATTACCAACATTCATTTGTATCACCCGATAGCCCCATGAAGCCAAGTCTCAGGAAACTGATTTCATATATCGTTACAATTACGTGTATTACGTCACCCATCTTTCTTTGTGCGGCTCCGTCCGGCTCTGAGGATGCAACTATCGGGGATCAAATCATCCAATTGGACCCAGTGACGGCTCTTGCCGGGGACAGTTCACCTACGTTTGGCGTCAGCCCCTCGAGGACGGCGACCAAGACCGATACGCCGCTCGCGGACGTGCCGGAGACGGTCGACATCGTCGGTCGGGACCTCTTTGCGATGGAGGGAGCGCATTCCCTCGAGGATGTCCTCAGCAACATTGCCGGGATCAGCCCTTCGGTCGGAGACGGGCAGCGGGACCAGGTTTATATCCGGGGCTTTGCAGCCACGAATGACGAGTACATCGACGGGGTGCGCGACAGCGAAACCTATTTCAGGGACCTTTCAAACATCGACCAGGTTGAGGTCATCAAGGGTCCGGCCGCGGCCCTTTACGGCCACGGATCTGCGGGCGGAATCATCAATCGGGTGACCCGTCAGCCGACGGATGCGCCGGTGGGCGAGCTGGACCTGACGTTCGGGAGCTGGGGCGACGCCCGCGCCGACCTGGATGCAGGCGGCCCGCTTGGATTCGGAAGGCTGACCTACCGGCTCGATGCCTCCGTGGAGGACTCGGGCGGGTTCAGGGACGAGTACTTCCTCGACCGCCACCATGTTTCGCCATCGTTTGCCTGGAAGCCCTCAGCGGTGACCCGGATCCTGGTTCAATTCGACGCTCTGAGCGACCGGCGCCTCGACGACCTGGGCCTTCCCGCGCTGGTGGGTCTTCCGGGTTCCGGATTCCCCGGGACTGCGCCCGACGTACCCCTCGCGAACTACTACGGGTCGCCGGACGGGCGAAGGGCCGATTTCGTCCAGGCTGACGTCACTTCGGCGGCCGTGACGGTCGACCACGATCTCAGCAAGAATTGGAGGCTCCACGATGTCGCTCGCATCGAGCACTACACGCTCGACAGGAATAATGTCCTGCCGACCGGAGTGTACCTTCCCGGGGGCGGGGCGTTTGACGGCGACCTTTCCGACGTCTGGGTTACGAGGTCCGGGCGCCACATCCTGCGCCACCAGAATGACCTTTTTGACCAGCTTGAGAGCGTCTGGTCGGTCGATACGGGAGGCGTGACCCACCAAATCCTTGCGGGCCTGGAGGTGGCGCGCCAGACGGCGGGGGTCCATTCCGCCCAATACAACGAGTCTCCCGTGGCGCTCATCGATCCCGTCCTGACCGACCGGCCGCCGGGCGAGGCGCCGTCCTCGCTGACGTACAATGCCGTCGCCTCCGACACGGCGGGCCTCTACCTGCAGGACCAGATCGCGTTCACGAGCCATTGGAAGGCGCTGGTCGGCGCGCGACTCGATACCTTCTCGGTCGAACAGGACACCCTCACGGCGCCCTATGCCGATCTTCGAAACCTGAACAGGGCCTTCAGCCCCAGGGCGGGCCTGGTCTGGGAGCCGTCGACCGAGCTTTCGGTCTACGCCAGCGCGGGCAGGTCCTTCATCCCGTCGGGGGACGGGCTCTCCATTGCGGCGACGAACGCTGCCCTCAGCCCCGAGGAAACGACGAGCTTCGAGGTGGGCGCGAAGGCGAGCCTGGCAGGCGGCCTCCTTTCGATCACGACCTCCGTCTTTCAGCTTGAGCGCAACATCTCCGAGACCAATCCGCTGACCGAGGTGGTCTCCAACTCCGGCGACCAGCGTTCGAGGGGCGCCGAGATTTCCGCAACGGGGCACCTGTCGAAGCGCTGGAGTGTTTCGGCGGCCTATTCGCTCCTCGACGCACGGATTGTCGACGGCGGGTATGACTCGGCGCATGTGCTTCTCAACGGGCTCAGGCCGGGTCTTGTGCCACGCAACAGCGCGACCCTTTTCACCGCCTATGAACTCCCCTGCGGGCTCGGGTTTGGAGGGGGTGCGGTCGGCATGGGCAGCCGGTTCACCTCGAATGATGATTTTGTAACCATTCCGGCCTACACGGTTTTGAACGGGGTCGTCTACTACCACCGGGCCCATTGGCTGGCCCGATTGAACATCAACAACATGCTGAACCACCGCTACTACGCCACGGCGGGCGAAGGAACCGATGCCACGGGACAGACGGTGATGCCCGGGGCGCCCCTTAACGTTCAGGGAACCGTTTCCTGGCGTTTCTGAGATTTGGGTCGCGCCAAAGCCTGTTTTGGTTGGCAACGGCCTTCGCGGGGGGCAGCCTTTGGATTCGAATCCGTCATGAGCGCGAAATCCAAGAATCAGCTCCCTGAATCCCAAAATGCGGCCCTCGCGCGCCCGAAGGGCCCGGTCTCCAAGTTCATCGCGCGCCATTACCGGCATTTCAATTCCGCCTCGCTGGTCGACGCGGCCAAGGCCTACGAGGCCCATATGAAGGCGGGGGGGAAGATGCTCGTGACGCTCGCCGGGGCGATGTCCACGGCGGAACTCGGGATATCGCTCGCGGAGATGATCCGCCGCGGGAAGGTCGATGCCATCGTCTGCACCGGCGCAAACCTCGAGGAGGACGTGTTTAACCTGGTCGCCCACAATTACTACGAGCGCGTCCCAAACTACCGCCACCTCACGGCGGCGGACGAGGAGGCGCTCCTCAAGCGCCACATGAACCGGGTGACCGACACCTGCATTCCGGAGATGGAGGCCATGCGCCGGATCGAGGATGCGATCCTTGAGGAATGGGTGGCGGCGGACCGCGCCGGTGAGCGTTATTTTCCGCACGAGTTCATGTACAAGCTCCTGCGCGGTGGCAAGTTGAAGAAGTCGTATCAGATCGACCCCAGGAATTCCTGGCTGATCGCCGCCTGCGAAAGAAATCTGCCGATCGTCGTCCCGGGATGGGAGGACGCGACCCTGGGGAACATGTACGCGGCCCATGTCATGGAGGGCGACGTGAAGAACGTCCACACGGTGCGCACGGGGATCGAGTACATGACCGAGCTCGCGGGATGGTACACGAAGACCGCCCGCACGCTGAGGAATGGCGAGGGCTCGATCGGATTCTTCCAGGTCGGCGGAGGCATTGCCGGCGATTTCCCGATTTGCGTGGTGCCGATGCTTCACCAGGACCTGAGGCGGCCGGACATACCGCTCTGGGGCTATTTCTGCCAGGTGAGCGATTCGACGACGAGCTACGGAAGCTATTCCGGAGCCGTCCCCAATGAGAAGATCACCTGGGGGAAGCTCGGAGCCTCGACGCCCAAGTTCATCATCGAGTCCGATGCGACGATCGTCGTCCCGCTCATCTTCGCCTGGGTTCTCGGGGAGTGACGCATGGCGAACAGGCTCGCGAGCGCGACATCGCCCTACCTGCTCCAGCATGCGGACAACCCGGTGGACTGGTACCCCTGGGGCCCGGAGGCGTTTGATGCCGCGCTCTCTAAGGACCGGCCGATCTTCCTGTCGATAGGGTATTCGACCTGCCACTGGTGCCACGTGATGGCCCACGAGTCGTTCGAGAACCCGGCCGTTGCGGCGCTCCTGAACGAGCATTTTGTCTCGATCAAGCTCGACCGGGAGGAGAGGCCCGACATCGACCGGGTCTACATGTCCTATCTCCAGGGGCTGACCGGCCAGGGAGGATGGCCGCTCAGCGTCTGGATGACGCCCGGGCTCAAGCCCTTCTATGCCGGAACCTATTTTGCGCCCGAGGACCGTCACGGGAGGGCGGGCTTTCCGACGATCCTTCGGGCGATCGCGCGCGGGTGGAGGGAGGACCGGGCAAGGCTTGTTGCGGAGTCCGAGCGCGTCGTCGAGTCCCTCAATGAAAGGGCCGGGGAACGGACGGCCCCGGCTGAAGGCGCTGTCGCGACGTTTGCCGAGGCGGCGGGGGCCGCCTTTGAGAAGGGCTACCGGTATTACGCCGAGAGCTTTGATCCGAGGCACGGCGGCTTTGGCGGCGCCCCGAAATTCCCGAGGCCGGCCAACCTGGCGTTCCTCCTGCGATGCTCGGTGCTCCAGGGCACCGAGAGCGAGGCCGGGCTTGAAGCCTCGGGCATGGTGGCCTCCACCCTTCGCGCGATGGCGCGGGGAGGGATCCACGACCACGTGGGGGGAGGGTTCCACCGGTACTCGGTCGACGACGAGTGGTTCGTGCCGCATTTCGAGAAGATGCTCTACGACCAGGCCCAGATCGCGTGCTGCGCGCTCGAGGCGTGGCAGGCGACGGGCGACGAGCGCCACGCCTGGCTCGCCGCCGACGTCCTCGATTACGTGCTGCGCGACCTGACGGCGCCGGAGGGCGGATTCTACTCGGCTGAGGACGCGGATTCGCCCGCGGGGGAGGGCGGCGAGCCCACGGAGGGGGCCTTCTATGTCTGGACCCGGGAGGAGATGGAGCGGGCGCTCGGCGCCGACGCCCCCTTTGCGTGCGGACATTTCGGGGTCAGGCCCGAGGGAAACGTGCCCCGAGAAAGGGATCCCCACCAGGAGTTCACGGGCCGGAACATCCTGGCCCAGGCCCGCTCGCTCGCCGATTCGGCGAAAGAGCACGGGCTCGAGCTGCAGGCCGCGAGCGACCTCCTTCAGTCGTGCCTCGAACGGCTCCGGGCCGCCCGATCGGAAAGGCGCCGGCCCCACCTGGATGACAAGGTGATCGCCGGATGGAACGGCCTCATGATCACCGCCCTCTCCCGCGCCGCCATCCGTTCCCGCGGAGTCCCTCGGCGCCCGCCGCGAGGCGTATCTGGCCGCGGCGCTCCGCGCGGCCTCATTTGTGGAGGGCGAACTCTTCAACCTTCCCGGCGCGCTTCCGCGCCGGGCATGGCGCCGCGGCAGGGGTTCGGGCCCCGGCTTTGCCGAGGACTGCGCGTTCCTCGTCCAGGCCTGGCTCGACCTTTACGATGCGACCTTCGACAAGGCCTGGATCGAGCGGGCGCAGAGGCTCCAGGAGGCGATGGACCGGAACTTCTGGGATCCGGAGAAGGGCGCCTATTTCAACTCGGCGTCCGGGGCAGCCGATGTCGTGGTCCGTCTAAAGGAGGACTACGACGGCGCGGAGCCTGCGGCTACGTCAACCGCGGCCATGAACCTGTTCCGCCTGGCCTCGCTCACGGGAGACGACGCCCTTCGGGAGCGGGGCAGGCGGGCGATCGCGGCCTTCCGCGGGCGCTGGGAGGAGGCGCCCTACGCCCTTCCGCAGCTTCTCTGCGCGTTTGAGGCCGCGCTTGAGCCTCCCCGGCACATCGTGGTGACCGGCGAGCCCGGCTCATCGGGATTCCGGGCGCTTCTGGCGGTGGTCCACGGAAGGCTTGGGCCGCGCCGGACGCTCATTGCGATCGACGCGCCCGGAGCCCGGGCCTGGTTCTCGGCGCGTTCTCCATGGCTTGCAGCGATGGGCGCCGGCGATCGGCGGCCGACCGCCTACGTCTGCGAGGAATTCACGTGCCGGGCGCCCGCCCGGACGCCGGAGGAACTTCGCTCGGCGCTCGGGATGGGAAAGAAATCCCATTAGCTTGTGAGCCGGGCCGCCCTGTCGGCTGTCGAAGGGCCGCGCCGGTGCCTTGCCGGCGAAAGCTCCCGCCCCGGTTTGAGGGGGCGCGCGTCTGTGGGCATGAATCAAGGTCTGGTTTCTCGGACGCTGTGTGAATGAGGGCCAATGGGCGGTCGGCCCCGATCGGCGGACGAAGCGGGCTGCAACGGCGGCCCAAGACAGCCCTTCGGAGAAGACCGTTTCCGGGCTCCGCTCTTTTATTCGGCGCGCAGCGCCTGGATCGGATTGACCTTGGTCGCCCCCCGGGCGGGCAACCAACAGGCCAGGAGCGCGACTCCCACAAGGACGGTTGCGATTCCAATCACGATCCATGGATCGCTGCCGGGAAAGCCAGAAACCAGGTGGCCAAGCAACCGGGTGAGACCCAAGGCGCCTGCAAGCCCGAGGAGGGTCCCGGCCAGTGCCAGGCGAATGCCGTTACGAAGGAACAGCCAGATGACGTCGTGGGACTGGGCCCCCAGCGCCATACGAATTCCGACTTCCCGGGTCCGCTCCGACGCCAAATTGGCAATGACGCCATAAATGCCCACTGCAGCCAGGAGCAGACCGAGTCCCGCAACCTGGATCAGCATGCGTCGGGCGAGGGTATACTGGAGCAGGTCCACCCCCATCATGTTTTCGGCAGTATCCAGGTAACTGAAGGCGATGTTGGGCTCGATCCTTCCCACCGTCTTTCGCATCTCCTCTTTGAGTTCGTTTGGGTTCCCGGACGAATGGACGGTGACCGCAAGATAGCGAAATGAGTTTTGGGCCCATGGATAGTAGATGGCGAGCCGGCTGGGGGCGGGGTCCCATTCCCGATCGTGCAGGATATTGTTCACGACCCCGACGACGACGGCCCATTTCTGATGATCCGGATCCTCGATGCCGATGCGTTTGCCGACCGCGCTCTCCCCCGGCCAATACCGCCGGGCCAGATCGGCGGACACGATGGCGACGTCGAGCCTGCCCGGACGGTCGCCGTCGTTGAAGCCCCGCCCCTCGACGATGCGCATCCCGAATGCCTTGAAATAGCCGGGGCTCGGCGTTTCGAATGACGCCAAGACGCCCTTTTCGTAGGGCGGCCGGCCCTCGATTTCAAAATTCACCGGTTTTGCGTCGAATACGTTGTCGTTCGATACACCCACCGCATCCACGCCCGGCAATTTTTCGAGCTCGGGCACAATGCGATCGGTGAATGCCAGACTTCGGGCGTCCCTCGCCTCCCCATAATGATCGTGATCCAGGGCAAGGTAGCCCATCATCACATTGGCCGGCCTCCAGCCCAGCTCCCGGCTGGTTATCCGCTGGATTCCCCTGACAAAATAGGCGGCGCCCGCGAGCAATACCAGCGCCATGGCGAGCTCAATCACGATCAGGGAATCGCGGAGGCGACGGCGGAGCCGGTCGGGTGTTGCACCGCGGGCCGCCTGCTTCATCCGCGCATTCAATTCGGAGCGCGACGCGAGAAATGCCGGCATGATGCCAAACACGCCCCCGGATGCCGCCGATACGATGAAGGTGAACCCGATGACCCTGAAATTGAGGGGCATATCGACGTTCCAATAGGCGGCAAGGTACTGGTTGCTCCAGTGGGCTATAAGCAGGCCCAGCGCTCCCCCGATCACGGAAATCATCAGGCTCTCGGTGAGCAGCATCCGAATAAGGCGGCCTCGGGTTGAACCCAGCGCCAACCGGATGCCTAACTCGTTGCTTCGGCTGGTTGTCCGAACGAGCTGCAAGTTGGCTAGGTTGACGCAGGCCACAAGGAGGACGACGCCGGAGAGGCACATGATGAGCCAGACGAGCCGTTTTCCGTCCGTGTCCATGGCGTCCGTGGGAAACGCGGTGACCCGAAAACCTCTGCCCGTATTCGTCTTTGGATAGTCGTGTTCCAGCTTGCGCGCGATGACCGTCAGCTCTGTCTGCACCTGCGCCGGCGTAACCCCGGGCTTTAGGCGGGCCACGGTGGTATTCCATCCCCTCTCGCGGTAACTGGGATCGAGATCGGTGATCAGCGTGCAAAACGCCACCTCGTCCTCGATTCCGGGGAACAGCGTCGAGTCATCCATGGCCGGAATCATCACGCCGATAATCGTATACTCCACGCCGCCATCGCTGCGGAGCGTGCGGCCAAGGACACGAGGGTCGGCCCCATAATGCCGAAGCCAGAAGGCGTGACTGAGAAGCGCGAGATGCTCCTTTCTTGCCTCGTCATCCTTGTTAAAGGAGCGGCCAAGCATGACCGGATCGATTCCCATGGCCGGGAAGAAATCAGCCGTCACCCCCATGGAATCGCATCGAGTCGCAGGCTGGCCGGGTTCGGCCAAGGTCGAAAGCCAGCTCGTCCAGTAGGCGGCAAAATGCTCGAAAACCGTGCTCCGAGCGCGCAGGTCAAGGAAGTCCGCCGACGAAACCGGGCTGTCGGGACCGTCGGTCGACGTCGCGGCAATGTCTACCAGCCTGTCCGTCTCCTTGAACGGCACCGGCCGCAGGAGCAGGCGGTTTAGGACGGTGAATGCGGTCGTAGTGGCCCCGATGCCGAGTGCCAGGGTGACCAGTGCGACCGTGGTAAAGCCGGCGCACCGGCGCAGTGAGCGCACGGCGTAGCCCCCGTCGCTGATCAGCTGCTCGATCCACCGGCCCCACTGGACATCCCGGCACTGTTCCTTGATCTGGTCCAGCCCGCCAAAAGCCATGGCGGCCTCCCGGCGGGCCGACTCCGGGTCCAAACCCGATGCGATATTGTCCCTTATCTGCTGTTCGAGATGGAAGCGCAGCTCCGAATCGAGGTTCCGTTCGCGCGCCTTCCTATGGAACAAAGAAGAGATCCAGCCCATGGAAGGCCCGCGGTTAGGTAGCCTGCATGACCAACCTGATTGCCGAGCATAGCCGGTTCCAATCCAACTCCTCCGTTTCAAGCTGCCGGCGGCCCGTTGCCGTCAGTTCATAGAATTTGGCCTCGCGACCGCTCTCGGCTTCACGCCATTCAGTGCGGAGCCACTTGCGTTTCTCCAACCTATGAAGGGCCGGATAAAGCGAACCCTGCTGAATCCGCAGGGCGTCCATCGATACCTGCTGGATGCGCTTCGAGATGGCATAGCCGTGAATGGGGCCCATGGCGACGACCTTGAGGATCAACATGTCAAGGGTGCCTTGCAGGAGGTCGGATTTATCCGTGCCCATAGGATACCTAGGATCTCTACCCGTGGTATAGGTAGAAGGTCAAGGCATCTTCGCTTCTGGATCCATCGTGCCCGAAGAGGGGGGCTCGTGCGGCGTCGTTCCTACTCGAAGCGAAGGGCAACCATGGGGTCCACCCTCGTGGCGCGCCTTGCCGGAAGCCAGCAGGCGAGAAGGCCGGCAGCACCCACGGCGATGCCGCTTCCGATCAGGGAGATCGGATTGAACGGATCGATGCCCCAGATCAGCGAACGCAACCCGGCGGCGAGCGCCAGCGAACCGACCGCCCCCAAGGCCACTCCGATGACCACCCAGGAAAACCCCTGGCTGAACACGAGCCGCAAGATGCTTCCCCGTTCGGCGCCGACGGCCATGCGGATGCCGATCTCGCGCGTCCGCTGCAGCACGCAGTACGAAAGGGTGCCGTAAAGGCCGACCGCGACCAGGCCGAGGGCTGTGGCCATGAAGAAATCAAAAACTCCGGCGACCGCGCGGTCTCCCTGGGTGCCATCGCGAACCAGCTCCCTGAGCGTGCGGATGTGTGACATCGGCAGGTCCTTGTCCAATCCCGAGAGCTCGCGTTTCAATAGCGGCGCAAGCGACGCGGCGGGCTGGGACGAACGGACCAACAGGAAGATCGTCGGACCCCAGGCTCGGTCGAGCGTCCAGTAGATCTCCGGGATTGGCTCCGTCTTCGGCCCCCACTGCCGCACGCTCTCGACCACTCCCACCACCCGGGCGTGGAAAAAGGGCTTCGCGGAATCGCTCCGAATGATCTTCCCGAGCGGATCCTGCCCGGGCCAGCACGTGTCGGCGAGCGTGCGATTGACCACGACGCCGATTGTCTCCTGGCCGGCATCGTCGCGCTCAAGCGTTCGGCCGCGAAGCAATCTGATCCCAGCCGCTGTGAAATATCCGGGCGTGATGCTGGAGGCCTCCGTCAGGGGTCTGTTGACCTTCGGGTCAAACACCTCGCTATTGACGAGAATTGGCAGGTTGCTCCCCCCTTCGAGCGGCAGCTTCGTCGTGATCCCGGAGGCCGTGACGCCGGGCAACCTGGAGGCGCGATCGGCAAGCTGCTCGGCGAAGCGAACCCGATCCTCAATCTTGTCGTAACGGGCCCCGTGGAGGTCCACTTCGCAGGAAAGCACGAGATCGGTCACGAGGCCCTTGTTGGCCGTCAGCAGCTTCAGATAGCTCGCGGTGAAAAGGGTGGCGACATTTGCCAGAGCGAATGCGACGGCGACCTGGGAGACAACCAGGCTTCGCAGGAGCCTCTTGCGCAACGGGGATCCCGCCACGCCTCTGCCTTCGCCGCGGGATGCGCCGTCGGTTGAGTGGCGCAACGTCGCAATGGCCGGGGGCAGGCCCGCGACCAGCGTGGTCAGGAATGCCGCGCCCATCGTGAAGACGAGCACGCCCCCGTCGATCACGATGGCCGCCTTGCGGGTGTTGGTGGTCTGGGCAATCAGGGCCAGTGCGCGGGCTCCATAAGCCGCAAGCAGCGCGCCGATGACGGAGCCGGCCACCGCCAGGAGCAGGCTTTCAATCAGGATCAGGCGAACGATCTGGAACCGGGTGGCGCCGAGCGCCGTCCGGATCCCGAATTCCCCCTGGCGCATGGCATTTCGGGCGAGGAGCATGCTGGCGACGTTCAGGCAGGCGACCAGCAGCACCATGACGACGGCGCCGAAGAGCACCCATACCATCGGGGCCATGAAGCGCGTCATTTCAGCCTTCAGCGGTCGGACAAAGAACCCCTTCCCGGTGTTGGTGTCGGGGTAGGCGGCCGCGAGGCGCGCGCCGATCGCCTTGACCTCCGCGTCTGCGGCGGCGACCGAGACGCCCCTTTTCAAGCGGCCGACGCAGCACAGCCAATTGCTGCCCCTATCGCCGTTGCCGCGCTCGATGCGCAGCGGAGTCCAGATCTTGCACGTTTTGTCGCGATACCAGGGAGAGGCGAATTCAAAGCCGTTAGGCATGATTCCCACGACCGTCGTGTCAGTGCCGTCGACGCGGACGATTCTTCCGATCAGTCCCGGGTCCGCCGCGAAGGCCTGCCGCCACAGCCCGTCGCTGATCACGGCGACCGCCGGGGCCCCCTTTGCCTCATCGGAGGGTTCGAGCCAACGACCCATTGCAGGAGGGACTCCAAAGCTGCGGAGCACGCCTGAGGTGCAACGCGCGCCGTCGACCGCCTGCACCTTCTCGCCGCCGATGTTCGCCTGGTATGACGCGTAGGCGCCCAATTCCTGGAAGGACGATGACTGTTCCTTTAGGTCGAGGAAATCGAGGGCGCCCATGGCCCAGTCTTCCCTGGGCCAGACCTGCACGACCTGGTCCTGGTCGGGATATGAAAACGGCTCCATGACCAGCGCGCGCAAGGCGCTGTACATGGCCGAGGTGGCCCCGATACCCAAGGCAAGAGTCAGGACCGCGATGGCGGTGAAACCGGGTGTTTTCGCAAACGATCGCAAAACGACGCGGAGATCGGTTCGCATGGGGATGATGGGTGCACCGATGCACCAGCATCCGGTGTTCCAAAGTTATCAAAATATGCAACCATATATCCCATAGCTTTTTAGAACGCACCTGTTCGGCGCGACGTCCGGGGATTCACCCGGAATTGGGATCGATCCGTCCCTCTCATGGGACGCCGCGAAACCCTGCGAGAACCGGTGCCTGCCATTCGCGGGGCCCGTCGGCCGGCCGTCGCGCAGGAGTTAACGGCGCCCAGGGAAGAAGCCTCCGTCACGGCCCGGCCACGGTCGCCGCGCGGACGACGTGGCCGCCCCGGTCTGACCGCGGGACCCTGCCCTTGTCGAAGAAACGCGCCCGCATGGAAACCGGACCAAGATCCTCGACCTCGCGGAAGCCCAGGCTCCCCAGCCGGGCATGGAGCGCGTCCGTTTCAAAAAAGCTTCTGAAGGGCTCCCCGAGGGAGGCGACCCGCGCGCTGTGGCTGCTCAGGTAGGAGGCGTACGCTTCGTCCTGACCGGAGCCCCGGGCCGCGGGATTGGCGTAGTCGAACACAACGTGCGCGCCCCCCGGCAGGCCGCCCATAAAGCCCAGGGTCGAAAAGATGGCCTCCTGCGTCAGGTAGGGCACGACGCCCAGCCAGGTGAAGAAGGTCTGCCGCTCCGGATCGAAGCCTGCGGCCCCCAGGCCGTCCGCCAACGTTTCCCGTTCGAAGTCGACCGGGGCGAATGTGAGCGAGCGGGGTGCCGGGATCGCGGCCTCGGCGAGCCGCTGGCGCTTCCATGCCTGGGTGGAGGGGTGGTCCACCTCGAAGATACGCAGGCCCGAGCCCTCGCAATGGCGGTAGGCGTAAGTATCGAGGCCCGCCCCGAGCACGACCAGCTGACGGACGCCGCGGGACACCGCAGCCGCGAGGGAATCCTCGGCAAAGCGGGTCCGAATCGCGATGAACAGGCGCATCTTCCGCCTGTCGGGTTCGTTTTCCGCCTCGCGGACGGCTGTCTCGGCGTCGGCCCCCAGGATGCGCGCCGCCAGCGGGTCGGAGAAAATGGAGCCTCGCTCCAGCACCTGATGGGCGGCGCGGTGGGATGCGGCGCTCAATGCCGTGCGGCTGGGTTGCCCGTGTTGCATGCGAAAGGGGTAGCCGACGGGCTCATGCTGTCAACGGGCCGGAGACTGGGACGCTCGTTCGCCAAATCCCCCCCTGGCGGAGCCCCGCCTCCCTCTAGTGTTTGCATGTCGCCCCGATAATGTTTACAAGCGGCCCTTCATGAAGGTCCTCGCCGTGGAAGACGACCCTGTGGCCCGCGCGGTTCTGCGCCGCTCGATTGAGCGGCTCGGCCACGAGGTGATCGAGGCCCGCGACGGCGAGGAGGCGTGGGAGCTGTGGCAGAAGGACAAGCCGCGCGTTGTGGTGTGCGACTGGATGATGCCGAAGCTCGACGGGCTCAAACTCTGCAAGCGCTTCCGCGCGCAGGAGCGCGTCGAATATGTCTATTTTGTCCTGCTGACGGCGGCCGGGGCCTCGGTTCAAAACATCCGGGCGGCCGCGGAGGCGGGCGCGGACGACTTCCTCAGCAAGCCGATCGACATGTCGAGGCTCTGGGCGCGCCTCAGGGTCGCCGAGCGGATCCTGAAGTACACGACCCAGGTGCACCGCCTCGAGGAGATGATGCCGATGTGCTCCTACTGCAAGAAGGTCAGGGACGACGAAAACTACTGGCAGCAGATCGAAAGCTACATCAACGAGCGCACCGGCACCGAGATCAGCCACTCGGTCTGCCCGGAATGCTACCAGCGGATCGTGGTGCCCGAGTTGGAGCGCCTCAGGGAGGCGGAGATGACGGCCACCGCCGTCAAAAAGAGGCGGTGAGCTCGAGCTGCGCCCCCGGCGCCACCGAGCGCTCGCCCAGGGCGGAGCACTCGATCTCGTCATTCTTGTAGAGCTTGAACGCCACGGGCTTCGAGGCGTCATTCGTCTCCCAGCGCCATTTCCCGATCGAGACAAAGTTGAGCGGCACGCCCTTCTCCCAGCTGAGGCCGGGCCCGTCCCCTCGGACGAAGAGCCGGTTGCCGATCCCGATGTAGGCGGTGATCAGAAGGCGGGTCGCCCCGTCGGAGGAGACTGCGGGCTCGGCGTGAGCCTCGGCTGCCCGGGCGGCGGGGACTCGAGCACGAGTTCCGCAACCGCCGGGGCGGCCGGCGGCGGAGCGGCGGGCTTGCGGGGACTGCGCTTGCGCGGGGGGGGCGGAGCGGGGTCCGCAGGCGCGGGATCGGCAGGGGCGACGGCGGCGGGCGGAGCGGCGGTGGCGGGAGCCGGTTCAACCGGGGTTGCTGCGGCCTCGGGAGCCGGCGCCGGCTCGGGCGGCGCGGCCGGCGGAGCCTCCGAGGCCGGCGCGGCTGGCGGCGCCTCCACAGGCGCTTCGTACGGTGGATTTGAAGTCATGACCGCGGGCTTTATCTCGACCATCCTGCTTGCGATCACCGGCGGAACCTCGGGGATGTGGACCGGAGCGGCTGGGATCGCCCTGGCCGCCTCGGAGGCCCTCGAGACGGCGGCGTCAAATTCCGCCGCAGCCTTTCCGATCTTCTTTGCGACGGCCTCGAACTTGACCGCGGCGTCCGCGTCATTCTTCGCCGCCGCCAGGAGCCGGCCGTCGAGTTCGGCCATCGCCTTGCCGATGGACTCTAGCCTGGCTGCGACCTCGGCGTCGCCCTTCTTTGCGGCCGCGAGCCGCGTGTCCAGCTCGGCTATCTTCTCCTGAATGTCATGGGCGAGCCTCTCGGACTTGCTAAAGTTCTCCTGGGCCGCCTCCGCGATTCCGTTAAGGCCCGTCGCCGCGATCGACACCTGCTCGGCCGCGGCGGCCACCGTCACGGAGAGCGCGTGGAGCGCGCGCTGCCGGTTGTCGAGCGCCTCGTCCTGGCTGTGAGCGTAGCCGGCGAAGAAGGGGATCGCCCCGAAAAACGTCGCGACCACGACGCACGCGACCATGGCGATGAGCGGCGTGGCCGCCAGCGGGTGGGCCGACCCGTCGTAGATGAACCAGGCCGTGGCGCAGAGGGCCAGGTCCCCGATCAGAAAGATCCACTTTGGCAGTTTCGGAGTGTCACTGGGGAGGTTCATGTCAAAGGGGCTGTGTTTCTTCTGCTGCGCGCCGTGGGTATTTTCAACACGGAAAGGAGGCCGCGGGCGCGGCGCACCCGAAATGCCCCGCCACGGCGGCGGCGAGCCGGTCCCATTCCCTTGGGTTCAGGTCGCGCTTTCGGCCGGGGGAAACCTGCCTGTGATCGGTGATCCGGTCCATGCCCCAGGCGAAGGGGGCCCAGCGCGCGTCGAGCCACTCAAGGGCCGACGCCATCTGCCGGTCGGAGAGCGGCGAGACGTAGGTGTCCCCGGCGAACGCGACGCCGAGCAGGAAATCGTTGCACCGGCTCCGGCCGAGGAACCGCGACTCCCCGGCGTGCCAGGCAACCTGGCCGTCCGGCACCAGCGTGCAGCGGGTCCCGTCCAGGTCGATGAGGCAATGGTAGCTGACGCGGCTTGCCGGGTCCTGCATCCTCCGGACCGTCTCGGGGAAGCCGAGCTGGCTGTGGTGAAAGAGGACGCCGAGGCGCTCATGCCGCGCCGGGTCCCGGTTGGGCGAGAGGCGCTCCATTTCGGCGAAGGCCATGGGTCGTTCCAGGCTAGAGGCGGCTCCAGGCGATGACGGCGAGCGGCGAGAGGACGGCGATCCTGACCGCGCCCTCGAAGGTCAGGATGACGAGGATCCGCCTCAGGTCGCAGTTGCGCCGGAGCGAATAGCCGACGGCCGTGGCGGCCACGAGGACGAACCCGAAGAAGCGGGCGTGGGGTGCTGCCAGGAGCGCGATCATCCACACCGCGTAAAGGACGATGCAGGCGCTCCAGAGGAAGGCCACCGGCTCGCTTGGGCCCATCTCCCGCGGCTCGGCGCCGCGGGCGATCTGCTTGATCCCCACATAGCGCTCGCACATGACAAGCTGCCAGATCTCGAACGCGAGGAATAGCGGCGCTAGCAGGGCGATCCCGTTCACGGCCATACCATTGTGGCCAATCCGTCCCGGCCACAATCTTCTTCAACCGGGTTGCGCTTGCCGAGCGGCGCCCCATTGGCTAGCCTGCCCCCAACGTGCCCATAAGGACAGTTATCGTCGATGACGAGGTGGTGTTTCGCCAGATGCTTGCGTCGGCTCTGAGCCGCGTGCGCGGCTTGGTCGTCTCGGGTGCGTTCAAGGACGGAAAGTCGTGCCTCGATTTCTGCCTCAAGGAGCCGCCGGGGCTCCTCATCGTCGACCTCTATCTCCCCGGAATGCACGGCCTGGAGGTGGTTCGCGAGGTGAGGGCAAAACTTCCCTCGACGAGGATTCTCGTCCTGACCGGCCACCCCGATGGCGACCTGCCGGCCCGCCTGATCGCCCAGGGCGTCCACGGCTTCGTCGACAAGAGCGCTCCGATCAGCTACGTCCTGCAGGCGATCGAATCCGTCATTTCCGGCGGAATGTTCTTCGCGGCCAACGTGCCGCCCAAGGGTTCGGATTCGTCTGCGCAGCTCCCCAAGGTCGCACCCTCGGTGCTGGCCGGGCCCCATACGGTCTCGGTCGACGCGGTCCAGACCCTCTCCGCCCGCGAGCTCGAGGTGGCCCGCCTGGTCGCCGAGGGCCACTCCTCCAAGGAAATCGCCGAGAGGCTCGCGCTCAGCGTCCGCACGGTGGAGAAGCACCGCGCGAACATCATGGACAAGATCAACGTGAAGGAAGTGGCGAGCCTTGTCCGCTGGTGCATCCAGGCGGGGATCGTGAAGTCGTAAGTGCGGGGACCCCGCCGGGGCCTAGCCCGCGGCGTACTGCCTGAGCGCCGGGGCGACCGCCTCGAAATCCGCGCGGACCGCGGCGATCTCCTCGGGCGAGATCCTCTCGCCCGGTAGCGAGAGCCGCTGCTCGATCGCGGCCATCCGCTCGGAGAGCGCGGCCGCCCCCATGTGGAGGGCGCTGCTTTTCAGGCCGTGGGCGATCCGGTGCTGGTCCAGGGAGCCGGAGCCGCCGAGGCGGTCCATCGAGACCGGGAAGTCCTCGAGGAAGAGGCGTACGATCTCTCGCGCCGCATCCTCACCGAGGACCGTTGCGAGTTCCCGGATCGCGTCGTTGGGCGGGAGTTGCACGGGTCAATCGCCGCCCATTATCCGTGGGACGGCAACTGGATTTTCGGGGTCAGCGGCGCCTGCGCCGGGGCCTCACCTCGGCCGGCGCGCCCTCGTCCGGGTCTTCGGCCGCCTTCAGGAGCTCCTTCTCCGCCGCGCCCGCCTCGGGGTAGAAATGCCACTTGCCGTCAGACTTGTGCGCGTGGATCTCGGGCAGGAAATGGAGGTCCCACTCCGCCAGCATCTGGAAATACTGGCTCCTGCCGACCTTGAGCTCGGCGCGGCGCGCCTCAAGGCGCGTCCACATTTCGTGCGTGAAGGAAATGCCCTGCGAGCGAGTGGTTTGGCCCATACCCAATGATTGCGAATCATTGAAAGCGGGTGGACGAATTTCCCCTGAAAACGGTTGTCAACCATGGCGAACGGGGCGCCCAGGGGCGGGCCCCGGTCTAGGCCCCGCGCAGGACCGAGCTCGGCTCGAGCCTCGTCGCCCGCACCGCCGGCACGATGCTGGCGATGAGCCCCACCACGCAGAGGAGGCCCGCAATCGAAGCAAAGATCATGGGGTCGTGGGCCGAGATCCCGTAGAGCATCTGCTCCACCAGGCGGCCGAGCGCCAGTGAGGCGAGGAGCCCGATCACTATCCCGATTGCGATCAGCCGGAAGCCGCCGCGCAGGATCAGGCGGAGGATGTCGGAGCGCTGCGCGCCGACCGCCATGCGGATCCCGATCTCCTGCGTGCGCTGACCTGTCGTGTAGGAGATGACCCCGTAGAGGCCGATGGCCGCGAGCACCAGGGCCATGGCGGAGAAGACCCCGAGGAGGCGCGTGATGAGGCGCCGGGGAGCCACCGCGTCGTCCACCAGCTTGCCGAGTTCGTAGTATTCGCCCGAGGGCATCCCCGGGTCGAACTTCGCCAGCGTCGCGCGCATCTCGGGCGCCAGTGTCGCCATCGGCAGCGCGCTCCGGACCACGAGCTCAACGGCGCTCCAGTCGGTCGTCTGGGCGATGTTGAGGTACATCTCTCCCTCCCCCGGCTCCTCGAGGGAGCTGTGCCGCACGTCGCCGACGACCCCGATGATGGTCGTGCCGTCTTTGTACAGGGCGAGCTTCTTGCCGATGGGACTTCCGTGGGGCTCAAGGACCTTTGCCAACGTATCGTTGATGATGACGGTATTGGCCCCGGGCAACGTGTCGCGTGAGTCGAAGTAGCGGCCTTCGCGCAGGGGGATCCTCATTGCCTGGAGGTAGCCGTTGTCGACGATGCGCGGGAGTGCATACGGCGCCTGCCCCGCGGGATACTGGACGCCAACCTCGGCGGCGCCCCAGGTCCTGTTCCGGCCGAGAGGCAGGGTGTCGCTAATGCCGGCGGCCTCGACGCCGGGCAGCTCCGAGACCTGGCGCACGGCGTCCGAAAGGTAGTGGTTTGCCTCGGCGTTGGACTTGAACGAACGGGGAGGATCGATCCTCCACGCCATGGCGTGCTCCGGCTGGAAGCCAAGGTTCACCTTGAGCAGCGTATTGAAGCTGCTAAACAGCAGGCCCGCGCCGATCAGCAGCACGCAGGCGAGCGCGATCTCGGCCACGATCAGGGAATCGCGAAGCGCCGAGGCCGAGAGGCCTGCGCTCCTCTGGTTGTTGCCGCCCTGCGAGGTGTTGTTGGCGTCGGCGGCGAGATGGAGCGCAGGCAGAATGCCGCAGGCAACGCCTGCGGTGAGAGTCAGGCCGATCGTCAACGCAAGCGTCGTCGGATCCACCCTTGCCCCACCCATCAGGGGCACGCCGAAAGTTTGCAGGCGCGAGAGGATGTCGGTCGTAAGCGCTGCGACAGGGATGCCGATGATGCTGCCTCCGACCGCGAGCAGCATGCTCTCGGTCAGCGTCTGGGCCGTCAGGTGGCCCGGCCGGGCACCGACCGCGATCCGCACTGAGAACTCCTGCCTGCGGGCGTTCAGGCGGCTGAGGAGCAGGTTCGAGAGGTTGACGCAGGCGATCGCGAGGATGCAGCCGACGGCGCCCACAAGGATGAGGAAGGCCTTGCGGAATTTCCCCCGGAGGGCGGAGTCCAGCGGGCTCGCGACGGCTCCAAGTGTCCCATTCTTTGGGTACTTCTGCTCGTTCAGGCGGTTGGCGGCGGAAAGCTCGTCCTGGGCCTGGGCGAGCGTCACGCCCGGGCGCAGCCTTCCGATCCCAAAGAGCGTGTTACCCCACTGCTGCGTCTCCGGTGCCAGGGGAAAGGGCACCAGCATCCCCACCTCGGTCCCCGGGGAGAAGATGGAGGTGAAGTCGAAGGACTCGGGGAGCACGCCGACCACAGTGGCCGGCTGGTTGTTGAGGGAGATCGTCCGGCCGACGATTCCCGGGTCCGCCTGGAAGTGGGCTCGCCAGTAGGCATACTCAAGGATTACGGCGCCGGGCGCGTTGAAGCGGCATTCCTCGGCCATGAAGTTTCGCCCGTAGAGCGGTGTGACTCCGAGCGTGGGAAGCAGGTTCTCGGAAATGCCGACACCCCTCAGACGCACGGGCTCGCGGGTGCCGGTCAGCGTGTAGGGAATGTAGTCAAAAAAGGCGAAGTAGGCGCCGATCGACTCGAATGACTTAGTCGCGTGCTCGCGCCAGCCGAGGACGGAGTTAACCTGGGAGGTGCGTGTCGAAAGGTCCTGCGCATGCTCCCGTTCGATCCACACAAGGCGATCCGGCTCGCGGAAAGGCAGGGGCTTCAGCAGCACGGCGTTTATGATGGAGAACATCGCCGTGCAGGCGCCTATACCGCCCGCCAGCGTCGCTATCGAAACGAACGTGAAGCCGGGACTTTTTCGAAGTTGCCGGAGAGCGAAGCGGAGGTTGGAGAGCATGCCGGGCCAATACAGCTTTGCGCATACCAATCCCCTCGATCATTAGCTACCGCTTGTCTTGTATTGGCTTATAGAAAATGATGTCGCGTCCGTCCCTGCCCTTGACGCTGAAAATGGGACGGGCTCTTCCCTAATTCGGGACTGCCCGCACGGGGTTCCCGGGCCTTAATGGCCGCCCTCGAGGTCGACGGGCTTGGGGAAGTGTGCGATCGCCGCCTTGTTGGCGCCCTTCATGTAGGCATCGAGCGGCTCAACCGAGCCGTCCGTCACCCGGTTCATAGGGCTCGTGTTAATGAGGGTCATCCCGTCGGTTCCGCCGCACGAATGACTCCAACGCATCGGAAACCCATTGGGTCATACGCAACACATCTTCGTGTCCGCCTTTGCGTACGAGCTTCGCGCGTTATACCGAGCGAAACCAGGTTAAGCCCTATCATTACATGCAGGTTTGCGGCATATGAATCCCTTCCACATAAATGCCCTGCGAGCGAGTGGTTTGGCCCATGCGCAACTATTGCGAATGGTTGAAAGCGTGTTGACGCATTTCAGCTGAAAACGGTTGAGAGCCGCTTACAGCCGTTTTCAACGGGGCCGGCTCAGAGGCCGCCCTCGAGCTCCAGGTCGCCCGCCTTCAGGAGCGGGGCGAACGCGGCCTTGTTGGCCGCCTTCATGTAGGCCTCCTTCGCCTCGATCGTGCCGTCCTTGACCCGGCTCATGAGGCTCGAATCCATCAGGACCATTCCGTCGTTGCCGCCGCTCTCGATGATCTGGCGGATGTTGGCGATCTGGCCGGAGCGCACGGTGTTCGCGAGGGCCTCGTGGGAGAGCAGGATCTCGTGGACCGCGCACCGGCCCTTGGGGATCCTCTTGCAGAGAAGCTGCGCCACGATGCCCGCGAGGCAGCCGGCGAGCATCACGCGCACCTGGTTCTGCTCGTCGGCCGGGAAGGCGTTGATGATCCGGTCGACGGTCTTCGGGGCGTTGTTCGTGTGCAGGGTGCCGAGGACGAGCATCCCCATGGAGGCGCAGTCGAGCGCGAGCTTGATCGTCTCGAGCTCGCGCATCTCGCCGACGAGGAGGATGTCCGGGTCGTGGCGCATCGCGCCCTTCAGCGCCGAGGCGAAGGTGGAGGTGTGCTCGCCGACCTCCCGGTGCACGATCACGCACTTCTTCACGGGGTGGACGAACTCGATCGGGTCCTCGATCGTGATGATGTGCCGGCTGAAGTTGGAGTTGATGTAGTCGATCATCGCCGCAAGCGTCGTCGACTTGCCGCTGCCGGTGGGCCCCGTGACGACGACAAGCCCCTCGTTCAGGTGGCAGAGCTTCTTGATCGCCTCCGGCAGCTTCAGCTCCTCGAAGGAGAGGATCTTCACGGGGATCTGGCGGAACACGGCGGCCTGGCCCCAGTGGTTGTAGAGGAAGTTCCCGCGGAATCGCGCGAAGCCGGCTATCTCGTGGGCGAGGTCGAGGTCCTTGTTTGCGAGGAAGTCCTTCCAGCGCCTCTCCGGGACGACCTCCCGGAGCATGCGCTCCATGGCCGCCGCGTCGGTCGGCTTGTCCCCGATCGCCACGATGGACCCGGAGATCCGGGCCTTCGGCGGCTGGCCGGTCGCCAGGTGCAGGTCGGAGCCGCCCTTGTCCACCATCATGCGAAGCAGTGTGTCGATCTCGGCCATGGCCCGCTCAGGTGATGCGTGCGCGGAGCACGCGGTTTGAGATGGTCCCGAGGGCCGTCTCCTTCGACACCTGGCCCTCCTGCCAGAGGGAGTAGATGACGTTGTCCATGAGGCACATCCCCTCGCGCAGCCCTGTCTCCATCGTGTTGCGCAAACCGGTCGTCTTGCCTTCGCGCACGAGGTTGGAGATCGCCACGTTGCAGACGAGGATCTCGCAGGCCATGACAAGCCCCCCCTTTACGGCGGGAAGCAGGCGCTGGCAGACGATGCCGCGCAGGCTCTCGGCGACGCTCGCCCGGATCTGCGTCTGCTGCGAGGCGGGGAAGACGTCGAGGAGCCGGTTCAGCGTGGTCGCGGCATCGCTCGTGTGCATGGTGCCGATCACGAGGTGGCCGGTCTCGGCCGCGCTGATCGCCATGTCGATCGTCTCCAGGTCGCGAAGCTCGCCGATCACGATGATGTCCGGATCCTCGCGCAGCGCACCCTTGAGCGCCGAGAAGAACGACCGGGTGTGGTCGCCCACCTGGCGCTGGGTGACGGTGGCGTTTCTCGAGGGCTGGATCACCTCGATCGGGTCCTCCACCGTGATGATGTGGTCCTTGCGGGTGTCGTTCAGGTAGGCCACCATCGACGCAAGCGTCGTGGTCTTCCCCGAGCCCACGGGCCCCGTGATGAGGACCAGGCCGTTGTGGTAGCTCAGGAGCCTCTTCAGCGTCTCCAGGTGCTTCTCAAAGCCGAGCTCCTGCATCGTCTTCACCTGCTTCGGGACGATCCGGTACGAGCCCGCGGCCCCGTCCTTGTGGAACATGAGGTTGACCCGGTAGCGCTCGGCCCCCCCGAGCGCCAGGGCGAAGTCCAGGTCGTGCGTCTCCACAAACGTCTTCCTCTGCGCGGGCGAGAGGAGCGCCGTGTTCAGCTTCAGGGCCTCCTCCGGCCCGAGGAGCCGGTCGCTGATGTAGGTGATCATCCGGTCCTTCCTCACGAAGGGCCTCCTGCCCGTGCACAGGTGCAGGTCGCTCGCGCCGTAGCTCACCGATGCGTCGAGGAGACCCTTGAGGAGCGCGCCGAGCGCCTTCTCGTCGAGCTTGTCGACCGGGTCGGCTGGGAACGTCGGTTTGGGGCCCGCCTCCGCCTTCTTCGGCGCGACAAGCACCTTCTCCTCGACCTGCTCCTCGGCCGCGACGAAGGGATTCGCGCTCGGCGGGCCCTTCTTGGCCCGGAGCGCGGCCTTGCCGGCGAGCTTCTCCAGGGCCTCCACATTGGAAACGATCTCCTCGTCGATCAGCTTCTGGGCGAAGACGAGCATGCTGGGCTTGCCGCCGAGGGCGTCGCGCGCCTTCACGCACTGCACGCGGGTAAAAAGGCCCTGATCGATGCCAAGTTCGACGAACCAGAGGAGGTCGGGATTCATTCAGGGCGGTAATGCCGGACCGATCATGCCGCGCCCGGCGGGCCTGCCAAGCGAGAATCCAATTGCCGCAGGGCCGCCACCTTACGGCGCCGCCGCAATGGGGGATTGCAAAAACCTGGGATCGCGGGGATTGTGACCCTTTCATCCACAGATCATGCTACGCAAGTTCATTGCCCGGCTTCGTGAATCGATAGCCCCAGCCAAGAAGCCGAAGCCGGCCGCCCCCCAGGGCGCGAGCCGTCCCCAGGAGGGTCCCGCGCCGAGGCGCCCCGCGCACGCGGGCGAGGGCCGTCCGCAGGGACAGGGCCAGCGCCAGCCCCAGGGTCGCCCGCAGGGCCATTCCCACGGGGGCCACCCCCAGGGCAGGCCCCAGGAGGGGCGCCCGAGGCAGGACGAGCGCCGTCCGGCGGGTCGCGGTCCCTCGAGGTCCGGACCCGGCAGGCCGGGCGACGGCCGCCGGCCCCGTCCGGTTCGCGACGATTTCGAGCATCCGGCCCCGGTCACCTTCAAGCACGCCGTCCCGGTGGATATCCCGAAGATGGACACCGTCTTCTCGAAGCTCGGGCTCATCGATCCGCTTGCCTATGCGGTCAGGGAGATGGGCTACACGGAGCCGACGCCGATCCAGGTCCAGGCGATCCCGCTCATCCTGGCGGGCAAGGACGTGATCGGCTCGGCGCAGACCGGGACCGGGAAGACCGCCGCATTTGCGCTCCCCATCATCCAGCGCCTCGGCCGCCACGGCGCCATGCGCTGCCTGATCCTCGAGCCCACCCGCGAGCTCGCGCTCCAGGTCGAGGAGGCCTTCCACAAGTTTGCGGAATTCACGGACCTGAGGGTGACGATCGTGTACGGGGGGGTCGGCTACGGGAAGCAGACCGACGACCTGAGGCGCGGGGTGGACATCCTCGCGGCGACGCCGGGACGGCTCCTCGACCACCTCGAGCAGGGCAACTGCTCCCTCGACAAGATCGACATCCTCGTCCTGGACGAGGTCGACCGGATGCTCGACATGGGATTTCTGCCCGACGTGAAGCGGATCGTCCAGAAGTGCGCGACGAACCGCCAGACGCTCTTCTTCACCGCGACCCTTCCGCCGGAGATCGAGCAGCTGGCCGGCTGGGCCCTGCGCAATCCGTCCAAGGTCGAGATCGGCCGCAAGCACTCCGCCGCCGACACGATCGCGCACTGCTTCTACCCTGTCGTCGCCTCCCAGAAGTTCGAGCTGCTCCAGCTCCTGCTTGAGCGCACCGAGTTCAAGAGCGTCCTCATCTTCTGCCGCACGCGCATGGGCGCCGACCGGATCGCGGCCCGCCTGGTCCACAAGGGGCACCGGGTGGGGGTCATGCACTCGGACCGGAACCAGCGCGAGCGCGTCGAGGCGCTCGAGGGCTTCAAGAGCGGCAAGAACGAGGTGCTGGTCGCCACCGACATCGCCGCGCGCGGCCTCGACATCGCGGGCGTCTCCCACGTGATCAACTACGACGTCCCCGAGAACGCCGAGGACTATGTCCACCGGATCGGCCGGACGGGGCGCGCCCACAACACGGGGGACGCGTTCACCCTCGTGACCGAGGACGACGTCCGCGACGCCCGGAGCATCGAGCGGTTCATCGGCGCAACGGTCGAGCGCAAGAAGATCGAGGGCTTCCCCTACATCTACTCGGCGCTCTTTGACGAGAAGATCCAGGAGGAGGCGGCCCCGAAGGCCGCCGGACGGCTGCACCGCGGATACCGAAAGTAGGCCCCGCGGCTCAGTCGTCGCCGTTCGCGAACTTGTAGGCGGACGCGGCGACAATCGCTCCTGCGATCTCCCCGGAGAGGAGCACCCAGTAGTTGCTCCACAGCGAAAGCCCCATCCGGGTGATCCCGGTGGCGACCGCGGGGTTGAAGGCGCCGCCCGACACGCCCCCGACGGCAAAGGCGCCGACCATCACGGTCATGCCGATCGCGAGCCCGTAGAAGGAGTTGCCCGACGTGCCCTTCGAGGTCGCGACGTTCAGGACGACCCAGCAGAGCGCGAAGGTGAAGAGGAATTCCGCGACAAATGCGGGCTTCCAGCTCGCGAGCATGAGGGGTTGCGCGGCCCCCGCCATCTTGATCTTCCCGACAAGCCAGGCGGCCGCGAGCGCGGCGGCGATCTGCGCGATCCAGTAGGCGACGACATCCTTCGTGTCGCACTTGCCCCGGATCCAGACGGCAAGCGTCACGGCGGGGTTGTAGTGCCCCCCGGAGATGTGGCCGCCGGCGAAGACCATGACCATGAGCGAGGCCCCGATCGCCAGCGGGGCCAGCGGCCCGGCCCCGGGGCTGATCACCGTGCTCCCGACCGTGAAGACGAGGAAGAAAGTGCCGATGAACTCGACGACGTATTTTTTCATATTTTGTGGGTGCCTCTGCTGCGATCCTACCGCGGGAGCGGCCGCGAACGAGCGTTTTTTGAGGTTGCGGGCGGGGCCCCTTCGCGGCGTCGTTGCGGTCTTCAATGAAGATCCAGATACCGGAAGGCGACTTTGGCGGCTACATCTTCGACCTCGACGGGACCCTTGTCGACACGATGCCGCTTCATTACACGGCGTGGGAGGCGGCGCTCAGGAAGGCGGGCCTGAAGGGGAGCCTGGACGAGAACCTGTTCTACGAGCTCGGCGGCGTGCCCTCGCGCAAGGTGGCGGCGCTCCTCGGCAAGCGCCACGGGCTCACCCTCGATCCGGTCGCCGTCTACAAGGACAAGGAGGAGGTCTTCAAGGCGTCGCTGCAGAAGCTCTCCGTGATCGCCCCGGTGGTCGACTTCGCCAGGCGCGTCAGCAAGAGCCGGCCCGTCGCGATCGCCTCGGGCGGAACGAGGGACGTGGTCGAGAGCACGCTTCGGAAGACGGGACTGGCCGAGCTCTTCCCCGTCGTCGTCACCGCCGACGACGTCGAGCACGGCAAGCCTGCGCCCGACATGTTCCTGCTTGCGGCGAAGCGCATGGGGGTCCCTCCGGGAACCTGCCTCGTCTTCGAGGACGGCAAGCCGGGCATAAAGGCCGCGGAGGCCGCCGGGATGAAGTGGGTCTTCGTCCAGAGCCGGCTCCTAGTGTAGCGGACCGCCGGGCCCGATGGCCGTGAGCGTGACCGCGTCCCCCACCTTGAGGCGCGCCGTGGCGGCCGCGTCCCCAAAGACCCTCGAGAGGACCGTGCGGCCGTCGGCGTCGGGGAACGCGACCCATTCGCCGGTCTTCACGTCGGTGTAGGTCCGCCCATAGAGGGTCCTGAAGGAGCCCCCGCGGGCCGCCAGCGTGCAATAGGTCATCGGGGGGATCCCGCAGTCGTCGAAATCCTGGGCCTGGGCCTCCAGGAGAATGTTCCCGTAGACCGGGTCGACCTCGGCCACCCTCGTCCTGAAGGCGTGCCTCCCCTCGAGGATGACCGCCGTCGAGGGCCCCGGGTCCATCTCGAGCGTGGCGTCAAAATAGACGGCCTGGTTCGCCGGCTTCGGGAGGGCGTCGGGGCCCCCGTCTATCCAGGCGTTCAGGGCCCTGAACGCCTCCAGGTGCTCGGGCTGGTTGATGTTGGTGTGGCCGACCCGCTTGATCAGGAAGAGGACGGGCTGGACCACGGGGGGCGGCCGCGCGACGAGCGCCGTCAGGTAGCTCCTCGGCTCGGCGACCTCGCGCGCCGTGGCCACGAAGAGGAGAGGGATCCGCGGGAGGAGGGTCAGGCCCACCTGGGAGCTTGCCTCCTTGATGTAGAGCGTCGCGTCGAAGGCGACGGCCCCGTCGTAGAGGCCCTTGTCGCGCTCGGCCATGATGGTTGCGATCAGGCCGCCCATCGACTCCCCCTCGATGATGACGCGCTCGGGGTCTCCGTAGGCCCTCGCGATGTAGGAGCGGAGCGCGTCCAGGTCGTCGATCGCGTCGCCGATCACGATGCCGTTCCTGCGGTAGCTCGTCGTGGCGACCATCCATCCCTCGTCGAGCACCGCCTTGATCGAGATCCGCTCCGGGTTGAGGTCCGCGACGAGCGGCGCGGAGTCCGGCCGGTATCCGTGGGCGAGGAGCAGGAGGCGGTGGTTCCACTCGCCCGGGGGCACGGCGATCGCGAAGCGCGCGCCCGCGATTTGCCCCCGTTCGACCTTGGTCGAGTCGTCCGCGCGCGCCGGGAGGGCGGGGAGGAGGGCGAGGGCCGCGGCGACCAGGGCCGGGGCCAGCGCAGTTGGGACGAGCCGTTTCGCCATCGTGCCATCCTATGGCCGCGCCTCCCTTTGATTGCGAATACCTTTTGGCTTCAGCTCGGGGTCGGGTTCGGCTCCAATCGGGGCCCCATTCCCGTGAAACCCGCCGACCTGGCAAGGCCCTTCGTCCAATCCTACCCGTCCTATGTTCCGGGCAGGCCGATCGAGGACGTGGCGCGCGACCTCGGCCTCGACCCGGCGGGCATCATCAAGCTCGCTTCGAACGAGAACCCGTTCGGCCCGTCGCCAAAGGCGGTTGAGGCGGGCAAGCGAGCGATCGAGCAGGGCCAGTACTATCCGGACGGGGGCTGCTACGCGCTGCGAGAGCGGCTGGCCCGCTTCCTCGACCTGGCGCCCGAGCAGCTCGTGATCGGCAACGGCTCGAACGAGGTGATCGAGCTGATCGGCCACGTTTTCCTGGAGCCCGGCGACGAGGTGCTGATGGGAAAGCCGGAATTCGTCGTCTACCGCCTCGTGGCGCTCCTCTTCGGCGCCACGCCGGTCGAGGTGCCCCTCGTCCATTTCAGGAACGACCTCGGTGCGCTCGCCCGCGCCGTGACGGCGAGGACGAAGATCGTGGTTGTCTCGACTCCGAACAACCCGACCGGCGCCGCGAACACCGGGGAGGAGCTCCTCGGCTTCATCCGGGCCCTTCCGGAGCGCGTGATCTGCGTTGTCGACGAGGCCTACCGCGACTTTGCGGAGTCGCCCCCGGACATCCGCCCCCTGATCCGAGAGGGCCGCAACGTGATCGGGCTGCGGACCTTCTCCAAGGTCTACGGCCTGGCGTCCCTGCGCGTCGGCTTCGGCTATTCGGGCGCGGAGATGGCGTCCCTTCTCGACCGCGTGAGGCAGCCCTTCAACGTGAATGCCGTGGCCCAGGCGGCCGCGGCGGCCGCCCTCGACGACCAGGAATTCCGGGCCGCGTGCATCCGCGAGAACCGCCGGGGCCTCGAGCGCCTCCAGGCCGGCTTTGCGGCGCTTGGCCTCGAGTTTGTCCCGAGCCAGGCGAACTTCGTCCTGGTCAGGGTCGGGGACGGCGCGCGCGTCTTTGACGCGCTTCAGCGCCGCGGCGTGATTGTGAGGCCGCTGAAGACCTATGAGCTGCCCGAGTGGATCCGCATCACGGTCGGCACCTCCGGGCAGAACGAGAGGCTCCTCAGGGAGCTCGCGTCGGTCACAGGCTGATCACCTCGACGCGGCGCGGTCCAGGCGGTCGCCCAGGGCTTCGGCGATCCCCGGACCCCGGGGGCGCTCGACGTGGATCTTCCGGAAGCCCCCCTCGTCCAGCTCGCGCAGGACGGAAAAGAGCCGGCGCGCGGCGCGGCGCAGGTTGCCCTGGGCGTCGAGCCAGAAGAGACGTTCCTGAGAGGGATCCCTGGGGCGATGCCCGCGCGGCTTTGAGATGAAGAGCCAGGCGTCGCGCGGACCCCCGCGCGCCGCCATCGCCGCCGTGAGCCGCTCGTGGAGAACGACGGGGGTGCGCGGGCTGTAATGGCGCGCCATCTGCCCCGGGGCCAGCCGTGCGCCGGCGCGCGACGTGCGCCGGCGCGCAACCGGCAGTCCGAGCACCCGTTCGATCTCGAGGCGGGTGACGGCTCCCGGGCGCAGGAGCGCCGCCCGGGCGGGGTCGCGCAGGTCGACGATCGTCGACTCAAGGCCGATCCGGGACGGTCCGCCGTCAAGGATGTGGCCGACCCGGGAGCCCAGGCTCCTCCTCACGTGGGCGGCGGTCGTCGGGCTCACGTAGCCGAAGGGATTGGCGCTCGGGGCGGCGAGAGGAACGCCGGCAAGCCGTATCAAACGCCGGAAGAGCGGATGGGAGGGCATCCGGACCGCCACGCTCGGGAGGCCCGCCGTGACCAGGTCCGGCACGGCGGATGTCTTCGGAAGCACGATCGTCAGCGGTCCCGGCCAGAAGGCCCGGGCAAGCCGCAGCGCCGCCTCATTGGGGACGGCGACCCGGGCAAGATCCGCAAGCGAGGCGATGTGGACAATGAGAGGGTCGTCCGAAGGCCTCCCTTTCGCGGCGAATATGCGTTGGCATGCCGCAATGCTTGTCGCATCCCCCGCCAGTCCATAGACGGTCTCGGTCGGCACGGCCACCAGGCCGCCGGCCTTCAGGCGCCGCGCGAGGAGCGCCAGGTTCCGGGGCGTGCCCCGGTAGATCCGCGGTGTCTTTGCCATGCGTGGGGGATGGGTCGGTCCGCCTGGGCAGAAAAAGGCCGGAGCCTTTGGAGCTCCGGCAATTACGGAATCACTGCGCCTCCGCTCACTTCGTGAGCAGCATATTGCGCGAGTGCTTGATCGTGCGCGTCACGGCGCGTTGGTGCTTCGCGCAGAGGCCGGTGTACTTGCGGGGCAGGATCTTGCCCGTGTCGGTGACGAAGCGGACCCAGGCCTGCGGATCCGTGAACGGAATCTGGGCGGGGGTGGGGGTCTGCTGCTTGGTTTCAACGGTGCTCATGGCGTTTGTAAAGTGAGGAGGGGGGATCGTGGAATCGCACCCGGCAATGTCAACGCAGCAGTTTTGCGCCGCCGGAACGCGGCAAACGGAGCCTATTTGTGCCTGCCGTGGAAGATGATGTCCCAAATCACGTAAAGGCCAAGCACGCCAGAGATTAGATAGCCGACGATGCCCAGCGCCGAATACCCGAACAGATAGGGGGGGATGTGGGTGGTGACAATGAGCGAGGATCCGATGACGAGGGATCCGATGATGACGCCGAGCGTGATTCGGTTGGACGCAATCTTCACCGCCTCGTCGTGCTGCTCGAGCCCCTTGTGGTGCAGGTTGATCGAAATGTTGTCGTGTTCGAGCCTCCGGAGGAGCCTTCGGAGGTCGAAGGGCAGGTCCTGGATCCCGAGGATCGCCTGGCGGACCACGTCGCGGGTCCGCCTGGCCAGCGTCACCGGGTTCAGGCGCTCCCGCTGGAGCTCCCCCAGCACAGGGGTCACGTAGGTGCGCAGGTCGAACTCGGGATCGAGCCGGACCCCGACCTCCTCGATGGAGAGCACGGCCTTCGCCATCAGCGAATAGTCGCGGGCGAGGAAGATTCCGTTCTGCCCGAAAATGAAGAGGAGCCGGAGCATGGCCTTTCCGAGCGAGGCGCGTCCGATCGCGAAATTGAGCTCCTCCCGGAGCGCGAGCGTGACGTCCCTTTCCATGGCGCGCAGGTCGGGCCGGGCGTCCACCGGCGCCAGGTCCGCGGCGATCTGCACGATCTTCTCCGTGTCCTGCTCCACGGAGGCGACCCAGAAATCCGCCACGGCATAGCGCAGGCGGCGGGTGAGATTGCCGGCCATGCCCCAGTCGAGGAAGCAGAGGCGCCCGTCCCCGGTGAAGAAGATGTTTCCGGCATGGGGGTCGGCGTGGAAGAAGCCCGAGATGAACACCTGCCTCGAGATCGAGACCGCTCCGTAGCCGGCGAGCTTTCGCCTCTCATCGGCCGGGATCGTTTCCGCGCGGCTGATCGACGTGCCGACCACGCGCTCCATCACGAGCACGCATTCGCTGCACGCGTCGCGGTACACCTTCGGCGCGAACACCTGTTCGGGATGGGGGTTCAGGGTGTTGAAATACTCCTGGTTCTGCGCCTCGAGCCGGAAATCGAGCTCGCGGAGCATGCTTGCGCGCGCCTCGGCCATCACGGTGGGAAGGTCCACCGGCTTCAGCGCCGGAACCCGCTGGTGGAGGAGCCCGGCAAGCCACTCGGCCAGATCGAAATCGGTTTCGATCTGCTGGCGAATCCCCGGCTTCTGGATCTTGACCGCGACGGGTTCCCCGCCGTCGCGCAGCCGGCCGATATAGACCTGGGCCAGCGACGCGCTGGCGGTCGGCGTCTCGTCAAACTCGCTGAAGATTTCGGAGGGTTCGCACCCGAGGCCCTCCACGAGGACGGGCCTCATCACGTCAAACGGGAGCGGGGGGACCTGGTCCTGGAGCTTCCGCAGTTCGAGGATGATCTCGTGCGGCACGACGTCCGGCCGCATCGACAGCATCTGGCCGAGCTTGACGAACGTGGGCCCCAGCTCTTCGGCTGCGAGCCTGATGCGCTCCGCCGTCCTGCGCGGCGTCGGATGCGGCAGGACGTGCTTAAGGAAACCGGGGTGCAGGTCGAGCTGGTTGAGCAGGTTGGCAAACCCCTGCCGGGCGAGCACCGTGAGAATCTGCTTCGCGCGGACGGCCTCGTGCAGCGCCTTGAACGGTTTCACGCGCCCTTCGATCTGCCCTTGGGTTCGTTGTGATGCTCCAGCGCCTTCACCCGGGCCTCAAGGGCCTCGAGGCGCTTCTGGGTGTCGCGGTTGAATCCCGCAAACACGTCCTTGACCTTTTCGCTGAGCTCGCCGCTCAGCGTCTCGAACTCCTTCTTTCCGTCTGCTGCGATCTTTTCCGCCATCGCGCGCGCCTCCGCGGAGCTTACCTTGCCCTGCTTGACGTAGTCCCCGAGCGCGGCCTCGACCTTGTCCTTGGTGACGACTGCCGCGCCGACCCCGGCGAGCAGCGTTTTCTTGATTGCATCGATCATAGTGGCAGGAGTCTAACCAACACTGGCTGCGGCGCCAGCCGAACGATCAATTCCGGGATGGGGGGATATCCCCATAGCCCGGGACCGGATGGGCTTGCGGAGGCGGCGTTTACGGGCCCGTTCCGTGTCCCGGACCGCTCAATCGTGCTTGCCCGGGGGTCCGTGGCCCGCGGCCATCACGGCCCAGATGTCCAGGGACACCGTGGCCAGGCCCGCTCCGAGAAGCGCCCAGGAGATGTAAAGGGGCCACCGGAGCCTGAGGCTCAGGATCGACAAGAGCAGGCATGCCGATGCCGTCAGGAGGGTTGCCAGACGTTTTCCGCGCTTTGACATGGTATTACGTGCACAGGAGACACCTCAATCGGACTTTAGCCAAAGGCTAAAATACTCGATCTGGTTCGATTCGCCCCTGGACTCGTACAGGCAAAGGGTCCTGAGCCCCAGTCGCGCGAAAACCCCGTCCAGGAACGCGCGAAACGTCGCCGACGTCCAGACGTGCGCATGTTCGCGCCTCACCCGGCAGCGGGAAACGTGGTGGGCGAGGTTTTCGGGCGGCTCCATGAAGACGTGCGGAGCCGCGCTCCTGAGGAAGTCGATGTAATGCTCGTCGGAGCTCTCCTGCGTGCCGATCTCGAAGTCGCTCCAGAGGTGGTCGAATGACGTCTCCTTGCGATTCCGGTCGAAGGTGTACCGTTTGTCGGGGATCGAGAGAACCACGTGGCCGCCCGGCCGGACAATCCGGAACACCTCGGCGACCGCAGAGACCGGATTGGCAAGGTGCTCGAGCACGTGGTTGATGACCACGAAATCGAATGTGGACGGGGGAAATTGCGACAGCCCCTTCCGGTCGAGGTCGCCGATGAAGTCGACGTGGACGAATCGGGTCGCGTCGATCTCCGGAAAGAGCGCCGCAGCCTGCTGCTCCGAAAGGGCGTCGAAATACCGCGCTTCGACGCCCTTGGGAAGAGGCGCCGGCTCGTGAAGGGCCCCGATTTCCAGCCCGGATCCGCGCAGCTGTCGATAGGCCTCGAGGCGGTGGTCTAGGGAAACCATGGCGCGGCGCTCTTGTTCACTCGAGGCTCCGATCCGCGGACGCAAGCGGCAGATTGCGGCCGCTCATTCGAACGGGCCGATCTCCTGCCTGCTTTGGTCCCGTGAGGACGCCCTGGTGTTTGAGTTTAGGCCCATTGCTTGTGGAAGTTGGACAGTTTTGGAAGGCGGTAACAAGGCTAAGGCGGCTCCGCCTTGGTCCGTGTGCAGTGCGGCGCACGCACCTTGCCGTGGACGTGAAGGTGCGCTTCTGCGCAACCCCGGCTCCCTTGGATGCGGGCCCTGCCGGCTTGGCGTCAACAATACGGTTTACACGTGCCTCAAAAAAAACGATGGTGTTGGATAGTCGCGTATCGATTCTCCTTAAGTCCCCGTAGCTCAACTGGATAGAGCAGCGGTTTCCTAAACCGCTTATCCCGGTTCAAGTCCGGGCGGGGGCACCATCTAAGCGCCTGTAAATAAGCTGGCTGCGAATAATCGAGTTTGCGCAGAGATAAATGAGTTTGCGCGGCACCATAATCGGTTTGCGCACCAAATCCCATAAGAAGCGGCACATCGTGGACCGGACGGTTTCGATGTGGCCACATGTCTTGCAGAATGAATCGGCAAGTTTGGGTCGGAGAGGCGTCTTAAACGCCGGGGTAGATCTTAGGTTGCCAAACAGCGCTACTCTTGGCTTGCGACGCACTCGAAGTCCGTTGGAAGGGATATCCGCGGCCCGCGGGCGACGAACAGGTATCCCTCGGGGACGCCCTGCGCGCGCAGAAATTCCTGCGTATCATCAAGCAGCGCATCAATCCGCACCTGAAAGCACGCGAACACCGAGAGGCGAATTATGAGGACCTGTACGCCGCCGTCCGCCAGATAGTTCAGGACGAGACTCTTGAGATCGTGAATCCGTTAATCGCCGCCGACGTGGCGGCTATCAAGGCGGCCTCAATCCCGCTTCACGAAGGCCAGGAACACCATATTGACAGGAACGCCTTTGCCTCGCTGGCAGACCGGGCCTCCGACCTCGTTCAGTGGGCCGTGTATTTCGGGCTCGCGCGGGCGACGAAGCCGGTCGGGATGGACCTCATCAGCGCAGTCGGCCATGCTGTCTGCGAACTCGACATTTTTTCCCTCAATCACGAACTCCTCATCGAACGGCAGCTTGAGGGCAGTGGGCTGCAGTTTTTCGATGGGTTTGGCGAACGCCGTGGCGATGTCCGAGTCTTTAGCGGCCATTGGCGCCGCGATGATGAAGTCATTAGACTGCTCAAGCTGCACGGCTCGACCAACTGGTATGGGTTCCGCTTCCCGGACTGGGACCGGTTCGCCGTCGTCAATGGGAATGTGGATCACGCAAAGGATGAAAAGGGAAGGCGGTTGGACCCGCTGTCCGTAGCGCCGCACTTCCTGACCGGCACCACTGTGAAGGAGCAAACCTACGGGTACGGCCTGATAGGAGAGCTTTTCTTCGAGTTCCGGGCACTTCTGGCCCGACATCGCACGCTGATTTCGCGGACGGCTGGGGCGATAAGGGCATCAACATCCGGCTCGACCAATGGCTCCGAGATGCGAGGGAAAATCGCATCGTCATTCTACATGGCGACGCACTGGAGGGGGTCCGTTGTACCCGGTTTTTGGGGTTCCGCTGGGACGATTTTCACGAAGCGGGCAAAGTGCCGGTCTTCCCGAAATGGCTTGATGATTGCACACTCGCCGATCTGGAGCCATTTTTCGATAGATAAGATAGCACCTATAAATGACTTATGTGGATGTCGGACGAAGATTGCTTTCGTACGGCCATATGATTGATATACACATCGTTTTAGCCCTAAGAGGGCTAAATCGACATGGAAAACAATCTGAGAACGTTAGGTCCTAAAGAAGCCAAAACTGTCCTCTCCTTTAGGGAGCAGGGGCGGAGCATTGTGAAAGCTGCAGACATTATTGCCATTCTTGGAAGCGAGCAAACAGCACGAAAGGTCATCCGCAACCTTCTGCGCAAGGGCTGGCTGACACGCCTGGTCGCGGGCCGTTATCTCTTCCTTCCCCCCGAACACGGGCCGGAAAATTTGGGGGAAAACAACGCGCTGGCACTTGCATCCGCCGTAGTTGAACCCGCCTACGTCGGCTGGTGGGCCGCCGCTTCTTATCACGGATTTACCACCCAGAAACCGGCCACGATCTGTGTTGCCACGCGCCGCCAATTGTCGCCGCGCTCAATCGAGGGTAACGAGATTCGCTTCGTCGGAGTGGTGGAAAGAAAATTCTTTGGCTTTAGATCCTATGACCTCTATGGACGCGAAGCGACGATCTCCCTTCCGGCAAAGACAGTCGCGGACTGCGTAGATCGTCCCGACTTGGCTGGCGGCGCCTCAGAAGTAACACGCATTGTGCATGGAGCCATGTCCACCACGGACACGGCCGAGATTCTCGACGACGCGTTGAAGATGAAGTCCACGGCCTTGCTCCAGCGCCTCGGATACCTGACTGACATTGTGGGTTGGAATTGGCCGGAGCCGCAGCGCTTTCGCCTGTTTACCGCAATTCCCAAATCCGCGCGAACCGTATTTGGTCGCGCTACACGGGAAGAAGGCGATGTGGGATATGTCCGGTCTTGGGGCCTTATTGTTCACGCGCGCCTGTCCGACCTTCTCGCAGATGTGCCAAAGGCCAAAGGACCCAAGCATAACTGATGCTCACGACCGCCCAGCTTCGTCAGGCAGCCGCACGATCCGGCGCCCGAGACATCAGTGTCGTCGAAATTGACGTAATGCTGACCCATCTGCTCCAGCTTTTCCACGAGCGAGGCCTGACGGATCATCTCGCCTTTAAAGGCGGTACGTTCTTGAGAAAAATGATATTTGGCTCACGGGGTCGCCTTTCCACCGATCTGGATTTCACCTGCCGGACCGACATATCGCTCGACGACCTGACTCTCAACCTCCTGGAGGCATTGAACCAGGACTACCGCGGACTGAGTTTCCACTTCAACCGCGACCGCGATTGGTATCTAACGGAGGACGGCTGTGCCGCCAACCCCGTACTTATCCATGCCGACAATTTGGCAGGTGTGAGAATCAAGATTCAGATAAGTACACGCGAGTTTCCCATTCGAACAGTGGCCGCCATGCCTCAGCTCGTTCAGAGTTATTTTTCTCACCTCGATTTTGTCCCGGCTGCCATACCCAGTCTTGCGCTTGAAGAGGTGATCGCCGAAAAGATTCGCGCGGCAAGTCAACGCTCTAAAATCCGCGACCTCTATGATCTGTCGGAGATTGCGGCCCGACCACTCCAGCGGGATCTGATACGGGCCCTGGCCGTCCTCAAACTCTGGCACAGCCAAGGGCCTGGGTTCGATTTTAGCCGCTTTCGCGGGCGCATCGAAAGCGGACAGGACTACGATCTATTAGACCTGCGCAATCTCCTGCGACGCGACCAAAGTCCCGACTTGGATGGAATGATCGCTCGTGTCGTGCAAAACTTCCAGTTTTTGGGTCAAATGACTGAAGCCGAGCGTTCACTCGCTACGGACTTGCCTCGGCGGTTGCAAGCGCAAGCTGCCGCACTAAGGGCGGCTACCGCAGCGCTCTGAATCGTGCACCTATCCTGCCCGGTTAACTGACTATGGATCTCGAAGGAATTCTCCCGATCAGTTATGAGAAAGGTTGCCAAGAAATTGCCTCAGAATGTGTTTTTTGTTTCCCGTCGACGAGATTGGGTGTACTTGTTTGCATGTTCCAATCCATTAACAATCAACTAAGTCCGCGTTTCCTCGCGACTTAGCCTCGGTTGGGTGCTTCGGTTCAAGTCCGGGCGGGGGCACCACTTAGAGATCGACGCAACCCGTCTTGGGTGCAGCGCCTTGCAACGACGGACTCCCGTTTATTCCAAAGCGGTGAATTACCGAACCATTCACCGGACGATGCAAAAATACGTGCTGTGCCACTTGGAGGGGTTTCCCCAAACGCTACCACAAGTTATGTGCCACTGCGTTCCAAGCCTGCCTCTATCGCTCCAGTCCGAAATCGGACGGGCTCGGTGAGCTATCGGGTCTTGGTTACTATCGGCGCGAAGCAGCGAAAGAGGCATTTCTTAGCCCAAGAGGATGCATTGGCCTGCCAATCAGCCTGGGAGATCGAACGCATGTCCGCAGGGGCCGCGGTAAGGCCCAAAATTACTCGACTGACCAACGAGCAACTTACACATGCCGAAGCCGCCCTTGAATTTCTCAAACCGACTGGCCTCAACCTAATCGAGGCAGCCCAATTCGTTTTCCGAAATTACAAGGGTCCATCGGGGAAGAAGTCATTGGCTGACGCTATCGTCGGCTTCCTGCAATCAAAGGAAGGAACTATAGGCGAACGCCAAATGGAAAATTACCAGCAGGTGACGGCTCATTTCTTACGTCATGTAGGTAGCGTTCATCTCGGGGAGATCAGTAGTAATAGAATAGAGGAGTGGCTGCAAAAAATGCAGCCAATGGCTCCGAAAACTTGGAACTACTACCGGGACACAATCTCGGGACTGTTCACGTATTGCTGTGAAAAATCACGGCTTTGGCTTCATGAAAACCCCGTCGATTCAGTAAGACGCCTCAAGGTGCCTCGCGGTTTACCCGAGCGCCTCGACGTTAGCCGTTGTGTCGAGCTAATGCGGTTCGTCGAGAAAAACTATCCCGACTGGGTAGTCTTCTTCTCTCTGGCCTTATTCGCAGGCATTCGGCCCGACTTACGCACCGGCGAACTCGCCGACCTTGCGCGAGTTTGCCGCAAGGAGGGGGTCTCTCGATACTTTCGGCAAACAACCATTTACATCAGCGAGGAGGTGGCGAAAGAGGGAATCGCTCGCCAAGTCCCAATCGCGCCTAATTTGGCCGATTGGCTCGCAGCCTAGGCAGTCACGCCTGACTTGATTTGCCCCGGCGCCGCTAAAGCCTGGGAATACCGGATGATTAGACGGAAGCTGGGTCTTTCACATGACGTTTTGCGGCACACATCAATTTCGGCGCACGTCGCCAAGAATCAGTCGCTTGCCGACGCAGCGATTGTTTTCGGAAATTCGGAAACTGTAATTCGCCGACACTACCTCAATTCCATGCCATCAGAACAGGCCGATCAGTTCTACGAAATCAGACCGAGTGTAGGCCTGAAGCCGCAGTGAGGCGTGTTGCCCACAGCATCCACCGAACGTCAGGGTGCATTTGCAAATCGCCAGCAGGCGGTTTCCGCTGCCGTGCGGCTTCAAGCCTGAGGCATCCGAATAGGCATATAGACTGGCTAGAGAAAATGCGAAGCAGTGGCCTTCTTCAAAGTATGAGGCTTATTTTAATGAGACATTAATAGGGAACGGCTTATGAAGCGAAGGCTCATAAATTGACTTCGAAAGGCGGAAAACTTGGAATGCCCTGACAAGGTCAAAATGAAAAAGTGGAAAGAAATTTCATCGGAACGGAAACTGGAATTGGTTCTTTCTGTTTTAAAGGGGCCCGATTCCATCGCCAAAATCTTTGAAGACGACGCCGGACTACCCCAGCAGTATTACCACGCATGGAAGGCAAAGCTCCTTAGATCGGCAGAATTAATTTATTCGCGTGGGGATGTTTTGAAGCAACTGGAAGATGCGCGGAGTAGGGTGGCCAAACTCAAAAAGTTGAACCGAAAACTGAGCAAGGACTTGAGAACCAAGGCGCGCGACGACCTAGAGTTCGGGGAGGGGTAGTGGAGGGTCAGCTGTCAGGCGGTAGAGAAAATCGGAACAGCAAGCTGCAAGTTGCGCTTCGCTTACCTTGGCGCTTGCCCCCTTTTCGCTAAACTTAAGGGGGTGCCGACAGTCCAATCCCCCACCGCTTCGCTAGGTTGCCAGAAGGCCCGCTTCAAGGGCCCGGCCCGCCGCACACATTGTGTTTCGGTCCGCCTCAACGAGGTTGAACTTGCAAGAGTTAAGACGTGGACGGGCGGTTTCTACCGGCCGAGGAAACTGTGCCAAGTCCTTCGCGACGTCGCATTGGAAAAGCAGCAATTGTAGTGCCCGAAGTGAACGGGGACCGCTGTCAGGAATTGGCGCGGGCACTATCCAACCTAAACCAACTAGCGTTCCATTTGAACAGCGGACGGCTACCGGAGGATGTGCGCCCGATTTTGCGCGAGTTGCTGAAAGAGGTCCGAAACCTGAGAACTGATCTATTGGGGAAGGAGGCTTCCGATGATTGCTAATCTTACTCGTGGCAGCGGATTTCGTGGCTTGCTGAACTACCTTTTTAAAAAGGGCAAAGAGGCTATGGTTGTTGGGGGGAACATGGCAGGCCAACCCCGAAGGAGCTTAGCAGCGAATTCGCTGCCGTTCGTCAGGCTAACGACCGGGTGAAGACGCCGGTCTGGCATTGCTCGTTGTCGTTACCACCAGGCGAAGACCTAACCCCGCATCAGTGGAACGCAGTCGGCGCAGCGTTGCTGGCGAAGCTGGGCCTAGACCAGAACCGGCCCTGAGCCCTGGTGGCGCATGGCGATACGGAGCACAAACACGTTCACCTTGTCACCTCACGCACAGATTACGACGGGCGCGTGTGGTACGGGCATTGGGAAGTAAATAACCTACTACGCGCAAAGGTAGAGGTAGAGCGCGAGTTTGGCCTGCAAATAACCCCTCTGAACTTGGAGACCCCAAATCCCGCTCGCGGAAAACTCTGGGAAATGAGCCGCGCAATCGAGGATGGGCAGCAAGTCACGCTTTCGTCTAAGCGCGACCTAACCGCCCAGATCGACCAGGCCATCTCCGAAAGCGAAGGAGATCCGGACAACTTCCAGAAGAAATTAGCCAAGGCCGGTGTCGAGGTGAAGCTGAACCAATCGAAAACCACGCAGAATTGCCGGCTTCTTTCCGCGCAGAAGGGGCCGACTGGTTCAAAGGCTCTCAGCTTGGAAGGGCCTACACCTGGGCGAAGATCTCGGAGCGCATTAACACGATTGCGGAACCACAAAACAAACCAGCACATGAAACCGAACGAACTGAGACAGAGTCTATCCAGCATGGAGTCATTGAGCCAAGAGATCCAACTACTGCGGAAAGAACTCCAGGGATACCGGGAGCAGGTCCCGAAACAAATCGAGAAACTGGTGGCAGCCCGTCTGGCGCCGATGGAATTGACGCTCTCAAAGCTGTCGAATTCCCTAACTTCTCTGCATTCCGCACTGACGGACCAAACAGCTGCGCAGCGGCAGAACGCTCAGCAACAGGCCGCGCAGATCGCGGCCATGATACAAACGCTCCAGTTGTTCAGACTCAGAACGAACAACCGCTGTAGAGTTTCTGAACGTTGTTACGGCTTTATTTTCCGCAGCAATGGCGACAATTGCCCGGATTTGGGGCAAGCGACGGCGTGGTGCAATTGGGATGGATACAGACGAGCTACCATCGCTTAGACACCAACCGGCAATCGAGCGACACATGGATCTCCCGCCGCTATACAGCTCCTCAGATTTCCCGAAGAAGGCCGGTAATGTCCTAATTTGGATTGTGCGCGCATCTATCCACGAAAATTGGAGGCAAATAATAGACTACGAGCTCCCCTGTAGGCGAATAGAGCAACGGGATCGAGGAACCTCGATTGTAAATTTGTTGTTCAAATTGAGCGCCTATTAAAAAGGTCAAACGTTTGAGCTAAAACCGACCATAATAGAAACTGAGCCGCTATGTCATCGTGACAGAGCTCGCCCGATCTTAACATCATGCCAAATCAAAATAGCACCCTGACGAGCGGCCATGCCTCCCACAACAACAGCAACAGTCCGCTGGTACGCACGGCGTAGCTCCTAGTGGCCAAGGACACGAGCAGCCCCATACGCCGCCTGCGCCCCCAACCTCACCCCCGCCTGCCCCTTTACCGTCTCGGGATATTCAAGCAGCACGCAATGCCCTGCTTGAGACCGTGGCCAACATGGAGGGGCTGCGGCGCGACGCGGATGCGGTTCTTCAGCGGCTACAGGCGCAGGAACAAGCAACCGCCGATAACATGAAAAAGGCGGCCGCCTACGCACAGCACGAGTTCATCCAGCCAGTTGCTTCTGCGCTAGAACGGATCGCCGTCGGATTAACTGAACAAGCCAAGGAGCGCGTCAACGAAGCCAAGAGCGAAGTCACGAAGCAGGCAGAAGCATTCAGGAATGCCTTCAAACACCAGCAAGTCTTCTACGACCAGGAAATCGGCAAGATGAAGACGGCATACAATGTCTCAGCTGCCATTTTCCTCGCCACGTTAATTGCTATTGGGGCTGCGCTCTGCTGGAGGACCACACCAGCACATATTCTGGACGCGGCGCTTCAGGAACAGGATGACCGGAAGGCCGCTAAGGCCCAACAACAGTAAGGGGCGCCGACTCATGCCAACAGTCTCCTTTGCTGATCGGTCTCGCGTTAACCTAACCAGCGTTTTGGCGGTCTACACCCACCAAAACGCTATCCGCATTAGCACTCCTGCGGTTGCTGGAGAGTTTACGATAGTGGGTCCCAATACACACAGCCTGGCAGAGCAATTCGTTCTAAAGAAGTACCCAGAGCAGTTCACTCCAGAGCCGGTCTTCCCCGAGTTTTATATCTCTCCAACGCACACGCCGGTAATTGAAGCGATCCAACCAGAGCCCCCAAAAAACTTGAAGGGCCTCGGGCGACCACTCGCGTTTTCAGCCCCAGAGCGGACTCTAGACCACCTCTGGTTTCTGTTAGAGGGTGCTGCCTTCGCCGTTTTTATCCCGCAAGCCCGTTTCTGCCAATATAAGGCGGATATGAAAAAAGGTGTTCTGCACTTCGTGTTTCACCGCGAGGTCTTCCGCATCACTCCATTGGCTGCCACAGGCGAGGACCGCAAAACCGCCCTTGAGCGCCTGCTCAATCGCCTAGATATAAGCTTCCCGCCGTGCGATGCGGCCAGCTCCGTTCACCACGTCAACACCCTATCGGTTTACCCTGCCTGGCCTGCTCTTCCGCAATGGGGGAATCAAGAAAGGCACTTGGTGGCGGCCATCGAACAGGTTGACGCGCAAAAAAACCGATCTGAATGGTAAGACGCTACGACCGCACCCACCCAAGCAATGGTGCGAAATCGGCAGGCTCGCCATTACCAGGACCAGGCTCCGGAATTTACTATCCTAGGCCTTGAGACAGAGCTCGGCCAAGATTTGTAGCAAGACCGGGATAGGTTATACGAAATGAGGGGACCGTAAATCCTCCGCGTGCCAGAGAAACAAATCATCAGTGCTGTCCCCTGGATGAGCCAGGCCACCTGCTTCGCCTCGCTGCCTCTCCCGATCAGTCCCTCAGGTGGGATGCGCAGCCTCTTGCCGTTCTTCCATTCGTTCTACCATCCCCCATGTGGAACGCCCTTGCCAGCAACAGCGTGAAGTCAAGAAGAGCGAAGGCTTACGAAAAACTATACCGTGGCACAGAGCAAAACCGGAAATGTTATAATATCGACCCTTGTCTTGGGTACCTGCGGCATTGTTCTATACCAATGCGCCAAGATCTACCAGCTGCACATGGGATTGCGGCTCACTGGAATCAGGTGTCTCGGGAAGCGGAGCAAAAACACGTCTCCTCGAAACCGGAGATTCCAGTATCCCCCGAAATAAAATGGGAGGATCTAAATGCCAAGTTCTCAATCGGGAGTTCGCTAACTGAGCTCCAGAAAGGTGAGCTTTGGAAGCAATACCAAGGCAAAAAAGTCCGTTGGCAAGGTCCAGTTCGGGAGGTCAGTGATGCCGGATTAATGGAAATTATTGGGGACGATTCCCCGTTCCCTTCTGGCCGCCAAGTTTATGTCCAAATCATCCAATCGGAAATTCCCAAGGCCGCCAAATTAAGCAGAGGCGACCGCGCTATCTTCGTCGGGGTTTTAGATTCCTATGATGATTTCTCATTCCATCTTGCTAATGGAATAATCGAGTAACCTCCAAACCCTAGCTTAATCATCCACCGCCTCAGCCACTTGAGAAAAAGCTCGCCCGCCAAGTGGAGTACAGAATGATAAATGTGGTGGTTATGAAGGTCCGCTCACTAAGTCGTACCGTCGTCCGATACGCCTATTATGGGACGTTAGGCGCGGGTGTCCTTCTAGCGGCTGGATGTGGACCCAGCGCAAAGGAGCGTGAACTTTCTCAGCAGATCATTGAATTACAAGAGAAGTCTAGCGCACGCGAAAACGAATTATCCAAACAGATTGAAACAGCGCAGCAGCAAAACGCCGCGCTCGAAGCCGCTTCCAAAGCAAAAGAAAAGGATTCAGATGAGCGCTTGGCAGCCGTCCAAGAGAAGCTCAACTCTCTACAGAAGAAACTAGACGCGCTCGAAACCGCACCGGCGGAAATTACCGGCGAGGTATTCATAGTTACCCCCTTTAGGGGAAACACACGCCTAGGGAGGGTATCCGTTTCGCTCTATGATCGAACTGAAACCGAGAAAATCATCGCGGAACAAAAAGCAAGAAGCGTTGCGGCACTACAGGAGCTGCAACCGAGACTTGACGCTGCCACCAATGAGCTAGCGGCCGCAACCGAAGCCGATGATGCCGCCAAAGCGATTCAACAGACGGAGATTAACATAATCGAAAATAAACTTGCCAGCGTCGGAGGATACATGGTGAACCCCACTGAGAAACCCGACCGGGAATATGCTTCGGGTGGCACCGCTCGACGAAAAGAAATTGCGGTCGCTGAAAATGATCGGCTACAGCGCGAAGCTGATCGCTACAGGACTTTTGAATCCTATCATGCTTTGTTTCCCGCTCCAATTGTGAGTACGAAAACGAACTCTGACGGCCGGTTTCATCTGAGCGTTCCACATGGAGTGGACGTAATCGTAGTTGCAATTGCTGACCAATCGGCTGGTTACGGCTCAGAAAATTATCATTGGGTTCTTGAAGTTCCCAAGGCGTCGCCGACTCCTACGGAAATTACTCTAAGCAACGATAACCTTACATTATCCGGCAGTGCTGAATCCTTGATATCGACCAAGGACTGAGCCCACAATTCGGGAGTGAGTTCTCGAAAAGCGCAGGTGTCTAAATGGCCCTACCCGTTCAGCATTTGAGAAGCAGCACTTAGAACAGTTTCGACTTCGTTTAGTAAGGTAGGGCGATTCTCGTGCTCCTTTGTCGTGAACTTGAGAATCTCCTGCGGGCATAGGACCCTATCTTCGCTTACTAGCCTAAATCTCTCGCAGAATGGTGCCCAAACATTGTCGCGGGAGCGTCCCCAAATGGCGACAATGTCACATCCACAAGCTGCCGCGAGATGCATGACGCCCGTATTAACTGTTATGCAAATTCTAGATCGTCTGAGCAGCGCGGCATGCTCGCGGAAAGTAAGAACCTTCGCTGCTAAGCGGCATCCAGTAAGACCGTTGGCGATAGCGGCGGCCGCCTCTTTCTCCTTAGGGTCTTTTCCGTAAGGTATGACGATTTCCTTCACGAGCTGACGCTGAATCAGTTCAACGCCAAGCTTACGCCATCTTTCTGGCGACCACATCCGTTCGCGATCGCTCGATGCTGGCTGGAACACCGCGAACGGAGATTCTAGAGCCGGGTGAAATATTGGGATGCATTCGGCCTCGACTTTAAATTCAAGTCTTGGAGGCGGCAGGTCGGTACTCAGGGCATTGCTTACCACGAGCCAATCCCGCTCGACCGCATGCCGATTATCCCATGAGGATTTAGACGCCAGTACGGCTAATTCTGTGATTTGGGTGATGAGCTCACCATAACACCCGTAAAGATTGGAAATGAATTTGCGCCTCGAATTACATTGGATGAGCACCCTCCCAGCGGCCTGCTGACCGGATAGCTCAATTGCAATGTCGTATTTCTCCTTTGAGATGTCTTCGAGCAACCGTCCGGTAAGCCCGTCACCTTCCATTCCGAATATCCGGTCGATATGCGGATTGTCATCCACGATTTCCGCAGATTTTTCATGTACGACGACGTGAATCGAAATGGCGGGATATTTCTCTTTTATCGAACGTAGAGTTGGCATCAGAAGAAGACTGTCGCCAATTCGCTTCGGCTTAATAATGAGCAGTCTTGTGGTCATAGCTGAGGTCTTGCCGTCCGGAATATTCCGGTGCATGAATGGTGAATAATTCCCAATAGGGAAGGTGCCATGCTACACTTTCGACTGAACACAGAGATCGGCATCAGATTTGATGGCAATGTATTATGAAAACCGCAAAAACTGAGCTCCCGGTTCAAGTCCGGGCGGGGGCACCACTCTTACGGTGGCTGTTCAGCTTGGCCCGGGGTTCGATTTGCCAGTCGTCCGCTTCGCTGCAATGGCTCGAAGCTCCTTGGCCGCGAGGAGGTCCTTTTCGCGTCCCATGGCTTCCTTTGCCCGAACCAAATCGGGGAGGGATATTAGGCGACAGGTCCTTCCACCAATCTCGAACTGCTCGGCATTTACTCTAAGGGCCTCAAAGTCGCCCAGACCAAGTATGGATGAAAGAATATCCACGGCGCCCCAATCCGTCGTGAGGTACAGGTTATTGACGGCCTCGCCAGGCTTCGGCGCCTGCAAAAACGAGAGGCGTTGAGGCGTCATTCGATGGCATGGGTTCAGGTCCTTTAGGGTCTCGCGCAGGCGTTCGACATTTTCAGGGGTGAGAACCGCGCAAATATCTAGATCGCGGGTGACGAGTGCGGACCCGTGAAGCACCCCGGCAAAACCGCCAACCACGACGAAATCGACTCCTGAGTCAGCGAGCCGTTGAAGTAGATTGCTGAGGCTGTTCACTGCTTTGCCTGCGGATTCGGTCAAATTCCAGCACCAGGGCGAGCGCTTGGTCATGTTGCTTGGCCCTTTGCTCTAGGGAAAGCCTCAAGCTGTCATCCACGAGCGTAAGATCAAAACCAGCCTTCTCGGCCTCTTCAATTGCGGTCTCTTCGATGGACTTCACGGCGGTACTTTGCGGGGCAAGCCGTTTACGTCAAATATCCAAACGGCTCCGATCGAGGCCGAAAGGATCGTCATCAGTATCAACGAGCCCCTACACTTCACTGACTTTCAGTGACTGAGCCGGAATGGAGGCATCGTTTCGAGGTCCTTGTCGAAAGTTGCCGGGAAAATACCGCATTTTACCGGTTCTGCCGGTTTTACAGCCGGAGATTACCTCGTAACTAGGGAGGCCACTCGGTTTCCTAAGCCGCTTGTCTCGGTTCAAGTCCGGGCGGGGGCACCACTTAGGGGGTCGTCTACCGGTATGCGTGTCGTTTGGGAGCAATTTTCTGACCAAATGTCGCCGAATTGCTTCCGGAAACGATAGGCATCGAATTGCATCCCGAGTGGTGCGGTCCGTCGGTGAGCTTGTTAAGGTCCCATTACGTGACCTCGTTCAGGACAGAGTGGTGCTCGATGCACTCATGCGGGACGCTAATGTCACGCCTTAGTGAACCCGGGCCTGGGAAAGGGGTACTTGGCTCTCGGTACTGACTCGGGCTTCAGATTTGCGCTTCAGGACTCTTGTGTGCCAATTTAGGGCATGTCCATCGTTCCCGGTTTGAGAAGCCCCTATGCCAAGGTTGACCGGCTGGTCTATTTCGGCCGGATGCTTGACAAGATCCGTTTGCATGGCGCCGGAAAATTGCCGGCTGACGAGTATGTTGCCAACTTGGGCAAGGGCTTCGACAAGCGCTGCTGCGCCTTCCTGAGGGTCAGCTATGATGAGCTAAAGGCTCGTGTCTTGGCGGGGACCGACTCGGATGCATCATTGCTTGCCTGGGCAGATGAGCGGGGCGGGCGCAGATCGGACGAGGACTGCGAGTTGTGGAATTCGTTCATGATGAAACGCGGTTTCCGAGACGAGGCTTCGTCGACACTCGCGAAGCGCATCCAGGAGAGCGGCTTCGAGGGGAAACCAATCATGACCATGTTCGATTACATCGACTTTGACGAAGGCCGCGATCCCGTAAGCGCTAGATCCTGGGAAGGGCAGGGGTAGAGCCCGATCGTTGGCTTGGGGCGCGGACGTTTTCTTAAGACTCTTTCGGCTCCTGAGGTGACGCTGCTCCTAGTCGCTCCAACTGGGCGTTGGCTTGTTTAGTTTCGGCGCTATCAGGCAAACTGGGGGACGGCGCTCAACACTACCAAGAGCGACGAAGACGGGTGCTACGTGGGCAGCGCGCCGCCTTTGCTCGGGCAATGCTGCCATGGAAAAACCGAGTCCGCGGTTTTGGGGCGGCTTCAAACCATTGTTGAGGAATGGACCGAGAATCTGCTTGTCGACGGGAAACCGCTGCCTCCTGGCATCGCAAATCGCAAATTCAGCGGGAAATTTGTCGTGCGCGTTTCTCCGGAGATCCACAGGAGGTCGCTTTGAAGGCGATGGCACGCGGCGACAGCCTGAATCAATTTGTGTCCGAGGCGCTGACACACGCCTGATCTGTCCTCCAAAATTTCCAAGGGGAATGGTTTGGCAGCAGCAGCCCACATGTATTCCCGACACTTAACGTTGCACAGGGCCGGGCCTCGTCAGTGCATGTTGGGCTCTTGTACGGCCCGTCCAGGGTCCTAGGGTGGATTCAACCAACAGACGCTACCCATGAAAATCGCATTTTGTGCGCAGGCCATTGAAAGGGTGGTTATCTCTTTGCGAGCGGTCTTACATATCCTAGTCAGGCTCAACCCATGTCGATCATCCCAAACTGCCTCGTGAGCCTTCCGGTTCGCGCATTCGTGATGTGCGCGGCCATTCTCCTATCGGGAGCGCCGGCCCGTGCCGTCGACGCCCCCGCTCTCGCCGCCGACGTGAAGGCCGAAACTCTCCGAACGTGGAAGGCCTACGTCAAGTATGCGTGGCCCCACGACGAGCTGCTACCTATCTCTCGCGGCTACAAGGACTGGTACGGCGAGTCTATCAGCATCGCGCCGATCGACGGCTACAGCACGCTCAAGGTCATGGGCTTCGACGCCGAGGCTGCGCGCATCGAGGCGTTTGTTGTGAACGAGCTTTCATTCCAAAAGGACGACTACGTAAAGGTCTTCGAGGTGAACATCCGAATCCTGGGCGGGCTTCTCTGCATCTACGAGATGACCGGGAACAAGGCGGTGCTGGCAAAGGCGCGTGATTTTGCGGACAGGCTCCTGCCGGCTTTCAGGACGCCAACCGGGCTCCCGTACAAGTTTGTGAACCTCGCGACCGGGGCGAGGCGGGATGCCACGGTCAACGTGGCGGAGGCGGGCTCGTATCTCTTCGAGTTCGGCTTGCTTAGCTACTACAGCGGCGAACCCCGGTACTACCAGGCCGCAAAGCGGGCTTCCCTGGAGATCAACGCCCTCCGCTCGCCGCTGGGGCTCCTGGGGCGGGACCTGAATGTTGAGACGGGGCAATGGACGATGACCCAGAGCATGGTGGGCGCCTATGCGGACTCTTACTTTGAGTACCTATACAAATCCTGGCTTCTGTTTGGAGACCCTGAGATCAAGGCGGTCTGGGACTCGTCCATCGCCGCGATCCAGCGCCACATAGCGGAGCCCCGAGGCCCTTTTCTCTGGTACGGGAAGGTCGACATGTACACGGGGCGAAAGGTGAGCTCCGAAGTGACTCTCTGGGATGCATTTTTCCCGGGGTTGCTTGCGCTCTCCGGCGACATTCCAAGGGCCGAGGCGAGCCAGTCGAGCTGGGATGCCCTTTGGGATCAGCATGGGCTCATTCCCATGGGATACGATTACGACAAGAACAGGATCACCAATCCCTACTACCAGTTGAATCCTGAACTCATCGAGTCGACCTTCTATCTCTGGCGCCTGACGGGGAACCCCCGTTACTTGGACGAAATCGCGAAGTATTACGCGGACATCAAGAAATTCTGCCGAAACGACACGGCTTACTGCCATATCGAGGACGTGACGACGATGAAGAAGGCCGACGAGATGGAAACCTTCTTCATCGCTGAGACGCTAAACTACTGCTACCTATCCTTCGCATCCGATTGTCCCGTCAATCCCTCCGATTACGTATTCAGCACCGAGGCGCATCCGTTCAGGAAGAGCGACTTTGATCCCGCATCGGCTGCCGCGCGCCTGGGCTTTAGCAGATGACCGGGAGACGGTGGCGCGCCGCCCTCTGGGTCCCTGGGGCAGGGCAGGGTATCGCATCCGGATTTTCCGCGGGAGGCCCGAGCTTGCAAGGGGATCGGGGAGATGATGGCGTAAGCCGACGTAGCCCGCACCCTGAGACCGCTGCCGCGGAGTGCGCAGAGTCAATGTTCAACCGTCCCTCCGGAGGCTGGGGCTTCCCGTAATCCCCGGACGTCCCTCCTCCGCAACCTGACCCAATTGCCCGCCACCCCGATCCAAACGCCGCGGGAGCCCAGCGCCGATTTCTTGGGGTTTCGCGAGAAATCCTCGTTCGCCTTCGGCAACCTGGCCTCCTGCCTCTACTGGCAGGCGTTCATGTCGTACCTGGCGATCTTCTATACCGACGTGGTCGGCATAGGCGCGGCTGCTGCGGGCACGATGATTGGCCTGAGCCGGGGAATGGACGCGTTCTTCGACCCCGTCATGGGCATGCTGGCCGACCGCACCCGGACGCGCTGGGGCAAGTTCCGGCCTTTCCTCCTCTGGTTCTGCGTGCCGCTGGCCGCCATGGGCGTCCTGACCTTCACGGTGCCGAACCTCGGCGCCTCCGGAAAGCTCGTCTGGGCCTATGTCACCTACAACGCGATCATGCTGATCTACACCGCCATCAACATCCCCTACACGGCGTTGCTTGGCGTCATCACCCCCAACCCGAATGAACGGACCACGCTCGTCTCGTTTCAGCTCGTGGGCGCCTTTGTCGGGGGAATCGTCGTTTCGGCAACGCTGCTGCCCATGGCGAAGGTGGGCGGGTGGCTGGGCGCCAAGACCGTGGCGAAGGGTTGGCAAATGGCGTTCGTGATCTACGGCATCGCCGCCGTGCTCTTCTTCCTCGCCACGTTCTTCAACACCCGGGAGCGCGTAAGCCCCCCAAGGGCCCAGAAGACGTCGGTGCTGCGCGACCTCGGGGACCTGGCCACCAACGGGCCGTGGCTCATCGTGCTCGCGACGACGATTACGTTCATCCTTTCCGGGGCGGTCAGGAGCAGCGCGACCGCGCACTATTTCAAATACTACGTCGGCTCGCAAACGCTGACCCTGCCCTCGTTCCTGCCCAGGTCCGCCGCGGGAACTCAGACTTGGGGATGGGAAAGCCTTGTCTCGGTGTTCAACACCAGCAACCAGATCGCATCCCTGGTCGGCGTCATCATGATACCGTTCTTCACCAGGATTGCCGGCCGAAAGGCGGCGACCGTGGCCCTGTTCCTCGTTACGACCGTGTCGGCCGCCTCCTTCTATTTTCTTGGACCCGGCCAGATCCCGCTGATCTACGGGATCAGTCTGTTCATCTCCGTCAGCAGCGGCCCGCTGGTCGCCCTCCTTTGGTCCATGTACGCCGACACGGCGGACTATGCGGAATGGAAGCGGGGCCGCCGCGCCACGGGCCTCATCTTTTCCGCGGCCATCTTTTCCCAGAAGCAGGGCTGGGCGCTCGGCGCCTGGGTGGCGCTTGCGCTGATGCAGAGCGTGGGCTTTGTCGCCAACACCGCCCAGACCCCGCGATCGCTGCACGGCCTGGTGCTGCTGATGAGCCTGATCCCGGCATCGCTCAGCGCCCTGTCGGTCGCCCTCGTGCTCTTCTATCCGCTGACGGATGCAAGATTGTCGCAGATCGCATCCGACCTGAAGGGGCGGCGTGCCCTAGACGCTGAGGCGAGCGCGGACCGCATGGGCGTTGCGCCGTGACGGTGGAGGGAACCCCCGGCCGGACGGCGCGCCTGGCACCGGATGGGAGGCCGGCCGGGCCGTCCAGGTTCGTGGCGGCGGGCCAATCCAACGGACCAGGGAGTGCCTTCTGACCTCATGCGTGGGCCGATCGGGCGCCGTCCCTCCCTGCCCTGAGCGCAGACTCGAGTTTCCGGCAAGGCGGAGCACGCCGCAGGCCGGACCTCAATCGAGGTTCACCGTCACGTCAAATCCCACCTCAAATAGGCGATTCCACGGGAGATGAATATGATCAACACGGACATCCCCGACCTGTCTTGAGCTGACGAAGAGCCGGCGAAGCGCAGCGGCCGCGAGCTGCAACTGGGATCTGACCCGGCCCTCTATCTTCTTGGCCACGTCTTCCGGCAGGCGCTCCATGGTCGGGGCAATATCGAGGGACGGCAGGTCGCAGACCATGCACCGGGTGCGCTCGCGCGCCTGATACGCATCGTCGTCCAGAAAGCGCATGAAGAGAAACTCCAGGTGGGCCGCGCGTTGATCCGGGGTGGGGGTCGAGCGGCGCGAAAGGACCTGGATCACGGCCTGGGCGAGGACCGTGCCCAGGGTGTTCCCCGCGGTGTTCCACCCGCCGTAGCCGGCAAGCCCCGTCACCGCCGGTTGCTGCAGAAGCAGGTCTCCCAGGACCAGGTCGGAGGCATTGACGAAGGCCACGTCGGCCAGTGCGACGGGTTTGCCGGTGGCGAGCGCGCCAAGCAGCGCTTGAACGAACGCCTCGGGATTGCGGCCGGGCGATTCGATCTCCCTGCGGGTGGCGCGGAACCCCTCGGCGTCGCAGAACCGGTCCAACCACGGCTGAAACTTCGCGGGCAGCCCTTTCCTAATCGAGCCGGCACCCTGCCGGACGATCCATTGGCTGTCCCCGTTGCCCTGTTTCTCAACCGGCGAGTTGACGAAGAGGAGAAGGTCGGCGTCGTTCGGCGAATCGGCCAGGGTCCCGCCGAGCGGCGCCAGGTGCGCCTTTATGAGCTCCTGGAAGGGTCGATCCTCATAGGCGGTCACCACGGTCGGACCGGCGACCGACGAGTACCTCGGCCAGACCTTAGGTCCAAATCCGTTCTGGCGGCACACATAGCGCGCGAGCAGCAGGCATCCGATTTCGTCGGCTCCCGGATAGGTGATAGCCCGGTCGTCCAGGCCGCGGTCGCGGATGTCCGACTGAAGGCTGCGCGCCTCGGAAACATTCCAGCCATAGTCGGCCGTGTCATCCTGCGGCAGAAGCAGATAATCGAATATCCCCTCGGCGACCCAATCGAGCATGGCCCGGTTCACGGCGTGGTTGCGGGCGCGTCCCCGGCGATAGTCCCGGTAAACGTCGTCGGGGATTTCCGCGCGCAGACGGTCCCGCTCTCCGATCTCCCCGGGATCCGCCTCCCCGAGCTCGGCCTTGTGCTCAAGAAACGAGAGCCGGAACATCTGGCCGCCAAAGGTCGCCCAGTACGGTTTTTCCTCCTCGCAGGAGTTGGATCGATTGATCCGCATCACCACGCTTGAGGCAAGGATGGGCAGCGTCGGATGCTCGGCCTTGAGGCGCCGGATTATTCCCAGGCGCCCCAAGACGCTCTCGGCCGGTTCCGAGGAGGTGCGCGAGGGAATGAGGCCGCCGTAGCCCAGGGTATCGATGGCGACGATCGCCGCATCGGCCTCGGCGGCCGTCCTGGAAAGCCAGTCAACCAGGTCCCGGTGCCGGCTGGGGCGCCAGGGGTTGCCGAGCCATCCCCTTGGGGGCAGGAGGACCTCCATGCCGGCGGCCCGCGAAAGGTAGCGCGGGGAGTCGTAGTTCACCGGACGATCGTCCATCGGCAGCACCGCCACGCGCTTCACGGCGCACCCCCCTTCGGCCGGCCTTCGCCCAGTTTCTCAAGCTCCCTCATGCACAGATAGAGCCCCCGGGGGACGTGGAAACACCCTTTCCATTTTCCGCCCTTGAGCGGCAGGAGCACCTCCCCGCGTCGATTCAGGTAGCCGTACCATTCGCCGAACCCGGGGTCCGGGAAATGGCTCCACGTGTACGCATGCACCTTCTCGAACCACTGCCAGCAGGCCTCGAGGCCCGTCAGGCGGTAACCCTTCAGGAGCGCAACCAGCGTCTCCACGTGGACCCACCACAGCTTCTGATCCCATTCGAGCTGCTGGGGCGGACGATCCCGGGCATCCAGGAAATAGAAGATTCCCCCAAATGCCCGGTCCCAGCCCAGCTCAAGGGTGCTGAGGGCCACATCAACCGCCCGACGCGCCAGGGCGGGATCCTTTCGCCGCTCGGCAATATCCATGACAAACCACATGGCCTCGATGCCATGGCCGGGATTGAGCAGGCGCCCCTCGAAGCAATCCAGCCTCCCACCGGCCGGCGTCACGTGCTCGTGGAGCACCCGCCTTTCGGCGTCCAGGTGGCGCGAGAAGATTTCATCCAAACAGCCATCTAGGGCGCGCTCGAACACGTCCGGGTCGAGGAGGTCCCCCATCTCCTGCGTGACGTTGGCCAGGATCATGGGCAGCGCCAAGGAGGCCATCGGGCGCGTGCCAGGCACCCGTTTCTCGTATTCGCCCTTGGGAGCTTCCCTGCGCGCCAGGATATTCCGGTAGGTGCGGGTCGCCACATCCCGGGCCACGGCCCGGGCGTCGCTGTCGCCCTCGACCGCCCTGCAATACTGGCCGAACGCGATGGCTGCAAAGCAGTCGGAAAAGAGGTTGTACGGCTGAACGAGCGGGCGTCCCTCCCGGGTCAGGCTGAAGTACCAATCGCCGGAGCGATTCCGCCCATGGCGCGCCAGAAACTCCGCCCCCTTCCGAGCCATCCTGAGCCACGAGTCGCGCCTTTCCAGCTGGTTGTAGAGCATGGAGAACGTCCAGACCTGCCGGGCCTGCAGCCATACGAACTTGTCGGTGTCATAGACGGTCCCGTCGCGGTCAAGGCAGGTGAAATAGCCCCCGGACTCATTATCCAGAGAATGCTTTTCCCAGAACGGCAGGACGTCCCCAAGAAGGGCGCTGCGGTACTGCTGCGCCCTGTCGGAGTAGCCCTTGTTTGCGGTAACCTCCATGGAAAGCGGATTCTTCAAGCGCTATAAGGCGCGGGTCACCCTGTCCGCCCTAAAACCGAGCCACGTCATCATGCCGCCCGTGCCCAGCGTGGACAGCGCGACGGCGACGATCTTTCCCGCGTGGCCCGCGCTGCTTTCGGGGATCAGCAGGAGCAGGACGGCCAGGCCAAGGACTAGACCGAAGGTCCCGACGATGCGCAATTGGCGGCCGTCGTTGGCCTCGCCGATCTCCGTGGAAAAGTCGACCGGGCGGTCGCGCCTCGAGAAGAACTCGCTCTCTCGCGCCAGCGCCTCCCCGCTCGGCGCCACGAGCGCCCTCACGAGGAAAAAGCTCGCCAGGCTCACCGCCGCCACGGCCCCGACCTGGTATTGGAAGACCCAGGGCTGCGTCCCCAGCACGAACGGCGACAGGTAGATGGCCAGCGAAACACAGAACCCGGCGGCAATGGAAACAAAGGGAGCGGCAGACGGCACGCGGCGCACAAAAAGGCCGAGGACCAGGGGAACGGCAATGGGCGCGGCGATGGTCGCCATGATGTCGATCAGAATGTTGAAGATCCCCCCTCGGCCGAAACGGGCCATGGCCGAGGCGCACCCAATGACCGCGACGGCGCAGCAGAGCGTGACAAACTTGGCGAGCACCAGGCGAGCGCGCCCCTCAAAAGGGACAATCCCGGCGACGCGGCAGGCCGCCGGGTAGACGTTCTGGGTGATGTTTCCCGCCAGCGTGTTCAGCCCCACGTCCAGGGCGCTCATGGTCGCCGCGCACATGCCGACCAGCACCAGCCCGACAAGGCCGGCGGGCAGGAAGTGGATTGCGATCGCCGCATAAGCCCCTTCCACGGGCTTCGGGAGCGGCATGGCCGCGACCTGGTCGGCGATCAGGAGGCGGGCCGTCATGGGCGGGATGAACCAGATGAACAGGCCCAGGACAAACAGGAGCCCGGCAAGCAGGGCGGCCCGCCTGGCCCCCGTTCCATCCTTTGCGCTCAGATACCTCCCTGCATTCGAGGGCTCGTTGCCGAGGAGCGCCAGATTGCCATACCAGGCGAAAAAGAAGGTCCACGTGAACCAACCCGGATTGATACCCTGCATCGTTCCGAGCACCTCCGCCGTCTTGACGGGCTGAAAGGCGGTCGCGAGACCGGCGCGTCCTATTGCATGGATCAATCCGCCCACACCCCCTACGGCATGCAGGCAGACGACGGCCAGGAGGACCGTGATCGGGACGAGCACGAGCGCCTTGATGAAATCTGCCGCCATGACCGCCCAGGCCCCGCTGACCCCCGCATAAAAAAGCACGACGAATCCCAGCAGGATGATCGTGTAGTACATGTTGGTGCCCAGGAGGATCGAGGTGAAGATCGCGAGGCCGTACAGTTGGACGCCTCCATAGATCGGGCCTGTCAGGATCCCGAGGTAGGCGCAGAATTGCTCGAGCTTGGCGCCGAACCTGAGGCGGACAATGTCCACGGACGTCACGCACCGGAGCTGGCGGAACCAACCGGCGGTGAATGCGGCGACGATAAAAAAACCGAGCGCGTTGGCCCCGAACATCAGGGGCAGGCTCCAGCCGGCCTGGAAGGCGGCGCCCGCGGCCCCGGTGAACGTCCAGGCGCTGAATCCCCGCATGAAGACGCTTCCTCCGATGAGCCACCACGTGGCCTTGCCGCCCGCCCGGAAGTAGTCGCTCGTATCCTTGCTGAAACGCCTGAATACCAGTCCCACGACGATGAGGGTCAGCAGGTAGCCGCCGATCACCGCAAAGACCGTCGGCTTGTCCTCGAGCATGAAGGCTCCCAGGTGAAGCCGGGCGGACGGAACAAGGCGGATCATGGAATGCATCGTTCGGAGGGACGGGTTCAGCGTTCCCCGAATACGATCGGGCCGGTCCGGCCAAGCCTCACCGCCTCCATGAGCGCCACCTGCTGCACGCAGTCCCCCGGGCCCGGGCTGAACCGGGCCCCGGATCGCACGGCCTCCAGGAACGCCTGGGTTTCCGCCAGGACGCCCAGCCTATCCACCGGACCGTATTCCCGGTCGGAAAACGCCTCCAAAAGTGCGTCCGCACGCCAGTGTTCCACGCAACCGTCGCCGTGGGAATGCGGGGACATGGGGATCCTCAGGCCCACCGACTGGCCGACGCCGTGAATCCATGCCGACTCCGAATTGGTCGCCGACACGGGCAAGATCCTGATCTGCACGCGGGTGCCGGCGTCGCATTCCGCATCGATGACCACGTTGGTCGCCACCCGCTCCCCGCTTCTCTGGGGCTGGAAGCGGATCTCGGCCGCCCGAAAGGGGCTCCGGGCCAGGTAAAGGGCCGCGTCAATCGCATGGATGGCCGTCGTTGAAAAGTCGGCATCCCAGCGATCGTAGCGGATCATCTCATAGTCGATTCGGCCCACACGCTCAGCGCCCAGGGCCCCGTCCAGGATCGCCATCGCGCGCCGCACGACGGGCATGTAGCGCCGGTTGAATCCAACCTGGGCGCGGGCCCCGCCCTCCCTGGCGGCCGAGATCAGCTGCTCGAGTTCGACCGGCGAAAGGCCCGGCGGCTTCTCAAGCAGGAGTGGAAACCCGAGCTTGAGGACGAGGCCCGCCACCCTCGGGGTGATCGCCGGGGGCACGGCCGCCACGACGGCGTCTGGTTTTTCGATGGAAAGCATCCCGCGAAGGTCTGAATAGTAGCGCGCATAGCCAAACGATGCCGAATAGCTCCGGGCGTTCTCCAGATTCGCATCGCAGCACGCGGAGAGCTCAATGTCGGCGCCCGTGTCGCGAAGCTTCCTTTGAGCGGGTCCGTGGCAAAGGCGGGCAAATCCGCCGCACCCAACCATGCAGACCTTGATGCTCATGGGATCCTCCCATGCTCCCGTTTCGGCCCACCCACCGCGTGTCCCCCGATCCTGCCCCGCGTGCCGGCCCTCCGGCGAAGCAGGGGTTCAGGCGGGTGGGCTCGGGCTTCCATGGGGTTTGTCGAATGCAGGGGTTGTGCGTCGCAAGGGGTGGGCGCTGACGTTCCGGCCGGGCATAGTACACTAAGAACGGCTTCCGGGATGAGGATTTTATCGTTCATAACCAGCACATTTTCGACGTGCCCGCCCTTGCAACCGGCCAATGGGCTTAACAGGCCGATACGAGCGAAACCGGGCCGTTTCCCAAGCCGCCAGGGAATCCGCGGAGTCCCTGAGCCGTCTGTAGGGAGCGGACCGGTTCGGGGCTCATACGCACGCTTCCCCATTCCGGACCGCTCCGGCGGGTCCCGGCCCCCCGGCAATCTATCTTTAGCCATCGATCTTGTTTCCAGTTTGCCCCGAGATCGTCCATGGTCGGACCAGGAGTCGATGCCTGGACAAGGACACTCCGACCTTTAACCCCGCACGAAACCTCAAGACCCGCCCCCTTCCGGCGTGCTCCAACCCAGCCGCGCCCCTCACGTCTCAATCCAACCCCAATGAAATTGATCCTTCGCTTCCTCATGGCCTTCTCATTACTTGGCACCGCCTTCGCTGCCGATCTTCCCGTTCCCGGTCCGAAGATCAGGCTCCTCGTGATCTCAAAGACCGCCGGCTACCGGCACCAGGTGATCCCGACGGCGATCAAGACTCTGGTGGAGATGGCCCAGGAGGCCAAGTGGGGCGTCACTGCGACGGAGGACACGTCGCTTGTCACCCCGGCGTTCCTCGAGCACTTCGACGTCGTCATCTTCCTTATGACGACGAAGACCATCTTCACCGCCGAGGAGAAGGCGGCGATTGAAGGATTTGTGAAGGGCGGCAAAGGCCTCCTCACCATCCACACGGGTGCAGACACCGAGTACGACTGGCCATGGTACAACCGCCAGCTCGGCGCCAAGTTCCTAGGGCATCCCCCCGCGCAGAAAGCCCGGCTTGTGATCGAGGACCGGAGCCATCCGGCCACGAGCTTCTTTCCCTCGGCGGAATGGATCACCACCGACGAATGGTACAGCTTCGACCGGGATCCGCGTCCGAACGTGCACGTGCTGATCTCGATCGACGAGTCCTCCTACAACGTTGACGACAACCGGTGGTTCGCCGGTGCGAAGCAGCGAATGGGGGACCACCCCCTTGTCTGGTACTCCCAAAACGAGAAAGGCCGTGTCTTCCAGACCGCGCTGGGCCACACGGAGGAGATGTGGGCTGATCCCCGCTACCGGGCGCACCTGAAAGGTGCGATCGAATGGACGGCAGGCCTCAAGTAAGGCGGCTTTGCCCGAACCCGCGGGTCTGATGGAGGCCACCGCGCCCTGCGGTTGAAATCCCAGGAATCAACCAGGGAGCGAGGCTGCGGGCACAAAGCTTCGTTTGGGTCGCGACCGCCAGAAGAAATAGGCATCCCAAACCCCATCCCGGGTTCAGGTCCGGGCAGGAGGCCCAATCGCCGGGGGTCGGAGTCCGGCGTGTCCGTCTCAACCCCCGGGGCCTGAATTCTTCCGCCCCGTTTTCCCAGGTGCCCCTCCCATCGGCTAGGTGCTGCCGGCGGGGTGCCCGTTGCGCCGGTCTTGGGCGTTTCCACGAAAAACCCTTCGAGCGTACGGGTTACACCCCATTTGGGGATCTGCCTCCATGCTCTATCTTCATCGTCGCGGCCCCGATCACCCATGATATGAACACGAAACCCATCCTTCATTTTGCCCCTGTTTTTGCTGCTGCGGCACTGCTGACCGCAAGCTTTCCCCTCTCAGCCCACGCTGCGAAATTTCCGCCGCTAAACACGCCCCCGACGACGGAACACCGCCCGGGCAAGCTTGTTTGGGCCGACCTGTTTACAACAGACGCCGACAGCGCGACGAAGTTCTACTGCGGGCTTCTTGGCTGGACTGCAACGGCGCTCGAGCAAAAGGGGAAGAGCTACACCATCTTCAGCAATGACGGCGTGCCGGTCGCGGGATTGGCTCCGCGGTCCGTGACTGGGCCGAACCATCCTGCGCGCTGGATTGGCTACTTCGCCGTCACCGACATCGACGCCGCGCTGGCAGCGGTGTCAAAGGACGGCGGGACCGTGCGCGCCCCGTCGAGGAATTTTCCCGACCGCGGCCACCAGGCGATCGTCTCTGACAGGGACGACCAGCCCATTGGCCTCCTGCAGTCGAGCTCGGGCGACGCACCCGACACCGACACAAGGCCGGGCGCCTGGAACTGGTTCGAGATCTACGCGAAGAATCCGAAGACCACGTCCGATTTCTATCACGACGCATTGGGATTTGATGTTGCGCCCGAGACCAAATCCGACCGCAAGAGCGACTTCGTGCTGTCGAGCGCCGGGCAGGCGCGCGGCGGCGTTGCACCGCTGCCCGACGCCAATGACGCGAAACCCAGCTGGCTTGGCGTCATCCGCGTCGCGAACCTCGATGCGACCCTCGCAAAGGTCCCGGGCCTCGGGGGCGAGGTTCTGGTAGCGCCGCATTCGGCCGAATTTGGAAGCCGCTTTGCGATCATCCTGGATTCCACCGGCGGCACTCTCGGCCTCGTAGAATACATCGAAAGCGCCAATCCCGCTAACAGCCCATGAAACACACACGCAAGATACTCCTTTACTCCCTGATGTTGGTCGGAATGCAGCTCGCCTGGACCGGATGCGTGGGTTACGTGGGCGGTGGCGGCGGCTACGGAGGCGGCTGGTACGGCGACGGCGTCTGGATCGATGGCGGTGGCCGGGGCTGGTATGGCCACGGAGGCGGCGGTTATGTCCATCCGGGCGGCCGCAGATAATTGGCGGCGCGGGAGTTCCTGAAGGTGCCCGCCCGGGTTCATGCCTCGGTTGGGAGCCGGTTGCTGCCGATTCAAGAAAAATGGGGGCAGTGGGGTGAACACCTGGTATGTCCGATCGCGGCGAACCGAACGGGCGCGGCGGCTGTCCAATATCCACGATGAAACACGCTATGAACCAATTTCGCCGCGCTCCCTGCGCCTCGATTCGGCTGGCCTCCGGGCTCGGCCTTCTCTCCCTGTCGGGGTTCCTGACCCCCTCCGTCTCGGCCTCCCCGGCCTTCGCCGATATTTCGCTGAACATCAATCTTGAGGCGCCGCCGCCGCCGCCAAGGCGCGAAGTGATCATTGGAGTCAGTCCCGGGCCGGGCTTTGTATGGATCGGCGGCTACTGGGACGGCGGCCCGGGACATTACGCCTGGGTGGGCGGACGCTGGGCCAGCCCCCCCCATGGGCATGGTCGATGGAACCCACCGCATTGGGACAAGGGCCGGGACGGCCATTATCATCAGACCAAGGGCGAGTGGCGGGACGACGGTCCCAAGCATTAATCGCCTTTTCCGTCCCGGAGCAACGGCTCCTGAGGCCACATCGGCCAATCTCCTCCAGGCTTCGGCCGACATGCTGGCGGGTACGGACTATTTGTTCCCGGCGAGCCGGCCCTGCTTGGCCGGACGCTCCTCCTACTCGACCAGGTGGGGCTTATCCATTATCAACCTTCGACCCAAACGCCCCGATCCACCGAAACGCGGACGAGATAAGGTAGGGCGGATGAGCAGGGAGAATATTGGGGCGACGCCGTAATCTTCATGCCCGAGTCGAAGGACTTCACCCCATGCCTTATTAGCCGCACGGACCGGATCCCGGAAACGGCCTCCAACGCCTGGTTGGAGTTGATGGCAACCGATGCAAATATGCAGGTGGACGGGATCGAGAAGGTCGCCAACCGGCTCACCAAGGGCGTCCTTCTTACGGCGCCGATCATCGGATCCGCGCTGACAATGCCAGCCGTCGTCACCCAACGGGACGTCGGGGTCAGCTCTTCGTTCGAAATCCGCCCATTATGAAAACGATGAGGCAGATCAGCAGGATCAGGCCAAGCCCGCTCCCGCCGATCATAGGTCCTCCGAAGTAAAACCCGCCGCCGCCGAAAAGGAGAAGAAGGACAATTATCAGGAGTAGTGTATTCATCGGGACACCGTACCACGTCCCGATAGACGCAACTATGGGGTCTTTCCCGCCCCACATTGATCTCTGCAGGAGCGGAGACTCCGCGTATTCGCTGGGCGCCTGCAAAAGGGGCACACCCGGGATCGCCATCCGCTTCAGCTACCGGTTCAAACGGCAACCGCGACTTTCCGATTCAGCGGAACGAGGACTTCAATTTCTGTGCCCGAGCGTCTATTGGATCTCAGCTTTAGCGTGCCGCCCAGGCAGCTTGCCCGCTCGCTCATGCTGAGAAGACCGAGGCTCGCCCTCCCGCTCCTCATCGCATGGCGGCGATCGACATCGAATCCGATCCCGTCGTCGTTTATCATCAGTTGGACGAATTCGCCCCGGCGGCTCAGGCGCACGCCGACATGCTGCGCGGACGCGTGCTTCTCGACGTTCCTCAGGGCTTCCTGGAGGATTCGGAAGAAAGCCAGCTCGATGTCGTTGGATAGCCGGGTGGTCAACAGCGTGCAGACCAGCTTCACGGACACCCCGGTCCGATTCTCGAATTCGGTCCCCGCGTCGCCCAGCGCCGCAACCAAGCCCAGGTGCTCCAACACATTAGGCCCGAGATTATGGGAGATTCGCTCCACCTCCTCCGCGGTCTTGCAAAGCATCTCGCGAAGCTTGATTGCGTCGTTTTTTGTGCTGCCATCTCGCGGCGAGAGCTTGTCGGCCAGCGCCTGACTGCGAAAGAGCGATGCGCAGATTAGCTGGGTAATGTTGTCGTGGAGTTCAAACGCCACGCGCCCGCGCTCGGCCTCCTGAGCCTGAACAACCCGGTGCGTCAGGGCGCGCAGCATTTCCTCCGTTCGCCGCACCTCCGTCATGTCTGTCACGACCATGCTGATGGTTGCTCGAGTTGCTCCATTCCCTGCCAGCCGGCGGATCGACACCTGTACCGGGGTCTGAGAGCCGTTGCTCGTAGTCAACAGTACCTGGAACTTTGCGCCAGATCCTTCCAGGCGTTCCAGGCGGAGATCGAGAACCTCAAGTCCGCCCGGGGACAAAAACCGGCGGAAGTCGCCGCCGATCACCTTCTCCAACGGGTATTTGACCATCTTGGCGAAGCACTGGTTGGCGTACAATATCATCTTGTCCGCCGTGAGTGTCAGCGCCCCCTCGTTCATTGACTCGATGAGCGCGCGATAGTCGTTTTTTGCGTCTCCAAGGGCAAATACCTGCGTGCCCTTCCTGCCCGTCACGACGACGGCATCCACGTCGCCGTTGCGAATCGCGCGGAGCGCTGCCTCCGCTTCCAACAGACGAGCATCAAGTTCCGCGCGGTCGTCGGGTGGCTTTGGGCGGGCGATCTTCAAGATGCAATCTTGCCTCCTCGGACGGAGTCCGACTTTCCCGATAAACCTTTGATCTTGGATATGTTGCCGATGAAACGGCGCACTGGAAGCGGCAGCTGCCTCACCAATGTCGGGGTTGCCACGATCTGGTCCTCCCTTGCCTTCTCCGGCTGCTGGTAGACGTCGACCACTTCCAACTCGAAGTTGTCCTTAAGTTCGGATTCGCAAAGCTGGTACACACTCCGAAGAGCCTCGCGCGACCGCGTGGTCGCCCCCGCGACGTAGAGCCGCAGGTGACATTTGCCGTCGAGACTTGCGGCCAGCGCCCTCTCGGTGGATGCAGCAACGCGTTGGGGTCTCTTGGATTTCAATTCGGGTGCCGGGGTCATTCTGCAGCTCGTAGGTCCAAGCCGACGAGCGCGCGATCGAAGTCCGAAAGGCAGCCGATGAAGGTCCGCACCGGCTTCGGCAGCCTGCGCACGACTGTGGGAATGGCGAGAATCTGGTCGCCCTTGGCAAGGTGCGGATGTTTCAGGAGGTCGATGACGGTGATTCGGTAGCGGCCCTTCAGATGGCTTTCACAGATCCGCTTCAGGTTCGAGAAGGCGGTCTGCGACTTGGGGGTCTTATCGGTGACGTAGAGTCGCAACTGCCACACCTTGGAGGGTTTCTTTCGGGAAGGGGATGAGGGCCGTGGATCGGATTTGGTTTTCATGTCTTGGTGTTTTTATGCCCGAATCCGTTTCGAGTGCCGGCCGGCGCCATCACGTCCGCCTGGCGCAGGCGTCCTAGCGCCGCGCGCTCGTTGCCCAGCACGAGGCTCCGGGAACCCACCTGTTCGTCGATCCGCCGAAGTTCCATGGCCTCGGTTTCATACTCGGACCGCAATCCGCTTATCTTTCGCGCAAGCATATCGCGCTTTCGTCCGAGTTCACGCTTGCGACGCGCGGCTTCCTGCTGAACGGCAAGGACCGATGCCCTCTCGAGCGCCTCCTGGGCAACGCGGGCGGAGCCTGTCAATACGCCGCTCGAGCCAATGTAGGCGTCAACAAGGTCAACACCACGGTCCGAAATCAGGAACTCGCGCACCTGGTTCGAATGCGCCATGCCGCGGGCCTTAAGCACATAGAGGACACGATTGCGCTCACCGTTGCCCTCGAAGTCCTGCAGCAGGAGCCATGAGTCCATCAGGGAGGACATCGACGCCTCGCTCTGCTGAAGCGCATGGCCGGCTTGGGTAAGGCTGGTGAAGAGCGTCGTGATCTGGCGTTCCTTCAAATAGTCGACAAGTCGCGTCACCATGCCCCTGCATTCCGCCGGGGTGCCCACATCCATCAGGCTTGTGATCGGGTCGACGATGACAAATTGCGGTTGGAAGGTACTGACCTCCTTGAACATGGTGGCCAGATGCATTTCCAGGCCGTAAAGCGACGGCCGGGCGGAGTGGAACCGGAGGAGATCTTTCTTGATGGCGGGCTCGAGACGCAGACCGATGGAATGCATGTTGCGCACGATCTGGTTCGGGGACTCCTCGAAGGAGAAGAAGAGGGTGCGCTCGTTGCGCTGACAGGCGGCATGGGCAAAGTTGGCCGCGACGATGGTTTTCCCGGTACCAGGGGTGCCCGTCAGCAGGATGCTGCTGCCTCGGAAGAAGCCGCGTCCGCCGAGCATCGCGTCGAGGCGTGGGATTCCCGTAGCAACCCGCTCGTTCGAGATCGAATGGTTCAACCCCACGGAGGTGATGGGAAGCACGCTGATTCCCGTGTCCCCTATCAGAAAGGGGAATTCATTCGTGCCGTGCAGCGTGCCGCGGTATTTCACGAGGCGCATGTTCCGCGTGGCAATCTGGTCGTTGACCCGGTGGTCGAGGAGAATCACGCAGTCCGACACGTATTCCTCCAGCCCATTGCGCGTCAGTTGTTCGCGCCCGCGCTCCGCCGTGATGACGGCGGTGACGCCTCTTGCCTTTAGCCAGCGGAAAAGGCGGCGAAGTTCATTGCGCAGGATTGCCTCGTTATGCAGGCCCACAAAAAGCGCCTCCAGCGTGTCCAATACCACGCGTTTTGCCCCAATGGACTTGATCGCGTAATCGAGGCGGACGAACAGACCCTCCAAGTCATACTCCCCGTTCTCCTGTATCTCGCCAGGATCGATCTGCACATAATCGACAACGATCTTTTTTCGGCGTACCTGGCCCGCGAGATCGAATCCGAGCGAAGAGACATTGGCCGCCAACTCAGCTTCCGTCTCCTCAAACGACATCAGGACGCCAGGTTCGCCAAAGTCCCGTGCGCCGCGCACGAGGAACTCGATCGCAAGCAGCGTCTTGCCGCATCCGGCTCCACCGCAGATTAACGTTGGCCGACCGCGCGGAAGGCCGCCGTCGGTGATCTCATCGAGGCCCTGAATGCCCGTGGGGCACTTGGGTAAGCGTGCGCCCTTAGGAGGGGTTTTCCTGGCTCGAATCTTCATTGTTTAGCTTGGCTTCGCTTAAGGGGCTAAGACAAATGACAATTGCTCGATACCCATGGGGTGTTCGCCTACCTTTACATCCCCGGGTGGACGGCGGTCCAGGCCAGCGGCCCCTTGGCTTGTATGCAGAGGAGCCGTTCACTGAGGATGCCTTGCGAGCGGAGTTCCGACACCAATGCCATGCTGATCCAGCGCCTTGAGCAGCCCCGTGGCGGCAGGTGCGAGGGCGCTTGACTGCACCAAAACCGCCAGGTGCTTGCGGCGGTCCCGGCCGGCACAGAAGATGACGCCCAAAATTGGGAAAGAGTCCCTTAACAAAAAATGCTATTGAGTTGGGCCTTGCGAAACTCGCGTGTTATCTCCCCGAGTCCTTTTTGGAGGCCGGAATGGGATCTCGATACGGAGCGTGGTGCCCTTCCCGGGAACCGCGATCACGGTGAATTCGCCGCCAAACATCTCCACCCGCTCACGCATGCCAGCCAATCCCAGGCGGTTCTGCCAATCGCTGGTCGCGAGACGGTTGATGTCAAACGATATCCCGTTGTCGGCGACCTCCAGGAAGACGCCGTTCCGAGTCTTGAGGAGGCTCACGCTGACCCAGCTCGCGTTGGCGTGCTTGATGACGTTTGTTAGACCCTCCTGGGCAATGCGGTAAAAGACCGTCCGCCGGTCGTTGTCCAATTGCTCGACAGCGGGATCGGCTGTGAAGCGGATTGTGCGGCCTTTCCGCTTTGGAAGGGCCTCAATGTAGGAGCGCAGCGTCGGGATGAGTCCCAGATCATCCAGCATCGCCGGCCTGAGCTTCCGGGCGAACTCGTGCACGACCCGCACAGACCTCTCCACAATTCGGCGCATCGGTTGTATCGCCTTCTTGACCTCCATCGGGTTTGTGGCCGCGGCCTTCGCGAAGATCTCCAATTGCACATTGATGCCGAGAAGGATCTGGCTGACTTCATCATGCAGCTCGCGGCTGATCTCCTTTCGCTGCTTCTCCTGCACTTCCATCATCTCTCGCGTCATGCGTCGCAGCCGGGTTTCAAGCAGCCGCGATTGGTTCAACAGAGAGCGAAAACGCTTCTCGCTTTCGCGGAGCGACGCTTCAGTCGCCTTACGCCTGACAATCTCTTCTTCCAGCTCTCGATTTGTGGCAGTGAGGACCCCGACATGCCTGTGCTCCTTTTCGGCGAGCTTGCGCGCCGAAATATCGGAGACGACGATCCGGGATAGCCGCTTCGTGCCATTGGCGGTCAGTGCGAAGGCGCCTGCGATTTCCGCCCAGAAGGGATCGCCGGATTTCCTTAGGAGTTCGGCTTCGCAATGTTGCCGGTCACTTCCCGAAAACACCCGATCAAGAAACCGCTGAAACACAATCCGGCTCTTCGGCTCGACAAAAAGCTGGAAACGGCGGCCGATCGCAAGGGACCGTTCCATCCCTAGCAACGCGGCCCCCGCGATGTTCGACTCCAAAATCTGGCCCAAATCGTCCAATGAGAAATAGCCCACCGGGGCGAAATCATAAAGATCCGTGAACCGCTCCAGGGCTGCGCTGACGGCGGAGTTTGCCTGGCTCAGCTCCTCATTCTGCAACTCAAGCTCGATCTGATGCACCTGCAGCTCGTGGAATAGCCGCTGGGTTTCGTGGGCGATCCGGGAATCGGCGTTCGGGACGCGGCCCTCCCTAAGCTTGCGTTCGGAACGCTCGCGCAGGCTGGTCGACGATGAAGGATGCTTTTTCAAGGACTACGCTCCGGTCTCCTTTTGCGGCTAGGCGATTTGCGGGCAACCCCTCTAGCCGGATTCTTTCTCGCAGTGGTTGAGCGTGAAAGGGAAAGGCCGGGGCGCAAATCCAGGGCCTGTCGTGCCGAAATTCTCTCCAGGATCCCATGCTTTTTGCGGAGGGTCGCCTCCAACTCCTTGGCCGCGGTGATGTTCGCAAACGTGATCACAACGCCGTCAATCCGGTCGTCCAGGGTGCGGTAGGGCATGATGCGTGTGGTAAACCAGCGCCCGTCTGTCGTGCAGATCGATTTTTCCACAACCACCAGGGTCCGAAGAACTTCTTTCGTATCCATTGCCAAATCGGGATAGATCAGACTGGAGGCCAGATCGGTGATCGGCCGCCCCACATCGCCCGGAATGAGCTTGAAGATCGTCTTCGCCTGAAGGGTGAACCGCCTCACGCGCAGGTCATTGTCGAGAAACACCGTCGCTATATCGGTGCTGTTTAGGAGGTTCTTCATGTCGTTGTTCGACGAGGAGAGCTCATCAAGCTTGGACTGAAGCTCCGCGTTAACCGTCTGAAGCTCCTCGTTGAGCGACTGCATCTCCTCCTTCGAGGTGGTCAGCTCCTCGTTTGTGGACTGAAGTTCCTCATTGGTGGATTGGAGCTCCTCATTCATGGACTTGAGCTCCTCCTGTGTGGTCTGCATCTCCTCCCGGTTGGTCTTCATTTGATCGCGGGCGTTTCGAAGCTGGCGTTCCAGATAACCATTCCGCGCCGGCAGGTTTTTGGATCCGCTGGGAACTGCGGTCGCCGGTGCTTCGCGCCGGCCGGCTTCATCGGTAAACACGACAAGCACCAACCCGCGCAGCTCCCTGGGCTGCTCAAGCGCCTGCACCTGAATGGAAACCGCTTGCTCGTCGTTGGCTGCCCCGATCTTAACGCCCCGGATGGTGACCATCCCCTTTGTTTTTTGGACCTTCTTCAAGGCATTGGCCAAGTCGTATCGCAACCCTTCCCGGGCCATCGCCACGATATTCCAATTCGCCTTGCCGGCGGCCGGTTCAAGGTATTTCCCCGTGCGGCCGCTGACATTGACGATATCGCCCTCCTTGTTGACCAGCACCGCGGGGGGGGCATACCTTGTCAGCAGGACCTGGTCTGCCATCGACTGTAAGCTTTCCGGCGGCCGGAGCGATGGGACGGCCGAACTCGGGCGGGATATCGATACCGGAACGAACATGCCGGGGTAGTTCAGCTTCGAATCCTGCTTCGCGGATTCGATCCGCCGGAAGATCCGCTCCTTAGCCGCAATCGGCGCAAATAAGGTCGCGTAGGTGCCTACGCTCTCGGAGCTGCCAAGAAGCAGCAGGCCCCCGGGATTAAGAACGTAATGGAACATCGGAACAAGCCGCCTCTGCAACTCGGGCGTGAGGTAGATGAGAAGGTTTCGGCAGCAGAGAATATCGAGCTTCGTGAAGGGGGGATCCATGATGAGATTTTGCGGCGCAAAGACCACCATTCCACGGATCTCTTTGTTAATTCTGTATCCGGTCTCCTCTTTGACGAAAAAGCGACTGAGCCGGGCTCTTGAAACATCGGCGACTATGTTTTCCGGGTAAAACCCCAGGCGTGCCTTGTCGATCGCGTCCCGGTCAAGGTCCGTGGCGTAAATCTGCAGGGAGGATCCCACCAGGGCCTGGTCGCGATCGAGCCTTTCCTTGAACAGCATCGCGAGCGAATAGGCTTCCTCGCCCGTTGAGCAACCCGCAACCCATGCACGCAGCGCGCACCCCTTCGGTCTGCCGGCAAACAAAGAGGGAAGCGCCTTTTCTCCAAGCTTTTCCCATACCAAACGATCGCGGAAGAAGCTGGTCACGCCAATCAGCAGCTCCTTGAAGAGAATCCCGATTTCCTGGGGGTTCTCCTGAAGATACCGGACGTAGCTGGCAATATTGGCCAGCTTATGAATTCCCATGCGTCGCTCCACTCTCCGAAAAAGCGCACTCCGGCGGTAGAGCGTGAAATCCTGCCCGGTGCTCGAGCGAAGGAGAATGATCACCTTGTCGAGAGCGCTTTTCATCTTCTCCTCCATCGGAGGATCGGATTTTCCCAATCGCGGCATACGCCGAACGAAATCGACAATCATGCGGGGCAGCACCTCGGGACGAGCGACGAAGTCCGCCGGTCCGGCCTCAATGGCGCTGCGGGGCATTCCATCAAATTCTGCCGACCGCGGCTCCTGTACCAATATGATGCCGGAACTCTCCTTTATGGCTTTGCAGCCCATGGTCCCATCGCTTCCCATTCCGGACAAGATGACCCCGACAGCACGTTCGCGCTGGTCTACGGCGAGAGAGCGGAAAAAGAAGTCGATCGGAAGGCGCAATCCGCGGGGTTCAATGGGTTCGAGCAGATGCAGCCTCCCATGAAGAATGGACAGGTTTTTGTTCGGCGGAATCACATACACGCAGCCCGGACATACGACCAAATTGTCCCTTGCCTGCGCCACCTTCATCCGGGTGATCCGCTGAAGCAGCTCGGGTAACATCCCTTTTATCGTCGGATCCAGATGCTGGATCACAACAAAGGCCAGCCGAGCCTCGGCCGGAACACCGCCCAGGAATCGAGTCAATGCCTCCAGGCCCCCGGCGGAGGCGCCGACGCCAACGATGGAAAACAGCCGATCCTTGTCCAACGTGGACAAAGGGCGCCTCGGGGATTTCCTCGCCACGGATGATGGGCGCGTTTTTCGCTTTGAATTGGCTCGGTTCTTCATGGTCCATCCTCTATGCCGATGCGCATAGCCAGCATCAGTTTCTCAGCAATAGGAAATCTTCTAACTAGAGGCATGTCGAGTGGGACCGTGGGAAAACGGTGCAATCTGGGGTGTTCACCCCATCGCGGCCGTTTCAAAGAAGCGTGCTGTGCATCTGGAAATGGGCGCAAAGGCCGCCCTCATGAATATACCAAGTCGGCTGTTTTGATGGGCTTCGGGTTATCAGTGTCCAGTGATAGTTCCGTCAACATCTTCAGATGAGGGATGGGCCGCCGTTTCCCTCATTGGGAATTGGTTGGGCCGAATCATTTGCGAAAATTTGCGCGATCCGACGATCGATCCCGAAAATCCGTGGGCGCGATCGGCCGTGTGTCAGCGTACACGGATCCAAAGGCGCCTGAATGCGGAGGACCAATCGCTCTGGACGTTTACAGGCGCATTAAGCTCGATTCCGATACGTTCTTTCAGAAACGGGTCGTCGATTGCCCCGGGCACCCAGAGAAGCAACACCAGCGCGCGAAAAATCCGCTGGCGCGGATGCCGCCAGGGGCTCGGCTTCAGACGCAGCCTGAAGCCGTCGGCCCGAAAGTTGAGAAGGATATTCGAGAGGGGATTGGAATGGGGACATTTGTCGCGCAGGTCGTCCACGTAATCCCTGGCATTTGCAAACGGGCGGCCGAGTCTGCGCGCTTCCAGCCAAAGCCAGCATTTCAGCGTCAGCTTGGTTACCTCGCCAAGACTTTCGGCCAGCGATTCGCGCGAGACCGCTCCGGAATTGGGGTTGAGCTTGAACCTGACGCCGACGCCATGGTGTCGAAGCAGGGCGTCTATCCAGGCGGAATTCCTTCCTTGCGAGAGTTCCTGGAGCCGACGGTGGCGTTCCGTGCAGCTCCAATGATAACGGCCGAACGCGGCCAACAGGGCGTCGCCGCAGGCGAGCTGCGCCTTTGCCACATTTCGCCTTACGAAATCGGCTGCGGAAGGCGTTAACGGCCGCCGCTCGAGCTGGTTGCGGGCGAATAGCAGTCCCGAGGCCCTGTTCATCAGCAGGCGAGTCGCTTCCTCTTGCGGAATGCATTCGGGGTGGCGGTGAAAATCCCACCCGGCAATTAGATCGCCGGACTCATGGCCCCAGAGAAGCCGGTGACCGGCGGCAAGGTCATAGGAGAACATGGTGACCGGCAGGGACATTAGCTCGGCGCGCGAGGTTATCCTGAATTCAACCTCCGCATCGGCGTGGTGGGTCAGGATCTCTCCGAAAACATCCAGGCTGCGTTTGAAGCGGAGCTCATTGACGTGGCGGTTGCCCTTTAAGACCACGTAGCACTCAAGGTCGTTGTAGGGACGGTCTCCGCGGACGTCCCTTAGCACTCCGCCTTCGCCGCGGCCGTAACCGCCGCCAAGCATCACGGCCTCCAGCTTGTGCCTTGGAACAAGTCCTCGGATTCCGCTAACGATCCGTGCGCACGTTCGCTCAAGGTGCAGCTCCAACGCGTCGTCTCCGTCGAGCGTGAACCGGCGCTTTCGGGCGATCTCTCCGTCGAAATTGATGGACAGCTTGGCGTTGGGTTTCTCGTTAAGCATCAAAGCGAACGGTCGACGCGGTGCATCTGTCTCCCGACTCGGAAACCGTGCATCCTGCCAAGCCTTTGCTGCCATCGGATGCCGAATGCCTGGATTACCTGGCCCATTCGCCCCGTCTGCTGGCAGTAGCGCAGATCGGCGCAGGCGTCGCGCATCCAGCCGAGTAGCAGCGTGCGGTGAAGCCCGATTCTGTGATCGGTGGGGGTGGATACGGCCGCGAACGCCCATGCCTCGCCGAAGCTGCGTTTGTAGGCCTGCCGTGGAGTGTAGTTGTGCGAGTGCATCACCACCGATTCCGGGCAGTATGCGATGCGGTATCCCGCGGCGCGGCACCATCGGGTGTATTCATCGTCCTCTGAATACTGCATGGTCTCGAGAAAGCCGCGGAGGGCCCACACGTCGCGACGAATGCCGCTGCTAACCATGCTAAAGAAGTGTCCCCACTTCTCCGATTCGCGTCCGGCGTCGAAGCAACGCTCGTAGTCGCGCGCGAAGGCCGCCGCACAGTCCGGCCGCGGGATCTGGCGGCCGAACACGGCGGCCACACCCGGTTCATCCAGCACCGAAACGAGAGGCCCGAGCCAGTCGGGTCCCTGTGGAGTCGCGTCGGCGTTTAGGAAAATCACGCGGTCGTTCCGGGCGAGCTTCATCCCCTGATTGAGGACCCGGCCCGGGCGGTACTCGTGAGGCAGGAGCTGCACGAAGTGCGCGGGCTCCGAGTTGCGGATCATCTCCGCCGAACCGTCGGACGAGCCCGAGTCGAATGCGATCAGTTCCCAGTTTCGGAAGTTCTGGGCCCTGAGTGAGGCCAACGTCGCGCGAAGAGCCCAAGCCTCGTTGTAGGAGCGAAGGACTATGCTGACGCGCGGCTCTGCCATTGCGCCAGTCTATCCGAGATGCGCAGTGTGAGGAATGGGGTGGTTACCGCCCACGATTGAGGTGCAGACCCACTGGCCGCTTGGCACCTCCATGAGTCACAATGTTGCCAGCGATCGACCGTCAGTATGGCTATTCACAACAACGATTTACCAATCACCCTCTCCATCGGGATCATGGCCTGGAATGAGGAGGCGTGCATCGGGCGGATGCTCGAATCGCTTTTTGGGCAATCGGTATTTGGGGAACTCGTTGCCCGGGGCGAGGGTTGTGAGATCGTCTGTCTCGCCAATGGCTGCACGGACGGCACGGTGACGATCGCCGAGGAATTCTTCGGCCGAATGCGGCGCGAGAATCCAATTCGAAGGGGACTTGGCGCGCGGGTCGCGGAGATTCCGGAGCCTGGTCGGAATAACGCATGGAATCGGTTCGTCCACGAATTCTCCGCCCGTGAGACGCGCTACATCTGCCTCATGGATGCGGACATCATCTTCGATCAGCCGCACACGCTCGGGCTCGTCTTGGAGGAGCTTGAGCGCAACGTCCATCTTGGCGGCGCTTCGGACAATCCCCGAAAGAGCATTGCCGGCAAGGCGCGCCTTTCGCCCGTTGAACGGCTTTCACTGGCGGCGTCTGACATGACGGAAACGATCGAGGGCCGCCTTAACGGGATGCTTTACTGCCTGCGCGCCCCCATCGCTCGAAACTTCTACCTCCCGCGCGACCTCGGCGCCACCGACGATGGATTTTTCAAGGCCGCCATCTGCACCGACTTTTTCTGTGCCCCCCTCGATTCCTCCAAGGTGGTTTCGGTGGGGGGGGCGACGCACCTCTACGAGCCTTACCTGGCGTTGCGCGATGTTCTGAAAAATCAAAAGCGGCAAATGATCGGCCAGACCACGGTACACGTGCTGATCACCTACCTGAAGACCCTCCCACGGGCGGACCGTGCGAACCTGGGATCGACCCTTCGGATCAACGAGGCGCGCGACCCCGAGTGGTTCAGGAAGCTGATCGACGCCCACGTGGCGCGGCCCCGGAGGTTCTGGCAGCTGTTTCCCGGCATCCTCGGCCTCCGATGGAAGCGTCTCGCCAAGCTGCGAGGAAGCCGGCGGATCACCCATTTTCCAGCGGCCGCGGCGGGATTTGTGGTCACGCTTGCTGCGTGCTGGCAGGCCTTGAGGTTTCTGAGACACGGGATCTCGGCCTATTGGCCGAAGACCGTACGCCGGGCGATTTTGCCCGCAAGCAGTATCGGTGTTAAGTGATATTTATGAACGTGTTATGAGAAGCACCGTTCCCCATCCCTGGAGAGGCCGGAAGACCCAGCGGAGCATAAGGACGAATGCTTCGAACGGCACCCTCGGAATTCCTCCGCGCGACCTCATCGCGCTCGCGAGCGAGATCCCAAGCAACACAGGGATGCGGTCTGACCGAACATCATGAGCCGAGCGCACGCGATTGCCCTGTGTTTAATCCCGATATGCACCCTAACCGGTGCCGTTGCGGCCACGTGGTCCCAGCGGATTCGCGACATCTTCTTCTTTGCGATGGTGAGCCTGGCCGTGGTCACGGAGAGATTGGACGTCAATTTCTTCAGCCAGGCATGGTACAGGGGCACGACGCGCGGAATACAAGTCACGCTGATTGAAATACTCGCGTTCTGCCTGCTCTTTGGTTGCTGGTGCGGCCGCCGGGGCCGGGACCGGCGTGCCTTTTGGCCGGGCAGCCTGGGGCTGATGCTGCTTTATCTTGCCTACGCAGGGGTGTCCGTCCTCGTTTCGGAGCCGAAGATATTCGGGCTGTTTGAGCTATCGAAGATCATTGCTAGCATTTTGATCTTTCTCTCGGTCGCATTCTATGTGCGCTCGAGGCGCGAATGGTCCATCCTCATTGTTGCACTTGGCAGTGCGGTCGGATTTGAGGGCGCCTGGTCCGTGAGGCAGCATTTCGTGACGGGCCTTGACAGGTCGGCGGGCACGCTCGACCACGCAAACAGCCTGTCGATGTATTTCTGCCTGACTGTGCCGTTGCTGGTTGCAATCGCGACCTCCGGTTGGTCTCGCTGGCTTAAGTTATTCTGTGGGTTGTGCTCGGCGCTGGGAGCCGTCGGGCTGCTTCTGGCTTTTTCCCGTGCAGGTGTCCCGGTCTTTGCCGCGGCGGTTCTGGGTGCATTCCTCGCCTGCGCCTCATGGCGGCTGAGCCCGGGCCGGATCGTGGTTCGCACTGCTCTCGCGCTCGGTGCCATCGTGCTTGTGGTGGCCGGGTGGGGAGAGATGGAGCGCCGATATACCGAGACGAGCCTTGAGCAGGAATACTTTGACACGACGGTGGACGGCCGGGGCGTCTATCTTCGTCTCTCGGAGGCGATCGTGAAGGATCACTTTTTCGGTATTGGCCTCAACAACTGGTCCTACCGGGTCAGTCGAACCTACGGGCAGCGCCTCGGATTTCGGTTCGATGACTATGACAACCTCATTTCGGTCTACGGTTCCCGCGACAACAAGGCGTTTACCAACGCATATCTGGCTGCGCCCGCCCACAGTCTTGCGGCTTTGACACTCGGTGAGCTGGGCGTGCCGGGACTCCTCATCTTCGGGTTGCTCTGGCTTCGCTGGGTATCGATGGGTCTGCCGTTCCTTTTGCTGCCGAAGGGCGTTCCGATGCGTGCAATGGGCGTTGGGATACTGTTCAGTATCTGTGGGATATTTGGCCAGAGCCTGACCGAGTGGGTCTACAGACAGGCCCCGATCCTGTTTACTTTCTACATGCTCCTTGGCGCGTTGGCCAGTCTGGCGCACACCAGGAGCGAGTCGCTGATCGCCGGATGTTCGAATGGAGTTGCTCCTGCCGAGCCGGCCGCGTTTCCGGGAAAGGTCCTTGCCTCTGGAGGGGTGTAGCCGATGCAGATTGCCCACATCCTTCGCAAATACGATCCCTCGGAGTGGGGCGGCACAGAGTCTGTGGTTCTTCAGCTCACGGCGGATTTTTCCGCGCATGGCGTGGATTCCATAGTCTACGCGCCTCGCATTCCGCCCGATCCGGACACGGCAGATCCATTCGAAGCGGCCGGATGCGCTGTCCGACGGTTCCGTGCGTGCGTGCCAGTCTGGGGCATTTCAGCCGAACAAAGGCGCCAGAGGGTGGCGGTGGGAGGCAATCTGATCTCCCTGCAGCTGATGGCCTTGCTTTGGTCCGAACGCGGGATCGACGTCATCCATTCGCACGCACAGGGCCGTCTCGGTGCGATCGGCAGGGTCGTGGCGCGCGCCAAGGGGATCCCCTTTGTGGTCAGCATCCATGGAGGCGCCTATGACCTGCCCGCTGCGGTTCACGACTCCAACGACGGCGGCTGGGACTGGGGAAAGGCGGTGGGCTTCATGCTTGGGGCGAGGCGCCTATTGGATCAGGCCGATGCGATCATCACCTTCAATTCGCTGGAAGCCGCCCTCATGAGGGAGCATCATCCCGGTAGGAGAGTGCTCATTGAGCCGCACGGTATCTCAACGGCGATCTTTGCTCGTGATTGCAGGTCGGCGGCGATTGAGGCCTTTCCCCGGTTGGAAGGGCGGTCTGTTCTGCTCATCGTCGGACGCATTGACCCCAATAAGAATCAGAATTGGCTGATCGCCGAGACGGCGGAGTTGATCCGACGCCATCCGAAGGTTCTCTTGGTCTTTGTCGGCGCGTGCACGAACCGGGCGTACGGCGACGCTTTGACGGCGCGCGTTGAAAGCGAAGGCGTGCAGAATTCCGTGCTGGAGGCGGGAAGCCTTCCCTTTGGCGATTCCCGGCTTATAGGGCTCTTCCAGCTTGCCAGGGCCGTCCTCCTGCCTTCGATCGCGGAGACGTTTGGAATCGTGATACTCGAGGCGTGGGCGGCGGGGACGCCCGTGATCGCAAGCCGGACTGCGGGGGCGGTGGGACTTGTGGAGGAGTCGGTGAACGGGCTCCTTTTCGACCTCGACCGGCCGGCTGGCTTCCATCTGGCCGTGGACTCAATCCTTGCGCATCCGGATCTCGCCGCGCGGTGGGGCGCGGCTGGGCGAGCCAAAGTGGTCTCGGACTTCGACACTTCGACGCGCGCGAGCAGAATGAAACGGCTCTATGAGGAGCTGATAGAGGAGAAAAATGCATTACGTCATTCTTCGTGACGACGATACCTGCGCTTTCACTCCGGCGGCGTGCCTGGAGCGCATCTACCGACCCTTCCTGGACCGAGGAATGCCAGTGAACCTGGCGGCGATTCCCGAGGTGCGCACCAACGTGCGGACACCGGACGGCCGCCTGGAGGGATACCTGACCTCCGGGCGCGGGCCGGATATCCCCCTGGCTCCCATCGGGCTGGCTCGCGAGCTTGTGGATTACATCAAATCCGAGCCCGGCTACCACCTCGTTCAACACGGCTGCCACCACGACATCTTCGAATTTGGCGTGTCCGATCGAGCGGAGCTGGCGCATCGGCTTGACCTGGGCGCGCATGTTCTCCGCGAGGCGGGCTTTCCGCGGCCAGATGCCTTTGTTGCCCCGTATGACCGGCTTTCGCGGACCGCCTTTTTGGAGGTGGCATCCCGGTTCAATGTCATCTCGACCGGCTGGTTTGAGGCCGGCCGGGTGCCGATGCGCTGGTGGGCCGCATACTTGCTAAAGAAGCTTAGGCGGCGGCCGCACTGGCATGCAGCCGGTAAGTCCCTTCTGAGCCATCCCGGCTGTCTCCTCTCGTTCCACCGTCCATATGGGGAGATGATGGAATCAGTTCGGTGCGCCGTGGAGGGGGCTTCGCTCACGGTGCTTGTCTCGCATTGGTGGGAGTACTTCCGGGACGGAGTTCCCGATGAGAGGCTGATCAGCACCGCCCACGAGGTCGCCAGCTGGCTTGCGGGTCGTCAGGACATCCGCGTGATTTCGTTTAGCGACGTGGCTGGCGGTGTCCCCGTCATTTGACGGACATCGCCGGAGACCGGTTGAGCATAGCGGCACGCTCGGCCTGCTCAGTCATGAGCTGATAGGTGTGCGGAATGGCCGTGATCCCGTCCGGCACCTCGGAATAATTTGTCAGCAGGCTCGCGTAGCTGTGGAGCGCATCGGGATGATAACCGTGCATCGCCCGGATTGGGCGTTCTCCCATATGGCTTGGAACGATGAGCACGCCCTCCTCGACAAGGAAGATGAGCTCGCCGAAATAGCGATCCGGGAAAAGTGCACCGAGATCCTGCAGCTCCGAGTCGGACAAAATGCGTCCTTCGGGAATGCCTAGGAGGCAATCCGTGACCAGACGGCGCGCTTCGTCCGAAAAAAACCAAAATCGAGCCATGGTCGAATCGTAGACAACGGCGAAGTCACGCCCCATCTTTAGTCCCAGGGGTTCGATCTTCGCCCGCAGGTCAAGCAAGCGATCGCAATTCGCCATCCCGTGGTCGCTGAATATCGTCAACTTGACCTCTTTGTAGTGCTTGCGGGCGCAGGCCATGAGCTCGTCGAGCCACGGCTCGTAGGCATTGAGTTTTGCCGGCACCTCCGGCGCGTCATTGCCCACGCGGTGCAGAATTCCGTCCAGGTCGGGCCAGTACAAGAACCCGAAATCGATCCGTTCGTCGCTTATGTCAGCGAGCAGTGCGTCAAGGTTCCGCCTTTCACCGAGCTTCGGGTCGCTGACGTGCCAGGTGATGCCGCGCTCCTGCATGAAATCAAATATGTTTGGGCCGCGGTTAAGGCCGCCTGGCTGCAGCGGATTTTTCTTTTCCGAGAAATCGAACTTCGAAATGTGCTCGAAGGGGATATTGTAGAGGTCGAAATATCCTCGAAACTTCAGGTGAACCTTTAGGATCTTCGAGAGCCGGTGGCGGAACATTCGCCTGCTGGTCAGCGCCCGCGGCAGCCACCGGAGGTGCCTCAGGCCCCGGAAGGGAGAATGAGTGGGGTCGTACACGAAGTAGCACCAATTGCGATGCTCGACTGGCCAGCGTCCCGACAGGATGGACGGGATGCAGGCGGAGCTGTAGCCGAAGACTGACCTTAGCTTGCGCCGCTCCGGCGCATGGGTTCGGGCGAACGGGTGATCCTTGATGATTTCCCAACCGCAGGCGTCGACGAATACAAACAGAGGCAGGAAGCTCTTCATGGGGTGGTCTGATGTTCGGAGGCGCTTGCAGGAAAGAGGAAGGTTCCGTGCCGGGGCCGAAAGCCCCGCGTTCCCCCGGAGGCTGGGCGCACGGCGTCGGCAGCCTCGTCCGTCAATATGAGGAACGCCTGATCGTCCGTCATCAGAGCATCGCCGCGAAACTGGTTAACTTCCGTCGCTAGTCGGTCGCGCAGCTCCTTGGCCGTTCGGCCCGGCACGGTGTTGGCTCGCAGCCAGGCCCCAAGCCGCCGTGCGCCATAGGGCTTTCCGGTGGGGCTGTTTGTGTCAGTGAGGCCGTCGGTGTACAACAGAAGGGCGGTAGGCGACCCCATCCGGGCGGCCACATGGGGATAGGCGGTCTCCGGCATGACCCCCAAGGGGAGCCCTTGGATCGACATCGTGGCGATGGTGCGGCGCCCCGGCGGAACATAGAAGAGTGGGCAATGCCCCGCGCTCGCAGCCGTGAGCTGCCTGTTCTTCAGGTCCACATGCACGATCTGGGCTGTGATGAACATGGCGACCGAGGAGAGCTCCTTATAGAGCAGGCGGTTCAAACCCCCGAGAAGCTCGGACGGATCGCAGCTGCGCGAGGCTAGGCCCCGCAGCAGCCCCCGCATGGTCGTAGCAAACAGCGCGGCGGGCACGCCTTTGCCCATCACATCCGCGATCATGAGAAGGAGCGACTGGTCGCCGATGGCGATCGCATCGTAGAAGTCGCCTCCCACTTCGTTTGCGCTCTGCCATCCGCCGGCCAGGCCAAAGCCCGAGAGCTGGGGCAGGGTGCGCGGAAGGAGAAGCCGCTGGATGTCCTGTGCAATCTCGAGTTCGCGCGCGACGATCCGGCTTCGCAGCTTCGCCTCCTGGCTCCTCTGGTTCAATGCCTGGATCGCCAGAAACTCCGAGAAGATCCGGATCACCTCGTCCTGGAGCCTTCCGAGCGGAAAGTCCCCGTTTCTCCGACCGACTGCGATCGTCCCGACCAGCGTGCCGCCGAAGCAGAGAGGGCAGACCAGCCCGGTGCCTTCGGGCCCGACAGACTTGAGCGGCTCGGATGGATTGGAGTGCTCTCGGTTGTCGAATCGGGTCGCTGTTTGGCTCGCGGCGACGGCGGATTCGATGCCGGTTGGCAGACCGTCGGCGTTCCAGAGCTCTATGGGTCCGGAGACCAGATCGGACTCCGAAGCCGCCGAGACCAGCAGTTTCCGGCCGTCGGGTGAGAGCATTCGCAGGACATACCAGTCCGCGGATGTGAGGTGCAAAAGGTCGATGAGGAGCCGCCCTCCGAAACCCTCTGAGACCTTGTCGACACGCCCGAGTTCGGCACAGCAGCGGAAGACCGAGGAAAGGGTTTCCGTGCGGAGAAGGAGCTGGTCCTCCATCATCGACATCTGCTCCGTGGCCTCGGCCAGCAGGCGCTTGCAGGTGCCTAGCGAGAGGAGGCCCGCGGCGCCCTCCCCGTTGCTGGCCGCCGCGGGCCGTACGAAGCTGCGCTTCTTTCGCATGACCAGGATATTCTCCTTCGTGCCGCGAAGGTAGCGTACCTCATCCATTACCGACTGGATAAGGAAAAGGCCCCGGCCGCGGTCCGTCAGCGGCGACGGCGGCGGGATCTTCTCGGGCAGGACAAAACCTTCGGTGTGGTCGGTGACGCGCAGCTCGATCTGGGAGGGGGTGAAGAGCGCCTCCGCAAAAGGCTTCATGTTCCGAGAGGGGCCTCTTGCGTACTCGACCGCATTGCTGCTGGCTTCCGCGATGCACAGCTCATAGGAGAAGAGCTCCTTCTCCGGCACGCCTTGCTCGGCGAGGAAGTTCCTTATGGCGACGGAAACCGCACGGGCGGATACCATGTCTGGGGAGAATGCAAGCCGAAGGGTCGCGGGCCGGGCGGGCTCGAGCGAAGGGGTGGCCATGGCTTTAACGCCTGACGATTTCAAAGAGGAGCTGCATCTGCGTGAGCTCCAGCAGCTGCTGGATCTCAGGCGCTGGATTCAGCAGGCGAAGGATGACACCCTTCCGCTGGGCGGTCGCCCGGTAGAGCGCGAACAGTGCGCCGAGCCCGCTGCTGTCCATGAAGCGTGTCTGGGACAGGTTGATCTCAATCACCGAAGGCGAATCCTTGAGGGCGGACTGGACCTGATCGCGGAAGTTGGCGGAATTCGCGGCCGTGAGCTCCGGGATTTCGGAGATGCTCAGGCACTGTTTTTGATTATCGATTTTCATTGGGCCAAGGTGCCGTTCAGCTCGGCAGTTTTATGTCGGAAGCTCCGCTCATCCCTGAGCGAAGCGCTGCGATCACATTCGGTGGCGACCGTGAGGGTTCTTTTGCCGCAAGCGCGCGGCCGAACCTATCGGTCGTGGGTGCGCTTTGCGGCTTGGCAAGGGAGCCGAGCAGGAATCGATCCGGTACGCGAAGCGAGGAGTCCGTGCGCCAGTCGGTCAGGGTGCTTCCCCAGGCCAGCGAGTTTGCCACCGAGGTCAGGGAGCCCACAATCGTGTCCGGGCCAACCCAGCTCTGCGTCACGGTCGCCTTGGCTCGGATGACGGAGCGGTCCTCGATGACGGCTCCAGGGCCGATGACGGCTCCCTCTTCCACCGACACCTGGTCGCCAATCCAACAGGGCGCGATCAGAGCAGCCGTTGGAGAGACCCGGGAGCGGCTTCCGGCCCAGATCCCGGGCCTGATTTCATTCACGCGGACGCGCGAAGGCGTGCGTGCGCGGGGCATCCACCCGATGAGCGCCGCAAACCAGCTCGAATAGCTTTCGAAAAGGGGGAGCCCCGGGCAGCCGGGAAGGTGTGACATAAGGACGACGTCGTCGGGCGCGGGAAGCCAGCCGGAATCCCCCGCAAGACGAAAGCGTTCTACGGCCTCTGCCCGGGTCGGCTCAGTATTTGAGGCGATGATGCTCACCCGCACCCCCCAGCGTTCGCCGTCACCGACGGCCTCGCGAACGCGTTCGCTGCTGTCGGCGGTGATTACTCGGATCTCCCGAGCACCGCGCGCAGCCATGTGCTCAATCCAGTGACCGAGCAGGCAGTCGCCGAAAACTGGGGCGGTCGCCAGCGAACCGAGCGCGGCAAGGTGCGGAACGGCCGGCCTTATCGAGGGGCAGATGAGCAGCGTCGTCATCAATAGGCCCCGGAGCCGAAGACGACGGCCCGTGGTGTTTTCGCCAGGATCTTTATATCCTGGGCCAGGCTCTGGCTCTCGATGTAGCCGACGTCCAGGCGCACCTGGCCGGGAAAATCTATCTCGGCCCTGCCGCTGATCTGCCAGATGCACGTGATGCCCGGCTTCACGGCCAGCCGCCGCCGGTCGGCGAGCGTGTAAAGAGCGACTTCGCGCGGAACGGGCGGCCTCGGCCCCACGAGGGACATGTCGCCTATGAGGACATTGAAGAACTGGGGCAGCTCATCGAGGGAGAACCGCCGGAGCCAGCGGCCAATGGTCGTTATGCGCGGATCGTTCTTTATCTTGAACGTGACGCCGTTGCCATGCTTGTTGGCCGCAAGGAGCTCGGCGACGAGCTTATCCGAATCCGGGCGCATCGAGCGAAACTTGAACATCTTGAATTCGCGGCCGTAACGGAGCACGCGGGTCTGCGCGAAGATCGCCGGCCCCCCGTCCAGGCGGACCAGCGCTCCGATGAGAAGGAAGAGCGGACTAAGGACTACGAGGGCTGCGAGGCTTCCAAGGATATCGAGCACCCGCCTTCCGAAATCGGCGCATACCACGAGCCATTTCGAAGCGAGACGGCGCAGGACGTAGCGCACATTGAGGGTGAAAAGCCCGCGGCGGCTCTGAAAGGAGGCGAGGTGTCCGAAAAGGTCGGGGGAAAGCCGGCTGGGAAGTTTTGGGTTCATGATAGGTTGCCTGTGAGTGCCGTCTGGATGGCGCCTGCGCCGTCCGAGGTGCGGGCATAAAGACGCTCGAGATTGTCGATGTAGGAATCGAAGTTGAAGCGATCGTCGGCCATCCGGCGCCCGGACTGGCCGAGGCTTCGGGCGAGGGCCTTGTCTACAAGGAGCGTATCGACCTTCTTGGCGTACGCGTCGCGGTCCATCCAAGGCACCAGAAATCCATTGACGCCGTCCACGAGCCATTCACGGATTCCGCCCGCATCGAAGGCGACGACCGGCAGGCCGCGCCTCATCGCCTCCAAGCCTGCGGCGCCGAATGGCTCTGGCCAAAGGGAGCTCATCACGGCCAGCGAGGCGTCGTTATAGTGGCCGGCGATTTGCGCCTGAGGGACGAAGCCTATGAATCGCACGCGGCTTTCAAGCCCAAGCCTCTTGCTCAGGCGCTCGCATTGCGCTCTCTGGCTTCCATCGCCAATGATGACGCACTCAAAGGGCGAGGCGACGCGTGCGAGGGACTCCAGCAGCACGTCGACGCCCTTCCCGCGGACGATCTGGCCGACGTAGACTATCAGGTTGCGTGTGCTGAACGAAGGTGAGTCCGGAGATTTTGTCGAGCGGGGAACCGGGGCATGGATTTCAATCTGGTCATTCCCAAAGCCGTTGCGCAGCAGCTCGGCCCTCATGTACTCGGAGGCCACGACTAATCGATGAAAGCCCCGGTTTATCGAGATCTCACGGCGCTTCGCGCTGTAGCTGACCCAGCGGAGGGGGAACCCCGGGGCGGCGCTGTGCCCCAGAAAGGCCGCGCACGGGAAGATGCAGTATGGGGACGCGGCTCGCGTGCATATTTTGCGGCTAAAGTAGTTATACTTGTAGCTGCGCATGCAGTAGAGGTCATGGTCGTGAACCATCCGGATCACCGGGCGGCCGCAATTCGCGAGCAAGTGCAGCACGTTCTGATCGGAGAACTTGTGCAGGATCACGACATCGGGCCGGAATTGCGCCAGAGCGCGAGCCAAGGCGGTGGCGTCTGCCGGGGTGCCTAGCGCAAACCGTTCAGGGAAGGCGTCGCGCCAATCGGCCTCGCCGCCGTCGGCGCCGCCGTGGGCGATGCTTACATCGTGCCCGCGCCGCCGCAGCTCCTGCGCCGTAAGGAGGACGTTGACCTCGGCGCCCCCGAATGCGCCGATCCTTTCGTGAACATAAAGCAGTCGCATTGCGGATGGATTATCTGGATTGTTTCTTGTGGGAGAACGAAGCTGGGTATTCTAGACCTCTCCCCCCCCATTAGGGTTAGTGGGTGAACACCCCAGACAGACGCTGAAGGCACCCACTTCCCGGCGGGAACAGACCCCTTCGGTCGGACACTAAGCATGCCTGTGATCATGCCTTCCCGCTTCCAATCGACCAAGCCTCGCCGGGACGATCCCCTCTCCTATTTGCAGTCCCTTCGGGAACACCTTGCCCAGCCGAGCACCGCGACGCTTCAGCTGGCCCAGGAGCTGGGGGAGCGCGCCATGGACGGGGGCCTCGAGATCTTCGACCTGATTCGCATTCACCATCAGGCGCTTGCGGAAGGGCTGGCGCCCAAGGGGCGACCGACCGCTCCGGCCGGTCTCGCGGCGTCACTCGATTCCTTCCTCCATGAGGCCCTTTCACCCTTCCTGGCAGCAGACGGCACCCAGGAGCATCGGATCCGGACCCGCTTGGAGCACATTGAGGAGCTCGCCTTGCGCAATGCGGAGCTCGAGGACGAGATCGCTGCCCACAAGGTCACCGAGGCGGCGATGCAGGCGAGCAAGGATCACTATCTGGAGCTCTACCAGAAAGCCAGGGCGATGGAGTCGGACCTGCGTGAGCTATCCGCTCAGGTGCTTACGGCCCAGGAGGATGAGCGAAAGCGCATCAGTCGCGAGCTCCATGACGAGATCGGCCAGGCACTCACGGCGATCAACGTCACGATCGCGATGCTGAAGAAGCAGGCCGTGTCCGATTCGGCATTCCAGCGGGACATTGCCGACGCGGAACGCCTCCTGGAACATACAATGGAGACCGTGAGCTCCTTCGCGCGCGAGCTCCGTCCGGCGATGCTTGACCACCTCGGACTTCAATCCGCCCTTCGCGCCCATTTATTGGCCTTTACCAGGCAAACGGGAATCAAGACGGAGCTGATCGCCCATCCCGACCTGGCCCGCCTCGACGAGAGGCGAGCGGAGGTCCTGTTCCGCGTTGCGCAGGAGGCGCTCAACAACGTCTACAAACATTCTGGAGCCGCTTCCGCGAGAATCGCGTTCACCGCGACCAACGACTCCTTGAACATGGAGATAGGGGATGACGGCTGCGCCTTTGATGTCGACGGACAACTGGGAGGCAAGCGCCAGGGACGGCTTGGGCTCCTTGGCATGCGGGAGCGGGTGCGCCTCGTGAATGGAAACTTCTCAATCGATTCGGTCATCGGGAACGGCACGCACGTTCGTGTGAATATCCCGCTCGATGCCGAGTCGGGCAGCCGGCCGGGCCGGACACACGGAAATGCCAAGATGGTGGCGGCCTTCGGACCCATCTACTAGATTGGACCCTTTGAAAAGAATCTCCGTCCTGCTCGCTGAGGATCACGTGGTCGTCCGCCAGGGCCTTAGGTCCCTGCTCTCGGCGGAGCCCGATATCGAGGTGGTGGGCGAGGCGGGAAGCGGAAGGCAGGCAGTGAGGATGGCGCGTGAACTCGTGCCCAACGTCGTCGTGATGGACATAGCGATGCCGGAGCTGAACGGCCTTGAAGCGACGGGCCAGATCGTCGGCGACGCCATCCCGACCAAGGTCCTAATCCTTTCATCCTACGTCGACGACGAGTATGTCCGCCAGCTGACCGAAGCGGGCGCATCCGGCTACTTAGTCAAGCAGTCGGCGGCCAGCGAGCTGATCATGGCGGTGCGGGAAATCGCCGCGGGCAACGCGTACTTCAGCCCGTCAATATTGAGGCGGCTGCTGGAGCTCTACCGGGAATCCCACGTCAAGAGCCGTTCGTTGGGTTGCCGGGTCGAGCATTTGACCAGTCGCGAGCAGGAGGTGCTTCAATTGGTGGCCGAAGGCCACGTGAACAAGCAGATCGCGTCCACCCTGAGCCTGAGCATCAAGACCGTGGAGAAACACCGCCAGCAGCTGATGGACAAGCTCAACATCCACGACATCGCCGGCCTGACGCGCTATGCGATTGCCCACGGTGCCGTGGAAAGCACGGGCAGGATCAGGGGCGTGGTCGAATCGCTGGAGGAGCCCACCGCGGCTGCCAGCCCGAAGGAGTTGAAGGAGACCAAGCCCGGGCCGCCCTCGAGGCCCTAGCTTAGCGGGAGCGTCCGGCGGGGCCCCAGGTTGCGCGTCCGTCGATCAGCGAGAAGCTCATGCCGCTCACGGTCGCGCCTTCGAGCCCGACCGCGCTTGCTGACACCCTGAGTCTAAGCCAGCGCCCCCCGAGCGGCAGAGCCCCAGCGCGGTGGCGCCCGGCTGAGCCGTTTTCGCCGAAGGTGATGATGTTGGCGCCCCAAAAGACGCGGTGCTCCCAAGACTCGCCGTCATTCCAGGCCAGCATGATTTCCTTTGGCCGATGGTCGGGATCGATGTAGACCCACGCAAAAAGATAGTCGCCTGCCCCAACCTCGAGGGTGGCGCGCGCATTCGTAAACCCATGCCCGTGAAGACCCTGGGAAAGGCTTGATTGGTGGGATAGGGAGCCTGAGAGAGGCGCAGGATCCGCCGCGACCCAGCTCCAGCCGTCGCCCCCCGTGGAAGTGGCTGTGGCGCCTGTGGGAAGGGCTCCGTCCACCCAGCTGACGACGGCGTTGTCGGCCTTGAAGGCATCCGCAGCGAATGAACGGCGCCCGTCGGGCCATTCGACCTCCACCTCGACCCACTGCGAGCCGCTGTTCCGTGGCGAGACCGTATAGTGCGGTCCGAAGGCCGGCTCCTGGTCGCGGGCTTCCCAGACGATCCGGGCCATGCGCAGGCTTTCGCCGGGCACGGTCACGTGCAGAGTCACCGGAGCATTCAGCGGTACCGGGAGCTTTGGTGCGGCGATTATCGCCCGGGCAAAGGTCCATTTTCCAGACTCGTGGGGCGTCCGACCTGCAAGGAAGGCTGCAGCCAGGAGACTGCGGGCCTGGTTGACGGCGATGAATTCGGTCGTGACGTTGAACGCGTCGCTCCATCGGTCGTAGAAGGGATAGGGTCCCGCGGCGGCATTGTCATCGGGGTAGGTCGCCTCGCGGAGCTTGGCTCCGTAGTTTGGCATGTATTGGAACGCCGCCTGGATGTTGCCGATCGGGATGCCCGATGGGGGGAGGACCCGGCGGTCGTTCTGCGCATATTGGTCGACGATCTCGCGCTGGCGCCTGGACCCGAGCCCGGTCAGGTAGGTGACGTTGACGGGATTGCATCCTCCCTCGTAGTTCATCGCGCCGACCAGGGCGTCGATATAGGCCGGTTTAGGGTCGATCGCGTAGGCGACCGCCATGTCCGATGCCTGGTCGAGAGAGAAGTACCAGCCTGCGCCGTTCACGGCCTTGGTGGCCAGGGGGAACGGCGTGGCGTAGGCGTTCTTCGCGGACCAGCTGAGCGCATCGTCCCCCGCGGCCAGGACTTGCCGCTCGCAAAGGGCCAGGTAGTGGGAATCGAGCGCGCTCGCCGGCAGCCGGCCGCTTCGGGCGGCAAAGGCGTAGCTTCGGATCGCGTTGCCCCATGATTCCGACATGCGCCACCAGCCCCATCGGAATGTGGCCTTGTCGGCGGGATTCGGGAACCATTCGAAGAGCTTCCGCTGGTATTGCGGGTCGCCGGTGGCAAGAAAGAGCTCGCAGGCGGCCCAGGCGAGCTCGTCGTCGTGGGTGTAGCGGTCGCCGTAGAACGTGATCTTCTGGTAGGCCCCCGCCTTCCCGTGCTTGTCGATGGCGGCCATGAGGAACCGCCAGCCCGCCATGGACTGCCTCAGGTATTGGGCGGCCGCTTCGGGGAAGCGCCGCTTGAATTCGGGCGACGAGGCGCACTGTGCAAGTGCCGCGACGGCGGCGGCGGTGGCCGAGGTGTTTTTTGGCCAGACGACCTGGGGATCGCCGTGGTCGGGAAGCACGTTGGACTCGTACTGCCTGTCCCTCGGGTAGACCAGGAAGTAGAAACCGCCGTCGCCGTCCTGGAGCTTTGCGAGGTAATCCGACTCCCATTTGGCCTCCTCGAGCACATCGCTGATGCCGTCGCCACTCTCCGGGATGCCAAGGTTGTCGAGAGTCGCGACACCGGGGATGGAATCCACGGCGAAGACGAGATAATGGATGAGCTCGGCGCTGTTGATCGTATAGCGACTGTAGTCGCCGGCGTCGTGGTGCCCTCCGCTGACGTCGACGCTGCCGCGCCTGACAAACGGATAGAGCTGGGTGCCCTCGCTCGTGAGCGCTGGCGCGAGCTGGGGTGGGTTGTCCGCGCTTGGCGTCGAGCTGTAGCCCGCGATGGTGGCCCAGGTGAAGGCGAACTGGGGATCGGACGCGTCTGGTATCTGCGCAAGGGCCGTGTGGCACGCGCCATGAGTGAAGCGCGTATAGGGTAGGTCGTTGCTCGTCCCGCAGCGTTGACCGTACAGGCCCAGGGCATAGGTGCGGGCGAAGCCCATCGCGATTCCGTCGTCGATCAGGAATGAGAGCGACGTTCCGAGGCCGGGCACGAGCAGTCGGTACTCTCCGGGCTTCTCAAAATCGCCGAAATCCGCCTCGAGCACCTTCTGATAGGGGGCTGGCACGGTTCTGTACCCGATGTCCCTGCGCGGCGCGAGGCTGCCCGTGTAGACCGTTTCTCCGGTGCGCGCGTCGATCAGCGCAAACCCGGACGAGGCCGGAATCTCCATCTCGCCCATGTCGCCCAGGTAATAGCCGATCATCGCCTTCTTGGGCAGCGAAGGGGCATAGCCCTCCTGGTTCACGTGGATTGCGGGGCTGTAGCGGTGCGGGTCAAAGGCCGCCATTGCAGTCACGGGACGGCTCCCAGGCGTTCCTGCCGGATCGCGCACCGCGACGGTCTCTGAGGCATCCCGGAGGTCGACCGGGAGGGCAAGGCGGATATAGAACTCGGTGGAAATCCTCAGGTCGCTCGTTGCGAGGGGCGCATAGGCCACCCTGCGCTTTCTGCCGACGGCAACGATCTCCAGCGTCCGGCCTCCTGAGGTGACCTGGAAGTCCGGCACCTCGGGCGGGCCCTCGGCGCTTGCGGTGATTCGGGTAAACTCAAGGAGCGAAGGGGAGAGGATGCGCAGCGTGCAGTCCCCGATGGCGGGCAGCGAAAGCGAACGGGTGTCCGTCTCCGAACGCAATTGCGCGTGAAGAACCGGGACGGCTGGGTTCAGCCACAGAAGGAAGCAGGCGAATAGGCGGCGATTCGGCACGGATCGCCATCGTACCGATTGCGGTGAGCCTGGGCCATGGGGTGCTTACCCCTTTGGCCCCTGCGGCACGGGCCGGGCATTCGGCCGGACCCGCGCTCAGGGCTTCCTGCCGGTCGAGAGGGGATACGGTCCGGTAGGGGCAATGTTGCTGGATAAGCACAGGGTGCACATCTCGGAACCGTATTTATACAAGGGATTGCTTCGGCGACGATGGCCGTGCGACGGATCAAGGGCCCGAGGAGGACCGTCCGATCGCGTCCCAGGAGACGCCGCCGTCGTAAAGGGAGAAATCCATGCCGCTGACGGCGGAGCCTTCGAGGCCCACTGCGCTGGCCGGAACGGAGAGCTTCACCCACTGGCCCGCCGCGGGGAGCGGTCCCGCATAGTAGCGGCCCGCCGTCCCGTTGGTGCCATATGTGATGTCATTGGCGCCCCAGTAAGCGCGGTGCTCCCAGGATGAGCCGTCATTCCAGGCCACAAGGATCTCCGAGGGCGGACTCGCGCTGTTCAGGTAGACCCAGACGAAGAGGGTGTCTCCGGTGTAGACCTGCATGGTTGCGCTGGCTCCGGTGAAAGAAATCTCGTGCAACCCGGGGGCCACGACGGTCTGAGCCGCGAGGGACCCGGATTCCGGCGTCGGATTTACCGAAACCCAATTCCAGCTGTCGCCCCCGTCCGATGCGGCGTTTGCTCCGGCAGGCAGGGCGCCGTCGATCCAGACCTGGAGCGCGCTGTTCGCCTGGAAGTCATTCTCGGCGAATGCGCGTCGACCGTCCGGCCACTCGATCTCGGCCTCCGCCCATTGGTCGCCGTTGTTCACGGGCGTGAACGTGAAGGTCGCGCCGAAGGCGGGCTGCTGATCGCGCCCCTCCCAGACGATCCTGGCGCCGGTCAGGTCGAGTCCCGGCACCTGAACGCTCAGCGTGACCGGGGTGTTCAGGGGCGCGACCGCACCCGGCACGGTGATGGTCGCTGCCGGGGCCGTCCACGCGTCGCCCGAGCTCGACGTTAGGGACGCAAGCAGCGCTGAGGCCATGAAGCTGCGCGCCTGGTTCACCGTGATGAACTCCTGCGTCACATTGTAGGCGTCGCTCCAGCGGTCGTAATAGGGATAGGTGTGGGTCGTGCCGCTGTCGGTCGGATAGGAAAGCTCCGACAGTTCAGATCCATAGCTGTTTAGGTACTCGAAACCGGCCGTGACCTGGCCGAGCGGGATGCCCGAGGGGGGAAGAACGCGGCGGGAATTCACGGCGAACTGGTCGACCGCATTGTGCTGGCGCTTGAGCCCGAGGCCGGTGAGGTACGTCACATTGACGGGATTTGTGCCCCCTTCGTAGTTCAGGGCGCCCACCAGGGCGTCCAAAAAGGCAGGACTGGGACTCACGAGATATGCCACCGCCGCATCCGATGCCTGATCGAGGGAGAAATACCAGCCGCCTCCGAGAACGGCCTTTGTGGCCGGCGGGAAAGGCGTGCCATAGGCATTCGCGGCCGCCCACGCTACCACGTTGTTGCCCGCGGCCACGATCTGGCTCCGGCAGGCGGCGAGGTATGAAGCGTCGAGGGCCGTGGCGGGAAGACGTCCGCTTGAGCCGGCAAAGGCATAGTCCCTGATGGCGTTTCCCCAACCCTCGGACATCGACCACCAGCCCCAGCGAAAGGTCGAGGGGTCGGCGGGATTCGGGAAAAGGGTGAAGAGCTCGGCCTGGTAGGCCGCGCCGCCGGTGGCCGCATAGAGGGCCGAGGCTGCCCAGGCGTATTCATCGTTGTCCTGCCAGTCGTCGGAATAAAACGTGAGCTTCTGGTAGCGGGAGGCGCCGTACTTGGCGGTGGCCGCCTGGAGGAACGCCCAGCCCTTCTGAGAGGCGGCCAGGTAGGCGGCGGCCTGGGAAGGATAGAATTTCTTCATGGCCGGGGAGGATCCGGCCTCGGCCATCGCGGCTGTTGCGGCGGCGGTGACCGACGTGGTCTTTGGCCACACGACCTGAGCCTGCCCGTTCTGGGGAAGGGCGTTCTCGTACTCCTCAGTGGTGGGATAAACGAGGAAGTAGAATCCGCCGTCGGCGTCCTGCATCTTCAGCAGGAAGTCGGCTTCCCACTTGGCCTCCTGAAGGGCGTCGGGAATGCCGTCGCCGCTTTCGGGTATCCCCATGTTGTCCAGGGCCGCGACCCCCGGGACGTTGTCCACGGCGAATACGAGTTCGTGGATGAGCTGGGCGCTGTTCTCCGTGTACTTGCTGTAGTCGCCGGCATCCCAATGGCCGCCCGAGACGTCGATCGTGCCCGTGTTTACGAAGGGATAGAGCGATGTTTCGTTGCTGGTGAGGGCCGGGGCCGACTGCGGGGACTGGAGGGGAGGGCTGGAAGGGGTGACCTGAGAGGTGTAGCTCCGGATGCAGGACCACGTGAAGGCGAACGCGGGGCTGGTGTCCGGAACGGGCACCGAGGCCGGTGCGGTATGGTCGGCGGAGTGCGCGAAGCGGGTGTAGGGAAGGCCCACGGCCGTTCCGCTTCGCTGCTCGTACATTCCCAGGGCGTAGGTGCGCACCCAGGCCATCGCGATGCCGTCATTAATGAGGAACGGCAGCGATGTGCCCATGCCCGCGATCTGGATCTGGTATTCGCCCGGGGTGGTGAAGCTGCTGAAGTCGGCGACAAACACCTGTTGATAGGGAAGCGGCGTGGTATTGTACCCGGCGTCCTGGCGCAGCGTGAGCGAACCCTGGAAGACTGCCGCGTTGGTGCTTACGTCGATGAGGGTGAAGGCCGTGGCGGTGACTGGCATTTCGCCCATGTCGCCCAGGTAGTAGCCAACCATGGCTTTTTTCGGAAATGACGGGACATAGCCCTCCTGATTGACGTGGATCGCCGGGCTGTAGCGAAGCGGATTTGCCGTGAGGGTGAAAAGCACGCTGGCCGGCCAGATTGTCCCATCCGGGTTCGTCACCGTGACCGCCTGACCGTCGGCAACGGGAACGGCGAGCTGCAGATAGAGCGCGTTGTCAATTCTCAGGTCGTAGGTGTTGAGGGGTGCGGTAAAGACGCGGCGCCGAAAGCCGACGGCCGTCACCGCGACGGCGGTGCCGTCGACGGTGACTGTGAATTCATTCACTCCGGGGGCGGTGAACTTGCCGCTCCCATCCACGAGGTTCCAGCTGGAGACCTGTGCGGGATCGGGTGCCTTTGTGTTCAGTTGCCGCAGTTCCAGCAACGTTGGCGTGAGCACCCGCAGCGCATTGTCGCCCACCGCAGGCGTTGCAAGATTGGTGTAATCCATCTCGTTTGCCGAAGGGGGAGTGCCGGAGCTTGTCGATGGGCCCACGGGCGCCTGGGGCGTACCCGGGGTCGGGGTGACGGGCGTGGCAGGCGTCGAGCCTGTGGCCGTGAGGATGATCGCGGCGGAATCGGCGGTTCCGATCAGATATGAGGGACTGGAGGCGAGGGTGAAGACGGCCGTCTCCGGGTTGGCGCCGGTGCTGTTGCCCTTTGCCGTGATGGCAAGGGTTGTGGACGTCGAGCCGGCGGGAATCGTCACCGAGACCGGCATGTCACCCTCAGGAAGGCGGTAGTAGTCGATCCACTTCACCGCCGTGCCGGAGAGCGCAAAATTGACCACCAAGTCGTTGGTTGCCGGGACGCTCGATGAAAACGTCAGGAGGCCGGTGGAGGAGCCGTCGACGGCCGCGGTGGGCACCGTGGCCACCACGGAGACCGACGGGACCAAGGGCGCCGCGGCCGTGACGGTGATCGAGGCGGAATTGGCGGCTCCGATCAGATACGAGGGACTGGAGGCGAGGGTGAAGACGGCCGTCTCCGGGTTGGCGCCGGTGCAGTTACCCTTTGCCGTGATGGCAAGGGTTGTGGACGTCGAGCCGGCGGGAATTGTCACCGAGACCGGCATGTCACCCTCGGGAAGGCGGTAGTAGTCGGTCCACTTCACCGCCGTGCCGGAGAGCGCAAAATTGACCACCAAGTCGTTGGTTGCCGGAACGCTTGATGAAAACGTCAGGAGGCCGGTGGAGGAGCCGTCAACGGCCGCGGAGGGCACCGTGGCCACCACGGAGACTGACGGGAGCACGGGCGCCGCGGCGGTGACGGTGAGGGTGGCGGAATTGGCGGCTCCGATCTGATATGAGGGACTGGAGGCGAGAGTGAAGACGGCCGTCTCCGGGTTGGCGCCGGTGCTGTTGCCCTTTGCCGTAATGGCAAGGGTTGTGGACGTCGAGCCGGCGGGAATCGTCACCGAGACCGGCATGTCACCCTCGGGAAGGCGGTAGTAGTCGGTCCACTTCGCCGCCGTGCCGGAGAGCGCAAAATTGACCACCAAGTCGTTGGCTGCCGGGGCGCTCGATGAAAACGTCAGGAGGCCGGTTGTGGTTCCGCCGATGGCTGCGGTGGGCACCGTGGCTACGATTGAGACCGTCGGCAGCGCAGGCGTTCCCTGGGCTAGGGAGAGTCTCGGGGCCGCGATTGCGGTCAAAAGGCATAATAGGGTAAGGCACTCATGACTCGGGGTTCGAAGTCTCTTCATTGGACCCGCAATTATGCCGGGTCCGAAATTGGACGGGTAGCCGTGTCCGTCCGATTATGATGTAAGATGTTGAGGCGCTCTAATGTAGGACAAGGCCGACAGCCGTTGTCGGCGTTTCTCTTACATTGGGCACTCGGGGAGCGTGCCGTCCAAAGGACCTTCGCTCGTGCGCAGACGCTACGGAGATAGGTTTACTCCGACGGTAAGAGGCTGAGCCTTGCTGTTGATCGTGTAGGCGCCCTCATTCACCCCGACCGTTCGGACGAAGGTGTCGATGATGAGGTTGGCATAGCGCAGCAGCACCCGCTCTGGCTTGTAGGGGACGTAGACAATGTCGCCCGGCTCAAGTCGCACGTCGGGCGCTTTGCCGTGCAGGACCGAGTCTACGGCCACGATCGCGATCTCCGGATGCGTCAGTGAGCCCCTGAGAATTGCCACGTTTGGGAGACAGGCCCCAGGCACGGTGCCCCCGGCCAGGGCGATGGCCTCAACCACGGTGAGCGATCCCGACATCCGCTCCGATCTCGGCTGGAGAACAGCGCCCAGGACGTGAACCTGGGAACTGCTCAGCGAAGGCACAAAGATGAAGTCGTCGGGCTGGAGATAGACGTTTTGGGACAAGTCGCCGCCACGCAGAAGCCTCTGAAAATCGACGGGGATCAGGTGGCCGCCTCGAATGAGGAAGCTTCGGGACAGGTCCGCGGTTTCGGAGTACTCGCCACCCGCCGGCGTATTGACCTCCAGGCCGCCTGCACCGGCAACGGCGTCCAGGAGCGAGGTTGGCCCCTCCAGTGCGTAGACACCCGGACTGTTGAGCCGGCCGAGCAGCCAGATCCGCTGGCTCGAGACGGTCAGCAGCGTGAGCGCGACCACCGGCTTTTCGCGAATGAATTTTTGCAGCTCCTGGCCGAGGCGGTCGCGGGCCTGGGAAAGGGTGAGCCCCCACACGTCGACGCCGGGAAGGATGTAATAGTAGATCATGCCGTCCGGCCCCACGGTTGCGGTTGCTTCGGTCGCGAGGTCCCCCATCACCTCTATCTGGAGCGTATCGCCCGGCCCCAGGCGGAAAAGGGACTCCGGGGGGCTCAGCAGCGCGGGGTCGAGCGGCTGTTCGGGCAGCGCATCCAGTTCGGCGGACACGGGTCCAGGGATTCCCTGCGTGGCGACCGGCAGGGGCGTGCTTTCGCAACCCGTGAAACAGGCCAGTGCCGCAGCGAAAGCGGCAAGAATCGAGTGCCGGGGAAAATGCGTCATGGCTACGGCCTGGAGATCAGGCTCGGGCCCACGTTGAGGCCCGCCCAGGTGACGACGGCTGACTCCACAAACGCCGTGGCGGCATGGTCAAGCAGCTCCTCCGCCTTGATCCAGGGCCTGTCCGCGACGTAAACCAGGTCGCCGGGCAACAGCGCCATGTTTGGAGAGGTCCCCGTCAGGGCGCCATCGATATTAACCGTCAAGGCAACGGGGTGATCGAGCGACCCGCGAAGCACCAGCACGCGCCCCTTCCAAGCCCGCTCGGTGAATCCGCCGCGCGAAACGATGGCCGATAGGGCGCTCGAATTGCGGTCATAGGCCACCGGACCCGGCAGGCCCACGGCCCCGAGGACGTAGATTTGCCCGGAGCTCGATGCCGAGAAATACAGGTAGTCGTTGGGCTCCAGGGCGACGTTCTGGGAGAGATCGCCGTGCATGAACAGGCGCTCAAAGTCCACCGGCACCCGGTGGCCCCCCCGGACGAGGAAGCTCCGCGAGAAGTCGGTGGTGTCGACGGTGTCGCCGTCGGAGATGGACGTTTCAAATCCCCGGGCGCGCGCGACCGCCTCCACGACGGTGACCGAATGGTCTAGGTAAAACACGCCCCGCTGAATGACCGCTCCCAGTATGTAGTACCTCTTGCTGCGATAGGACACAGGAGTGATGTAGGCCTGCGGCGAGCGCCGGAATTTGCCGAGTCCGGAATTTATCTGCCCGCGGAGCTCGTCAACGGTCAGGCCCGCGGCCGCGATGTTCTGCGCCTCGAGATAGGAGACGGTTCCGTCGGGCGCCACAGGCACATTCTCGCGAGTGAGCTCCGGAAACCCGTAGAGATGAAAGCTGAGCACATCACCCGGCCCCAGGGTGAGCCGTTCCTGCCAGGCCGCGCGCTGCCCGGGAGCGGAGCCGTAAGGCGCTGCGGGCGACTCTGCGGATAGCGGCAATTCGGCGGCGCTGGACTCGGCCGGAACCGCAAATAGGACGCCAAGAAGCAGCAGGGAGGCTGCGCTGCCAAGCCAGCGGCTGAAGCGGCCGCTCACCGGAGCCGAGCGTTCCCGATTGAGAACGGCTCCCACGAGATTGCAGCCCGCGTTGCGCAGGGTCTCCAGGTCGACGAGCGTCTCCGAGGAGTCAGTCCCGCTTCCGTTGACCAGCCAGATCAGGTTCGGGATGTTCTCGGCAAGGAGCACGGATTCGGCAACGAAGGCGGGTGGAAGCTCCACGAGGATCACCAGATGGTCGATCACCCGCCATGCGTCGAATGCCGTCCGCCACTGCTTGCGTCGCTCCAGGTTCCAAATCCAGCCGGGCAAGGGGATGCTCACCACGGGCGGGCAGTCCCCGCTCGCCAACTGCTCCGTGATCTGGCCCGGCGACGCCAGGGCGCCCATCGCGAGGGATGCCCCTTGCCCGGCTGCATCCGGCGACGGGAGCTTCCCGGCGCGCGCCGTCCCGTCAGAAGATTTCTGCGGGGGCTGCGCGATGATCGTCAGGACACGGAATCCGCAGGTCTTTGCGGCGCGGGACAGGAGGTCTATCCATGTCGATCGCCCGTCGCCGCTGTTGGCGGAGGTGATACCGCAAACCATGCCATGATTGGGCGAAATGCTCAGTCTGCTCTGAAGAGCGGTCCAGGCTCGGAACGCCCATTGTTCCTGACCGGCGGTCGACATCTGCTTCAGGTCGCCGAGCGTCGCGAGAAGCGGCAGTCCGGTGACACGACGCACGTCGGCGCGGGTCTTGATGCCGTTGTCCATGAATTCACCGATCAGAATCTGGGCCGCCGAGCCGAAGAATCCCACGATCGCGCCGAAGCAGGCGAAGAGCACGATCTCGAGGCGGTTCTTCTGCAGCTGCGTGGGGTTCTCCGCGGCCGAAAGGAGGACGCGGAAATACCCCGGTGGGTTCTCGCGGAACGGCTGAATCGCCCGTTGGCGCTCGATCAGCAGCGCCCGGTTGGTCTCCAGGGCGCGCACGCGCTCGCCCATGGCGAGCTCCTCGGGCGTGGCCCGGCCGTAGAGAGACTGCGAGACGGCCTCCGGCGTCTCTGATCTGGAGCGGACCGCGGCGCCGCTTGCAACCGGCTCCGGGTTTTTGCGCTGTTCCTCCTCGAGCGCCGCCAGGAGCGCCCGCTGCTCGCGCACGAGCGGGTGGGCGTCCGTATAGCGGGTGAGCAGGTCCTCCAGCTGATCGTGCGCGGCCTGGATCCGCAGGGACAGGCTGCCTGGGGCGGAGGCCGCCGTTAGGGGCGCGGAGTCGAGGGTGGCAAGAGGCGCCTGGCTCAAGGTTGGGTTCGCCTGGCGCGTGGACCCGATCTCGCTCTCCACCTCGGATAGCTGATGGTTGATGTTGTCGCCGACTTCGACGGCCTCCTGGCGCTGGATCGCCTGGGTGTAGGCAATGGCTGCAGCGCAGTACCGATTTACGGTGTCCACGGTCCAATCCCGGGAGTGACCCGTTGCCGTGACCGTCACAACGTCATTGTTGCGGTCGAGCGTGATCTCAAGGTGATCCGCCAGCGCCTTTGCCGAGACCGGGGGCTGAAGATGGGAACCGACCTCCTCGAGAAGGCCGGGTGCCTGCAGCATCACGACGAGGCTGGGAGCTGCCAGGGCCCTGGGGTGAAAGTAGTCGTCGACGGAGGACGCCTCGTATCGAATCAGCTGCGCGCTGGAGCTGAACGAGCGGCTCCACACCAAACCGGCGACAATGCCTCCCGCGATCGCCATGACCAGGGTCCAGGCGGCCACCCAGCGCCACCGGCGCGTCCAAAGGTCGAGAACCGCCCATGCGTCAAACGGCGCGGGCGGCAGTGGTTTGCCGTTTGTGTCACTCATAGAGGGTGTTGGGAGCTCGGAATGTGTGATCCGTTTGGACGCGCCGGGGGCCGAAAGGCTCCATTGGACGGGGTGGGGCGAATCCCTACTTTCGCCTCGGAACCGAACCCAGCCCTATGATGGAACCGCGCTCCACGAGCTGGTATTGGAACGCGTAGTGGACGAGTTCCGCGTTGTTGGACATCGACATCTTCTCGAGCAGCCGGGTCCGGTAGGTGCTGATGGTTTTCACGCTCAGCGAAAGCTCGCGAGCGATCGCGCTCACGGTCTTGCCCGACGCGATGAGCCTCAGGATGAGGAACTCCCTGTCGGACAAGAGTTCATGCGGGGCAGTCTGCGCGTCGTGCACGACGAGTGACGCCAGCTTTTCGGCGAGGGCTCCGCTTACGTAGCGGCCTCCGGCCACCGCCTTGTTGACCGCCCCCACCAGCTCCTCGGGTGCGGTTTCCTTTGTCATGTAACCGGACGCGCCCGCCTTCAACAGGCGCACGGCGAACTGATCTTCCGGGTGCATGCTTAGGATAAGCACGGGGAGCTTCGGCCGCGCCTGCTTGATCTCCTTCAGCGCATCCAGACCGCTTCGTCCGGGCATTGTGATGTCGAGAATGACGACATCCCACGGCTCCTTCCAGACGTGCTCGAGCGCCTCCTGGGAATTGGTGGCCTCTCCAAAAACCGCCCGTTTGAAGGCCCCGGCGAGGATCTGCTTAAGGCCCTGGCGCACGACGGCGTGGTCGTCTGCAATCAGGATTCTCATGACGAGCCCGGGTTGTTGGCCGCCGCCGTCGGCATGGGGACGCGCATGGTGACCGTGGTCCCCCGAGCGGGAAGGCCGAAGAAGAAGACCTGGCCGCCGGCCTGCGCCACCCGTTCCCTCATCCCGATGAGGCCTATCGACCGCGCGTGGATGACGTCCTTTTCGGAGATGCCGCGGCCATTGTCGCTTACGGTCATGACCAGCTCGTGATCGATCTGGGTCAGGCTGATGTCGACGCGGGTCGCCTTTGCATGTCGGACGATGTTCGTGAGCGTCTCCTGGAAGATCCGAAAGCACATGGTGCCGAACTCGCGGTCCCAGATGGTCTCCTTGAGATCCATCTTGATCACGCACCGGATGCCCGTGCGCTCCTGGAAATCCATGGTCTGCCATTCGATGGCCGCGGCCAGTCCCAGGTTGTCAAGGACGCCCGGACGCAGCTCGGTCGCGATCCGTCGGACGGTCTGGATCGTGGTGTCAACCTGGGCTGACATGGCCGATATCTTTCTTTGAAGAGCCCTCTTTCCGGCAACCTTTCCGGAGAGCCATGAAAGATCGAGCTTCAGGCCGGTGAGCGCCTGCCCAAGCTCGTCGTGAACCTCCCGCGCGATGCGGGTCCTCTCCTCCTCCCGGACGAAGCGCAAGTGGCCGGTTAGGGCGCGCAGCTGGTCGTGCGAGCGGCGAAGCCTCTCCTGCGACTTCTGATTCTCGCGCCTTTGCTCGGTCTCGCGCAGTGCGCGGTTCACGGCGGGCACCAGGCGCGCAAGGCGGGACTTGAGGACGTAGTCGGTGGCTCCCTTCTTCATCATCTCGATGACGACCTCCTCCCCTAGGACGCCCGTGACGAAAATGAAGGGAACGCCCGGTGCGAGCTGCATCGCGATCTCGAGCGCAGCGCTGCCGTCAAAACGGGGCAGGAAGAAATCCGAGAGGATGATGCCGGGCGACTGGTGGCTTAGCTCCGCCTCGAACCGCTCGCGGGTCTCGACGGTCGTCATCGTGAAATCGAGGCCGGAGGCGAGAAGCGCCCGCTGGATAAGCTCGACATCCGGCTCGCTGTCCTCGACGAGGACGATTCGGAGCGCGCCGGCCCTTGATGTGCCGGTCTCCGCGAGGCTGTGCTGTCGGTTGACCGTCACGATGTCCGGTATCACCGCCGTCGCGCCATTCGATGTCTTTCTCGCGGGTTTCATGGTTGCGGCTCACGGGTTTGGGGCTCTGCGTCCACACGAGGCAGCGAGAAGAAGAACGTGGCACCGCCGTCGGGCACGGCCTCCGTCCACATCCGCCCGCCGTGGCGTTGAATGATTCGCCGGACGTGGGCCAGTCTCGTCGCGCCGCCCTTTGTGTCGGATGAAGGAGGCATGCGCAGGGAGCCGTCGAACATCCTCTCCCGATGCGCGATGTCGAAGCTGGCGCCGTTGTCGCGTACGAAGAATATCGATTCCTCATCGCCGTCCTGCGCGCCGACCTGAATGCGTGCGACTTCTCGCGATCTCGTGAAGTTCAATGCGTTGGCGAGGAGGCTGGAGATGGCCTGGAGCAGGAGGCCCGGGTCCGCGACGACCGTAGGAAGGTGCGCAATCATCCAGACGACGCGTCGATCGCCTTTCGAGGCGTCGAGATCGCGCACCACCCTTCTCACGGCGGATTCAAGGTCGACGGGCTCGGAGCGCATCTCGGAGCGGCTCACCTTTGAAAGCGCGAGGATTTCGTCGAGCATCTGGCCGACCTGGGACGTGGCCGTTGTGATCCTCTGGAGGTAGTGGCGGCCGGTTTCATCGAGATTCGGCCCCGTATGCTTGGCCAGCAGGTCCGCGAAGCCGCCGATGATGGTGAGCGGAGAGCGCAGGTCGTGTGAAATGGACTGGGAAAGGGCGTCGATTTCGGCGTGTTCCCTTCCCATGAAAGCGGCATAGTACTCGACGCGCCGTTCGAGCTGGAGGTTCAGGCGCCTGAGCTCATTGACCTCCGCCTTGGTCCCATTCGGCTCTTTTTCAATTTCTCTCATCATGGCGGGATAGGGTCGACTGCGGTTGAATGGGGGCGGCAAGTCGCGCCGCCGCCTGCGGAATTGGGCCCGCGGGACCCCGATTCTCACTGTGATGGGGCCGGCTCCGGCTTGAGCCGGCCGCCTCTGGACGAGGTGAGCGCAGGCTTGCTCGCGCGTAAACCCTGAGGGTGGCGGCCGCCGTCGCGCCCCAGTCGAAATCCCGTGCCCGGGCGAGGCCCGCCGCGCGAAGCTCGTCCCTCCACGCAGCATCGGACGCCGCGCGGGCCAGCTGTGCCTGGATCTGCCCGATGTCCTCGGGCTCCAGCTTGCCGGCCGCCCCGCCTGCAGTGTCGCCCAAAGCGCCGGAAGTCGACGAAAGAACGGGACAGGCACACGCCATCGCCTCGACGGGCGGCAGTCCGAATCCCTCGTAGAAGGACGGGAAGACGAAGACATCGGCCGCGCGGTACCACTCGGGCAGGTCAGCGGATGGCACGAATCCGAGAAGATTGATGTCCCTGTGGAACGGCGAGGCGCGGGCCAGTCCGCGGATGGTTCCGGAGCCGTGCCAGTCTCCTCCGGCCAGCACGAGCCTCCAGGGCGACCCGGTTCGCGCTTTGAACCGGTTGAAGGCTTCGATGAGCCCCGCGTGGTTTTTCGCGGGGTGTTCGAGGCGCGCCACGTAGAGGAAGAAGGGGCCCTCGTGTCCGCGTCGGGCGCAGACGGCCTCTCGGGCGAGTTCCCGGGATCCGGGCCGGAATCGGGCGTGATCAATCCCATTGGGAATGACGGTGATGCGCGCGGCCGGCACCCTGAATCGGGATTCGATTTCGCGGGCGGTCACTCGGCTAACGGCCACAATCTCATCCTGGCGCCGAGCGAGCGCCCCAGCGACAACGCGGCCGTAGAACATCCGGGCCCGGTCGTATTTTCCCGAGAGGTGAAAAGGGGCGAGATCGTGAATCGTCGAAACCAGGGCGCATGGCCTCGGCCAAAGCATTCGCCGGTAGCTCGGCACATGCAGGACATCGATTCCGTTGCGCCGCAGGAGGTGCGGAAGCGCCGTTTGATGCCAAAGGATGTCCTTTAGGGGGGGGCGGTGACGCTCGGAGACGGGCTCTATGCGCATTGAGCCGGCGGCAAATCCGAATAGGTCCAGATCCTCCTCGAGGACGAATAGCGTAAATTCGTTCCGCGCTGCGTCGGGAAGAAGGGCTCGCACAAGCGAGAGCACGTACTGGCCGACCCCGGACCGGCCGCGTTGGATGACGGAGGTTGAAATGGCTATCTTCACGGCTGACCCTTTCTTCGTGATTTCGGAACGGCGCGCCTCTGGCGCCATCGCTGAAGCGCTATTGCCGGAAAGAAATGGAGCAGGTCGTCGGCATAGCGCCTTGCCAGGCGCCTGGGCTCCTGAGCGAGGCGAAAGAGCCACTCAGTGCCGCTTCGCCGCATCCATACCGGCGCGCGCGCCATCCTGCCGGCAAGAAAGTCGATGGTGGCGCCGGCGCCGATGGTCACCGGGACACCCAGTTCGCGGTGGTGCCTCGAGATCCACTTTTCCTGCTTTGGGCAGCCGAAACAGACGAGGAGTATATCCGGATTCGCCGCGCGCACGCGTTCGATGATTTCGGGATCGTTCATTTCGTTCAGCGGGCGAAAGGGAGGGGAATAGAACGCGACTTTGGGAAGCGCCGGATAGTCTGCGGCGATACGGCGCGCGGCCTCGGACACGGCCTCGGGGTCGCCGCCGAGCATAAAGATGCGCCATCCCTTTTCGGCGGCCCTTTGAAGCACCAGCGGTATCAGATCGGATCCCGCAACGCGGCAGGGCAGGGCCCCTCCCAGCCAGCGGGACGCCCAGACAATGGGCTTTCCGTCGCAAAGCACCAGGTCGGCATTGATGAGGATGCTCCGTAACCCGCCGTCCCGCTGCACCTTTACAAGGAAGTCAACGTTCGGGGTGACAACATAATGGGTGCCGCCGTCGGCTACCATCAATTCGATGCGCTCGACGGCCTCGGCGAGCGTCACGGGATGAAATGGCACGCCAAGGATGGCCACGAGCCACTCGAGTTCTGGCGAAAATCCACGCATAGGCACGGCAAGTGGCATGTCCAGATTGACAGTCGGCGGACGCCCCCCGGTTGTGGGGTTCCCCACCCAATCGGGATAGCCCGGAGCCTCATGGGCCCCGTGAGCTGGGGTGGACACCTACTTCCGCAGGTGCCGTCGGGCGGCTATTTTAGAGCCCTTCCATGACGCTCCTGCGATTTCTGATACGCTATTCGCCGGCAATGGTGATCTGGACCTCGCTTGCGGCTCTGCTCAGCGGTGCTTTCAGCACTGGGCTGCTCGCGCTGATCACCCTCGCGATGAACCGCCACGGCACCCTTGGCGCAACCTTGGTCATTGCCTTTTGCGCAATGGGGCTGGGCCGCTTCCTGACGAATGCCCTTGCGCAGGTGACCCTTGCGCGCTTTTCCCAGGCGACCACGGCGCGCCTGCGCCTGGATCTCGTGACCAAGATCCTCTCCGTGCCGCTGCGACAGATCGAGGAGTTGGGAGCGCCGAAGCTCATGGTCGCGCTCACCGAGGACATTTTAGGGATAACGCAGGCGACGCTCAGCATCCCGATATTTGCCTTCAACTCGGCCGTGCTGCTCGGCGGAGCGGCCTACCTCGCATGGCTTTCGTTTCCCGTGTTTCTCGGGATGTTCGTGATTGGCGCCATTGGCGCTGTCACCTACCGCGTGCTGATCCGAAGCGGTTTCGGGCACTTGGTCGCCGCGCGGGACGGTCAGGACCGCCTTTTCCAGCATTTCCGGTCGCTGACGGAGGGGATCAAGGAGATGAAGCTTCATCGTGCGCGCCGCGAATCCTTCCTGAGGGAGGACGTTGTCCGGGCGGCGGAGGTCTGCCAGAGGCACAACGTCGCGGCGGAGCTTCGCTTCATTCTGGCGCAGAACTGGAGCCAGCTTCTCTTTTTGGCTCTGATAGGCCTGATTCTCTTCCTGCTGCCCCATTTACAGACGGTCAGCCCGCAGGCCATGACCGGATTCGTGATCGCCACCCTTTATCTGATGGGACCCTTGGCGGGATTGCTCGGGAGTCTGTCGGTGTTCAGCCGCGCGAATGTGTCCCTTCACAAGGTGGAGCAGCTCGGGCTTTCGCTGTCGCTTCATCCAAGCGACAACGGCGCGATTGGGTCCGGCCGGTTTTATTCGGAACCCTTTGAAACCCTGGAGCTTATACAGGTGGAACACCATTACTACAGGGAGAAGGAGGACGACAATTTCATGCTTGGGCCGATCGACCTCACCCTGAGGCCGGGCGAGCTTGTGTTTCTAATAGGCGGCAACGGAAGTGGGAAATCCACCCTGGCGAAGGTGATCACCGGATTGTATCCGCCCCTGGCCGGGGAGATCCGACTGAACGGGATCGCGATCGGCGACGACAACCGCGACGATTACCGCCAGTGCTTTTCGGCGGTTTTCGCGGACTATTTCCTGTTCGAGCGGATTTTTGCAAAGGGCGGCGCCGATGCCGACCGACGCGCCCGGGATTACCTGGCGCGTCTTCATCTGGACCACAAGGTCTCGATCAAAGACGGCGTGTTCTCCACGACGCAGCTCTCCCAGGGCCAGCGCAAGCGCCTGGCCCTCCTTTGCGCCTACATCGAGGACCGGCCGTTCTACCTGTTTGACGAATGGGCCTCCGACCAGGATCCCCTATTCAAGGAAGTCTTCTATACAAAGCTGCTTCCGGAGCTCCGTCAGCTCCGGAAGGCCGTACTGGTGATTTCGCACGACGACCGCTACTTTGACTGCGCCGACCGCCTCATCAAGCTGGACTACGGGAAGATCACCCGGGAGCCCTTTGAACAGGCGGTGGCGCCTGGCACGATAGGCTCCCAAACGGGCCGATAGTAGTAGTGGACCCCAGCAACAGGTGCGCCCGCGGCGCATCTAAGCAGGCAACCCATGGGACCTACTATGAGAAAAAACGGCCTTTTTGCTGACATTTCGGCGGCGCGCGAGGGAATGAGCCGACGCCTTGGTCGACTCCTTGCGGCGGGGGCCGCGGTCGCCGCGTTCGCGGGCCACGTGGATGCGCAGGTCTACGGATTCTCCGTCCTCGCGGGTGACCCAGCCGCGCTCGACCACACCGACGGGACTGGGACCAATGCGCGCTTCTTCAACCCATCGGCCGTTGCCGTGGACAGCGCCGGCAACATATACGTGGCGGACGGCGGGGACCACGCCATCCGAAAGGTGACGCCGGGCGGCGTGGTCACGACATTCGCCGGCAATTCGGGTCAGCCGGGAAGCAGCGACGGCTCCGGATCCGGCGCCCTCTTCCTTTATCCCTATGCCGTTGCCGTCGACGCGGCGGGCAACGTCTACGTTGCCGACAGCGGCAATCAGAATATCCGCAAAATCACTCCGGGAGGAGTTGTGACCACACTCGCCGGCACCGCGGGAGTCGCGGGAAGTGCGGATGGCACGGGCGTCGCCGCGCTTTTCAATCTTCCTCAGGGGATAGCTGTGGACGCCGCGGGGAACGTCTACGTGTGCGACACGAACAGCTGCACGATTCGCAAGATGACCGCGGCCGGCGTCGTCACGACTTTGGCGGGTGTCGCGGGGCAGAACGGCAGCGCCGACGGCGCGGGCAGCTCGGCGCGGTTCGACTACCCGGTGGGCCTCGCGGTCGACTCCTCCGGCAACATCTATGTGGCCGACCTGGACAACAGCACGATCCGGTTCGTGACACCCGGGGGGGCGGTTTCGACCCTGGCCGGAAGCGCCGGCAATGCGGGAAGCGTCGACGGACAAGGTGCCTCGGCCCGATTCAATCATCCGGCTGCCGTGGCGGTCGATGGTTCGGCCAACGTCTACGTGATCGATACCTCCAACCAGACCATTCGCGAGATCTCTCCCGCGGGCAGCGTGTCGACGCTCGCAGGGACGCCGGGTACCGGGGGCAACGCCGATGGAACCGGGGCGGCGGCGAGATTCTTTTATCCGGGCGGCATTGCCTCGACCGGTTCCGGGACCGTCTACGTTGCCGACACGGGCAACCACACTATTCGGGCGATGGACTCGCCGGGGGTCGTCAGCACGCTGGCCGGCGCGGCCGGCACCAAGGGCAGCGCGGACGGCGTGGGTATCCATGCGCAATTCGCGTATCCGTATGGTGTCGCGAGCGACGGTTCTGGAAACCTTTACGTCGCCGACAGCAACAACAACACCATTCGAATGGTGACTGCGGCGGGTGCCGTGACGACGATCGCCGGAACCGCGGGAATTCTGGGCAGCGCCGAAGGCGTGGGAGCCAACGCGAGCTTTTCGAGTCCTTCGGGTGTCGCGGCGGATGCCGGCGGCAACCTCTACGTGGCGGACACCGGGAACTCGGTCATTCGAAAGATCGCTCCGGACGGTACGGTGACGGCCTTCGCAGGTCTAGCGGGCGTCGCGGGGAGCTCCGATGGCACAGGCACGGGAGCCCGCTTCTCCTCGCCCAGCGGGGTCGCCGTGGATGACGTCGGCAACCTTTATGTGGCGGATACGAACAACAACACCGTTCGCAAGATCACTGCCGGCGGAACGGTCACGACTCTCGCCGGTGTGGCCGGCCAGAGCGGAAGCGGCGATGGAACGGGCGGCTCTGCCCGATTCCACGGACCCCTCGCCGTGTCGGTGGACGGCTCGGGCAATGTGTATGTTGCAGACTTTTTCAACGCGACCATTCGAAAGATTGACCTCTCCGGCACCGTTTCGACCCTTGCGGGCCTCGCCGGCATGCTGGGCTTCACGGATGGCACCGGTGCCGCGGCCCGATTCAATCAGCCGTACGGACTGACGGTGGACGGCTCGGGAAACCTCTTTGTCGCGGACACGTACAATCGCGCAATCCGCAAAGTCACCCCGGGCGGCTCAGTGACAACGCTCAATGGCCCCCAGACCCGATTCTACTATCCCCAGGGAATCGCTTTGGACGCCTCCGGAAATCTCTATGTCGCCGATGGCGACAATCAGGCCATAAACCTCGGCGCTGCCATAGTTGCTCCGCCGGCCGGAACACAGGTGTCCAGCCAGTCGGTCGCGCTCGGACAAAACGCCAGCTTCACGATCGCGGCATCGGGCTCTTTCATGACCTACCAATGGCGGACGTCGGTTGACGCGGGAGCGACGTGGACGAATGTCGAAAACAACTCCCTATTCAGCGGCTCGACGACCGCCACGCTGACGATAGCCGCGCCGTCGGTCCTGATGAGCGGCGATCTCTTCCAGGTGGAACTCGCCAATCCGGCGGGATCGAGCTTGAGCGGCTCGGGGACGCTTACGGTCTCGGGCCCGACGCCCACGCCGACTCCGACTCCGACACAGGGAAGCCCTCAGACGGCCCATCTGACCAACCTGTCGGTTCGCTCCAACGCAGGCTCCGGATCGCAGACCCTGATCGGCGGATTCGTGATCGGCGGCACTGGCAACGAAAGCATCCTCCTTCGCGGAGACGGGCCAGCGCTTGCGGCGTTCGGCGTCACCGGCGTGCTTCCGGACCCCGTGCTAACGCTATTCAACTCGGCCAGCGTGCAGATAGCCACAAACTCCGGATGGGGAGGGACGGCCGCGCTTTCAAGCGCATTTGCACAGGTCGGCGCCTTCGCGTTTCAGGCGGGCTCCAAGGATGCGGCGCTGCTGACGAGTCTCGGCTCCGGCGGATTCACGGCGCAGATCAGCTCCACAAGCGGAGATAGCGGGGTCGTCCTTGTGGAGGTTTACGATGCGGACACCGGGACTCCGACGGCGCACTTCGCGAACCTGTCGGCGCGGAGCGAGGCCGGCACCGGATCCCAGACCCTTATCGCCGGCTTCTCGGTATCCGGAGCCGGCACCGAGACCGTCCTGATCCGCGCCGACGGACCGGGCCTCACGGCGTTTGGCGTCACCGGCGTCTTGGCTTCGCCGCAACTCACGCTCTTCGACAGCAACGGCATCGCGATGGCGACGAACGCGGGATGGAGCAACGCCTCGACCTTGGGCGTCTCACCCGTCCAAGCGACGGTCACCGCAGCAACGACGGCGGTGTTCGGTCAGGTCGGGGCATTCGATTTGACGGCGGGGTCTGCGGACAGCGCCATGGTCGTCGCCCTTCCGCCGGGCTCATACACGGCGCAAGTCATCGGGGCCAACAATTCGACGGGCGTCGCCCTCGTCGAAGTCTACGAGGTGCCATGAGACCGGGACTTCAGGCGTGGGGAGTGAGCTCGACCGCCGGGTGCGCGGCATCCGCGATCAACAACCGCCAGGGAGGTGCCACGGGAGCCTCGGTGCGGCTCCCGTTTTGCGGGGTCCGGCTGTTGGGCGGAGGGCCCTTTCCATGAGGTCAAAGCAGACGGAAGAGTGGGTGGGTGCCCCATTTCGGCGGGTTCTCCCCGGGTATATTTTTCCCAGGCGCAACCTGCCTATGAATCCTCCCCCAGCTCGTCGCCTGTTTTGGGCGCAGGGCTCAACCCCAAAACGACCATGAAACGCCTGCCAACCCCATTATTTCGCTTCCTGCCGCTCGCGCTAGGGTTCGTCAGCCTCGTAACCGCGGGCCGAGCCCAGACGTACTTTCCCGATCCCGTGGTGGGCCAGCCCTATTCGTTCCAGGTCGTTACCGATCCGCCGCAGCCCACGGGCACGACCTACACCGCGAACGGCCTGCCATTGGGGCTTTCCGTCGACAATTCGACGGGAATCGTCAGCGGCACGACGGACACGGTGGGGCCATTCAAGGGCACCCTCTATCTCTCGTTCGGAACGGTCATCAGCCAGTATCCGTTCCAGATCACCGTGGATCCGGCGGCAGGGTCGCCAACGATTACCAGTGACGGGGCGGCTGTGGGAACGGTTGGAACGCCGTTTCTCTACACGATTGTCGCCTCAAATGGCCCCACGAGTTACAATATTGCGCAGCTTCCGCCCGGGCTTACGGCTTCAGGCGCCCAGATCAGTGGCACCCCCACCACGGCCGGCCTGTTTTTCACATCGATCAGCGCGAACAACGGAAACGGCCAGGGCGCGGTCCTCGTCCTCATGTGGACGATGAACCCCGCGGGTCCCATCCCGGCAATCACGAGCTCGCTGCTGGTGTCCACTCCCGTGAACGCTCCGCTCAGCTTCACGATCACTGCGTCGAATTCCCCTACGGGCTTCACCGCAACCGGACTTCCCACGGGCCTGTCCCTCGATGCGGCCTCAGGACTCATAAGCGGCACTCCAACGGTGCCGCAGGTTGTGCGCGTCTCCATCACCGCCACCAATACCTATGGCAGCAGCCTGCCGCTGAACCTGATCCTGACGATCGGCGACTTTTCCGCGATCTCGAGCGCGGTCACCATCACGAGCCCGGCAGGGTCAGCATTCTCGTACATGCTAACGGCGACCAACAATCCGCTGACCTTTGACCTCATGGGCCTGCCTTCAGGGCTTTCGTTCAATTCCACGACGGGCGCGGTCTCTGGAGCCCCCGCGACGACCGGCACCTACACGCTGACCGCCAGCGCCACCAATTCCCTCGGCGCGGGCGCACCTTCGACCATTACGTTGACGGTAACAGACCCGCAATCGGGCGACAGCGGCCTCACGGCCCCACAAATTCTTGTCGGCCCGGCAGCCCAGTCCACGACCGTGGGCTCGACGGCGCAGTTCTCCGTGACCGCTGCCGGTTCCGGCGCCTTGAGCTATCAGTGGTCTCTCAACGAGACGCCGATCTCCGGCGCGAGCTCTCCGACGCTTTCGATTGCAAACGTCGTCGCGATGGATGCGGGTTCCTACACGGTAACGATCACGAATTCCGTCGGCGCAGTCGTGTCGACCCCGGTCAGCTTGACAATCCAATCGCTCATCGTGCCCCCTTCCTTCACGCTGGATCCGGAGAAGAGCTCGGCCACCGTGGGATCCTCGGCCAGCTTCACCGCGGCGGCGTCCGGCACCGGGCCCGTGACCTATCAATGGCTGGTGAACGGGATTCCGATCGCGAATGCAACGACAACGGTGCTCACGCTTCCGAGCGTCCAGCTGTCGGACGCGGGCACGTATTCGGTCGTCGCGAGCAACGGCGCAGGCTCTGCGACGAGCCTAGGTGCCGTGCTGACCGTGACAGCCGTGCCCTTCGCCCCCATCTTCCAATATCAGCCCAGCGCAACCTCCGTTACGGTCGGAGGCACGGCCAGTCTGTCCGTGGGAATTGTGGGTTCCCCTCCAATCACCTATCAATGGTCGAAGGGTGGGGTGCCAATACCCGGGGCGGTGTCTTCCTGGCTGAACTTTCCGACCGTGTCGCTTGCCGACGCCGGGAGCTACTCAGTCGTGATCGCTGATCCGGCGGGAACCGTGAGCAGCTCGAGCGTGGCCCTCACCGTGGAGCCGGTCGGCGGTCCGCCGGTCCCCGTTTCCATCGTGCTGCAACCGGTGCCGGTTTCCACGACGGTGGGCGGCGCCGCGGCATTCAATGTGGCGGTTACAGGGGATGCCTCGATCACGTACCAATGGCGCAAGAACGAGGCCCCGATCGCGGGAGCCACAAGCCCATCATTCACCATCTTGGACGTCCAGACGTCGGACGCGGGCACCTACGACGTCGAAGTCGCCAACGGCTTTTCGGCGACCATCTCATTTCCCACGCCCCTGCTCGTCACTCCGGTCGCCTCGCCCAGCCGCCTCACGAATGTGTCCGCGCGCGGCTTCAGCGGCGTCGCGAACCAGACGCTTATCATAGGATTTGTCATTGGAGGAACGGGCACGGAGTCCGCGCTCGTTCGCGCGGTCGGCCCCACACTTTCGACCTTTGGAGTGACCGGCGTCTTGGCCGATCCGCAGCTTGTCTTATTCTCCTCAGCCAGCCTTCCGATTGCATCGAATAGCGGATGGGGTGGAACGGCCGCGCTGGCGGCGGCATTCGCGCAGTCGGGCGCCTTTGCGTTGCCCGCGGCGTCGTTGGACGCCGCGGTTCTCACAAGCCTTACCCCTGGCCAATACACGGCCGAAGTGCACGGGGCGAACGGCGCGACGGGGGTGGTGCTCCTTGAGGCCTATGATGCAAGCACGGGCTCCGCGCCGTCGGCGCACTACAGCAACGTGTCGGCCCGCGGACTCGCGGGTACCGGGCCAAATGTGCTGACAGTCGGGTTTGTAATCACCGGGACCTCGAGCACGACCATCCTTATTCGAGGAATAGGTCCCTCACTTACGGCGTTTTCGGTCGCGGGAGCGATGGCGGATCCGCAGCTTACGGTCCTGGACTCCAACCAGAACGTTGTGGGTTTCAATGACCGCTGGGGCGGGACGGCGGCTCTTCAGGCAGCCTTCAACGCCGTGTCCGCTTTCCCGCTGCCCACCACATCGGCTGATTCGGCCGTGCTGGTGACCCTTTCCCCCGGCACCTACACCGCGCAGGTCAACAGCGCTGGCGGTTCGTCCGGCATCGCCCTTCTCGAAATGTACCAGATGCCATGACCTGATCTAGCTGCGTGCGAATATCTCCCAAGGGTAGTTCTCAGCATCGACCGGCATGGTCTGCCATTCGAGGGAGTCGAGGGGAGTCACGGCGCAAATTTCCGCCCACACCTTCTCAATCTTTGTGAAACTGGCCCACTTTCCGTCAGGGGATTTGGATACAACGACGGCGCTTGAGCCCATACGCTCAATCTCAAGCGCGTAGGCCCCCGGCCCTCCAATGGCCTCGAATTGATCCCACGGAATATGGGCCACAACTATGGGGAGGCTCGAGTCCCATTTCTTTTTTGCCACCGTGAGTGCGTATCTCTTCTTGGGGGCCATTCGTGGTAGGCCTTCTATTTAACTCGTGATTGTCGAGTTCATCTTGTCGACGGCGAGCTGCGAACGCTTCCACGCTTCGCCTATCTTATCCTTGGCGGCGGCCCATGTGCCCGGCGTCGTTGCCTGCTTCAATTGGCTCATCTTGCTCGTCAGATACTCACGGGAATCGTCCACTTCCTTCATCGCGAAATCCCATTCCTTCATGTCGATCGTCATTGTGGCGCGCTTTGCTTTGAGCACGCTAATTTGGTCGTCGAGCATCGACGAAAGACGGGCGACTCCGTCGGCGAAATGGGCGCGCTGCGAATAGGTATCATCCTTGATTTCAACCCAAGGGGCGGCTGCGGTACCGTCTTCACCGGCGATTGTGATGACCTTGGCGGATGCTTTAGGGACGACTCCTATTGCGAATACGGCAAACAATCCGAGCCCTATTCTCAGACTGCGGCTGTAGCGTGGGATCTTCATAACGATAATAGTGGCTCCAAAGCCGTCTGGGTTCCCTGGGTTAAAGGCTCCATGGACGTTCGTGCCGTCTTGCGTGGTTCGATAGACTGGGATTTGGATTCTGGCGGACCTGCGAGCTCGGTTCCCCTCAATCGAGTCTAGGCGTCCGGACTGATGCAGCCTATGGGGTCTTGTCCCCAGACACGGGAGTCCGCCCCTTTCTTTACCACTTTAGGCGTTCTGTGATAGCTGATTATGCGATTCTCCGGGCCGACCGGTCTTCTCCTTGCCTGCTTTGACAGGGCCTTGGGATGGACGCTATTATGAAAAGTGTTAGATCCCCCCTTCCTTTGGATGCGACGATGTTTCGCATTCCGGGTCTTTGCGGGTTTGGCCGGGGCGGTGCCTCTGTTGGGAATGGCCCAGGCGCAACGCATGTCGATCGCCTTGGTTACGCCCACTGAATGCGTTGCGCCTGGTTGTACCATTTCCGTTGGCTTGCTGGCCTTGAATTCAGGCGTATTGTCGGTCGATTTTGCCCCGCCTCCCTCGTTGCTGGGTCGCGTGTTGCTGGGCGAGCGTTCCTGGCCGGTCGAGCTGAGGTTGACGTCGGGTGGCGCCACCACACTGGGTCCCGGCCGTTTTGCAAATCGGTCATACTCCCTCACGCTTCCTCCCGACGTCACCGGCAGCCTGATCTTGGAGGTTTCCCAGGGTCTTCCCAACGAAGCCCGTGCCGTAATGAGGGTGGGCCTTCAAGCTTCTGAAGCCGCTGCCACGCCAGAGCCGCCGCATGAACGGCGAATGCTGGTTTCCACACTGCAGCGCAGCTTCGCCGAGCATTTTAGTGTGTTGGATCCCACATACTTCATATACGGGCCGAAGGCTCCGGGCGCGAAATTCCAGTTCAGTTTCAAATACCGGGTGCTTTCGCTCGATGGCGATCCGAACGAGGCGGCACAACAGACCGTCCAATTCGGATATACGCAACGCTCGTTATGGGACATTAACGCGAGCTCAAGCCCCTTCTATGACACGAGTTACATGCCTTCACTGTTTTATCAATTCCTCACACCGGAAGGCACCTCGGGCGCATCGCCGGGCGGCCTGAGGTGGCTTGGCTTTCGGTCGGGATATCAGCACGAATCGAACGGCCAGGGCTCTGTGGAATCGCGCAGCCTCAACACGCTTTTTGTCCGCTCCGGTGTGCTCCTCGGCCGGCCGGAGAAATGGCATGCCATCATGCAGGTTCGCGTTTCTGATTATGTGGGCGGGCTCTCGGACAACCCCGACCTGAAGGCCTACCGTGGCTATGGCGACTGGCAGGTGATCATGGCGCTCGGCAATGGGCCTTCTCTGTCCTATTCGGGCTGGGCGGGGAATGATCTAAGGCACCTCACGAGTGAGTTTGATATGAATTTCCCGATCAAGGTTAGGTTCGTGGACTTCGCCACCTACTTCCTGATCCAGTATTTCAAAGGCTACGGCGAAAGCCTGCGGGACTACGACAAGCCTGCCGACACGGTTCGTGCGGGGTTCTCGTTGGTGCGCTAGGGGTTGCCTATTCCAACGGGTCTTGTTCGTGGGGTGCATACCCCATCGACACATGAATGCCACTATGACACCTTTGCGGATACATCCCGCAGCGGCCGCCGTAGCACCCAAATTAATGGTTAGAATCTCCGATTATCCCACGAAATGAGCGTTCGATCGATTCATTGATGCAAAAGATCCATAGCTTTTCGCGACGCTATCAGGAGGAACTGCGCGAAAGATTGCGCGGATCCGCCCGGCGGCCTTCGCAGAGGGCGGAGGATTTGGGAAATTCGGCGATTTCAGGGGGATTTGAGACCCTGAGCCTCGCACGGATTCATGGGCAGGCCCTTCTTGCGCTCATGCCCGTAGATTGCACGGACGCCGTTCGAGCCAAGACCATGAGGCGGGCGGGGGCGTTTTATTTGGATGCGTTGGCGCCGGTCGAGAGGACGCGCCGTGCGCTGATTGACGGCGTGGCCGAGCTGAAACATTCAAACGACGCGCTCAAGAGACGCACGGTGGATCTGCTGGCGGCCAACAAGCGGTTGAAGGCCGAGGTGAACAAAAAGGGGGCCGCCGAACGGTTGCTCCGGCTGAGCGAGAAAAACTATCGCCTCCTGCTTTCGGAAGCGAGTCAGATGCAGGTTCGCCTGAGGCGCCTTTCGCACCAGGTATTGTTGGCGCAAGAGGAGGAGCGCAAGGAGATCAGCCGCGAGCTTCATGATGAAATCGTGCAAACTTTGACCGGGATAAACGTGCAGCTCGCCACCTTGAAGCTTGAGGCCGGCGCCAACAAAAAGAGCCTTTCAAAGCACATCAGCTATACGCAGCGTCTCGTCGAGAGATCGGTGGACATCGTCCACCAATTTGCCCGCGGCCTGCGCCCGACCCTGCTTGATGACCTCGGGTTGATACCTGCGTTGCACGCCTACTTGAAGGCGTATACGAGACGTACCGGTCTGCAGGTCGGCTTCTCGACGTTTGCCGGTGTCGAAAAGCTGGGTAATGACAAGCGGACCGTGCTCTATAGAGTCGCCCAGGCCGCCCTCATGAACATATCCCAGCATGCTGCGGCAAGCATCGTCAGCGTTGCGATCAAGAGCCTGCCGGACGCTGTGCTCATGGAGATAAAGGACAACGGCAGGTCGTTTGACTCCGAGCGCATCCTCCGTTCCCGAAAGACTAAACAGTTGGGCCTGATTGGCATGCGCGAGCGTGTCGAAATGGTGGGTGGTACTTTCAAAATAGATTCCGCGCCCCGGCGCGGCACAATGATTTCCGCGCTGCTTCCCTGTAAACGTAGGCTCGCTGCCTGATACAATGAATCTAATCAAAACCCTGTTAGCCGATGATCACACGATAGTTAGGGAGGGCCTGCGGGCGCTCCTGGTCGCCGACGGGCGCATCGAGGTTGTCGGAGAGGCCCGAAACGGCCGCGAAGCGGTCGAATTGGCCGCAACGCTGCACCCCGACGTTGTGGTCATGGACATAGCAATGCCGCTACTCAACGGATTGGAGGCGACTCGGCAGATCCTATCGGCGACGCCGGGCACCAAGGTTCTGATTCTCTCGGCACATAGCGATGACGCCTACATCGACAGGGTCATAGCCGTGGGTGCCGTTGGCTTCCTCATCAAGCAGACTTCGGCACAGATTCTCGCCAAAGCCATCCACGAGGTGATGGAGGGACACACCTTTTACAGTCCGCAGGTCTCGAAGCGTCTTCGCGAGCACTACCAGGCTCCGGACAAGGCAGGAGGGCTAATGATAAAAAAGGCGACGGGGCTGACGTCGCGCGAACTGGAGGTCATCCAGTTGATTGCGGAAGGTCAGGCCAACAAGCAGGTCGCGGCGGGCTTAAACATCAGCATCAAGACCGTGGAGAAGCACAGGCAGCATCTAATGGACAAGTTGAATATCCACGACACGGCTGGCCTGACACGCTACGCGATTGCCCGGGGAATAATTGAGAGCAGCGTCCAGGTCACGATTGTGTGACGCACCGCTTGCCTAAGAAGAATGGGCCTTTGCGCGTTGAGGCCCTTAGACGCTCGCGGCGGCGACGCGCCCGAAGGTCCGAATAGGCTCAAACCAGCCAACGCCCGGGGATTCGGATGCCATTTCGGGATACGCGTCGGCTAGAAGCAGGCGAAGATTCTCTCGGGCCCGCCCAATGCGGCTCTTCACCGTGCCTATGTTAATTCCAAGCGCCTTGCCGATCTCACTGTACGATTGGCACAGCCCGTTGCGCAGCGTCAGAATCTCGCGCTGGCTGACGCCGAGCTTTCCCAAGCACCTGCCGACCGTCTCAGAGAACTCGCAGAACGCTGCCTCGCGGTCGGGGCTTGGGTCCTTGGATGCGATCATGTCGGCGAACGTCTCCTTGTTGTCAGAGCTAAATACGCTGTCAAACGAGAGCATCTCATGGCGACGCCGGCAGAAATTGTGCTTATGGCGATTGCAGGAGAGGTTTAAGGCGATCTTGTGCAGCCACGTCGCAAGCGAAGATTCTCCCCGAAAGTTTTCCAATCCCCGGTGGGCGCGGATGAACGTGTCCTGGGCGATCTCCTCGGCGTCGGAATGATTCCTGAGATGACTGAACGCGACGGCGAACATCTTTTCGCTGTAGCGCGTGACGATCTCGGCAAACGCGTCCTCGTCCCCTGATCGGAATCGGCGCACGAGTTCGGCGTCGTAGACGGCCTCCTCCTTCGAATGAGTCGCTCGCCGTGTGGGCTCCGCCGTGGAAGGGGCGGCTGGGAACTTAGAGCCAAAGTCTGATGTTGTTGCGATCATTGTGACCGAGAGATTACACGCGCCGCATCCCCGCCGAAATGGGGTGAACAGCTAGCCATGCGGGCTGTTCTATTAGCCCGTACTCTGAACACCCCATAGCGACCCGACGGAAAGTCCGGTAGTCTGCTCCCATGGCGGCTAATCATGTTCCAACGGGCACTCCCGCAAAGGGCCTTGGCACCGGGTCGCCCTAAACAATCGGGCGGCCGATTGGCCGCCTTCCAGCAACGCTCACCCGAGATTCTCACCCCCGACAAATTGACAAAATGAAAACATATACACGCATCGCATTGCTACTTGCCGCGACCCTCCCGGTCGCGTTGTTCGCCTCCTCATCCACCGACAGCAAGATCGAGGACGCTGCAAAGGCTTCCTACAACTACCGCACGGTCCTTGAGGGACGCGTAGATGTCAAAGCGACCGATGGCGTTGTCACTTTGACCGGCACGGTGCAGGACAAGGACGATAGGGCGCTTGCCGAGGACACCGTGGACAATCTTCCGGGCGTCGTCAGCGTCAACAACGAGATCGTCGTGAAATCAGATATTCCCGAGCACTCAGATGCATGGATTGCGCTCAAGATCCGCGGCGAGCTTCTGGTGAAGGCAAACGTGAGCGCAACGACCACAAAGGTGGATGTTAAGGACGGCGTGGTGACGCTCACGGGCACGGCCACAAGCGACGCCCAGAGAGATCTGACCGAAATCTATGCCAAGGAAATCGACAACGTTAAGAGCGTTAGCAACAAGATCGTTGTCGAGGTCCCCGCCCCCGGAAGCACCGTTGGAGAAGTTGTTGACGACGCCTCAATCACTTCGCAGGTCAAGTTCACGCTGCTCAGCCATTCCGCGACGAGCGCGCTTGCGACCAAGGTCGTGACCGAAAACGCCGTCGTCAATATCAGCGGTGTCGCAACCTCAGACGCCCAAAAGGACCTTGTCACGAAGCTGGCCCAGGACACACGCGGGGTGAAATCCGTCGTCAATGACATGACGGTGAAGGGCTGATAGCGCCTCCCAGCGGTCCGAACACAAACCAGATAGAATTCAATCCACCGGAGCGGCCGGCTTTTGCCGGCCGCTCTTATTATCGAGTATGAAAACGAACATCGGATTAAACGACGAGGCCCGTTTGGAGGTGGGGCAGATGCTCAATCTCCTTCTTGCTGACGAGAGCGTGCTTTACGCGACCACGCGCGACTACCATTGGAATGTCACCGGGCCCGAGTTTCGAAGCCTCCACCTGGAGTTCGAAACGCAGTATGAACTGCTGGCGGAGATGATAGACGACGTGGCCGAGAGGGCTAGGTCGATTGGCGTTGGCGCCAGAGGCAACTGGGCTGACCTTGGGAAATCTGCACGCTGCTCGGCCGACCCGGGCATCGATCTGTCCGGGGACCACATGCTCTCCGAGCTTCTCGCATTGCACGAGGAGTTGATCGTTCAGCTTCGCAGCGATAGCGACGCCTGCATCGAGCGCTATGGCGACGCGGGCACGGCCGACTTCCTAACGGGATTGATGGAAAAGCACGAAAAGACTGCTTGGATGCTCAGGTCTCAGCTCGAGACCGAGGAGGAGGAGGCATCGGAGACCTAATATCATGAACAGAATAATCTCTTTCGCCCTCCTTGTCGGAGGCATCATCCTGATCGTCTACGGCATCGGCGCCTCGAACTCGGTTGGCTCAAGCTTTTCCCGGATGTTCAATGGAGCGCCGACGGACAAGACAATCTGGCTGCTTATCGGCGGATGCGTCGCCGCCGTTGCCGGTCTGCTCGGAGTATTGCGCGGTTCAAAGTCGGTTTAACCCGTTTTCCTATGCTCAGTTATGCTGTCACATTTCTCATCATTGCCATCATTGCCGGAATCCTGGGCTTTGGTGTCATTGCGGGCACGGCGGCGATGGTCGCCAAGGTGCTCTTCGTGCTCTTCCTGGTTCTCTTTCTGGCCTCGTTTATCGGCAGCAAGAGGGCCTAGGCCGATCGATTCGGGAGCGGGTCGCGGGCGGCGGCCCGGACGGAGTCCGCTATCGACGGACCGTAGGGAAAGCGGGGGCAAAGGCGCGAATGCCTCCGATCCCATTGCTTGATCAGGCTCTGCCCGGGTCGCTTCTGGGCGCGGCCAGGAGGCCCGACGCCGTGTCCGAGCCTGAATTCCAAAGGCAAACAGCCGGGATGTTCCCATTGTGGTGTTCGAATCCGAGAACGCTTATGGAGGCCGTGTCCAGGGCGAGATGCTGGCCTTCCGAGGCCGCGAGTCCGATCCATCGCATGGCGACCACGCGAAGGAATTGCCCATGGGAGAAGAGGGCGACATTTCCGCTCAACGCCCTGACGGCGGCCAATAGACGGTCCGCGCGCTGCGACACTTCCGCCACGGACTCGCCTCCGGGGCACCCATCCTGAAATACGTTCCATCCTGGCTGTTGCGCGCAGATTTCCGGCGTTGTTCGACCCTCGAAGTCGCCGTAATCCCATTCCTGGAGGTCGGGCTCTATCTGCGCAAAGGTCCCAAGGCCGGCGAGGTCGCACGTCTGCCGGGCGCGCTTCAGAGGGCTTGTGAGCACGTGGTCGAAATTGATCCCCCGCAATAGCAGGCGGAGCCTGGAGGCACGGAGCTTGCCGTTCTCCGTGAGGGACAGGTCGGTGCGCCCTGTATGCTGGCCCGTGAGCGACCACAGGGTCTCACCGTGCCGCACAACGATGACTTGCCGGGGCATCAGAGTCGGCCGTCCTCGGCATGAAATGTCATGCCTTCCATATGGATTTCTTCGGGAGGGCCTTCACGCGATTCTTTCATTTCTGCCAGAGAATCTCGGCCGCCTCGAGGGGCACCGCGAGACCATCGCGACGCGGGACAATCTGGGCCGTATAGTCGCTGGCCGGACGAGCGGATGGGAGGGTTGCGCTGTAGACAAAGCCCTTCGTGGGGCCCTTCGTGCTCTCCATCCGCGTCATCTCTAGCCGCTCCGCACCGCCGCCGTTCCTGCCGTCGGCATACAGCTCCACACGGATGGAGCCCGGGTCGATGTCCCCGAGAAAGGCGTCGACCCTGATCACGTGCTGTCCACCAACATTCTGCACGTTCAAGGCGCCAAAATGGAGCGAGGGCCATTTCGAGGCGAGGGCGTTCCGCCAATCCACCAGGTCCTTCGCGACCGCGCCTTTGCCCGCGGCGTTTGCTCGGTATTCGACGGCGGAAGGCAGATAATGCTTCTCGGTGTATTCGCTTACCGCGCGATTGGCGGCGAACCTCGGCGTCAAGCCGGCCATGCTTTCCCTCATGCGTGCCACCCACGCCTCGGGAACGCCCTTCTTGTTCCGCGAATAAAATTCCGGAATCACCTCCTGCTCGAGACGCTCGTACAGCGTTTCCGCCTCCTCGGCGTCCCAAGAGGGATCATCGCCGTGCTCCTTTCCGTCGCCCACGGCCCAACCGACTCGCGGCATGTAGGCCTCGGCCCACCATCCGTCCAATTCGGAGAGGTTCAATCCGCCGTTGACCAGGACCTTCATGCCGCTCGTGCCGCAGGCCTCCCACGGACGGCGGGGCGTGTTGATCCAAACGTCGACCCCCTGCACCAGGCGCTCAGCCATAAGCATGTCGTAGTCCGCAAGGAAGACCGCCGGCGGATTCTTGTCGCTGCTGCGGATGAAGCGAATCCACTCCTGGATGAGGGCCTGCCCCGCCTGGTCCGCCGGATGCGCTTTGCCGGCGATGATGAGCTGCGCAGGGCGCTCCGAGTTCTTGAGGATGCGGAGCAGCCGGTCGGGATCGTGGAGCAGGAGATTCGGCCTCTTGTAGGTCGCAAAGCGCCGCGCAAATCCCAGAGTCAAGATGTCGGGGTTCAGCCGCGCCTGGGCTCTTTTTTTCGTTTCCTCGTCAGCCCCGTGTTCGGCCAGCTGCTTCGCCAATTTGTCTCGGGCATATTCGACCAGAGACCTTCGGCTGGCCGAGCGTAAGGTCCACAGCTTTTCGTCGGAGACGCGCCGGATATCGGCCTCGAGAGTGGCGGATGTCCCCAGCCATCGCCCTTTGCCGCAGGCGTCCGTCCAGAGCGCGTCGGCTTCCGCCGAGTCCCAGGTCGGCATATGCACCCCATTGGTCACGTGACCCACGGGCACATCGTCCTCCGGCCACCTGGGGAATAGCGGCGAGAAGATGTGCCGGCTGACCCGGCCGTGCAATTCGCTCACACCGTTGACCGCTCCGCTGCCGCGGAAAGCCAGGTAGGCCATGTTGAAGGGTTCGTTGGCGTCATTGGCATTCAGGCGCCCCAGGGCCAGCAGCTCAGGGGGCGATAGGCCCAGATCGGTCGCATACTGGCCGAGATAATGCTCGATCAACCCGGGAGGGAAGAGGTCGAAGCCCGCCGCGACCGCCGTGTGGGTCGTGAACAGGTTGCCTGTGCGAGTGGCTGCAAGGGCGACATCAAACGGCTTGCCGGTCTCCTTCATGAATCCGCGGGCGCGCTCCAGGAGGGCGAAGGCCGCATGCCCTTCGTTCAGATGGCAGACTTCCGGTTTGATCCCAAGGGCGTCGAGGAGCCGCCATCCGCCAATCCCCAGCACAATTTCCTGCTGCAGGCGCAACTCCGGCCCGCCTCCGTACAGTTCGCTCGTGATTCCCCGATGGACGGGGACATTGGCTGCGTCGTTCGTGTCGAGCAGATAGAGCTCTCGCCGACCCACCTGAACATGCCATGCGCGAAGCCATACGGAATTCCCTGGCAACACCACCTCCAGTCGCAGCAGCTCGCCGTTTGGCAGCCGGACAGGCGTCACAGGGAGCTGCGCGGGGTCGTTGTAGGGATAGAGAGCCTGTTGGGCCCCGTTTTTGTCGATGATCTGGCGGAAATAGCCGTGTGCGTAGAGCAGTCCGACTCCGACCACCGGCACGCCCAGATCGCTGGCCGCTTTGAGCTGATCGCCGGCCACATTGCCCAGACCTCCGGAATAGATCGGCAGGGCCTCGCTCAACATGAACTCCATGCAGAAATAGGCGACGCAAGTCAGCGGGGCCGTCGGATACTTCTGCTGAAACCAACCGGGAGCGGCCGCCGCCGCCCGGCGTGCCTGAGTCAAATGGTCGAGCAGCCGGCAAAAGTCGGCGTCGGCCAGTGCCTTGGCAAGATTCTCCCGCGACACTGCCTGCAGAACCGCGTTTGGGTGGCAGGTTCGAGCCCAGAGAGCGGGATCGAGGCGGCGCCATAACTCGTCCGAACAATGGTTCCACGACCAGCGGAGATCCATCGCGAGTTCGGTGAGGGCCTTCATGCCCCTCGGCAGGTCGGGTGGGGGATTAGCGGGTGGCTTTGAATCGCTCATGATGGGTGTTCTCGCAGGACGAATCGGTCAGTTCGGATTGCCTTCGGTCCGTTGCTTGGGTGACTGCGCCTTTGGACCGGCGACCCCGGGATCCGCAGGCGCCAACGCTGCGCTGACGATCTCCTGCGCCTCCTTCAGGATGGAGCGCAGATGGGATTCGCTGCGAAAGCTCTCCGCATAAATCTTGTAGATATCCTCGGTGCCTGATGGACGCGCGGCGAACCAGCCGCATTCCGTCACCGCCTTCAGGCCCCCTATGGGCGCATTGTTTCCCGGTGCGCGCGTTAGGACTGCCTGGATTTTATCGCCCGCCAGTTCTGTAAGCTTCAGCTGGTCAGGGGATAGCTTCGCGAGCAGCGCCTTCTCTGCGGGCGTTGCGGGCGCCTCCACCCGGTCGTAAAATGGCTCGCCAAACTCATCGGCCAGGTCCCGGTAGGCTTCGCCAGGGTCCCGCCCCGTCCGGGCTGTGATCTCTGCCGCCAGCAGGCATGGGATGAATCCATCCTTGTCCGTCGTCCACGTGCAGCCGTCCATGCGCAGGAAAGATGCCCCCGCACTTTCCTCGCCCCCAAAGCCAAGCGAGGTGTCGAGCAATCCGTCGACAAACCATTTGAAGCCCACCGGCACTTCGTAGAGGCTCCTTCCCAGCTTTGCGGCGACCCGGTCGATCATTGCGCTGCTTACAACGGTCTTTCCAACCGCGGCCGCCTTGCTCCAAAAGGGGCGATTCTGGAAGAGGTTGAGAACCGAGACCGAAAGAAAGTGATTGGGAGAAAGAAGCCCTGCGCTCTTTGTCACGATGCCGTGCCGATCGTGGTCGGTGTCGCAGGCGAACGACAGGTCGAACCGGTCCTTCATGCCTATCAGCCGCTGCATCGCATAGGAGGACGATGGGTCCATTCGGATCTGGCCGTCCCAATCGACCGACATGAAACGGAAAGTGGCGTCGACCGTCTCGCTCACGACGGTCAGGTTCAAGTTGTGGCGCTCGGAAATCCTTGCCCAATAATGGACTCCCGCGCCCCCAAGCGGATCGACGCCAAGGCGTATTTTGGCTCCGCGAATGACCTCCATGTCTACTACGTTATCAAGGTCGTTCACGTAGGCGCTCATGTAGTCGTGCCGGTGGGTTGTCGCTGCGTGCAGAGCCCGCTCATAGGGAATCCGACTGACCCCTTTCAGCTGGGCCTCTAACAGCGTGTTTGCCTGAGCTTCGATCCAGTCGGTGACGGTGCTTCCGGCGGGCCCGCCGCTGGGCGGATTGTATTTGAAGCCCCCGTCGTGCGGCGGGTTGTGCGAGGGGGTGATCACGATTCCATCGGCGAGGCCGCTGATCTGACCGCTGTTGTGGGTCAGGATTGCGTGGGAGATGACCGGAGTCGGTGTGTATTCGTCGCCCTCGGCGAGCATCGTCTCGACACCGTTGGCCGCCAGGACCTCCAGCGCGGTCGCGCACGCAGGGGCCGACAACGCGTGGGTGTCGATTCCCAGGAAAAGCGGCCCGGATATCTTCTGCTTCTTGCGATAGAGACAGATCGCCTGGGTGATCGCGAGGATGTGCCATTCGTTGAAGGCCCGATCAAAGGACGAACCCCGGTGGCCGGAGGTGCCAAACGACACCCGCTGCGGGGCCACCTTGGGATCGGGAATCAAGGTGTAATACGCGGTGATGAGCCGCGGTATGTCGACCAGGATCCCTTCGGGCGCCGGTTTTCCTGCTAGCGGGCTTATCCTCATCGGGACTCCGCAGAGGGCTGCATGCCTTCGAGCTCCATGACCTTCGCGACACGTCTGCAATGGCGCTCCGCATCGCATGGGCGAGCCGCAAGAAACGTTCTAACCAGCTCCCAGGCAAGAGCCTCTCCGACGACATGGCCGCCCAGAGTCATCACGTTTAGATGGTCGTCCTCGACGCCTTGGTGTGCGGAAAACGGGTCATTGATCAGGCATGCGCGGACGCCCCTGACCTTGTTGGCGGCGACGCACGCTCCAACTCCGCTGCCGCAGATGGCGATGCCACGATCGATTGCGCCGCGCGCGACGGACTGGGCCAAAGGCACCACAAAGTCGGGATAGTCGTCGTCGGGGCTGAGCGTGTCGTCCCCAAAGTCCACGACAAGGTGGCCGTCTGCCCTCAGCATGCCCGAAAGATACCGCTTCAGTTCAAAGCCGCCATGGTCCGCGGCGATTCCGATTCGCTGATTCCTCGACGGCTCTGAGGCAGGGAGATTGTTCATAGGCTTGCTTCAAGGGCTGGCACCCTAAGTACCGCGCTCGGCCTGCGACGAATACCTTCCCTGGACAGCGAGCCCGTTGCATGCAGCGCGGTGCTGGAGGGCGCTCTGAGCGGCCACCATGTTGGCGGGTGAGCCGCGCCAGGCTTCCATCGCCTCGTTCTGGAGCGCGCGTCCGTACGAGAAGCTCAACTTCCACGGAGCGCCGCCCACGCTGCAGATTGCGTTGAGCCTTTCCGTTGCCTCGATCGCGCTCTGCCCGCCCGAGAGGAACACGATTCCAGGCACAGCAGCCGGTACGGCCCGACGCAGGCAGCGTATCGTGGCTCCGGAAACCTCTTCAATGCCGGCCTGCCGCTGGGAGTCCTTGCCCGACAGCACCATGCCTGTTTTTAGGAGCATCACCTCGAGCGCGACGCGGTGTTCAAAGAGCGCAGCGAACACCGACTTCAAGACAAGGGTCGTCACTTCCTCACAGCGCGCGAGGGTGTGGTCTCCGTCCATCAACACCTCGGGTTCCACGATTGGGACAAGGTTGGCTTCCTGGCTCAGTGCGGCGAAAAGCGCGAGAGCGCGGGCGTTGGCTTCGATGCTGGCCAGTGTCGGCAGGCCTTCGCCTATTGTGATCACAGCGCGCCATTTGGTGAAGCGTGCGCCCAGCTGCCGGTACTCCAGAAGCCGGTCGTGGAGCCCGTCGAGCCCCTGGGTGAACTTTTCACCCGGAAAGCGAGGCAGCGCGGCTGTTCCTTTGTCGACCTTGATTCCGGGAACCATCCCTGCATGGGCGAGTCCCGCGGGCATCAGGGTGGCGCCCATTCTTTGGCGCAGCGTCTCGTCAAACAGGATCACGCCGCTGATATGCTCCGCCAGCTTGGGGGTTGCGAACAGGAGTTCGCGATAGGCGCGGCGGCTCTCCTCGGTGGATGCGATCTTCAGCGCCTCGAACCGGTTGCCTATCGTCTTGAAGCTCTCATCTGCCGCCAAGATACCCTTCCCTGGGGCTAGGAGGGCTGCAACCGTCGATTCCAGGGTTGTGATGGGCATATTGGTTGCGCGGCCGATCAAGCTATCCTCACAACCATCTTGCCGATGTTCTTTCCCTCGAAGAGGCCCATGAAGGCCTCCGCGGCCCGTTCGATTCCGTCCACCACGGTTTCATGGTTCTTCAATCTGGCGGACAGGAAATAGTCGCCGACTTCCCGTTCAAAGGCACCGCGGCGGTCCAGCCAATCGCTGACAATCAGCCCCTTCATCGTAAGGCGCTTGGTGATCATGTTGAATAGGTTCGGGGGGCCCGGCTGGGGAGCCTCGTCATTATAGCCCGAAATTCCGCCGCAGGCAATGATTCGGCCATGGATCCTCAGCGCGGAAAGCGCGGAGGCGAGCGCGTCGCCCCCCACGTTGTCGAAGTAAACGTCTATCCCATCGGGGGCCTCAATCTTGAGCTGTTCGGCGATGGGCGCCTCCCTGTAGTTGATCGCGGCGTCAAATCCGCACTCATCCAGAAGAAACCTGACCTTCTCCTGCGATCCCGCCGATCCAACGACACGGCATCCGCGCAGTTTTGCCAGCTGGCCGGCCACATTGCCGACAGCCCCGGCGGCCCCTGATATGAAGATCACCTCACCCTTCTTCAGTTCGATCAGATTCAAGGCGACCCAAGCGGTCATGCCGGTCATGCCCAGTGCGCCTAGGTAAACCGAGGGTGGCTGGATCTCATGGCTTATCGGGTTCAACTCATCGGGGCGCGCGATAAAACACTCCCTCCAGCCAAATCTGGACGTCACTGCGTCGCCGGGCTTGAACTCCTTGGCCCGCGATTCGACGACCTCGCCGACGGCGCCCCCTTCAAGGGGCGTCCCTAGTTCGAAGGCCGGCACGTAGGATGGCCCTTCATTCATGCGGCCTCGCATGTAGGGGTCGACCGAGATGAAGGTGTTGCGGACCAGCACCTGGTGATCCTGAAGGGGAGGCAGTTGGGTCCGCACCATCGTGAAGTTCTCGGCCTTTGGGACTCCCTTTGGGCGGGAGGCCAGGTGTATCTCGCGGCTGAAGGTCGGGGTCATTTTGGGCTCCTCACGAATCGGCAGCTGGAGGCGATTCCGCCTCCTATTTGTGGTGTTCCAAGGAGTCCGGCATGGTGCGTGCGAGAATCTCCTTTGCCTTGACTGCGTCCTCCGCGGAACCGCACGCGACCAGCACAAATTTGTCGTTCTTGAGCGCGGTCTCGTAACGAAGGATGCTGTCCTTGGGGATTCCGAGGCTCAGCAGTCCGGCCCCAATCACGCTTAGCCCCCCGACGACGACGGCGCCTTCAAGAGCCCCGACGATCCATGCAACCAGGGGCCCCGCAACAAGCAGCGGCCCGAGGCCGGGGATCGCAAAAAAAGCGGAACCAAACAATAGACCCCAAATCCCTCCCCAAAAGGCTCCATTTCGACCCCATGCCTTCATCCGGTCGTTGGCGTTATAGTAGCCGACCACATGCTCATCCGTGTGATAGTCGCGCCCAACGATCGAAAGCTTCTTCATATCGAAGCCCGATTGCTGCAGATCCTTGATGGCGGCTTCGGCCGCCGTGTGGGTTGAATAGGTTGCTACGACGGAATTGCTCATTTTTCGTATCCTTTTGCTGACGGGTTGATGTTGATCGAATGGTTGAGGCCGCCACCGGGGAAGGCCGTGGATTCGCCGTCAGGGTCGGTCGTTTCCCAGGGTCGCCTTGGCGGCCTGGAGCATCTGATCGTGGTCGGCCTCCTCGACCCCCTGTTCGACAAGCTGCTCGGATTCGCTTCGTCCCTCGTCATCCATGTCCTCACTCTCCGCGCCCGGCGTTTCATGCCCGGTCGATCCCGGCACGGGATCCCAGCGTTTCGACTCGGGGAGGGAGTCAAGGATCGCTTCCTGGGAATCTATATCTGACTCCCCGGTCAATTCGCGCTTCGCCTGCTCATAGTCGGCCTGCGAGATCGACTGCGGCAGACGACCTCCGATCTGCGCCAGCTCGGAGGCCCGTTCGTGCACCATCTTGCGGGACACTGGACCGATGCCGTTGAAGTTCTCGCTTATGATCCCCTTATTTACAGGATTGTTTTTCATTTATACGCCTTTTCGGATTTGGATGCTGGGGCCCGATGGACCGATAGGGCGCAGAGTGATGGTACCGATCCCGCGGGATCGGTTTAAATTGCGCGAAGGCTCAGTCGTGGAAGCCGGTTGCGCCGAAGGGTCCGGAATCGGCGATAGCCAGATCGTTTGGCGCGGTGCGCTCAATGTCCGCCATGGTCAGGCTCACGAAGACTTTGGATTCCTCGTAGCTGATTCTCGTGACGCTCTTGGTCGAGACCAGAACCTCCTTGCCGGAAAACCAGTGCCCGGCCTTGACGGCAAATTCCGGCACGGCCCAACTCCTGTCGTCGATCATTAGCGCGCTCACATCGCCAATCTGCCCATCGACGGCCTGGATGGCGTAGCCGGTTATCGCACGGGCGCTTTGGAGGTGCTTGTCCTGCCTATGGTGGAAGGGCTGTCGGTCGTCGATCTCGGTTTTCGAGGGAGGCACCACCAGCGGATAGGCGCCCATTCCCCACATCCCGACACCGTTCCAATAGGCGGGCCAACCGTAATAATTGTAGTAATCGACCTCGTATTGCCGTGAAACCGGCTTATGCGAATCGATGGGCGGACTGTTCTCGATCTGCGACTTCGTAAGATTCACCTTCAGCAGATCGGCGTTCATTCCGAAACGGCTGAAGGCATGAGGGGAAAGCAGCACAAGCCGTCCTGCGAGCCATGACCCTGTGTCCGCGATCAAATAGCGGACGACCCAGTTTTTGTCGTCAAAATAAAAGTCCTTAACGTGTCCGATATCGCCGTCGGAGGCGCCGAGTCGAGTGCCGTATAATTCTTTTGTGCTCTTTAACATAAAACGAGTTTTTAGCTGCGGGGGAGTTTCCCTTAATTGGGGAGGCCGACCCCTCCCGTCTGCTTTCAATAGAGTAAACCGAGGAGGCGCTGTGAGCTATGGGGTGTTACCCGAACTGGAATATCATTTTCCCGCGTTTTCCGTGAGAGCTCGCAACCCATGCCCGCTCGCGAAGCGCCAGAGATCATCTGGCGTCCCGACCCGTAGCCGGTGCATCAGATCACACGCAGCACTATCTTCCCGCGCGTATGACCGCGCTCGCTTAGCTCCTGACCGCGAGTGGCATCGGAGAGGGGCAGGGTTGTCTCCACGATCGCCTTAAGTTTCTCCGCATCAACCAACGCCGCTATTGAAGTGAGCTGGTCGGCGCTGGGCTTTATGAACACAAACGCCTGGCGAACCCCATGGGCCGCTGCCGCCTCAACGGAGGGTGGGCTGACGATCGAAATCAGGATTCCTCCGCGTTTGAGCACCTTCCATGACCGTTCCTGGATCTCTCCGCCCATTGTATCCAAGACGACATCGACCGGCTGCACCACGTCTTCAAATTTCTCCCGTTCATAATCGACCACCTGGTCGATCCCGAGATTCCGCAGAAAGTCATGGTTGCGCGCGGACGCAGTCCCGATGACGACGGCCCCCTTCCATTTTGCCAGTTGCACCGCCAGGCTCCCGACCCCGCCGGCCGCCGCGTGAATCAGGACACGCTGTCCTGGCGAGAGCGCTCCAGCGTCAAAAAGCGTTTGCCACGCGGTCAAACCAGCGAGGGGAAGGGCTGCGGCATGAATGTGATCTATGGACTTGGGCTTAAGGGCCACCTCGGACTCCTTGATGACTATGAATTCAGCGTAGGCCCCGTCGCGCGAGATGTCGGGGCGGCTATAAACCTCATCGCCCACCTTTAGCCGCTTGAGATTGGCGCCGAGAGATTCAACGACGCCGGAAACGTCCCAGCCAAGTATCAGCGGAAACGAGTGGTGCAGCATCTCCTTCAGATGGCCCTCGCGGACCTTCCAGTCTACCGGATTGATTCCCGCAGCATGGACCTTAACGAGCACCTCGCCTTCGCCCGGATGGGGGCACGGGGCGTCTTCGTAAATCAAGACCTCGGGTCCACCATAGGAATAGATGCACACCGCCTTCATTGTTTTCATACGGGGGAGGGTAGGGCGTTCGAATAAAATTCCCGCGCCTTTGCAAGGAGCTGACCCACGGTGAGGTGGTTCTCATCAACGACCACTGAACCTATCACGCGCTTGGACAAATCAGGGTGGTGGTCCTTCAACCACCCGACGAATTGGTCCATCTCGCTACTCATGCCTGTGCCGGTTCCAAAGACGAGAATCTGCTTTGCCGTAAGGAGAGCCTGCGCTAGGGGTTCGAAGTAGCTGTTCGGGTCCGGCTTTTCCTCGCCCCGCGTGAAATCCCTCGAGTTATGCGCATGCCGGAAAAAATGATCCGGCTCGTGCGGCAGGATCTGTTCAGGCACGGAGCCGTGCATTTCGGAGCGGAAGAGCCGGGCTTCATGGTGGTCTATGACGACCAGCCAATGCGCCCCCAGCTCATCGGGGCCGGCCGCATAGGCCTCCGTCTTTTCGAGAAAATGGCGGATGGCCATGACCTCCTGCGCCTCGGCCACATCCTTTGTTTGATGCGGGGGCAGTACCATAAATTGTCCATTGCGAGTCACCTTGGTGTTCCCGTTGGCCTCCACCTTGACGTCGCCGAGCTGGCGAAACATTCCGTAGACTTCGCTCCAGGCGAGGTTGTGTGAGATAGGATGCTGGAAGATCCTATGGTACGTCCGCAGCTGGGAGCCATTGAGTGGAGCGTGTGATTTCATGGAATTGAAGGGGACTTGCTATCCGCGGCCCATGGGGCGAATCGTTGCCGCCGACAGAGGTCATTTTACGGCAATGCAGCATGCGCTCGAATTCCTTGCGTGGCTATGGGGTGTAACCCTAGCCGGCGAGGGTTCCTGGGAGCCTCCGAGTCCGAATTCCCGGTAATCGAGTTTCCCGCGCAGGTGCCGACTCGGCTTTGGTCCACAACTCGTTTGGAGCAGCACCATGGTGCATCCGTGGCACAGTATTAATCCCTGAGAATGCCGAAGAGCTGTTCCGGCGCTGGAAACGGAAGGATGTTCGCCGAGTGCTCTTTACCAAGTGCTCTTCATTCGGCTAGGGTAGTCGGAGAAACGAAACCTCGAGCTGCAAGCTCTCGCATTCGCGCCGCAGCTTGCAGATGAGCGGCAATGCCCTCCTGCTAACCCCTAGGTTTCGGCGGTAATGCTCGATTCGGCAAATCTCCTCGAGATCCTCTTTGTCGAACACCGGCTCGCCCGTAATCTGATCGAAATTCGGGGAAAGCAGCGAAAGGCGGCAGTAATACCGGATCATTTCCGGATGCACGCCCGTGTGGCGGGCGGCGTCAAATAGCGAATGCCCGGCTAGGACGCCCGTTGGAAGGCAAACGAGCGTCAAAGTAGGACAGGAATAGAAAACGAAATGGGCCGAGGTATGTTCCCCTTCTGGGCCCATTCTTGCCTTGCCGGCGGAATTCGATCCGGGCGTCCCCTTGCGTTGTGATTGCTTGGAATGCGACGTGCGAATCCGGGAGGTTGCCCTCTCGGGTTTTTTAAGGATGCGGGTGGCTGGCTCGGAGGAGTTCATGGTGTCTAGGAGGTCATGCCTGATTCGCCGGCCCTGTGTCCTTTTGCGGAGTCCAACAAACGGCATTTCCCAGTGCCTCGCAGGGTGGGCTCATTTCCCAGCTCCGTGAATGGGGTGTAACCCGGACCCAAGGCGCTGAAAATCGCGCCAGCTTAGGTAGAACACCCCATTGCCGGGATTTCTCCGTATCCGCATCGTTGGGCATGAGGATCGTTCGCCAAGCGGATCTGCATGGAACGGGTTTCCCCACGGGAGATTCGCTATGAATCCCAGCCCCCCCTTCGTGCTCACCATCAATGCGGGCTCCTCGAGCATCCGATTCGCCGTGTTTGATCATTGCGAACATTCCCGGCGCCGACTCGTTGGGAAAATCGACCGGATCGGCTTGAAGGGCACGAATCTGACGGTAGAATTCCCGATGGGAAAGCGGCGCGCCCCGCGACAGTTGGACGCATCCGACCACCGCACGGCGGTCGGGTGCCTGCTGGATTGGCTTGAGGCGCAGGCTATATTCGGGTCGGTCAAGGCGGTGGGACACCGGGTGGTTCACGGCATGAGGCACACGGCCCCCGAGCGGGTTACGTCGAAGCTCCTTGGGGAGCTGCGGCGCATTACGCCCTATGACCCGGATCACCTCCCGATCGAGATCGAGCTCATTGGGGCAGTGCGGGAGCGGCATCCGGACCTGGGCCAGGTGGCGTGCTTCGATACGGCGTTTCACCGCACGATGCCGCCGGTCGCGAAGATTCTGCCGATTCCGAGGCGGTACGGCGCGGAGGGTGTCGAGCGCTACGGCTTCCACGGGCTATCCTACCAGTATCTGATGGAGGAACTGGTCCGGTTGAAGGATCCGGCTGCTACCAAAGGCCGCGTCATCCTCGCCCATCTTGGCAACGGGGCTAGTCTGGCTGCGGTCAAGTGCGGCGAGAGCATCGACACCAGCATGGGATTCACGCCCGCGGCCGGCCTCGTCATGAGCACCCGCTCCGGGGACCTGGATCCCGGCCTTCTTTCATTTCTGGCCAGGAAAGAGCGGATGACACCGGCGCAGTTTGACCGGATGGTAAATCACGAATCGGGGATGCTCGGAGTTTCCGGGACAAGCCCCGACATGCGCGACCTTCTCTCGCATGAAGCCCGCGATGCGAGGGCGGCGGACGCCGTCGCGCTCTTCTGCTACCAGGCTAAGAAATGGATCGGGGCCTACGCAGCGGCCCTTGGGGGCCTGGACACGCTCGTATTTGCGGGAGGCATCGGGGAAAACGCACCGCAGGTGCGCTCGCGGATCTGCAGCGGGCTCGGCCATCTTGGAATCAGGCTGAGCGAGAAATGCAACGCGAGGAACGAGGCGGTGATCTCCACGCGAGCCAGCCGGGTCACCGTTCGCATGATTCACACGGACGAGGAGCTCATGATCGCACGCTCGGTCTGGCGATCCCTGGCGCCCTCCAAGGCCGGCTCAGAAAGACCGCGCCGCCGCTGACCCGGAAACGAACGAGAGCCCATCAACCTTCAAGACGACATGAAATCCACACAATCGCTGCACGACCTCGGTCAGAGCCTTTGGCTCGACAACATCACCCGCGACCTCCTGAACAGCGGCACGCTCAAGCGCTACATCGACGAGCTGTCGGTGACGGGGCTAACCTCGAACCCGACGATCTTCGACCATGCGATCAAGGGCAGCTCCTCGTACGACGAGGCCATCCGCGCGGGCCTTCCGTCCGGGAAGGCCGCCGAAGGCATCTTCTTTGACTTGGCGCTGGCAGACCTTACCCGCGCGGCCGACCTCTTCCGGCCCATTCATGAACGCACGAGCGGCGTCGACGGGTGGGTGTCGCTGGAGGTTTCGCCCCTCCTGGCCCATAACGCGGCCGGAACGGTCGCGGCCGCAAAGGAGCTCTGGGCCCGCGCGGGACGGCCGAACCTGTTCATCAAGATCCCGGGCACGAAGGAGGGGCTGGCCGCCATCGAGGAGACGATCTTTTCGGGGGTGCCCGTCAACGTGACGCTCCTTTTCTCGCGCGAGCATTATCTTGACGCGGCGCAGGCCTACCTGCGCGGCGTCGAGAGGCGCATCGAGGCGGGCCTCAACCCGAAAGTCGGCTCCGTGGCCTCGGTATTCGTCAGCCGCTGGGATGTGGCCCTTGCGGATAGGGTTCCTCCGGCGCTCGACAACCTTCTCGGCATCGCCGTCGCGGGACGCATCTACAAGGCGTACATCGACCTGCTGGCCACGCCCCGCTGGCTTCGGGCCTACAACGCTGGGGCGCTGCCGCAGCGGTTGCTCTGGGCAAGCACCGGCACCAAGGATCCCCGCGCGCCCGACACCATGTATATAAAGGCCCTGGCCTCCCCGTTTACCGTGAACACGATGCCGGAGGGAACGCTGAAAGCCTTCGCCGATCACGGCGAACTCGGGCCGATGATGCCCTTGGACGGAGGTGACTGCGAGCAGGTCCTGGCGCGCTTCGACGAGCCCGGCGTGAACCTGGAAGAGCTGGCCGCCAGGCTCCAGGACGAGGGGGCCAAGTCCTTCTCTAAATCGTGGAACGAGCTCATGGAGGTGATCGCCTCCAAGGGCGCAACAATCAAGAAATCCGCCTGATCCTCAGGCCCAACCAGCTGTAAACACCATCATGGCAACCAGAACCAAGAGGCCGCTCACCCAATTGCCCGCATGGAAGGGCCTCATCGCCCACCACAAGAGCATCCGAAACCTTCACCTTCGGAAGCTATTCGCCGTAGACCCCAAGCGCGGAACGCGGATGGCCGTCGAGGCGGCGGGCCTTTACCTCGACTACTCGAAGAACCGCGTCACCGAGCGGACCCTCAAGCTGCTGTTCCAGCTGGCACGGCAAGCCGGCCTCGGAGGTCGGATCGCCGCAATGTTTGGCGGCGAAAGGATAAACGTGACGGAGAACAGATCGGTGCTTCACGTCGCCCTTCGCGCCCCCAGGGGTGCGGTCATCATGGCCGATGGGAAGGACGTCGTGCCGGGGGTCCACGCCGTGCTCAGCAAGATGGCCGCATTCACCGAGCGCGTCCGAAACGGCGACTGGAAGGGCCATACCGGAATGCCGATCAGGAACATCATCAATGTTGGAATCGGAGGCTCCGACCTCGGCCCCGTCATGGCCTATGAGGCGCTGAGGCATTACAGCGATCAGGGACTCGTCTTCCGTTTTGTCTCGAATGTCGACGGCATCGACTTTGTCGAGGCGACCCGCGGCCTCGATCCGGCGGAGACGCTCTTCATCATCTCCTCGAAGACGTTCACGACGCTCGAAACCATGACGAACGCGCACAGCGCGCGGGAGTGGGTCCTCCAGAGGTTCGGCGGCGCCCGCGAGGCCGTTTCAAGGCACTTTGTGGCCGTCTCGACGAACACGGAGAAGGTCTCGGCGTTCGGCATCGACCCGGAGAACATGTTCATCTTCTGGGACTGGGTCGGCGGGCGTTATTCGATGGACTCGGCGATCGGCCTCTCGACCATGCTTGCGATTGGGCCGTCCAACTTCCGCGCCCTCTTGAAGGGGTTCCGCGAGATGGACGAGCATTTCCGGGACACCCCCTTCGAGAGGAACCTGCCGGTGTTGATGGGCCTCCTTTCCATCTGGAATAACGACTTTCTGGGCGCGCAGACCGTGGCGGTCTTGCCCTACGAACAGTACTTGAAGCGCTTTCCCGCCTACCTTCAGCAGCTGACGATGGAGAGCAACGGCAAGCATGTGACCCTGGACGGCCGGAAGGTGGGCTACGAGACGGGGCCGGTCTACTGGGGCGAACCCGGCACGAACGGCCAGCACTCTTTCTACCAGCTGATACACCAGGGCACGCGCCTTGTGCCCTGCGACTTCATCGCTTTCGGCCAATCGCTGACGCCCCTTGGGCGCCACCACGACATCCTCCTTGCCAACGTGCTCGCCCAGGCCGAGGCGCTGGCCTTCGGGAAAACCGCCGCCGAAGTCCGGGCCGAGGGCACCGCGCCGGCGCTGGTGCCTCACCGTGTCTTCGAGGGCAACCGCCCGTCCAACGTGATCCTGGCCGACCGTCTCACTCCGGAGGCTCTCGGGAGGCTGATCGCCCTCTATGAGCACAGCGTCTTCACGCAGGGCGCCATTTGGAACATCGACTCGTTCGACCAGTGGGGCGTCGAACTTGGCAAGGTCTTAGCCCAGCGGATTGTCCCCGAGTTGGAGGGCGCCGCGGCGCCGCGGCTGCGTCACGACAGCTCGACCAATGCGCTGATTCGCCGCTACCGGAAACTGAAGGAGGCGACGTGAGGAACGCCTCAGGGAAGGGATAGGACCGTTTCGGCGCGCCCGAGGGCCGAGTGGGCGAGAGCTCTCGCCTCGTTGTAGCGCATGACAAAGTACTCCTGAAGGATATGAAAGCGCGCACATAGGCCGCGAACGATCGCGGCGGAGCGGCAGATCAGGAGCTCGTCGAGAATCTTAATGGCTTCGGCGTAAAGCGCCTGCAGTTCGTCGAGGCATCTCATGAGCACGCGATGCCTCCGTGCTGTGCGCGGCGCGCGCGGAAGGGGCCGCATCAATCCTTTCTTGTTCTTCACGGACGGATCATACGGCGTCTGCCGCAATTCCGACCATAGGGTCTACTCCGTAGCCGGTTTCTTCCTTCGCTTCCTTAGGTCCGCCGGGAAGGGGGCGGCCGGATTTCAGTAGGGTTTGACCCCATAGAAGAAAAACCCGCGCTGAAGCATCATGAGCTGCGATGCGAACCCGGGACGCCGCAGACGCGGCATTCCGGGGCCGCCTAAAGCCATTCGCGCAAGAGTGAATCAAACCACCTGAAATGCCATGCTCCCACGGGAGGCATGGCTGAGAGCCGATAGGATTTACATGAAAACCATTGCAATCGCCCGCACCCACACTCGAGCCCGAAGCGGTGCTCATGCCAGCAACGGCAGCGGCGCAAGCCTGCCCGCTCGGACGCTCCCGCCGGAGCTCCTCCGGAGGATGAACGCCTACTGGCGGGCGGCGAACTACCTGTCGGTGGGGCAGATCTACCTCTACGACAACCCGCTCCTCAAGGAGCCCCTGAAGCAATCCCACGTGAAGCCGCTGGTCGTCGGGCACTGGGGCACGACGCCGGGCCAGAACTTCATCTACGTTCACCTGAACCGCGTCATCAAGAAGTACGATCTCGACATGTTTTACATCTCGGGCCCCGGCCACGGCGGTCCGGCCCTGGTGGGCAACACCTACCTTGAGGGCAGCTACAGCGAGATCTACCCGAACATCAGCCAGGACGAGGCCGGCATGAAGAAGCTGTTCACTCAATTCTCCTTCCCGGGCGGGATTTCGAGCCACGTTGCGCCGACAACCCCGGGCTCGATCCACGAAGGAGGCGAGCTTGGCTATTCCCTGAGTCACGCCTTTGGAGCCGCGTTCGACAACCCCGGCCTAATTGTAGCCTGCATCATCGGTGACGGTGAGGCGGAGACGGGCCCCCTCGCGACAGCCTGGCAGTCCAACAAGCTCCTCGACGCCGTCACGGATGGGGCGGTGCTCCCGATCCTGCATCTCAACGGCTTCAAGATCAGCAACCCGACCGTATTGGCCCGGATCGACCACGGGGAATTGGAGCAGTTCCTGAAAGGTTGCGGGTGGGCGCCCCTCTTTGTGGAGGGCGACGAGCCTGAAAAAATGCACGAACTCATGGCGTCGGCGCTGGACAAGGCCGTCGAGGACATCCGCCAGATCCAAAAGGGCGCCCGGAGCAAGGACGATGCCGCGCGGCCACGCTGGCCGATGATCGTCCTCAGGTCGCCCAAGGGCTGGACGGGCCCCAAGGTCGTCGACGGCCTGCAGATAGAAGGCACATTCCGTGCGCACCAGGTGCCGCTCCTCGTGGACGAGGACCACCCCGACCACGTGAAGCTTCTCGAGAGCTGGATGAAGAGCTACAAGGCCGAGGAGCTTTTCGACAAGAGCGGGCGCCTCATCCCGGAGCTCGCCGAACTGGCGCCAAAGGGCGAGCGCCGGATGGGATCGAATCCCCACACCAACGGCGGCGCCCTGTTGCGGGACCTGCGGATGCCGGATTTCCACGACCACGCCGTGAATGTGACGGCGCCCGGCGCGGTCGAAGGCCAGGACACGCTCATCTTGGGCAAGTTTCTGCGCGATGTAGTCAAACTGAACCAGGACCAGCGCAATTTCCGGATATTCGGTCCGGATGAGACGCTTTCAAACCTCCTGAATGCGGTATTCGAAACCACCAACCGCCAATGGGATGCGACCAAGGTCAAAAATGACGAATTCCTCGCGCCCGCCGGGCGCGTCCTGGACTCGATGCTGAGCGAGCACCAGTGCGAGGGCTGGCTGGAGGGTTACTTGCTGACCGGCCGGCACGGGCTCTTCAACAGCTACGAGGCGTTCATCCGCATCGTGGACTCGATGTTCAGCCAGCACGCCAAGTGGCTCAAGGTGACGCTGGAGCTTCCCTGGCGCCGGAAGATCGCGTCCCTCAACTACCTGTTGGCTTCGCATGTCTGGCAGCAGGACCACAACGGCTTTACGCACCAGGATCCCGGGTTCCTCGATCATGTCATCAACAAGAAGGCCGACATCGTCCGCGTCTACTTGCCGCCCGACGCAAACTGCCTGCTTTCGGTCTTCGACCACTGCCTGCGCAGCCGCCACTACGTCAACGTCGTCGTGGCCGGCAAGCATGCCCTTCCGCAATGGCTGTCCATGGACGCCGCCATCGTGCACTGCACGGAGGGGATTGGCATCTGGCAGTGGGCCAGCAACGACCAGGAGGCCGAGCCCGACGTGGTGATGGCCTGCTGCGGGGACACGCCCACGCTTGAGGTCCTGGCCGCTGTCTCGATCCTTCGCCGCTACCTGCCTGATCTCAGAATCCGGGTGATCAACGTCGTGGACCTGATGAGGCTCCAGCCGAAGAGCGAGCACCCGCACGGCCTAAGCGAGAATAACTACGATTCGCTCTTCACCAAGGACAAGCCCATCATCTTCGGCTTCCACGGGTACCCGTGGCTGGTGCACCGGCTGACCTACCGCAGGACCAACCGCAACCTCCACGTCAGGGGCTACAAGGAGGAGGGCACCATCACGACGCCCTTCGACATCAGGGTGCAAAATGAGCTGGACCGCTTCCACCTTGTGCAGGATGTCGTGGATCGCCTGCCGCAACTGGGCACCAAGGGCACTTACCTGAAGCAGGCCATCAAGGACAAGTTGATCGAGCACAAGCTCTACATCGACAAGCACGGCAGGGACCTGCCGGAGATTCGCTGCTGGAAATGGGGAAGCCCCACGGCGGGTCAGCTGTAGGGACCATTAATTCTTGGAAATACCGATGACAGCCCCGAGGGCCATCGGAGGGCGCTATTGTCGCCCCCCGAAGCGAGGTTGCCCCGGCTGAGCCGGAAGGGGATAAGGAATGGGAAAAGCCTGATGACTCCAGCGCCTGCCAGCCCGGATCCCACCCCTCCTGCCGGCTTGACCTCCGACGAGGCACACAGCCGCCTCGAGAGATTCGGAGCGAACTCCATTCCCGACACGGTCGAGCGCCCGTTGCGCCGGGTGCTGTCCAAATTCTCGGCCCCGGTTCCGTGGCTGCTCGAGGCCGCGATCGTGCTCGAACTCGTCCTCGGCAAGTACGTCGAGGCCGGGATCATCTTCGTCCTGCTGGCATTCAACGCCGCCCTCGGCTTTGTCCAGGAGGGGCGCGCCCAGGGGACGCTTGCGGCGCTCAGATCGCGACTGGCCCTCAGTGCATCGGTCCGCCGTGACAATGCATGGGCGACGATTCCGGCCGCCGGGCTCGTTCCCGGGGACGTGGTAAAGCTGTCGCTTGGCGGTGTTGTCGCGGCCGACGTGCGCCTGACCGGCGGCGAGGTCCTGCTCGACCAGTCGATGCTGACCGGGGAGTCGATTCCGATCGAGGCCGGACCCGGTGTGCAGACATTCGCCGGGGCGCTCGTGCGGCGCGGTGAGGCCGTGGCGGAGGTGACGGCGACCGGAACCCGCACGAAGTTTGGGCGCACCGCCGAGCTCGTCCGTACGGCGCATGTTGTAAGCACTCAGCAGAAGGCGGTCTTCCGCGTCGTGCGCAACCTCGCGGTCTGCAACGGCGTCATCACCGCAGTCCTTGCCGTTTATGCTCATCTAATCGGGATGCCTCCCGGTGAGATCGTCCCCTTGGTCCTCACCGCCGTCCTGGCGTCGATACCCGTGGCGCTTCCGGCCACGTTCACGCTTGCGGCGGCGATCGGCGCCAGGGACCTGGCTGGGCTCGGCGTCCTTCCGACGCGGCTCTCCGCCGTCGACGAGGCGGCAAGCATCGACGTGCTCTGCGCGGACAAGACCGGCACCCTGACGTGCAACGAGTTGAACGTGACGGCCACGCGGCCGATGCCCGGGTTTGACGAGGCCCATGTCCTTGGGTTTGCTGCGCTCGCCAGTTCGGACGGCGGCCAGGATCCGGTGGACGCCGCGATCCGGGCCGCGGCCAAGCGGTCCCTGGCGTCCAACATGCCCGTGCTGGCCGGTTTTGTGCCCTTCGATCCCGCAACGAAGATGTCTGAGGCCACGGCGAAGGATCCCAGCGGCGCCGCGGTGCGCATCGTAAAGGGGGCCTTCGAGGTCGTCGTGGCACTCGCCCAGCCGTCGCCGGATGCGGCCGCGATCGCTTCCCAGTTGGAGGCCCAAGGCGCCCGGGTATTGGCCGTCGCCGTCGGCCCCGCGGGGGCATTGAAGCTTGCGGGAGTGATCGGCCTGAGCGATCCGCCCCGTTCGGATTCGGCGGCGCTCGTCGCCGAGCTGAAAACCCTGGGTGTCAGCGCCGTGATGGTGACCGGCGACGCCCCGGCGACGGCGGCCATTGTCGCCCGCGAGGTGGGCCTCGAAGGGGCGGTGTGCCCCCCCGGGCCCGTTCCCGAGGGTGTGCGCGCGGGACAGTTCGGGGTGTTTGCGGGTGTCCTGCCGGAGGGAAAATTCGACCTCGTCAAGGCATTCCAGAAAGGCGGCCATACGGTGGGCATGTGCGGCGACGGCGCAAACGACGCGCCGGCGCTTCGCCAAGCCCAAATGGGGATCGCCGTGTCAACGGCGACCGACGTTGCCAAGTCGGCGGCCGGCATCGTCCTCACGAAGCCGGGCCTCGGTGGCATCGTTGCATCCGTGAAGGAGGGGCGCGTGACGTTTCAGCGCATCCTCACCTACACGCTAAACTCGATCACGAAAAAGATCGTGCAGGTGCTTTTTATCGCGGTCGGGCTGTTCATGACCGGGCACGCGATCCTGACCCCCATGCTGATGGTGATCATCATGCTCACCGGGGATCTGCTCGGAATGTCGCTGGCGACGGACAATGTGCGGCCCTCCCCGAGGCCGAACGTTTGGCAGATCGGCAGGTTGACCATCGCCGGGGCGTTCATGGGAATCGCCGAGCTGGCCTATTGCACCGCGGCCCTTGCCGTTGGCAGGTTCCACTTTGGCTACGGACCGGAGACACTCAGGACGCTGGCCTTCCTCGCGATCGTCTTCGGCAACCAGGCGACGACCTACACCAATCGGGAGCGCCGGAGCCTGCTGTCTTCCCGGCCGAGCCCGTGGCTCGTGGCCTCGTCCGTCGTCGACGTCCTTATCGCCTCGACGCTAGCCGCATGCGGAATCGCGATGGCATCGATTCCCCTCCTCATGGTGGGGGTCCTCCTTGCGGCGGCCGTGGTTTTCGCCTTCGCACTGGACGTTGCAAAGGTGCCCGTGCTTAGGCGACTCAGGCTCGGTTAGGCGCGGGTGGGGCCCTGCACCCAGGGAACCCATGTCCGAAGGACGTTCGTTTGGAGTGGACTGCGCCAGTCCCAACACGGCTCCTGCGGGTAATACCCCATGTCATTTGCAGGACGGGCGGCGTAAGGTCTGGCGTAGCCGGTTTCCGGAGGGGCGCCGCGTCTGTTTCGCGGCGGGCCGCGCGGGGGCTAAGCCGTCATTTTCCATGAAACAATCAAGGCCCTGCAGGCAGTGCGGCGGCGAAAAAAACGGGATTCCAAATGAGTGACAATGCCAACAACGCAAAGCAGCAGGCGCCAAAGCCCGATGCCAAGGATGACCTGAAGTCGCTGCCCGTGGCGGAGGTCGAGAGGAAACTGGGCTCGTCGCCCAATGGCTTAAGCCAGGCCGAGGCGCAGAAGCGATTGGTCCAATATGGGCCGAACGAGCTCGACGAGAAGAAGACCAATCCACTGCTGAAGTTCCTGGGCTACTTCTGGGGGCCCATCCCGTGGATGATCGAGATCGCGGTCATTCTGTCCGGCATCGTCCGGCACTGGCCCGATTTCTTCATTATTCTCCTCCTGCTCTTGGCCAATGCTGTGGTCGGATTCTGGGAGGAGCGCCAGGCGGGTAACGCGATCGCCGCCCTGAAGGCCAAGCTTGCGATCAAGGCCCGGGTGCTTCGGGACGGGAAATGGATCACGCCGCCGGCCCGCGAGCTGGTTCCGGGCGACGTTGTCCGATTGCGCCTTGGCGACATTGTGCCGGCAGATGCGCGCCTGCTTGACGGCGACCCGGTGGAGGTCGATCAATCCGCCCTCACGGGCGAGTCGTTGCCGGCCGAGCGCAAGCCTGGCGATTCGGTGTTCTCCGGATCGATCATCCGGCAGGGTGAGATCACCGCCTTGGTCTACGCCACGGGTGAGAAAACCTATTTCGGAAGGACGGCGAAACTCGTGCAAGAGGCGCACACCGTAAGCCACTTCCAAAAGGCGGTCCTGAAAATCGGCAACTACCTCATCCTTCTCGCCGTTGGCCTGGTGGCGGTGATCATCGGGTTCGCAATCTACCGCGGGGATCCGATCCTCACCACGCTGCAGTTTGCATTGGTGCTGACCGTGGCCGCGATTCCGGTGGCCATGCCAACGGTGCTGTCTGTGACGATGGCGGTCGGGGCCCGGCTGCTGGCCAAGAAACAGGCTATCGTGAGCCGACTGGTCGCCATCGAGGAATTGGCCGGCGTGGACGTGCTGTGCGCGGACAAGACCGGAACTCTGACCCAGAACAAGCTGACGCTTGGCGATCCCTTCAGCGCCGGCGATACCCCCATCGGTCGACTGATACTCGACGGCGCCCTGGCTTCGCGCGCTGAGAACAATGATACGATCGACCTGGCCGTGATCGGTGGCTTGAAGGATAGGGACGAATTGAAGGCCTATGACGTGGTTCATTTCCAGCCCTTCGACCCGGTTCACAAGCGCACGGAGGCCTCCGTAAGGGGGAAGGATGGGAAGACATTCAAGGTTTCGAAGGGCGCTCCGCAGGTGATCATGGCGTTGTCGGCAAACGCCGGAGAGGTGAAGTCCGCGGTTGACAAAGCCGTGAACGAATTCGCCGAGCGCGGCTTCCGCTCGTTGGGGGTTGCGCGGGCCGAAGGCGACGGGCCATGGCGGTTCTTAGGAGTGCTACCGCTCTTTGATCCGCCGCGTGAGGATGCCAAGGCCACGATTGCGACTGCGCTGGCGATGGGCGTAAAGGTCAAGATGGTCACGGGCGACGCCCTGGCGATTGCCAAGGAGACGGCGAAGAAGCTAGCCATGGGCACAAATATTCTCGATGCCGCGAGCCTGGGCGACACGAAGAAACAGGAGACGGCCGCTGTGGCCGAATCGATCGAGAACGCCGACGGGTTCGCGCAGGTGTTCCCCGAACACAAGTTTCACATTGTGGATGTGCTGCAGAAGCGCGGCCACATTGTAGGGATGACGGGGGACGGCGTGAATGACGCCCCTGCACTCAAGAAGGCCGACTGCGGGATCGCCGTTTCAGGCGCGACCGATGCGGCGAGGGCAGCAGCGGCCATCGTCCTGATGACGCCCGGACTCTCGGTCATCATCGACGCAATCAAGGAAAGCCGGAAGATCTTCCAGCGGATGAACAGCTATGCGATCTACCGGATCGCAGAGACCTTGCGGGTTCTGTTTTTCATGACGCTGGCGATCCTGATCTTCAACTTCTACCCGCTGACGGCTGTGATGATCGTGATGCTCGCGCTCCTTAACGACGGTGCCATCCTGTCGATCGCCTACGACAACGTTTTCTACAAGGACAAGCCTGAGTCATGGAACATGCGCATGGTGCTCGGCATTTCTACGGCCCTGGGCCTTATCGGAGTGGTGTCCGCATTTGGCCTCTTCTATCTCGGCGAGCGCGTCTTCCATCTCGACCGTGCGCGCATCCAGACGCTGATGTATCTGAAGCTTTCTGTGGCAGGGCATCTGACGATCTTTCTGACGCGGACGCGCGGCCCGTTCTGGTCCATACGGCCCGCGAGGGCTCTTTGGGCCGCCGTGCTCGGAACACAGATTGTGGCGACATTGATCGCGGTTTACGGGCTGTTTATGACCCCGCTTGGGTGGGGTTGGGCGATGTTTGTCTGGGGGTACGCCCTCGCTTGGTTCCTCCTTAACGACCGGGTTAAGCTGCTTGCGTATCGGATATTTGATCCGGTGAAGCCCGTGAAGCCAACCGACTTGACGCCGCAGATCACCAGGCGGGCCTATGAGCTATACGAGCTCGAGGGCAGGCAAGACGGTCATGCGGCCCAGGATTGGCTAAAGGCGGAGAGTGAGATCCGGGAGCGCACGTCCAAGAGCTGATCCCAGCGGTATCTATTGCCGGAGGGAGGGAAGGGGCCCCGCCCAAACGATGGCGCCGCGGGAAACTCGTTTACCGCCGAGATGAGCCGGCAGTTTCCCATGCAGCGGCCCGTCGATGAACACTTGAGCGCTCGAACGTTGGGTTGATCACCCCATGGCACCTGGGCCGCCGCCGGAGTACTCTTTATATATGAGACATCCTAATCTTGGTTCTCCCACGCGATCGGGCGCCGCCCGCTCAGTGAAGCTGTTAACCCCTATGTTTGCTTTTTGCGGGGCCGTTGGCCTCTTCTTATCGGGCTGCTCCACCGAGCCTGAGTCACATGTGGTCTCCGCGCCTCCTCCGTCCCCGCCAACGAGGGCCGTGACGACGACGACGATAACGACCACTCCGGTTGCCGTGGCTAGTCCCGCCGTTGTCGTGGCAAATCCCGGCTATCCCGCGTATGTCGCAACTACAGCAGCTCCCGTCGTAAGCACCACCGTCATCAGCCAGCAGGCGCCTCCGGCGATGCAGCAGGAGGTCGTTATGGCCCAGCCGTCGCCCGACTATGTCTGGCTGGCAGGCTTCTGGTCCTGGCGCAACGACAGGTACGAATGGGTTGCCGGACACTGGCAGATGCCGCCAAGCGCGAGCTCGGTATGGGTTGCTCCCCGTTGGGAACAGCAGGGTAATGCCTACAGGTTTTACGAGGGCTACTGGAATTGATCCGAACCGGATCAACTCTTAACCAACTACGACCCCTCGTCCTCGTCCAAATTGGCCCGCCCACCCACGGATCGTTGGTGATCGAGCTGGCGGACAAGAATGAACATCCGTGCGTGCGGGCCTCTTCCGCGGCCGCACGCACTCGCTGTAATTTAGAGAAACTCCCATCATGAAATCCAAGACGCAGATAAAACGCCAAATACCCATCGCTTCATCGCGAATCCCGGCCCCCCTACGGCTGCGACCCACCCATTTGGAGATCGCTGCCGAGGCGGAGGTGCTCTGGAGGCAGAGGGGATGCCCCAGCGGCCAAGACAACGAGATCTGGCTCGAGGCCGAGCGGCAGCTGCATCGCGTGGCACGGCTCGCTAAGGACGAAGTGGACATAGGCGCACTTTCCGATCCCCTTTCGCGTCTCGATTCGAAAAGCGACGACGTGATGGGGGAATTGGAGGAACTCTTTCCTTCGCCGACCGGTAAATCGGCGACTTCGCTCTAGCCGCGTCGCATCCCTTGGATGGCGCGCCGGTTTCGGGGCGGGCGGCGAGAGACTAGGCTCAGTTCATTTCGCGCGGTCGGCACGGCGAGCATCCCGGCGAGTCGGGTAACACCCCATACCGTCGGGCTGGGATTTGGCGTAATCTCATCGCGCCATGCCTGATGCTCCTAATCCCACTCCTGCAAACACCGCAGCCCCGACCAATAGGCCTGTCCTCGCAATCGCGCTGGCCGCGCTTTCCACGGTCCTGTTGATCGCCGCGTTCCTTTTCTGGAGTCAGGTGGGCGACCGAGACAGAAACATTGTTCAGGTCCAGAATCGGCTCGACCAGGCTCAAGCCGCCGTTCTCGTGCTGCAAACGCAGCTGGCGGACTCAAAGGCCGCCACGGCCCGCATTCAGAAGAGAATGGATGAAGTGAAGGTTGAATCAACCCAGCGCCAGACCGACATGGACAAGGTCAAGGAGGGAGACGTCGGCCTCCAGTCCGATTTGGACAGGACAAGGGTGACGTCCACGGACTACCAGACGCAGATGGAGAATGCCAAGATTGCCTCGATCAAGCACGAAGGCGAGGCTGAGATCGCGGAGACGAAGACATCGGTGATGCAGGCCCAGTTGGACGAGGCGAAGGCCGCCGCGGCGCAGCTCGAAACGCAATTGTCGGACTCCAAGGCCTCCGCCGCAGACCTCCAGACGAAGCTGGAGACCGCCGAGAAACTCATCGCCAAGTTGCAGGGGAAGACCTAGCCGCTTGGATCACGGGTCCTGCCCCTCTTTTGTGCCGGGAGCTGCAGCGGCGCCGGGCGAGGTCGCCAGGTCGCCATAGGATCTGCGGATCTCCTCCACTTTGTTCCGATATCCCTCGGCGTCGCCATAATCGACGAACTTCTTGTACCGGCTGTGGGCGCATTTTGAGCAATTGGCGTGCTTGATGGGGCACCAGTGCTGTTCGGTCCTGGCGGCGATCTCGGTGAAGTAGGCGAGGATGCCATTCGCATACGCGCAATACTCGCAGTTGAGCTTCTCGGCAAAATTGAGATAAACCAGCCGATGGCGGTCAAACGCGATGTAATCGCGCCTGTTGACCTTCGGAATCCCATAGATCGGAAAGCAGATCGCCTGGTAGATGGACCCGATCACGTCGCAGGAAAAGATGGGAATGGCGCACATCCAGATTACCGGCGAGGTGATGACGACCAAGAACCGCGAATTCAGCAGATAGCGGTGGAAACCGAGACGGAGCCGTCTGTGCTTGATCCTCGCGGCCTGGGTGAAATGGGCCGTCCCTTTCTTTATCTCGTAGCAGAATTCAGCACCTTTCTTCTGGGTTTCGTGGTGGATCTCTTTTTCGAGCTCCCGCATTTGGCCTAGCAGTGTGTCGAGTCTGTCAATCATGATTATGGGATGGGTGCGTGGGGTTCCGCGGCTGGCCCTGGGCACTCTTGGGCCACCGACGACGCTCCAATCGAAGGAGGCGAAGGTATACGGTCGGCTCGGCCCGGTCTGTGGGGTTAAACCCTTACACGCGCGCTTCTCCCGCATCTGCCAGGGCGCCCCTTCCGGGCGAGGGGCCGGGTCTTAGGGGAAAAACACCCCATATGACATCTCGGGACGAGGGTCCACAATCGGGGCAGATTGACATCATTCCTCATTGGCGAACCGACCTGTGCCCTCCCGCCCCGGCGGGTGCGGTTTCCCGAACCTGCGTTGGATTGCCTGCCGTCATCGGGCGGGCACGGACCCGCCGGATTCCGGGTCGAAGGCCGGTTGCGGGCAATCGGAATGAGACAGATCTGACACTTTGGTCAGCGGTTGGGGTCTTGGCCGAAAACCCGTAAACCATCATGCAAGGCGCCCCGTCGCACTGGCAGGCCTGGCTAGCCAGGCAGACACGCCCGCGCATAAACGCGGGCGACCCTCCCTTGCGCTCCGAATTGTTCAGCATCGAACAGCTCGCGCGCCACGCGACGGCTTTGGCCTCCGTGCACAGGTCGGTCATCAGACGTGGCTCCAACCGGCTGCTTGCCCGATTGGACAGGAACGAGCAGGCGCTCCGGGCATTCAATCGCGCGACGCTTGCCGTGGATCCGAGAAGGCGCATCACTCCCGCCGCCGAATGGCTCCTGGACAACTACTACCTGATCGAGGAGCAGATCCAGATGGCCCGGCGTCATCTGCCCCGCGGCTACAGCCGCGAACTGCCCAGGCTCGTCAGCGGACCTTCCGCCGGTCTCCCCCGGGTCTACGACATCGTGCTGGAGCTGATTCCGCACGTGGACGCGCAGATAGATCTCGCGCCGCTCAGCACGTTCGTCGCCGCGTACCAGGCTGTCGATTCCCTGAAACTGGGCGAACTATGGGCCATTCCGATCATGTTGCGCCTTGGGCTTATCGAGAACCTTCAGCGCGTCACCGCACGCCTCGCCCTTGGCCGCCGGGACCGCGACCTGGCCGACGCCTGGGTGGATCGCCTGCAACGAGTGGTTGAGGATAACCCCTCCCAGCTCGTCATCGCCGTGGCCGATCTGGCCCGGTCCGATCCGCCCTGCAGCAGCTCCTTTGTCGCCGAATTCAGCCAACGCCTGTCGCGACAGACTCCCGTGCTCCATCTTGCGCGCAGCTGGCTCGATCAACGGCTGGCCGAGGAGGGACTGTCCGTGGAGCAGCTCGTCCAGCAGGAAAGCCAAAGCCAGGCGGCCGACCAGGTCTCCGTCAGCCACTGCATCGCGAGCCTGCGCCTCCTTAGCGCCACCGATTGGAAGGATTTCGTCGAGGCCCTCAGCGTTGTGGACAAGACCCTGCGCTCCGACCCCGCGGGAGTCTATCCTTCGATGGATTTTGCGACCCGTGACTGCTATCGCCATTCGGTCGAGTTCTTTGGCCGCCACAGTAAAATGCCGGAGCCGGAAGTGGCGCAGCATGCCGTCCGTCTCGCGGCGGAAAACGCCCTGAAATTGGGAGGCATGGACCGCACGGCCCACGTGGGCTATTACCTGATCGACGAAGGACGGCCCGCGTTGGGCGCCGCCGTGGGGGTTCGGTGGCCCTGGCGCACGTTGGCCGAGAGGGGCATTCATCGGTTTCCGCTCCCGCTTTACGTGGGCGCCATCGGGTTGCTCACGCTGCTCGCCACATTCGGTGTGGTGCGGCTGGCGCACGTGTCCGGGGAGCCGGCATGGAGGTCCGCCTCATTGGCCCTGGTTTTCGCGCTTTGCGCGAGCCAGCTGGCCGTTGCGCTGGTGAACAGGCTCTCCATGTTGCTCGTGAAGCCGCGCCTGTTGCCCCGAATGGACTTCTCCTCGGGGATAGCCGCCGACTGCGGCGCCATGGTGGTCGTGCCAACGATTCTCTCAAGCATTGAGGGGGTTGACCGCCTGATCGAGACCCTGGAGATCCACCACCTCTCAAACAGGGACAAGCACCTGCACTTCGCCCTTTTGACGGATTTCTGCGATGCGGCGGCGGAGACGATGCCTGAAGACGGCCCGCTTCTGGAGAGGGCCCGGGCCGGAGTTGAAAGGCTCAACCGCAGGTACCTCTCCGATGCCGAGGATCTGTTCTACCTGCTCCATCGGCCGCGGCGCTGGAATGCCGGCGAGGGGCTGTGGATGGGGTATGAGCGCAAGCGGGGAAAGCTTGCGGACTTCAATTCGCTCCTTCGAGGGTCGGGCCGCGAGAATTTTTCCGAGATCGAGGGGAATGTGGCCGTATTCCCGACTCTCCGGTACGCGATCACGCTCGATGCCGACACCCAGCTTCCGCGCGACGCGGCCCGCCAACTCATCGGTTCAATGGCACATCTGCTAAACCGCCCGGTATTCGATGCTGCGCGGGGAATTGTCCTCAAAGGGTACGGCATCATGCAGCCACGCATCGGGGTCAGCCTGCCGGGTGCGCGAAGGTCCCTGTACGCTCGGCTTTTTGCAGCCAACGCGGGAATCGATCCCTACACCCGCGAGGTCTCCGATGTCTACCAGGACGTCTTTCATGAGGGCTCCTTCATCGGGAAGGGGATCTACGACGTGGATGCTTTCGAGCGGGCCATGAAGGGGCGTTTCCCCGAAAACACCATCCTCAGTCACGACCTTCTGGAGGCATCCTACGCCCGCTCGGCCCTCGTGAGCGACGTGGAATTCTATGAGGAATACCCCTCCCGATACAATGTGGACATCGACAGGCGCCACCGGTGGATCCGCGGCGACTGGCAAATCGCCCGTTGGCTTCTGCCGCGGGTTCCGGGCCCGGACGGCCGCAGCCTGCCCAATCCGCTCTCCAGATTGTCCCAATGGAAGATCTTCGACAACCTGAGGCGCAGCCTGGTGCCAATTGCCCTGATGCTCGTGCTCCTGGGCAGCCGGGTCTTCCTCCCCCTTTTCCCGGGAGCGGGACCCCTGCTCGTCCTGACCCTCCTGATTATTCCCGGGTTCGTGTCCGCCCTGATCGACTTATTCTGCAAGCCGGCCGACATGCCGATCGCGATGCACCTGAGCGGGGTGGGCGGGTCCTGCCTTCGGCAGCTCTGCCAGACCGGACTCACCCTGGCGTTCCTGCCGTACGAGGCTTTCGTCGGCGTCGACGCGGTCGTTAGAACGCTGGTGCGAGTGCTGGTGACGCACCGGCGGCTCCTCGAGTGGCGCACGTCCAACGAGTCGGAAGGGGCGCCGCGCGCGGGAGTCCCCGGCTTCTATCGCACGATGTGGGTCGCGCCCGGCGCGGCCGTGCTTGGCGCGGCGCTGCTGGCGTGGATGCGCCTTTCGCCCGGACGTTTCACCATGGGGCTTCTTGGCCTCTGGATATTGGCGCCCTTGATCGCCTGGTGGATCAGCCTTCCCATTCGGGCAAGGGCACCGGGCCTGAACGGGGAAGAGCTCCTGTTTCTCAGGCTCACGGCCCGCAAGACATGGCATTTCTTTGAAACCTTCGTTACAGCCAAGGAGAACTGGCTGCCTCCCGACAACTACCAGGAGACGCCCGAGCCGCGGATTGCCGCGCGAACCTCCCCCACCAATATAGGCTTGGCGCTTCTGGCCAACCTTGCCGCCCGGGACCTGGGGTACGTGCCGGCGGGGGTCCTGATCCGCCGCACGCGCGACACCCTTGCGACGATGAAGCGCCTCGAACGATATCGCGGCCACCTTCTCAACTGGTACGAGACGCGCACGCTCAAGCCCCTTCTACCGCTTTATGTGTCGAGCGTCGACAGCGGCAACCTTGCCGGGCACCTCTTCACCCATGGATCGGGGCTGAGGGAGCTGGCTGACGAAAGGATCCTGACCCCTCGGGTCTTTGAGGGGCTTCGCGACACCCTGGGGGTCCTGTGCAGCCTGACACCGAGGACCGGTCCGATGGCCAGGCTCGATGACGAACTGGCGGCTGCGCCCTCGGGATTGCGGGCGGCGTTCGCGCTTCTGGAGCGTGCGGCAAGCCAGGCCGCCGGGATCGCCGATTCGATTGCGGACCGGGACGTGGAGGCGAAGACCTGGGCCCATGCCCTCAGGCGCGGCTGCGAGGAGCATCTGGAGGAGTTGCGCTATATTGCCCCGTGGCTTGCCCTGCCGTGCGCAGGTCCCGAGGGCCCTGCCGGCCATCCGGGAACGCCGACGCGACGTCCGGATGGAGGGGTGCCTGAGCCGGACGCTGCGGCCCTGACCTCCGATGACGAGTCGGCCAAGCTCGGCGACGCGCCGACGCTGCGCGAGGTCTCGGCGCTCGACCTATCGCTCGGAATCCCCTCCGAGGGTGGCGCTGGCGAATCGGGGTTCACGCAGTCCCTGCGCGAGGCCGGCGACCGTGCCCGGCGACGCATGGCGGAACTGGAGGCCCTTGCAAGGCAGGGCGACGAGATGGCCAACATGGATTTTTCGTTTCTGTTTGACGCCTCGAGGGACCTCTTCTCGACCGGATTCAACGTTGCTGAACGGCGCCTTGACCTGGGATTCTACGATCTGCTGGCCTCGGAGGCGCGCCTGTGCAGCTACGTCGCCATCGCCTTGGGGCAGGTTCCCCAAGAGCATTGGTTCTCGCTCGGCCGCCTTCTCGTGGCGTCGGGCGGCGAATCGGTGCTGGTTTCCTGGAGCGGCTCGATGTTCGAGTACCTGATGCCGCTGCTGGTGATGCCGGCCTACGAAAACACCCTGCTTGACCACACCTGCAGGGCGGTGGTGCGCCAGCAAATCGACTACGGAAACCTCCAGGGTGTGCCATGGGGAATCTCCGAATCGGGCTACAACCGCACGGACGCCGATCTCAACTACCAGTACCGGGCTTTCGGCGTTCCCGGCCTGGGCCTGAAGCGCGGACTGGCCGAGGATATGGTGGTCGCCCCCTACGCTACGGCGCTTGCGCTTATGGTCGCCCCGGACGCGGCCTGTGAGAACCTGCAGCGGCTGGCCGCGGAGGGGCGAACGGGCGCCTACGGCTTCTATGAAGCCGTCGATTACACGCCTGCGCGCCTGCCGCCGGGCGAGACGAACGCCACGATCCGGTCCTTCATGGCCCACCATCAGGGGATGAGCCTTTTGAGCCTGGTTAACCTGTTACAGGATAAATCGATGCAGAGGCGATTCATGGCCTGCCCGCTGCTCAAGGCGGCCGACCTCCTGCTGCAGGAGCGGGTCCCCAAGGCCGCCGCGAGCGTGCTGGAGGAGGACCTGGCCTTTGAGACGACGCGCACGCTCGCCGGCGAGGGCGAAAGCGTGATGCGCATCCTGACCAATCCGAACGCTCCTGCGCCGGAGGTTCACCTCCTTTCAAACGGCCGATACCATGTCGTCATCAGCGGCGCCGGCGGCGGATACAGCCGCTGGCGCGGTTTGGCGGTGACGCGCTGGCGCGAGGACTCGACCCTCGATTGCTGGGGAACCTTTGTGTACCTGCGCGACCTCGCGACGGGCGAGTTCTGGTCGACGGCGTATCAGCCCGTTTTGTGCCCGACGAAGGACTACGAGGCCATCTTCACCACGGCGCGCGCCGAATTCAGGCAAAGCCATGCCGACCTCGAGGTCCATACGGAGATCAGCGTGTCGCCGGAGGACGACGTCGAGCTCCGCCGGATCACGATCACCAACCGGGCGTCCGAGGAGCGTTCGATCGAATTGACCAGCTATGCGGAGGTTGTGCTGGCGACCGCCGGATCCGACGATGCGCATCCGGCCTTCAGCAACCTGTTCGTCCAGACCGAATTTGCGCGGGAATCCTCCGCCATAATCTGCACCCGCCGCGCAAAGTACCCCGAGGAAAAGCCGCCGTGGCTGATCCACCTCATGATGGAGAAGGGCGAGGGCAACGGGGCGATTTCCTGCGAAACCGACCGCCTCAAGTTCATCGGGCGCGGCAAGACGCCGGCCAATCCCGACGCCATGCAGGGCAAATCGCCCTTGTCCGACACGGTGGGATTCGTGCTCGACCCCATTGTCTCACTTCGGCGCGCGGTGGTGCTTCCCCCCCATGGGACAGCCGTCGTGAACCTGGTCATGGGCATGGCCGAGAATCGGGAAACCGCCCTTGCGCAGATCGAGAAATACCAGGGTTCACGGATGACCGAACGTGCCTTTGACCTGGCCTGGACACACAGCCAGGTGACCCTGCGCCAGCTCGGGGCCACCGAGGCGGAGGCCCAGATCTACGGCAGGCTTGCCTCCGCTCTCGTCTATGCGGACGCCGCCCGCCGCGCCAGCCCCGGGGTGCTGGGCCGGAATCTCCGCGGCCAAAGCGGGCTATGGAGCCATGGGATCTCGGGCGACGTTCCAATCGTTCTGCTCCGGATAAGCGATGTGGAGAAGATCGAGATCGTCCGCCAGCTCGTGCTGGCGCACGCCTACTGGCGCATCAAGGGCCTTGCCGCGGAGCTGGTCATCCTGGGCGACGAGTCCTCCGTCTACCGGCAGTCCCTGCACGAGCGGATCATCAACCTGGTCGCCTCCGGGACTGAGGCCCAGCTGCTTGACAAGCCGGGCGGCATTTTCGTCAGGCGCCTTGAGCAGATTCCCCACGACGACCTGGTTCTCCTGCAGGCGGCGGCGCGGGTCTATCTGGACGACGGGAATGGGACCCTGGCGGAGCAGCTTGAGCAGCGCAAGGTGGTCAAGCCGGCGGTAGCCGCATTCGTGCGCACGCGTTCCACCCGGCGCGAGGCAGCCAGGGCTGTGCCCCCTCGAGAGCTCGTTTTCCGGAACGGCATCGGCGGATTCACAAAGGACGGCCACGAGTACGTCATCACGCTGCAGCCGGGGCAGACGACGCCGGCGCCCTGGGTGAACGTGATCGCCAACCCCTCGTTTGGCACGGTCGTCTCAGAGAGCGGCAGCGCCTACACGTGGGCGGAGAACGCCCACGAATTCCGGCTGACGCCATGGAGCGATGACCCCGTCCGGGATATACCGGGGGAGGCCCTGTACATCCGCGACGAGGAGACCGGGCAGTTCTGGTCGCCGTCGCCTCTGCCCGCGCGAGGTGCGACACCCTATGTGATCCGTCACGGCTTCGGATACACGGTGTTCGAGCATACCGAGAACGGCATCGCCTCCGAGCTGTGGATCTACGTGGCGATGGATGCCCCCGTGAAATTCGCAGTCCTGAAGCTCCGCAGCACGTCGGACCGGGCCCGCCGCGTCTCGGTTACGGGTTACTGGGAGTGGGTGCTGTGCGACCTTCGGCCCAGGAGCCTTCTGCACGTGCGCACCGAGGTGGACCTGAAAACGGGGGCCCTTCTGGCGCGAAACTGCTACAACACAGAGTTCTCCGATCGAGTCGCGTTCGTCGACGTGAACGACGGGGCGCGGACCGTGACGGGCGACAGGAGGGAATTCTTGGGACGAAACGGGAGGCTTTCGGCGCCGGTCGCACTGAAGCGCGTTCGGCTTTCGGGCATGGTTGGCGCGGGGATGGACCCCTGCGGCGCCGTGCAGGTCATGATCGACCTGCCGGACGCGCAGCAGCGTGAAGTGAGCTTCCGGATCGGCGCCGGTCGCAACACGGCCGACGCGCAGAACCTTGTCCAGCGGTTTCGCTCGCCGGATGCGAGCCGGCAGGCGCTCGAAGGCGTCTGGTCCTATTGGAACCGGACGCTCGGCGCGGTCAACGTGGACACTCCCGATCAGGCCGTGAACGTGATGGCGAATGGATGGCTGCTTTACCAGACCCTGGGCTGCCGCCTTTGGGGCCGGAGCGGATTCTACCAATCGAGCGGGGCCTTTGGATTCCGCGACCAGCTGCAGGACGCCATGGCGCTCGTGCATTCTGAGCCGGCGCTTACACGCGAGCACCTCCTGCGGGCCGCCGGCGAGCAGTTCAAGGAAGGGGACGTGCTGCACTGGTGGCATCCCCCGCTGGGGCGCGGCGTGCGGACGCACTTCTCCGACGACTACCTCTGGCTTCCCTACGCAACCTGCCGCTATGTCGAATGCGTCGCCGACTCGGGCGTGCTCGACGCCAAGGTCCAATTCTTGGAGGGCCGTCCGGTCAAGCCCGAGGAGGAGGCCTACTATGACCTGCCCAACCGGTCCGAGGAGGCGGCAACGCTCTATGAGCATTGCGTCCGGGCGATCGAGCGCGGCCTCAGGTTTGGCGAACATGGCCTCCCGCTCATGGGCTGCGGTGACTGGAATGACGGCATGAACCGGGTGGGATACCTGGGAAAGGGAGAAAGCGTCTGGCTGGCCTTCTTCCTGTACGATGTGCTCAATCGATTTGCGAAGCTTGCGGTCGCTCACGGCGAACGCGCGTTTGCGGACCGCTGCCTTGCAGAGGCTTCCAAGCTCAAGCAGAACATCGAGCGCAACGCCTGGGACGGCTCGTGGTATCGCCGCGCCTATTTTGACAGCGGGGAGCCGCTCGGATCCAAGTTGGGCACGGAATGTCAGATTGATTCGCTGCCCCAGAGCTGGTCGGTGATCAGCGGCGCGGGCGAGCCCTCCCGTTCGCGGCAGGCGATGGAGGCTGTCGACTCCATGCTGGTCTGCCGCGACCTCGGGCTAATCAAGCTCTTCGAGCCCCCCTTTGACACGTCCCAGCCAAGTCCTGGCTACATCAAGGGCTATGTCCCCGGCGTGCGCGAGAATGGAGGCCAATACACCCACGGAGCGATCTGGGCCGCCATGGCCTTCGCGCTCATGGGGAATGGCGAGCGGGCGTGGGAGCTCTTTGGCATGCTTAATCCCGTGCACCACGGGGCCACGCCGAAGCAGATCGCAGTCTATAAGGTCGAGCCCTATGTCGTTGCCGGGGACGTCTATGCCGTCGCCCCGCACGAGGGGCGGGGTGGCTGGACCTGGTACACGGGCTCCGCGGGTTGGATGTATCGGCTCCTGGTTGAGACGCTTCTGGGCGTGAACCTCGAGGGCGAGCGGTTGCGCCTGGCCCCCCGCATGCCCAAGGCGTGGGAAAGCTTCAAGGTGCACTACCGGTACCGTCAAACCGTCTACCATATCACCTTCAAACGGGTGGCGCCGGACCACGCGGGGGAAGACCTGCTCCAGGTCGACGGGCAGGGGATTCCCGGCGACACCTTCGAACTACGGGACGACCATGGCGAGCATGGGGTCGAGATGAAGGTGCGCTGAGCGGTCCGCCCAGGCCCGCGGCCGCCCTGCTTCAAGGCTCCCGCGCGGCGCGCGGCGGAAGGGCCCCCGGGGTAGCTGGGGGAACCCTCGGGGGGGCGGGCGGCGCGTCCGAGGGGCGCGGCAGTTTTGATGCGGTGCCGGCGCGATACGTGACGGGCACCTGCCAGTCGGCGTACCTGGGATCGAAGAGCCTCATGGCTTTCACCACCTCTTGCCGAAAGGTCACCTCGATCAGGGTACCCTGTCCGGGCCAGATCTTGAAGTGCACCCGGACAAAGCTCCAATGGCCTCCCTGAGCGCTCTGTATCCGATTGACGACGGGAACGCTCAGGATGATGGCGCCGAATTGGGCCCACATCCCCATCGCGATGTCCTCGATCGCCTGTGTCGCCTTCTTTGGGTCGACGCCGACCGGCACCTGCGGATCGGCGTAAGCGTCGACCCCACCGTGAGGGAACCGGCTCACATTCCCGATGGTTCGATTCGGGATGAACACCTTCTGGTTGTAGAAGTTGACGATCTTCGTGAAGCGCATGCCGATTTCCTGGACGCGGCCGATCACGTTTGTGGTCGTCCCCTCGATTTCGACCATATCATTGACATCCATGGCGTTCCAAAAGACCAGGGTCAGCCCTATGACAATGTCCTGGACGAGGCCCTGGGAGCCGAAGCTTATGGCCAGGCCGAGCACGGAGGCGCTCGCAAGATAGGCGGTCAGGCTGAACCCGAACTCCTGAAGGATCAGACCAATCGCCACAAAATAGATGAGGAAGACGATCCCGCTCACGAGGAGTCGGGTTCCTGTGTCGAACTTGGGCCTTTGAACGGCAACCCCCAGGGGGCCTTTTTGACCGCGTCTCTTGACGAGGATCCATTCGCTCGCGCGCCTCAGGAGCTTTGCGGCGACATGCGCGAGGACCGCCATGATCGCGATCAGCAGGATCCGCATGCCGAGCGAGGACTCATGCAGAAAGAAATGGCTGTAGAGCCGGCTGGCCACGGTTTCGCTCGGCTCCTGCAGATGCTCCGGCCGGATGGGGACGCTCATGGGGTGATTCCTCCATGGAGCGGTCCACAGGCGGAAGCTGCCCGAATGCGGTTTCTGGGCTTGGGCCGAGCGCAGGGAGCGGTTCGCGGATTCACCGCCGGCCCGACACCGCCGCACATCGCCGGTCTCGCTCTATCGCTGGGGCGCGCGTAGGCCACCGGGATCGCGCCGCTAGGGACTTGATAAGGTTGCCGGCGTGTCGGCTGCCTGTGAAAGCGCCCCGGCAAGCTTCGCCCCCGCCTGGTTCGCCTTGTCCAATCCCATGGTGAGCGCCGTCAGGCCGGCGAGCCCGCCAAGCTGCATGGACTCCACCGCGGAGCTCGGAACGATCACGATCGTGGAATTCTCCTTTAGGCCCTCGTAGAGCATGTTCATTGCCCGGAGGTGAAGCGCGACCGGGTTGTGCTCGTAGCTCTTGGCGGCTTCCGCAAACTTTTCCGCGACCTGCCGCTCCGAGTCCCCGAGGATCACGCGGGCCTGGCGCTCCCTCTCGGCCTGGGCCTGCATCGACATCGCGTCCTCGAGCGCCGACGGGATCAGGACGTCCTTCACCTCGACCGAAATCACGTTGATGCCCCAGGGTTCGGTGCGCTCGTCGATGATCTTTTGCAGAAGTGAGCTGATCTTGTCCCGGCCCTCGAGCATCTCGGCCAGCACGGTCTTTCCGATCACGTCGCGCAGGGCGGTCTGGGAGGCCCAGCTGATCGCGCTCCGGTAGTCGGCCACGTCAAGGGCGGCCTTCTTGGGGTCGATGATCTTCCAGAACAGCACTGCGTCCACGTCCACAGGCACCGTGTCCTTGGTCAGCGTTTTTTCGGCCTTGAAGGCCGTCGTTATGACCCGGGTGTCGATCCAATAGGGAATGGAATCGACGATGGGGATGATGAAGAAGAGCCCCGGTCCCTTGAGTTCATGAAACTGGCCGAGACGCAGGATCACAGCCCGGTCCCATTGGTCCGCGACCTGGATGGAAGACGAGACGAAAATGGCGACCACGAAGGCGGCCGCCGCTGCGGCGATGGCCGCGCCGTTGGAGCCTGCATTGTGGAGGACATAGGCCAATGAGGCGCCTAGGACGAAGATCACGAGTGAGATCAACGTGGAGAATGATCGGTTTGGGCTCATCTTTGTGGGTCGTCGCTCCCCGGCTGGACGGCGTTTTGCCTTCCGGGGCCGAAAAAGGAAGCGAGCGGGGGATCAGTTTACGCCCAGGGGCTTCCCATGCCCATGGGGTGATTACCTACGGGTGCACGGGGTCCGAATCCGGCGAGGCCTAACGGCGCGGCGCATTGCCCTGGACCTCGGTGTTCTCCTTCACCGCGGCCAGCATCTCGGTCATCCCCTCCTTGATCTCACTGACCTGCGGATGGACCTCCTTGATGAGGTCGTGCTCGATTCGGGACAGTTTTTCGATCCGCTTGCCCTGTTCGCCCAGCTTGTCGAGGAGATGGTTCTGTTTCGCGGAGATCCGATACATCCAAACAAAGCAGACGCCCCAGGATACCGTCCCAAGCACGGCCATCAGAAAGGCCCAGTCGCTCTTGTGCATGCTCAGGCGAACTCCGCGAGCGGCCGCCGGGCGAACGGGCCCGCCGGGAGCCGGCGCGTCGCACTCGTGGCGGGGGATTCCGCGGCGTGGAGCGGACGAGCCTGTAAGATGACCGTCTGGGTCTGAATAAAATCCGCGAGGTTGGAGATGCTGGAGAATGCCTTCCGTGCCTCCCCGTCGCCACGGATTGCAATCCCAAACTCCTCCTCGACGCACAGGGCTAGTTCAACCAAGTCGATCGAGTCCAGGCCAGGGGAGCCGCCCGCGAGCGGCGCATCATCCGCAATATCCTCCGGGACAAGGAGATCGATTCTGAACAGGTCGGCCACAATCAGCTTCAGCTGTGAAACGACCCGGACTCGATCAAGGCTTCGGTGTTTCACGTGCCGAATATAGTGTAGAACCGCCTTTGCCGCCATGGGGTGTACCCCCCCGGGGGGCATTCCGCCTAGGGGCTGATGAGTTCCTTTAGGATCTTATCCTTCGGCTGCGAGTCCGCGGCGGTGTCGGGCGACATGATTGGAATCTTCGGCTTCCAATTCAGCCACTCCTTGTCGGGTTCGGATGCGAGGGCAAATTGCGCGTCATTCGGCGCCACCGGCGCGAGCACACCCGTGTCGGGCGTGGCGAAGGCGACCCCTCCCGTGACCAGCGACTCGAGAGACGTGTCCTTGAACTGGGCTCCCCCGAATAGGCTCACGTTGAACGAGAATCCACCCGTGTTCCAAAATCTCGTGCTGGTGCGCACGAGGTCGCCGTAGGGTGCGTCCACGTGAATGCGGATCAGCACCGACGTTGAATCGTCGGAAAGTCGGCTGGCCTCCACCTTTCCGACCTTGAATTCCCGGTAGAAGATCGGGGCCCCCGAGGTCAACGAGCCGAGCTTGTCGCTTTGCAGGATGAAGGTCCGGCCCTGGTCGGTGACGTCCGGCGCCGGCGCCTTGTCCAGGCCCGTGAAGTGCCTCGAAGGAGGCCCGGCGCCCGGCAGGACGTTGATGCGCACGCCGGTGACCAAGGTGTCGAGTCCCTTGACGCCGGAGAAGCTTATCTCGGGGTGCACGATCCAGAACTGGGCGCCCCTGTTGGCGAGCGCCGCGGCGCTCCTCGTGAGGCGCAGGCGAACACTGACCCCCACGAGCCCCGGCCTCAGCACCACGGCTTCCACGGTTCCGGCGGCCACGCCCTTGTACTCAAGCACAGTCCTTCCCGCTTCCACGCCAGAACCGTCGGCGAAATCGATGGTGACCTCGGTGCCCCGGTCGTGCAGCTCGCGGATGCCCATCCAGGCGCCAACCGCGACGGCGACCATCGGGACGACCCAGATGAGCGGGAACGCGTGCGCTCGGGACACCCTTGGGGCGGGGGCGGCGTTCACTGCGGAGGGGTGGCGCCTTCGCGCCAGAGCACGCGCGGGTCAAACGCCTTGGTGGCAAGCATCGTCAGCACAACCGCCGCTGCGAACGCGACAATGCCGCTGCGGGGCGTCACCGTCGAGAATTCGCCGAATTGCACGAGGCCGGCCAGGAACGCGGCCAGGAACACATCGAGCATTGACCAGCGCCCGATGAAATCGAGGGAGGCGTAAATTCGCGTCAGGCGCTTAGCATCGCCCCGGCCCCCCCGCCGCGCATTCAGCAGCAGCCAGGCCAGACCCACGAGTTTGAGCACCGGAATGAGCACGCTCGCTGTCAACACGATCAGGGCCAGCGCCCACAGGCCCTGCCTCCAGAGCTCGATGACGCCTGAAAAGATCGTGTTGCTGCTGTTGCTGCCGGAGCTCTCGGTGCTCAGCACCGGAAGCAGGTTGGCCGGCACGAGCATCACGCCGGCGGCCAGCCCCAATGCGGACGCGGTGGATAGGCTCCTGAACCTGAAGGGGGCGAACAGGGGCTTCATCGCATGTTCGCGGATTTGGAATCGGCGGCGCGGGCGGACCCCGCGATCGAATCAAAGTCGAAACTGTGCTGGGCGATCAGGAGCGACAGGGCCATCGCGCAGTAGCACCAGAAACCGGGGCCAATTGTGACGTCGACCACGCTGCCAAGCTTCATGAGGGCCACGAGGACGGCCAGGACCTGCACTTCGGGAATGGCCCAGTGCTCGATGAGGCGGGCCGCCCGGACAAGGAATTGGAAGCCGGTCCCTGGCAAAACCAGGCGCAACGGCGAATAGACGGCCGCCAGCGTGGCGAGGAGCGCAAGGGGAATGAGTCCGCCGCAGAGAAAGACGAGCACGGCCAGCGACCGCATGCCGCCGTCCCAGAGGCTTCCCACGCCGGTGAAGAGGAGACTGATTCGCTCGGCCCCCAGCTTTCCGGCGCTGACAAACGTGAGCAGTGCCGCGGGCGGGGCGAGGATCAGGCCGGTGATTGAGAAAACGAGCGCCGCATCAGGCCCCAGTCGCGAGCGCTGCGCGATAATGGTGTCACAGCGAACGCACAGGGCCTTCTCCCCGGACTCAAGGTGAATGGCCCGGTGTTCCTGGCCACATAGGTGGCATGAGAGGCTTGAAGAGGGACCCATCGTCGGAAGGGGACGCCGGGCATGGTACCTCCTGGGCCGGCGGTGCGGTATAGGGTGTAGACAGGATATGCGGGCCCATCCGGCGCCCCTCCCACTATGGCCTCCCGGCGCCTTGAACCGCTGCTCGTCCCCGGGGCCTGAGGAGAAAGCCGTCGGTCATCACAAAGATGCCCATCGCAAGCAGAATGAAAAACGCACTGACCCAGAAGAACTTGCTGTGATGAATGCGCTTCCAGTAGGGCCGGTGGGGCTTGCCGCCGACCGCGTAGGGGCCGCCGGCAGGTCTCTCGTATCGTTCGGTGTCGTTCATGGGTTTTGGCGCCATTGTAGGAGGGGCCTACCTAGGCAGACACCCGCAGGCCGCCGAAGTCCCCGGGGTATTTCACCCACGCATGGCGACTCGGCGCGGGCCGCCGCGGTCTCAGGCGCATGTCCGGGTTAAACCCCATACCGTTATCCGGGATTCGGGCCTACCCTGGGGCTCCACTGTACTTGGGAATGCAACATTCAAGAAGCGAAGGACCCTCATGCCACTCGTCACCGTAGTTCTCACATTAATCGTCGTCGGAGTGCTCCTCTGGCTCATCAACACCTACATCCCGATGCAGGCTGCGATCAAATCGATCATCAACATCATCGTGGTGGTGGCGGTCGTTCTTTGGGTGCTTTACGGTTTCGGAATCATCACGCACGGCGGCGATATCAAGATGCCGGTCGTGAAGTAGGATTTGAATGCGGCCGGCGAAATCCTCACCAAGATCCGCGGCGTCGACGAGCTGGTCACTGAGGTATCCGGCGCCTCGCGCGAACATGCCCAAGGCATTTCGCAGATCAACACCGCCATCAGGCAGATGGACAAAGTGACGCAGAGCAATGCCGCGAGCGCCGAGGAAGGCGCGTCGGCGGCGGCGGAGATGAATTCCCAGGCGGATTCCATCTTGGAGTCCGTTGGGATGCTCCTGAGGTTCGTTGGCGCCGGCAGCGCCGCCGTGACAGGATACTCGGCCCATGACGCTGGGATCGGGAACGCTGACGCGAACGGGGCGTCGGACGGGCCGACGGATTTCGGTTGCGGAGAGGGAGAACGGCCACGTGAAGGCCGCACGCCTGTTCGATTCGCCCCGTTCCCGGGCGAACGGCATGCCTGCGGGAGAATCCAATAACGGGGTTTCAGCCCCGGGAAGGTTTTGAGGACCTTTTACCCGGCGGGTTGGCTTCAATCGCCTTTGCCGCGAACCTGGCATCCAGCGCCCGCGACGTCCAAGCGGTCAGGGTAGACACGTCGGCAAACGGGCCGAGCGATGGGCCGTTAAGTTGCCGGCTTTCACGCAGTTGGGGAAGCGCTACTCCCCAGGAAGGCCCCGAGCCCTGGGAACCAAGGGCCGGCTGAAGCGCCGAGCTCCAAACGTCGGAGGGGTGTCGCCGTCCGGTTGCGACGCCCCGGAGCGCATCTTTCCCGGCACGGCGTGGATTCTCGCTAAATCGCGCGCGGATTGTTACGAATATAGGCGTTGTGACCGGTCCTCTCCGGCCAGCCTGGGCTTCGCTGCCAAGGCCCGTTGAATCCTGACGAGAATGCCACCCCCTTCCTCCACCGCCGGCCCAGAGCAGGTTCCCGAACAGGAGCGTGTGCCCTTTCAGGAAATGCCGGGATGCATGCATTGGAAATCCAGGGTTATTCAACGCGGGGGCAGGCTGGATTGGGAGGACTTTGAGGCACCCCCCAGCGAACTGGCCGAGCGGGTGTTCGGCATCAGATCGGCGACAAGGGCGAACGCGTTCTGGGACCTTGTGACGGTACCGGACCTGGAGGCCATGAACGCCCGCAGCCGACAGGCGATCCTTGGAGGGCGCTCCGGGTACGAGCAGGAATTCAGGGTGGTTCGCGATCGGAGGCTTTTTTGGCTCCGGGAAAGCGTCAATATCCATCAGGTCGGAGCCTGCGAATGGGAGATGGAGGGGGTGATAAACGATGTCACTCCGGACCGCGAGGCCCTCATTGTCCAGGCGGCCAGCGAGGAGGATGTCCAGAAGATCCTCAAGGTCGCCGACTGCCTCCTCTGGCGCGCCCAGGTCTTCCAACGCCGCGGCGAGATCGATGCCGACTGGGTTCTCTACATACCCCGGTCGAATCTCTACCGAAAGCTCTTCGGAGGGGATCCCCCCGAACATCCGACCGAGCTCTGGAATTCGCGAATGGTGCCCGAGATGGCCGAGATGAACGCGCGAAGCAGCGAGGCGATCCTATCCGGGAAGACCGAATATGAGCAGGAGTTCCGGGTTGTCATCGGCGAACGGGTCCGGGTGATGCACGAGCGCGTGTCGATCCAGGCGGTCGGCCAATGGGAGTGGTCGCTGACGGGAATCCTGATGGATGTCACCGCCTCCCGCGAGGCCGAGGAAGCCCGGCTCCAGAGCGAGGCGCGGCTCCAGCAGATTCTGGCCCGCGCCGACTGCATGATCTGGCAGGCCCGCGTGGTCCAACTCGACGATGATTTCGTCGATCTGAAGTGGTCCGTCTATCTGCCCCAGTCGGACCTATCCAAGCGCCTTTTTCAACCGGCCCCGGGCGCGGTGCCCGAACTCGAATGGGAGAGGTTGCAGGTCCCCGAATATCCAAGGATGAAAACCCACGTCCGGTCTGCCCTCCGCGCGGGCGAGGCCGGATACGAGCAGGAGTTCCATGTGCCGCGCGGCGGGGAACCCGCGGTCTGGCTCAACGAAAAGGTGAGCATCAGGCCCGCCGGCAAGGGGCAGTGGGACCTGATCGGGGTCATTACCGACATCAGTGCCAGGAGGTCGGCGGAGGAGGCGCGAAGGAAGAGCGATGCCCAGCTTCAGCAGATCCTCACGGCCGCCGACTGCCTCATCTGGCAGGCCGTTGTGGCGGAGGACGGGGCAGGCGACTATACCTGGGATGTCTTCGCCCCCAGGTCGGTCCTCTACGCAAAGCTCTTTGGCGAAAGGTCCATGGTGACCAGCAACGGCAGGCTGGTCCTCGACTGGTGGGCCCTTGGGGTGCCGGAGCTCAAGGAGATGGAGGCCCGTTACAAGGGCGCGATAAGGCAGGGCCTGCCGGGATACAGCCACGAGTTCAGGGCCTACGTGGGCCAAAGGGTCTTCTGGCTGCGGGAGCAGGTGTCGATCAAGAGCCTCTCTCCCGGGCGCTTCGAATTTGTCGGCGTCATCACGGACATTTCCGACCGGCGGGAGGCCGAAGAGGCCCTTGCCGATGAAAAGGAACGCCTGGCGGTCACGTTGCGGGCGATGGCGGAGGGGGTCGTCACGACGAACCGCGAGGGCCGGGTCCAGTTCATGAACCAGGCGGGAGCCGCGCTCGCGGGCATCGAGGCCGAGGCGGCGGTGGGTCGTCCCATTTCCGAGGTCTGCGCCCTCGTGGACGAACGCAGTGCCAGCCCCTCGAGCGTGCTCGGGGATCTGGCGGCCGCCGGCGAACGCATCACGGAGCTGCCGGCGCAAACGATCCTCGTTTCCCGCTCCGGCGCCCGACGAATCGTCGAGGGGTGCATTGCGCCCATCCATTCCTCAAAGAGCAAGATTGTTGGCTCGGTGCTGGTGTTTCGCGATGTCACCGAGCGGGAGCGCCTGGAAAAGGAGCTTGTCCGCGCCTCGAGGCTCGAGTCGGTCGGAATCCTCGCCGGTGGAATCGCCCACGATTACAACAACATCCTGACGGCGATCATCGGCAACATCTCGCTGGCGATGCTTGACGCCGACGTGAATTCCGAGATGGCGAGGTCCCTGAAGGAGGCGGAGCGCGCCACGCTCAGCGCCCGGGAGCTCACGCAGCAGCTACTGACCTTTGCCAAGGGGGGCGAGCCCGTGCGTTCGGCCGTGGATCTTGCCGCGATCGTCCGGGATGTCTCCGAATTCGCCCTCCACGGTTCCCACGTGAAAAGCGTCTTCGACCTGCCGGGCGACCTCTGGCCCGTCGACGCCGACAAGGGCCAGATCGGCAGGGTCGTGCAGAATCTCGTCATCAACGCCTTCCAGGCGATGCCGAGCGGGGGCATGGTCCGCATATCCGCACGGAACGAGGAGGTCACCGGCGTGGGCCGCCCCACGCTGGCGCCGGGCGACTACGTGCACATCTCGATCGCGGACACCGGCGCCGGGATCAAGCCGGAGAATCTGACGCGGATCTTCGATCCCTACTTCACGACGAAGCAGTCCGGGAGCGGACTGGGCCTTGCGGCGGTCTATTCGATCGTGAGGAAGCATCGCGGGGTCGTCGACGTGGAATCCGAGTTCGGCCGCGGCTCGACGTTTCATTTCTGGCTGCCCGCGCTCCGGACCGGCCATCCTTCCGTCGAACCGAACCGGCCGGACGAATTGAAGCCCCTCAAGGGCCGGGTCCTCTTCATGGATGACGAGGAGAGCATCCGCCTGATGGCGGACAAGCTCATGCGCCGGATCGGGCTCGATACCGTGGCCGCCGCTGACGGCAGCGAGGCGGTCGTGAAATTCAAGGCGGCGAGGGCGGAGGGCAGGCCTTTCTCCCTGGTCATCATGGACCTGACCGTCCCTGGGGGCATGGGAGGGCGCGAAGCGCTGGCTATCATGAGAGCCATGGACCCCGATGTCAGGGCGGTGGTCTCAAGCGGTTATTCGAGTGATCCGGTCCTTGCCAATCACCGGCAGTACGGCTTCTGCGGGGTGATCTCCAAACCCTATGAGGCGGTGAAATTCAACCGCGTGATCGCCGAGGCGCTTGGCCAGGGCTAGCCTTGGCTCGAAACAGCAGCTCACGTCCGCCCGAGCGATTGCGGCCCGGGATGGCGGGATACCCGGCATAAGTGGCGGTGGCCCAGGGAGTCAGACGTTGGAGGCTCCTGGGGGATGCAGCGGCTCCGTCGAAACGCCCGGTCGGGAAACAAAGGGGTAAACCCCGGCCGCTTTGCGCCGATAGTTCACCATCCCATGCCTGCCACCCAGGAGATATCCGAATCGCTGGTCCGAGAGAACATTTCTCGCGCCGTCATCAACGTATTCGAGACGATGCTGCATTGCCCGATCTCGCTATGCGACCCGCTCGAATCCTGGCCGCCTCCCGCCACTTCCGCCGTAGCCGAGCCCCAGATTGTGGGAGCCGTCGGCTTCCTTGGCGATGTCAACGGCCTCATTTACCTCTACTTCCAATCAAGCTTCGCTGCGAACTGCACCGGAAAGATGCTCGGCCTGGACAAGCGGGAGGTGGAGGCGGGCGGCGCCACTGTTGTGAATGACGCCATCGGCGAGATCACGAACATGATCGTCGGCAACTTTAAGAACTGCCTCTGCGACGCGGGGCTGCCCTGCAAGCTCACGGTTCCCTCCATTCTCCGGGGCATGGATCTCAAGATCAACACCACGGGGCGCGCGATTCGCTATTCCTTCCTATTCGATGCCGGAGGGCAGCACCTCGTGGCCGACATCATCATGAAAGACGAGCAGTAAGGCCTTATTCCGCAATGCGCACCAAGATTCTCACCGTAGACGATTCCAAGACCGTTCGGATGATCGTCCGCAAGGTCTTCAAGCCCTTTGATTGCGAAATCCTGGAGGCCGGGGACGGCGCCGAGGGCCTGACCGTCGCCGCGGGCTCGCCGCCCGACCTCATTCTCCTGGATGTCACCATGCCGGTCATGGACGGGGTGGAAATGCTCACGAAGCTGAAGGCGGATCCCAGGCTGAAGGGCATTCCCGTGCTGATGCTGACCGCTGAGGGCGGACGCGACCATGTGCTGAAGATCGCGAAGATTGGAATTCGCGACTACATCATCAAGCCGTTCAAGGACGAGGTGCTTATCGAGAAGACGAAGCGCATCGTCGAGCTCAAGCCGCTCGCGGTAAGCGCGCCGAAGGCGCACTCGTTGCTCGATCCCTTGGAGATTCTCGTCGTCGAGGACAAACCGGCCATTGTCCAGCTGATCGAGGACGGGCTGAAGCACACCTCCTGGAAGATCCACGGCGTCGGCACGCTGAGCGCAGCGACCGAATTCTGCTCGGGCGTGAAGCCGGATCTCGTCCTGGCCAGCCTCCTGCTGCCCGACGAGGCTGCTTTCAATCTGTTTCGCGCGCTTCGGGCCGGCGCCGAAACCAAGCAAACGCCCATCTTGGGCCTTATCGTCCGGACCGAAACGGCGGCCCGCGAGACGGCGCTGAAAATGGGCTTTACTGAAATCGTCACCAAGCCGATCGACATGGCCGCCCTCGAGGCGAGAATGGCGAAGCTCATGAATCTCGACATGTCGTCCCGGTACTTTGAGGCGCAGAAGGACGTGCTCGTGATCAAGGTGCCCGAGATCCGCGGCTCTGCGGTCCTCGCCGAGGCGGGCAACTATATGAAGGGGAAGCTGGCCGAGTCCGTGGACAACGGGATCGGCAAGGCGATCGTGGATCTTCAGCACGTGAAGTCGCTCGAGATGGAGCTCCTCCAGTTCCTTGTGCACACGAGGCAAGCCTGCGTGGACCTTGGCCTGCTGATCGCGTTCGTTGGCAACGCGGGCATCATAGCAGAGTGCAAGGGATTCGAGGACACGCGCGCCTGGTCGTTCTACGAGTCCATGGACGATGCGAAGTCCGGCTTGAGCAAGGCGACCCAGGACTCGCGGCAGGTCGCCGCGGTCTGAGCCGGAGGGCCGGCTCCGGGCCCGCTTCCGCGTTCCCAATGCGTTCGGAAGGGCGGGAACCCTTGAGGCCGGAGCAGGAATCGGCACGGGGTATTGGATCCGTCCACGGGCACGGAACATGGTCCGCCCGGGAACGCGCCATCCGGCAGTTTTTGCCAGTCCCGTGCGGGGCCGGCTAGGGGCGTTCCGTCCCGGGCGATCGGGGGGCCCATCAAATGATTTATAACTATATTAAAATTAATGCCTTTTATGATTGATTCCAAACGAGTGGTACACGTATTGCTGATTAGCCGTGAATGATCGATCCGACCCCGCAATCCGACACGAACGCGTGCGTTCGCACCTGAGGACGACGACCGGTCCATTCCTTGCTCCGCCCAAACAACTGAATACCCGATCACCCCATGGCTGAAGAAGCACAAGAGCCGGAGAACCAGACGCTCGATCAATCCGAGATCGATAAGCTGCTTGCGAATAGCGCGGCGCAGCAACCGGGCCGCCTCGTCCTGAGGGCGGACGGGCGCCGAAGCGACGGTCCAGAGTCGCTGGAGATAAAGACCTTTGATTTCCGCAACCCAACCCTCCTTTCCGAGATCGACCTGCGCAGGCTCCGGCTGATCCACGAGGGCTTCATCCGCTACCTAAGCGCCCGCCTTTCGCTCTATCTGCGAATGGAATTTGACGCGAAGATCTTGAATTTCGTCCCCGAGACCTACGCCAAGTTCACCGGCGACCTCCCCGACCTCACCCATTTGTGCCTCTTCAAGGTGGATCCGCTGGTCGGGGTCGGAATCCTCGATATCAACCCTCATCTGGCCTTGACGATCGTCGATCGCATCCTGGGCGGGCGGGGCCACTCGGTGAGCGCCGAACGCTTTCCGACGGAGATCGAGATAGGCCTCCTTGAGGACGTCATCAAGATCGTGCTCGAGGAGTGGTGCAAGCAGTGGAAGGCCGAATCGGACCTGACGCCCTCGATCATCGGCCACGAGAACAACGGCCATTTCCTGGAGACGGCCCCGCAGGACGCCGTCTTCCTTCAGCTTCAGCTCGAGGTGAATTTCGGCGACTGCTCCGAAAAGTTCCAGATTGGCGTGCCGTACAACATGATCGAGCCGATGGTCAAGCGGATGCAGGCGAAGCGCCAGAAGGGCATTGGAATCGGCGTGACGGAAAAGCACGTCATGTGGCAGAAATCCTACGACCGCATCAGTGTGCCGGTCCGGGCGCAATGGGATGCCTTTGAGGTGAGCCTTCGCGAGGTGACCAGCTTCCGCGTGGGGGACGTGCTTGAGATGCCTTCGGAGCTCTTCCAGCGGACCCATCTGCTGCTCAACGGCGTGCCCAAATTCGTCGGAACGGTTGGGATAGACGACGACCACGTCGCCGTCCAGCTGACCGCCAAGCTCCCGAACCTGGACGACGAATAGGGCCGGGTGCCGCGCGGCGTCGCGCATCGGTTGCCCATCGCTGCGCATGGGTTGGCGTCCGTTTACCGCGCAAGGCGCGCCGATCGTACCCAAGCCCCTTGGAGGCCATCAGGTTATCGCACACGTAAAGGCCGGTCGCCTCGAGCCTGGGAGGGCGGGATCCCCCTTGTTCCTAGAGCCCATCAAGGTTCATGCCGATAAAGGGATTAAGGCCGGTGCTTTTGCCTCCGGCCGAATTATGGCCCGGATATTAATAATCGATGACGAAGACGACATGCGGATGACGCTCCGCGCCGTCCTCGGCCGCAATGGTCACACCATCGCCGAAGCGCGAAACGGCAGGGAAGCGCTGAGGCTCTTTCAAAGGACGGAATTCGATCTCCTGATCACCGACATCCTGATGCCGGAGATGGAGGGGCTCGAATTGCTGATGGAGGTCCGCAAGCTCCGGCGACCCGCGAAGGCGATCGCGATTTCCGGCGGCGGGCGGGTCAGCGCCTACGACTGCCTCAGTCTGGCAAGGCACATGGGGGCTGCGACGGTGCTTGCGAAACCGTTTACCAGTGAGATGCTGCTCGGCGCAGTCGACGGTCTTCTTGAGGACTGCGGCGCGGGCGACGAGCGTTCCGCGCCAGCTTAGGAACCGCGCAGCGAACGAGACCCTAGCGTGAGAGGCCGGTTCCCTGGAACCAAGCCCTCGCACCCCCGTATCCCGGAATGAATATGAACCCCTCCAAACCGCATTCCCACGCAACGGCAATCCGGCATGCCCTCGGCCTTCTGTGCCTCGCGGTCCTGTCGTCCCTGGCGGTCCCGAGCGCCGCCCGCGCCTCCGACCTGACCGGCACATGGAGGATGGACCAGCACAAGAAATCCGGCGTCACGATCCATTCGTTCCTGGTCCTGCGCCAGAGCGGTTCGCATATTGAGGGAAGTGTGTTTGCGAACGGCGCCGACGAGCTGCAGATCAAAGGGGGCCACATGGAGGGCGAGATCGCGGTCTTCAGCGTGGACTGGGGCTGGGCCTTCCGCGTGAGCCACGACGGCCGGAACCTCCACGTCGTCGTGACCTACGGCGGAAGCGGCGCGGAGGAGGCGACCGCTTACCCCGTTCCGGACAATGCAACGCAGGCGCCTCCAACGCTTCCGCCGCCGGCGGTCCAGACGCTCCCCTACAACGGATTGGCGAAGACCCCGCCGATGGGCTGGAACAGCTGGAACCACTTTGCCGAGACCGTTGACGACAGGATCGTCAGGGAGACCGCGGATGCGATGGCGAAGAACGGAATGGCCGCCGCGGGTTATGTGTACGTCAATATCGACGATACCTGGGAGGAGGGACGGGACGCCCAGGGCAACATTGTCGCGAACGGGAAGTTTCCCGACATGAAGGCCCTCGCGGACTATGTGCACAGCAGGGGGCTCAAGATCGGGATTTATTCGTCGCCCGGATACCTCACCTGCGGAGGCTACGAGGGCAGCTACGGGCACGAGGAGCAGGATGCCAAGACTTACGCCAGATGGGGGATCGACTACCTGAAGTACGATTGGTGCAGCGCTGGGCGCAACTACCCCATCTCGGACCTGCGGCCCATCTATCAGAAGATGGGCCAGGCGCTCCAGCACTGCGGGCGGCCCATCTTCTACAGCCTTTGCGAGTATGGGATGGGCGGCGTGTGGACCTGGGGGCCGTCCGTGGGCGCCAACCTCTGGCGCACCACGGGGGATATTCAGGACAACTGGAACTCCATGTCGAATATCGGCTTCGACCAGGGGCGGCTCGCGCCCTATGCGGCGCCGGGCCATTGGAATGATCCCGACATGCTCGAAGTCGGCAACGGCGGGATGAGCGCCACCGAATACAGGACCCACTTCAGCCTCTGGTGCATGCTGGCGGCGCCGCTCATGGCGGGCAACGACCTGCGCACGATGTCCGACGAGACCCGGGATATCCTCACCGACCGCGAGGTCATTTCGGTCGACCAGGATCCCCTGGGCAAGCAGGGGACGCGGGCCTGGGAGGGCGGCGGCGTCGAGATCTGGACGAGGCCCCTCCAGAACGGAGGCGTCGCCGTCGGGGTGTTCAACCGGAATTCGGATGAGCGGACGGCGAGCTTCCCCTGGACGAGGATAGGCCTGGCCTCGAAGCCCTCGAGCGCCCGCGATCTCTGGCAGCACTCCGATTTGGATCCGGTCGAAGCAGGCTACAGCGGCAACGTGCCCGGGCACGGAGTCGTGATGCTGATCCTAAGGTAACGCGCGCCGGCGAGGCCGCGGACCTGGGTTCAGGCTCCGCTGGCGCCCTGCGGCTTGAAGGGCGAATTCGAGGACACCCTCTTCTCGGGAGAGTACGCGAGCGCCTCCGCGACGGCATCGGCGAGCTGCTGGGGCGAGAACGGCTTCGTGAGGGCGCAGCACGCACCGAGCTCGCGGGCATAGCCAAGCTTGCGGCTGCCGCCCCCGGACATCGCGATCACGCGCACGTCGGGGAATTGGCTCCGAAGCACGCGGATCGCGGCAAGCCCGCTGTGCGGCATCAGCATGTCCATGATCACGAGATCGGGCGGGTCGGCTCGGTAAAGCTGCATCCCTTCAAAACCATCGGCGGCGACCGTGACCGCATGGCCGCTCATGGCGAGCATCTGCTCAAGGACCCATCGGATAGCGTCGTCGTCGTCGATGATCAGAATCTTGGCCATTTGAATCCGGAGAATAATATCGATTTCATTCGCCATGCAAGAGCACGCCGAAAAGGTCTAGTAATGATTAGCTAGTGAGTACTTCCTATATAGACGCGGCGCCAAATACTTCGGCGGTGTGGCTGCCGATGCATGTGGCACATTAAAATCGCCTCCGCTGCGATTTTCCCGGGGAAATCAATATATACAATTGCATAGACGATTCGGGAGTCGGGGTCCGTTTCCCGCGTTGCCGCTCCGCTCGCCGGCGACTCAAGCCGGCACGTGGGCACCGATCGTGAGAAGGAGCCTGTTGAATGATTCGAACGCGTGGTCGATGATCAGGTTTGCCTGCCTGGGGTCCAGCCCCGCCTTGTGGTAGACCTCCTCGGGCTCGAGCCAGTAGCGCCCCTCGCCCTCAAGGCCGTAGCCGAGGATGTCGGCCATGCTGGCGGCGAGGCTGAGAAGGTGGGTCAGGGCTTCGTGCTGCGGGTCGGGCTTGTAGTGGTTCTTGATGGCCGAGATGAAGTCCGCCGGGAACCTCCATGTGGCGAGGACCGTGCCGGCGACCTTGTTGCTCGTCATGCCGAAGACGGCGTTTTCCCAGTCCTCGAGGCCCACGTCGTCGCTGAGCCTCGGCAGGTAGATTCCCTTGTAGTCGCGCCCCAGCCTGTCGAGGCAGACTTTGCCGATGGAACGCAGAAGCCCGACGGTGTAGCACGAGCGCGGGTCCACGTTGGCGTTGACCGCCAGCTCCTCCATGAGGATGGCGCAGAAGAGCGAGTTGTCCCGGAATTTCTGGGCGGAGATCCCGTATACCTCGAGGTTTTCGTCCCCGAAGTGCTCAAGCATGGCGAATCCGACGATGCGGTGGACCTCCCGGAATCCGATGAGCGCCACCGCGTCCTCCACCGAGGCAACGGGTTCCACCTCTGCGAAGGCGGCGCTGTTTGCGATGCGAATCAGCCGGGCGGTGAGCGCCGGATCCCGCTTCATCCGGCTGGTCACCTCGTCTAGGTCCACCGACGATTTCTGCAGCAGCCGGCTGAGCTGCACTAGGTCGTGCAGTCCGGGACGGAGCGTGTTTGCCGTGTGCAATACGGCTTCTGCGCTGATGGAGACGATGCTCAACGAAGGTGGATATCGGTCACTTTCAGGGTCCGCTTGAGGAGATACCACCACGGCGCCGGGGAATTCCGGGAGGTTCCCGATCGGGCTGGGCGCCCGCGACTTCCCCAAGAAGCCGGGGCGTTTTTTCCGGGTTCACGGGATCGTGACTAGGCAATTTTTCCCGCGAAGGCAGCACGCCCGAAGGCGACCCCTCAAAATTGAAATATATAGATGCGTAACAAATTCTTTATTAACAGGTAATGATTCCTCAATTCGGCTTGGTCCGCCTCATGCTATTTTCGGAGGCATATGCTCCCAGACTCCATGCCCATCCCGACGTACCCCAAAGTCGGCATAGAAAGGACCAAGACGCTCGGCCTCATCCAGGCGCGCGGAATTGGAGACATCATCATAGCCCTGCCGATTGCGAAATGGTACCACGACCGGGGCTTCCGCGTGCTTTGGCCGATCGATGGGCGCCTTGCCCCCTCGTTTCAGCCCCGCGGTCAACTATGTGCAATTCATACCCTTTCCATTCAGACCGACGATCGAGGGCTTCGTCACGCACCCCGAGCGCCTGCTGAGGTCCATGTCGGCCGACCGGATGGTCCCCCTTTACGGCGACCTGCCCAATGTGCCAAATCCCGCACTCGGCGCTGCTTCGGGTTCCCTCAAGTTCGACGAGTACAAGTACGCGGTGGCCGGGGTTCCCTTTGCCGAAAAATGGAACCTGTGCATCCGGCGCGATGCGCGGCGCGAGGCGGCGCTTTTCGACCGGCTCGTGAAGAAGGACGATTTCATCGTCGTGCACAGGCACGGCTCAACCTTCTCGAAGGACGTCACCGTACCGCCGAGATTTGAGGACCACCAGGTCATCGAGGTCGACGAGCAGACGGACTCCGTCTTCGACTGGCTGCTTGTGCTCGAGCGCGCCCGGTTCCTCCTCCTGATCGACAGCTGCTTCGCCAAGCTGGTCGACCAGCTTGGGTTCACGAACGAGAAGATGTTCATCCTCCGGTCCGAAACCCGGTTAACCCCCGTCCTGCGCTCGAACTGGCAATACTACAGCGAGAAGAGTGTCCCAAAGCCCGCGGAAATGGGCGACAAGCCTCTGGCCCCTGGCCTCGCCAAGGCCGCCATTTTTGGTGTCCCGGCCGTTCAATTTGCGGGAATCGGGCAATGTTAGCGCGCTCAAGGGGGAACCGTTTTCGCCGTGGAGCACCAATGCGTCCCTTTGGCTGAGGTCTCAGCCGGACGCTTTGGAGCGGATCGTCGGCAGGACGGGCGCACGAGCGACACGCGCCGCCCTTTCTGAAAGGCCTGCCTCCACGGAAGATCCCTCCCCGGGGCGCCGGCGACGCCGGTCCTGCGGGGTCTCTTTCAGCGGCTCAGAATGGGCGCCCTAAGAATTCCGTGTGCGACGGCTCCCTAAACGTTCAGGCCGCGTTCGCGGCCTTTTCGGCGCTCGACTTCAGAAATTGCTGGGTGCGTTCGTAATCCTCAAGATAATCGAGCTCTGCCCAGAAATGCTCGGTGATCTCGTGGATGTGGATCGGCATTCCGTCGGCGGAGAGCCTGTAAAGAGCGTCCTCCCACCACAACCCGAACTGCTGGAGGGCTATCAGTTGCTCAAGGCGCGTGCGGAAAGCGGCGACGGTCCCGCGGTCCAGCTTCGCAATCCCGACGTATTCGCCATTGGCCATTTCCGCGGGAAGATCCTTGCCGTAGCGGCGCAGCAGGCCGTCGGTATAGGCGAAGCGGTAGTCGCCTTCCTCGACTCTGCGGGGGTCGGCGAACATCACGGCGTCCTCTTTGGCCGACATCACCTGCTCGAGCAAACCGGGCTCGAAGAAGAGATCGCCGTTCAGGATGATGGCATCCTGCTGGCCATCGAGCTCGTTCCGGGCGAACCAGAGCGAACATATTGAATTTGTGATGCTGAAGAACGGATTCGAGTAATAGTGCACCTTCCAGCGGCTCCCCAGGTGGGCGCGGACAAGGTGGTCTTGGTAGCCCAAGACAAGGGATATGTCCTTGATCCCGCGCTCGTGCAACAGCCGCACCATGCGCCTGACGATGGTTTCACCGCCGATGTCGGTGAGGCACTTGGGCATGTTGCCAAACTTCTTCTTGAGCCTCGTCCCTATTCCGGCGGCCATGATGATAGCTTTCATTTGTTTCCTTGGTCTGTCGGGTTGCTGAAATTCAATTTAGAGCCCTTCGCTCGATCTGGGACTCGGAAGCCAGTCGCTCTTCGATCGCGAGCTTGACGGCGTTGCCGATTCCGTCGGGGCGAAGGCCCATCCGCCGGCTTAATTCGGCGACCCGCGCCGGCGATGTTGCATTCGGTTCGGCCGCGACCCGGTCGAGAAATGCGGAGATTTGCCTCTCGGTTGTCGCCCACGTGCAGTGATGCCGGACATAGTCGAAATCCAGCTCGTATTCCAGGTGGCACATCGGTCCGGTTGGATTGTGCAGGTAACATACCGGCTTGCCGCTGATCCCGAACTCAATCATGACCGACGAAAGGTCGGAGACCATCGCGCTGGCCGCTGCGAGGACCGGGTGATAGGCCGACGATCGATCAATCCGGATATTGCCCGAGGCCTCACACGTCGCCTCGAACGCCTCGATTTCCGCGCGGGTCATGATCCCGCATCGTTCCATGTTGGAGAAGAGAAGGGGGTGCGGGCGGATGACGAATGCGAGATCCTGCCTGCGTTGAAATTCCTCGAGCATGAACTTTCTCCAGTAACGGAACGTCGAGTAGGCTTCGCCAAATCTCGACTTGCTGAGCTTTACGCTGAAATGCGGATTCCAAAGAACCAACGGGCGGCCCTTTGCGAATGCGACGAGGTCCGGATTGGGAGGGACGGACTCAAGGTGGCCGAACAGGTCGAACTTTGGATGGCCCGTCGCGATGACGTGCCGGTTTCCCGAAAGGCAGTGTTCTCCGAAGAGGTCTCGATGCGCTTCCGACCGGGCGAAGACCGCCCACGCCAGCTGTTGAAGCGGAAGATTGAATTGAAAGAGCACGTCCTCATAGGTGCCGCCGAGCTCGATTGCGTAGGGCACGTAGCAGAGTCTGTGGCCCGCTTTGATCAGGTCCGGCACCTTCCATCCCGGAGGGCGTGTCACATCGTATGGATCCTGGATAAACACGATGTCCGGCGCGTGAGCCTCGAGAGAGAAGGAATCCCACCTTACGTGCGGGATGCGCTGATCCTGCAGGAACTGGAAGACGTTATCCTGGTGATTCTGTGAACTCTGCGTGAAGGCCGGCGCCGCCCATGGAAGCGCGACGACGGTGGTTTCCCACCTGCCATCACCCGAAAACGCAGCATGGACGGAGGCCATGCACGGCCACGAATGGGAATTCTGGGCTATGAAGACGATCCGACGCCTTTTGGGGCTGGGGCGCCGCCTCATGCGATCGCCGCCTCCGAAACTCTGTCGATAGCACCGTTGCGCCTCCTCCATGCGGCCCTGGCGCTTCAACGCGTGGCCGTGCCAGCGGTGGAGGCTGGCGTCGCCGGGAACGAGCTTCAACGCCTCGGCAAAGGCAGCCTCAGCCTTTCCGGCGTCCCCCAGAGTCAGGTAGGCTTCGCCGAGACCAAACCAGTCGTTCGGATCGGGACAACCCAGGCGAACGATGCGCTCGTACGATTCGGCCGACTCCCGAATGAACCCCGACTCTTTCTGCACAATCGCAAGCGTGCGCCAATAGTCGGCGCGCATTCCTGCGGATGCGGCCGCGGTCTGCAACGACCTTAGGGCAAATCCCCTGCTCGAAAGGGTGCCGGATTTCCGATCAAGGGCGGCGGTGGCCATTCCTTCGACAAAATGGAACTCTGGGTCTGAACCGCCGGCTGACCGCGCGTTCGCCGCAAGTTGGATGGCTCTCATGTACTGCGCGCCGTCCAGCGCCCTCCAGGCTTCCGCGAGCTGGCGGTTCGATCGACGTGCTTCGATAGACTTTTTAACCGACGGAAGCTGGAGAAAAGCGAGCCACGGATTGCCGGGCTCTCGCTTCCGCACCTCGTCCAGCATTTTGGCGACAAGGTCGTGCTTCTTCAATTCCATCGCGAGTTCGGCGATGATGAGATAGCCCTCGATGGATTGCGGCTGTTCCGTGATCGTCTTGGATGCGGCCTTGAGTGCACCCTGAAGGTCCCCCGATTCGAGAAGTTTTCGGGCGTCAGAGAGTTCCGTTTCGAGCACCGATTGCGGCGCTTCCGCAACGCTTGGGGCGCATCCGGGATTCATCCCGGAAGCACGGGGAGTCACCTCTTTCCCCAGGAGGGCGTGGGGGAAGCCCGGCGGCAGGCGCCCTCTCAGCACAAGTTCGGCAAATGCTTCGCGGCGGCGCCTCTCGTTGAATTGCTCATCAAACCATCGGGCTCCGGCGGCGCCGATGGCCGACGCCTCCTCGGGATGCCCTATCCAATAACGCGCCTTCTCCACCAGTTCGTCCCCGCTCGAATAGGTCACAAGCTCCGTGCCGTCGCGCCAGATCTCGCCTGCGCCGGAACCCGTTGGAGACCGGCGGGTGAGTACCAATGCGCCCGAGGCGAGGGCTTCCATCAGGCGCAGATTCGGGCCTTCGCCTGAATTTTCATCGAGGGCAATGAGGGAGGAGCCAAGGAACGGTAAGCCCTCGTTTCGTCCGAGGGCCTTGAATTCCAGCGGAACGTCATGCTGGGCCAGAACACCTGCCATGGGAACAAACAGAGAATCGATGCGGCCGGTGTCGCCGAGCAAGGCCACGTGCCGCGCCCTGGCCGCCTGACGCGAGGACCGAACGGTTGCGTCATCATGGGGGAACTCGAATCCCGGCAGCCAAGAGACATCCTTGATGCCGGCATCGGCTAGGGCCCGGGCGCCTTGCCTTGAGGAAAGAAGAACGACCCGGTCGAAGTTTTCCGAAGCAATGTATTGGGTCAACCGGCCGAGATGAGGGGTGCCATCAACCAGCAGGACTTTCGTGCAGGGAAGGGCCTTAACGTTGCGCGGGGGGTTCTCGCAGCCTCCATTTAGAATGAGCACGACGGCCTCGGGAAACTGCGACAGCTGCAGCTTGCTCAGATGCTGCGCGAAATCGTATTCCCCAACGGGAGTCCTGAATGACAGGACGCGACCGCACACCTGTTCATCTTCAAAACTGGGTCCGCAGTTTATCTGCTCATCCGCCAGTCGCGGAGGGGCGAGAATGTGGGCGGCCTTTGCCGTGTAGAGGATGGCTCGCATCAAGGGCGTTCAACGGTGGCCTACGGCGAAAACGGTCGGGCTTTCGGACGAAGCCGACACAACGGGAGGGCGTCCGTGTGCGGGGGTTGCATCAGCAGGCGAAGCGCGGGTCGGCTGCAATGGGGAGGCTCCGGTGACGGAGGCTTCATAGGCTTACGGCAAGCCGGCATGGTTGGGTTTTGTCTTCGACGTTGGGGCCATCGTTTCGATAGTTAGCAACTCTCAAGCCGCGGTGCCTCCAAAGAGTGGAACTTCATACTTGAAAATGATTTAAAAAATTTTATCGAAGCTGTCCTTTTGCGGGATTTTCGCGTCAACACCGACGGGAATTTATTGCCGTATTCGCCGGGGGACGCGCAGCGCAAAGGGAGGAGACGCCTCTTCCGTTTTCGAACTCCGCCAAAATCCGAGGGGGTTCGACGATCCCTTCACGGGTCGCCCTTGGGCGGGATAATCCAAAGCATCGAACCGCGCCTCTTCGGACGCGGCCGCTCGCCTTCGAGAGGTCCAGTTACGGATTGGGTAAGGGGAAGTCCGCTTTCGGCCGAGCCCTCCGGCGCGCACCACTGCGCCAGGCGGCCCGCGTCCAATCCTACGGCCCCATGGGAAAGGGGGCCTTTGGGACCCCGGGGGCCGATGGCGCCTGATGTTGAGCTTACCGAAGGCTATGCGGCCGGGCGGTCCGGTTGTAGGCAGGGGCGCGTAAAATAGGAATGCTCAACGGCATTTCCCCACCTGCTCCAGGATCCCGCCGGCCGATGAAAACGGACCTGTGCAGGTTGAAGGCCGCTCTTGGGCGACCTTCGTGAGTGCGGCGCAAAAAGCAGTCATGATCTCCGGATTGGCCAACGTTACCCTGAAGCAATCCCGGACGGAGGCGGCGGTAAAGCCGCCCTTCACCAGGTAGCCCCGTTCTTGGAGAGCAGCCACCCAAGGGGCCGGGTCGCCATGGTTCGGCACTCTGATGAGTTGAAAATTCCCGACGCAGTTGGGCGCTTCCAGCCGCAATTCGTTGGCTGTCTCGAGCAGGACGGCGCGTCCCAGCTCAATCTCGCGCAGCCTGGCGGCAATGAGTTCCGGGTGGTCCAGAAGATAACAGGCCGCGGCGACCCCAATCGAATTGACCTCGTGGGAACCGCGTGTGCGCCCTATGAAATCGACCACCTGGGGATCGGCCACCAAGTATCCCACGCGCGCGCCGGCCAGGCCGGCCGCCTTCGAAAAGGTCCTGGTCACGATCACATTTCTGTACCGTGCTGACCAGTCCAACGCCGTTTCCGGGTAGAATGGATAATAGGCTTCGTCGATGATGAGCAATGTGCCCGCGTGTTCAGCCGCCGCGCAGATCTTCCGCAGGGTGGCTGCCGGCAGGGGCGTACCCGTGGGCTGAGATGGGTTAACAATGGCGAGGAGACGTGGCCGGTCCCTGAGCGCAAGGAACACCTGCTCAACGGGGAGCTCGAGGGTATGATCGTATGGGATCTGCACGACTCGGGCTTGGTAAAGCTGAGCGTAGACAGAGTACATGGGGTAGGTGGGGTCCCCGTAAACGACGGTGTCTCCCGGCTCGACAAACGTCTCAAAGATCCTGCGGATTGCGGCATCTGATCCGGCAGTCACAAACAAGCCTTCCATGCCAACGCCCAGGAGGCGGCTCAGTCGCTCGTAGAGCGGTCTGGGGTCCGGGTATCCGTTAAAGGCATCGGCAGGCAGGTGGCCCAGGATATCGCGCTGCGCAGCCTCGGGCCACGGGGTGACCTGTTCGTTGCGATCCAGGCGGACAAGCCTTTCACGCCTAAGGCCCCACTCGCGATCCCTTTGAATATTGAGCAGATGGGCTCTGGGACTGATCATGAGGTTAGAGGTCGGACGGCCGAACGGCTTCTGCGAATGCGGGATTCAAGTCCGTCAGGTTGAACCCGGAAATCAGGAGCCGGTGTTTTTGCACGGGAGATCGCCACGCGGCTAGCAAGAGCACCTTAGGGGCCAGAACGTATGCAAATTCTGGAAAGAATTTAATATCAAACGGATACAACCGTTGTTTTCGCCGGAAAATATCCCCGGCAATTCCTGCCGGGAACGATTCTCGTGCCGCACGCGTTCACACGCGTCGAGATTTGCCGGACATCGGATGGCCCAACGTCCTGGGTGAGGGCCCCGGTGCATCGAATTTTGACTTTTGCGTCCTAAACTGAGGGGCGCGTGCGCCGATTCCCTAGGCTGAATGAGTGATTCCTTTCCGTCCCGTAAGCCATCGATGGCGCTTCGCTACGGAATGTTGCCCTCCGGCGATGAGCCTTTCGTGGTTGCCGGGATGTTCACCGCGTCCCACAAGGCGGCGGCCGAGCGTTTGGTTGCCTCGTTGCGAAGCTTCGGCCTTCCCCATGCCATCTTCGAGGTGCCCACGGTTCACCGTTCGATCAGCCATAAGGGATCCGACGAACTGGCTTACACGAAACCCAACTTCATTTGGCATGTGATTCAATCTGCAGGACGGCCCGTCCTGTACGTTGATGTGGACTGCGTTGTCAGGAAGCAACCTGAGCTCATTCGCGACCTTGCTTCCGGGGGCCATGATTTTGCGATCCTTAACTGGCTGGCCCAAGATCGGACCGACGGCTATATCCCCATCCCGCTGCCTCCCGCGCCGGGGACACAACCCCGTAAGCCGCGTTTCTTCAGGTTTTCGCACCAGATCAGCTTCGTTGCCAAGGATCAGTTGATTTGCAGCGGCGGCGTCCAATTCTGGGGGCGAAGCCCCGCAGCGGCTTCCCTTCTTTCCGCATGGTATGCCACCATTGTCGCGCAGCCAGGGGTCGCCGACGACCAATGCCTTGATTTTGCTTTCAACAACAAAGTCGCCGACCTGCACGGGTCGCTGAATCCATTCTGGCTTCCGAAGAACTATCTCCGCCTCGCGTGGTGGATTTTTGAAGAGCCGGTCATCGACCATCCGGAATTTCCCGGTGCCGATATAGGATGGGCCACGCTTCGCGATCCGTCGGGGCGGCTGAGGTTCTATCCGGAACGAGCCACGGTTCGCAGCACGCCGCCGCGCGTTCCCCCGGGGTGCGCGGTGGACACGCAAACGGGCAATATCCTTAAAAGCGACGAAGGCAGGTTGACCTGTGTGGGTCGTGTCCCTGAAAAGATCTGGCTGCCCGCCTGAGCCAGGCGACAGGCCACTCCAGGCTGGGTTCAGATGGCGTGGATTAGCCCGGAAAATTTGAGGCCCCCATGGGGCGGGCTCCCCAGGCGATTGGGCGGGGATTCCTGTCAGGCGCCCCCTGAATAGATGCGCTGCAGGAGGCTGCGCTCCGGAGGCTGGGCGGGCGGGGGCGCTCCCCGGCTCAGGCTGTAGCGGGTGAGCAGCTGCTCGTTCTCGCGGTCGATCTGGAGGATCTGCATGATGCGCGCCTGGGTCTTCTCGAGCGCGGCACGCCGGCTGGGATCCTTCCCGTCGGCCCCCGGAGCCGTGCGCAGGGCCTTAATCGCGTCGTCGAGCTTGCCCAGGGCCGCGCGCTTTCGCTCCAGAAGCGGGGCGTCAGGCGGCCGCCGGTTCTCCTGCAGGAATCGGTTCTCCTCAAGGGCGATGTCGTAGAGCTCGTCGCAGATCTGCCGGTGGTGCTGGATGGCCTCTTTGATGTTCATGGGGCGTGTGCGTCACGAGGGGGCTCCGCCGCAGGCTCCGAATGCTCGGGAGGGGGGCGGCCGGTCACATTCACGATTCCGGCCAACTTTGCGTCGGTGCTTTGGAGCCACTCGATGTGACTAAGACGCCAGGAGGACATCTGCGCAAGTTCGGCGATTTCCGGCGAGGAGGCGGGAGCCGTGGCGGCCGCGGCGACGATCTTTTGGTACGAGGCCGAGGCCTCCTCGAAGTCGAACAGGCGCTCTTGGCACAGCGCCACCTGGTAGAGGACCGGCAGTTGCCATTCGGGGCCGGTGCCCAGGTTCAGCATCCGCTGGTAGATGGCGAGGGCGCTCATCGTGTCGCCGCTCTGGAAAAAGTCATTTGCGAGCAGGTTGCCCGTCCTCCTCTGCCAATAGACCCACGCCTGGGGATCCGACGTGTCCAGGCTCTTCTGCTGGCGCAGGAGCTCGAGGACCGCGGCCAGGGCCTCCTCGGGCCTTTTCAGCTTCCGAAGGGTCGAAGCCAGCAGGTAGCGGGCCTCGGGTACGTTCTCGTCCTGCGGCCAGGTATCCAAAAAGTAGTGAAGGGCCTTGGCACCGTTCTCCAGGTCGCCGGCGAGGATCATGGAGTGGGCCGCCATGAAGCTCGCGCGGGCCCGGTCATTGGGGGCCAGGTCGAGAAGCTGGAGCCGGGAGAAATATCGGCCGGCCAGGTCGAATTCGCCGCTCTCGTAATAGGTCTCGGCTATCTCGTATTCGGCGGTCCGGGCCAGGCTTTCGTAGTGCTCGAAGCCCTTCTGCGGAAGCTTCAGGGTCGAGTTGATGACGGAATAGAACCGGTTCAGCGCGAGCTTGTTCGCGTCCATCGAACGGTAGGTGCGGCCGAGCTCGAGGATGATGTCCGGCAGCCTTTCGTCGTTCGGGAACTCCTTGATGAACTTTTCGTAGATGGCGGCGGCCTTGGTGGCCTGCCCGGCCTTTCTGTAGTTGCGCGCGAGGCCCAGGAGGGACGACTGCTGCTCGGCGAGGGAGAAGCCGGGGCGATCCAGGATCTGCCTGAAGGCCGCCTCGGCCGACGGATAGTCGCCCTTCTCGGTCAGCTTGGTGCCAAGGCTCAGCAGGCTGCGGCCATCGGAGGCCGCAGCCGCTGGCGCCTGGGCCGCGCGGTCCGGCTCCGTTCCGGCACGCGCGACCGGCGCGAGCATGAGCGCCAGGGCGCATGTCGTGCAGGAGGCGAGTTTCATTCCTGGCGGTAGGTGGCTGTGCTCGGCGGGAGCTTCTCAGCGTCGGGGGCCTGCGGCGCGCCGGAACCCGGAAGCTGAAAGAAGGGAAGGAACTCCTCGGGGCGCACCTTCGGCCGCATCTCGTCGGGAATGATTCTCGGCAGCGATGGGTCGGCGGCGGGCTGTCCGGCGGGCGGGTTTGCTGAGAGCTCGGTCTTGGGCCCCGCGCCTGCCGAAGCGCTGGGCGTCGGGAAAGGCGGGGAGCTTGCCGGTTTCGCTGAAACGGGCTTCGGGACGGTCACGGGATTGGGCGGCTTGGCCACCGGCGTCTGCTCCACGGGAACGGCGACTGGAGGCGGTTCCTGGAAGCGGAGCGGAGGCGACCCGATCACAGTAAGGTACGGATGCGACGGCCCCTGCCGTTCGAATTCGATAGGGGCTGTGCTTTTGCCGCTTTCTGCGAAATACCTTTCCGCGGTCTTGCCTAAGAGGGCCGGTGTGAAGCCGAAGCAGCAGCAGTACCATACCTTGCGCAGACGCGCCAGGCACGGCTTGTGTGCGCTGAAATTCATAAAATGGTTCGGTAGACATTTTCGTTCGTTCGTACTAGCCCGCTTCAGTTATCGGACCGGCCCACCGATACTGAAGGGTATTTGCGCCGCCCCGGACGGATCAGCCGCTGGTCTTCGTTATAGGCTTTTCCCCAAACATGTTACGAAGGCGTCTGCCCAGCTCATCAAGGCGGTAGGGCTTCGTGACGACATCGGTTTGCCCGAGCTGCTCAAGGGTGTTTCGTGTCTCGGCTCCCACGTGTCCGCTGAGGACAAGGACCGGCAAGTCGGGGCGGTTCGCCTTGATGGACTTGATGACGTCGATGCCTGACGCCCCGGGCATGTTGATGTCCAGGAGCACGGCATCGACCGAGTGGGACGGGTCGTCGAGGATTTCGATGGCCTCGAGGCCGTTGCTCGCGCTGATGACCCGGTACCCCTTGCGGGTGAACGCGGTCCTAAGGATATGGCGAAGGGCATCCTCGTCGTCGACGATCAGGAGGGACTCCGTGCCATCCGGGAATGCGCTCAGCTCGGATGGTGCCATGGCGACGGCGCCGGCCCCGCCCGCCGGCAGAAGGATCTTGAAGGAGCTGCCGGCCCCCGGCGTGCTTTCGACCTCTATGTAGCCGTGGTGGCTGGCGATGATGCCGTAGACGACCGCGAGCCCTAGGCCCGTTCCGCCGCTTCCCAGTTTGGTCGTGAAGAATGGCTCGAAGATCCGAGCCTTGACCTCCGGGGACATGCCGAGCCCGGTGTCGCTGACGACGAGGGAGACGTAGCTCCTTTCGTGGTCCGCGCTGCTGTAGGCGAGCTCCTTGCCGGGAACCATGCTCGTGGTGACCGATATCGTGCCGCCTTCCGGCATCGCATCGCGGGCGTTCACGAAGAGATTGAGCGCCACCTGCTGGAGCTGGTTCTGGTCCGCCATCAGCATGGGCAGCCCGTCGCAGAGCGCTATGTTGAACGCCACCTTCCTCGGAAACGTCTCCGAAAGGAGCGCGGTCAGGTCCCGGATGAGCTGGTTCGTGTCGACCGCGGCGAAATTGACCTGCGCCTTGCGGCTGAACGTGAGGATCTGCCGGACGAGACCCGTCGCCCGCTGCGAGGCGCGCTTGATCTCCCTCAGGCTCTTCTGGAAGAGCTTCGGGTCGTTCGGATGGAGGGTGGTCAGCTCGGCGTAGCCGTTGATGATGGCGAGCAGGTTGTTGAAATCGTGCGCAATGCCGCCTGCGATCTCGCCAAGGCTCTCCATCTTCTGGGACTGGCGGAGTTCCTCCTCGAGGCGCTTTCGCTCGGTGATGTCCTCGCGAAGGCAGAGGAGGTTGGTGATCTCGCCGGCCGCGTTGCGCATGCAGGACACCTGGACGGACTCCCAGATCTTCTCGCCGTCCGGCCCCCGACGCGCGAGCTCGCCCTGCCATTCGCGCCCCGACTTCACGGTCTCCATGAAACGGGCGTAGGAGGCGTCGTCGGGGTGGCCCTCACGGAGCACGCGAATGTCCTTTTCGAGGCATTCCTCCAGGGTGTGGCCCGACGCCTCGTTGAATTTCGGGTTCACGTACTGGGTCCTGCCGTCGGCGTCCGTGATCACGATCGCGATCGGGCACTGCTCAATCGCCCGCGAAAGCTTGACGTAGAGTTCCTCCGCGAGGCGCTGGCGGGTGATGTCGTGGCCGACGGCCCGGACGGCCACCGGAGCCCCCGCCTCGTCGAGGAGCACCGCCTCCTCCCACGACATCCAGCGCCAGCCCTGGGGGGTCAGCCAGCGGTGGCACCGGGTCACCTGGTGGGGGGGGCGCTTGAGCTCCGCCTCGGCCGAAGTATACGCGGAGAGGTCCTCGGGATTGATGAGGCCCTGCACGCTGTCGTGCGCCTGAACCGAGGCCCCCCGGCCGAATTTGCGCGTGAACGCCACGTTGGCGGCAAGGAGCTGTCCCGAGAGGTCCCTGCAGTAGGCGGGCGACGAGCTGTTGGCCCAGGCGCTCAGTGCGGACGCGGGCTGGGGAGGGCCTTCCTGCATAAGCGCCCGATCGGCATAGGTGGACCAAGTCGACATGGGTTTTGGGGAGGGACGGGTCAAAGCAGTCCGTTCAGCATGGCCGGAAGGCGCGCGAGGGCGTTTGCCAGGGAGGCCCGCGCAAGGCGCGCCTCGTTGTCGTCGGAACCGTAGAGGATCTTCCAGCCGTCCAGCTGGACCCAGGCATCCGTTTCAATCGGGTCCACCTTCTCGAAGCCGCTCTCGATCTTTGCATGCCGTACCAGGTAGTCCGCCACCTGGACGGCCGCGGCGAAGGTCTGGTGGCACGGCGCCTGGGTCGGATCGTGATGGTAGCGAACGGAATAGGAAAGCTCCTCGACCAGCTGGTGGCATTCGAGGAAATAGGCGCCGATCTGGGCGTGGTCCCAGCCGATCAGCTGGCGCTCGAGCGAACACACCTCGAAAGGGGTGTGTACGGGAGTGCTGGCGACGATGGCGAGCTCCTCCGGGAAGGCGTAGGCCATGACAATCTTGCCCACGTTGTGGAGCAGCCCGACCAGGTAGTCGGTGTCGTCATCGACCGCGTACTGCGTCGAGGAGAGGATCTCGCGGGTCAGGATCGCGGTTCCTATGCTGTGCGACCAGAGGTTCTTCCATTGGAGAGGGGACGGCGCGAACGCCTGGAGCTGCTCCATCTCCTCGATCACGGGCGTCGCGACCGAGAACTCGCGGATCTGGCGGAGCCCGAGAAAGAAGACGGCCTCCTCGATGTTGTTGATGCGCGCCGAAAGCCCGAAGTAGACGGAATTGACCATCCTGAGGAGCCGCTGGGAGAGCGAGGGGTCCCTCTGGATGATCTCGGCGATCTGCGAAGTGAGGCTCATGTCGGACCGGGCCAGCCTGCTCAGCTCCTTGTTGACGCTCTGAAGCGAGGCCAGCTTCGGGCAGGCTTCAACGCGCCCGCGGATTTCCCCTTCGCTGTAGCGAGTGCCTGATGCGCGCGTGGGAGAAGGATTCAAGATAGGCATTAATGCGGTTGGGAAATCAACATGCGGCGAACGAGGGTGTGCGCGCACGTATCTTGGAAAGAGTTTATCGGCCGCCTTGGCCTGTGATTGAGCGGTTTAAATTAAAGTCGGGGGTGGGGTGGCCGATCCATAGCCCGGGCATCATGTCTGAACGAATCGAAGCGCTTCTGAGGAAGGCTCTTGCCGTCCATCTTGCAGGGGGGCCGCAGGCCGCATTGGCGGCTTACGGCAGAATCCTGCGCATGGACCCGTTCCATCTTTACACCCTTCAGCTGGCGGGCCTCGCCGCGAGCCAGCTGGGGCGGTTGGACGATGCGGTTGGCTTTTTCCGGAGAGCGCTGCGGATCGATCCCAAATCGGGCGCGACCCACATCAACCTCGGCAGCGTGTATGCCGATTTTGGCCGCGACGCGGACGCCGAGAAGAGCCTAAAGGCGGGCCTCGCGCTTTCACCGCGCGATCCCGAGGCATGGCTGAGAATCGGGCTCTTCAATCTGTCGAGAGGACGAACGGGGGAGGCGATGGGCTGCTGCGCCGAGGCCCTGAAGCTGAAGCCCGGCTTCCCCGCCGCGTTCAAGGTGATCGGGGACATCAAAAGAGGGGAGGGCGAGGCGGTTCAGGCGGCCGCCTTCTACCGGGTTGCGCTCAAATCCGCTCCGGAAAACACCGAGGCGAGGCTTGGGCTCGTCCAGACGCTGCTGTCCTGCCATCGGGTTGCCGAGTCGATCTCGGAGTGCGACCGCATACTTGCGGCCCACCCCCGCGACATCCAGGCGCGCAGCCACAGGCTCTTCCTCCTCAATTACCTGGAGGACCTTCCCGTGAGGGAGCTTTTTGCGGAGCATCAGAAGTACGGGAACCTGTTCCCGGCGGCCCCGCGGCGCAGTTTCCCGAATCCGAGGGATCCGGCGAAGCGGATCCGGGTCGCCTTTCTCTCGCGGGACCTGCGCGCGCACGCGGTCGCGTTTTTCCTGGAGCCAATCGTTGCCAACCTGGATCCGGCGCAATTCGAGGTGGTGCTCTACCATGACCATATGAAGGTCGACGAGGTCTCGGAGAGGTTTCGTTCCCGGGCCGCGCTCTGGAGGAACTTTTGCGGACGCCCGGACGCGGTGGTCGAGGGCGCGATCCGCGCCGACGCCCCGGACGTGTTGTTCGACCTCGCCGGACACACGGGACAGAACCGGCTTCACCTGTTTGCGCGAAGGCTCGCTCCGGTCCAGGTCAACTATCTCGGCTATCCCAATACGACCGGCCTGCCGGCGATGGACTGCCGGTTCTCGGACGAAGTCGCTGATCCCCCGGGGGATGCTGACTGCGCACACGCCGAGCGCCTGGTCCGTTTCTCATCGTGCGCCTGGGCCTACATGCCCCCGGCGGCGGTCGGCGGGGCCTTTGACGGGGAGCCAGCGGGGGGAGGGGAGACGGTCTCGTTCGGATCATTTAGCAACTTTTCAAAGGTCAACGATGCGACGCTGCGTCTCTGGGCCGGCGTCCTCGCCGCCGTTCCGGGATCGCGTCTGGTGCTCAAGAGCCCCTGGATCGATGGCGAAAGCCTCGCGCGGCGTCTCGTCCAGGTGGGAATAGAGCCCGGCCGCGTGACCCTGCTTAAGCCCCTGGTCGACCCCATCGCGCACCTGAACTGTTACCGGAATGTCGACATCGCGCTTGATCCCTTTCCCTACGGGGGAACGACCACGACCTGCGAGGCCCTTTGGATGGGGCGCCCGGTGGTCACGCTTGCCGGCGACCGGCATGCAAGCCGGGTGGGCGCGAGCCTCCTCAGTGCGATCGGCAAGCCCGAATGGATCGCCCAAAACAAGGAGGATTATGTGCGGATTGCCCGCGACCTCGCGGCCGACCGGACGCGCCTCAGGTCTGAGAGCCGGGGCCTGCGCCAGGCGCTCCGGGAAAGCCCGCTCCTCGACCACGCGGGCCAGGCGCGGCGGTTTGGCGATGCCATCCGTGCGTGCTGGGCAGAATGGTGCGAAACCGGCGGTGCGCGCGTCCCGATATCAGGCCGTGGAGTTGCCGCCGGCGCCGAGGCCCAGCCCGAGCCGGCGCTTTCCTGATCGACATCCCTGGGCCCGCCAGGCCCCGGGTGCCGCGGCGCCGCCGACCGGTTCGACGGGGGAAACAACCTCGGGCGCATAGGCATCCCGGTTGGAGCGGGTTGGCCGCCTTGGCCTGCGACTGAGCGGTTTAGTTAAAGTCGGGGGCGCGGCGGCCGATCCATAGCCCGGGTAATCATGTCCGAACGAACCGAGGCCCTCCTGAAGAAGGCCCTCGCCGCCCAACTTGCCGGAAGGCTCGAGGCAGCGTCGGATGGCTATGCCAGGATCCTGAGCCTTAATCCCTTTGATTTTCAGGTGCTCCAGCTCAGCGGGCTTCTTGCCTGCCAGCTGGGCAGGATCGACGAGGCGATCGGCCTTTTCCGCAGGGCCCTAAAGATGAATCCCAGGTCGGGGTCCACGCTGATCTACCTTGGCCTGGCGTGTTTTGAAGCCGGCAGGAATGCCGAAGCGGCGGAACACGTGAAGGCGGGCATCACCCTCGACTCCAGGAATCCGGATTCCTGGGTGAGCGTCGGCTATTATCTCATTTCGTCGGGCCAAACCCCGGCGGCGCTGACCTGCTTCCAACAGGCCCTGCGGCTCAACCCGGGTCACGCTGCGGCCTTCAAGGGAATTGGGGACGTGAAGCAGTCTGAGGGCAGCGCAGCCCAGGCGGTTGAAAGCTACCGGATGTCCCTCAGGCTGGCCCCGGAAAACACGGATGCCAGGCTCGGGCTCATCCAGACCCTGCCCTGCGTCAACCGGACCGCCGAGGCGCTCGCGGAGTGCGACCGGATCCTCTCGTCGCAGCCCCGAAATGCGAGGGCGCTCAGCCACCGGCTCTTCTTTTTGAATTATGAGGAGGCCCTCTCCCCTGAAAGGGTCTTTGCGGAGCACCAGAGGTACGGGGAGCTCTTTCCCTCCGTCCCGCGGGTTTTTGCAACAGCAGGGACCCTTCGAGAAGGCTCCGCCTGGCCTTCCTCTCGCAGGACCTGCGTGCGCACTCCGTCTCGTACTTCCTTGAGCCCCTCCTCGCCCACCTGGATCCCACCCAATTTGAGATCGTGCTCTATCACGATCACATGCGCGTCGATACGGTGTCCGATAGGCTTCGGTCCCACTCCGCGCTCTGGAGAACGCTCACCGGACGTTCGGACGCGTATGCCGAAGGCGTGATCCGGGCGGACGCCCCGGACGTGATGGTGGACCTCGAGGGACATTCGGGCCAGAGCCGCCTTCATCTCTTCTCGAGGCGGCTTGCGCCGGTTCAGGTCGCCTATCTGGGTTACCCGAACACAACCGGGCTTCCTGCAATGGACTACCGGTTCACGGATGGTGTCGCGGATCCCGTGGGGAACGCCGACCGGTTTAACGTGGAGCGTCTGATTCGATTCTCCCCGTGCGCGTGGGCGTACCTGCCCTCGGCGGAACTTGACGCCGCAATTTCCAGTGTGCCGGCGGGAGAGCGCGATACCGTTGCCTTTGGGTCCTTCAACAGCCTGTCAAAGGTCAACGACGCCACCCTGCGTCTTTGGAGCGCCGTTTTGTCTGCGGTGCCCGAATCCAGGCTTGTTCTCAAGAGCATCTGGGATGATTCAGCCCGGATCCGGTCGCGCCTCGACCTGGCGGGGATGGATCCGGCCCGGGTGACCATCCTGCCCTCGTCGCCGAACCACGTTGCCCACTTGGCTTGCTACAAGGAAATCGATATCGCGCTCGATCCCTTTCCCTACGGGGGAACGACCACGACCTGCGAGGCCCTTTGGATGGGGCGCCCGGTGGTCACGCTTGCCGGAGACCGGCATGCAAGCCGGGTGGGCGCGAGCCTCCTCAGTGCGATCGGCAAGCCCGAATGGATCGCCCAATCCAAGGAGGAATATGTGCGGATTGCCCGCGACCTCGCCGCCGACCGGACGCGCCTTAGGTCTGAGAGCCAGGGCCTGCGCCAGGCGCTCCGGGAAAGCCCGCTCCTCGATCATGCGGGCCAGGCGCGGCGGTTCGGCGAAGCCCTTCGCGCGTGTTGGGCTGATTGGTGCGAAAACGGCGGGGACCGTTCCCCAACCCCGAGCGAGGGTGCTCCCGCCGAACCGGAGGTTCGGCCCGAGCCTGCGCTTTCGTGATCGCGGGCTGTGGGTCCAAGGAGGATCGGGCCGGCCGGCTGCGGACTCGCCCCGCAGCGGGATTTGAACGGCATCGCTCGCGCGTGGGCCGTGTCCCGTGGGTCGATCCGCGGACCCTGGAGGAGCAACGGAATGGAGGAGATGCATAACCCATTTGTCGGCAGGCGGATCAGTTCTTGCGGCGATTGCCGCAACTTTTTTGGGGAAGGCGTGTTCTTGGGGGTAACATCAACTTAAAAGACAAAATGAACACCCACATCCTTACCATCAGCTCCGTTCTCGCCGCCATCCTTGCGCTTTTCATCCTTCCCGTGAGCACCGCAGCCGCAGGCATCGCCTTTCTCGTGAGCGGAATCCTTGCGGTCTTCGTCGCCGATTACGGCCGCTCCATCGAACCGCTCAAACCCCGCGCTGAAATCATTCCGTTCGACTCGAACGGCCCCCTCGCGGATGGATTGAGCGAGGCCGCCTAGGGCCAACGGAATCGACAGAGCCCCTTGGGGGGGTCGGGAGGTTCCATCCACCGCCTGCGAGAAAAGCCGGAAACCCCCTCAAACGGCTGCGGACGGCGAGCCGAGGCGGTGAAGGCGGGAAATCGGTACCGAAACCGGCATGTTCTGCAGCCCGCGTTTGCAACGAGGGCCTGAGGCGGTTGGCTCTTTCGAGGGAAGCCGAAATCACGAAAAGAAGTGCGGCGTCGGGGGCATCGCCCAGACTGCCGCGGCTTCGGAGGGCCCGGAGTTCCCCTGGCCGCCCCCTAAAGGGCGGCCAGGAGAGTGGGCATAGTCGGAACGACCGACTTTATGTGCGTATCCGGGTGGCTTACTGCAGGAGCTTCAGAGCAATCTGCGAGGTCTGGTTGGCCTGGGCGAGCATCGCAGTGCCTGCCTGGACCAACACATTGAACCGTGCGAGCTGCGTGGACTCCTGAGCGACGTCGACATCGCTGATCGCGCTGTTTGCCGCCTGGAGGTTCGTCTCGTTGGTGGAGTCAAACTGCGACTGGAAGCCAACCTTGGCCATAGTCGCTGCGTTCGTGGCCGCCATCGTGCCTACCGCCGTGATCGCGGCGGTGACGAGCCCTGAGGTTCCGCTAGCCGACAGGTCCGTGGCTGCAGCGAGGGACGTGATGGCCGCATTGACGCCCACGTCGCGCGTTGAGCGTCGTCAGCTCGCTGTTGAGCTAGGTGAACTCGGCGTTGTAGTTGGCGACCGCGGTAGATGCTCCGCCGACCATCGTGGACAGCTCCGAGATGCGGGTCACGATGTCCCCGATCACGTTGATGGCGCCGGAGGGTCTGGTCAGTCGCCAGCTGGCTCTGGTCGAGGGTGTTCTGAACGCCCGCGTTTCGCCTGGATGTGAGCCTCAGGGAGACACCGACATCGCCCGGGTCGGCGGCGGGATCCGCAAGCCTCGAACCGCTCGAGAGCTGGTTGATGGCGTCCGTTAGCTGATTGTTGGCATAGCTCAGATTGTTTGCCGCAATCGAAGCCGCCGTGTTGGTATTGATGACAACTGACATGGTAGTATTCCTTCCTTGGTTACTAAATGCGGCGTCCGTGCCGCGTTCGGACCAGGGGGAATCGGCTCCGGGTAGCGCCGGTCGGTGGCAATTGCCTCCGACGCCCGCCGATATCGTCGCGGTTGACGGGGAACTTAACAGGCTTTTGAAAAATTTCTCCGAACCGGGGGCCGGGCCGCATCGGACCTTAACTGCCGGGGTTTTGTGCCGATAAGCCCACAGGTTTCACGTCTCTATAACGCGCACCACCATGGCAGGCATACAACTGACAGGCCTCTACTGCAGGATAAAGCTTGGAGTTCCATCGTTAGTGAGATAATTCAGGCCGACAGTGCGCCCATGACCGAGCTTTTGGCGAAGTGACGACCAACAAGGCCCAGATCACCGCCTATCAGGCGTTGCAGGCTGACATGACCAATCTTCAGACGGCCGCCCAGGGATTAGGCGAATCCGGCACGCAACGTATTTGATGCGCGTACGGCGACCATGACCGGTTCGGGCTCCACCTGGACGCCGGGCGCCAGCGCGTCAACGCCCAGACGGGATCCTATGCGATCGATGTGACCCAACTCGCCACGGAGGCGCAGCTCAACGGAGCCAAGGGGATCAGCAGCCCGCTTAGCTCTTCGAGCAGCGTATTGGGAGTCACGCTTGCCAGCATGAACACCGCGACCCCGGTCACGGCGGGCACGTTCACGGTGAACGGCCAGCAGATCACGGTGTCGCTCAGCGAATCGCTCCAGGATGTGTTTAATGCGATTTCAACCGCGACAGGGTCCGTTTCGGCTGCTTACAATCCGACGAGCGACCTGGCGCACCCCGACACGGTGACCCTGACGAGCACGGGGGGCCCGATCGTCCTCGGCGCGGCCAACGACACCAGCAATTTCCTTCAGGTCATGGGCCTTTCGAACAACGGCACGGCGTCGGTCACGAGCGCGGGGTCGCTCGGATCGGTCAGCCTTTCGAGCCCGCTCGCGAGCGCCAGCCTTTCCAGCGGGCTCTCGGGGCTGGATCCCTCCGGAAACGGCTCGTTCGTGGTCAACGGCGTCACCATCAACTACAACGCCGACACGGACACGCTCCAGGACGTCATCGATCGGATAAACGCGTCGTCCGCGGAGGTCACGGCCTCCTTCAATGCCGAGCAGAATCAGATGGTCCTGACAAACAATGTGACCGGTGATCTCGGGATCACCGCCTCGGATTCGGAGGGCAATCTCCTGTCGACGCTTGGGCTGACGAGCGGGGCGACCCTGCAAAGGGGAAAGAATGCCGAATTCACCGTGAATGGCGGCCCTCCACAGACGTCATCAACCAACAGCCTGACCTCAGCACACCTCGGCGTCGCGGGCCTTTCCTGGCCGTCAACTCGGAAACAACGCAGACGGTGAAGGTAGCGCCCGACACGGCCTCGATGCAGACGGCGATACAGGCGTTCATCACGGCCTATAACCAGCTAACGACCGATATCACGACCGATACGCAGATGACGAGCGGCCCCAATAACACGGTGACGACGTCCATCCTTTCGGGGAGTTACGACGTCACGAACTGGGCGCAGCAGCTGCAGTCCCTTGTGTTCGGGGCGGGTTCGGGCGGAAGCGGGACCATCCAGAGGCTCGATGAGATCGGCATCGGCTTCTCGGGAACCTCCAATCAACTCAGCATCACCGACAGCGCGACGCTCCAGGCGGCACTCTCGACCAACCCCCAGGGCGTCGCCGCGTTTTTCCAAGCCGGGAGCTCCGGATTTTTGAGCCAAGTCGGCGCTTATGTGAACCAAACCTTGGCCGACGATCTCAACGACCAGAAAAACCTAACAGCCACGGATACGCAGTTGAACAACCAGATTGATGTGCTCCAGACCCAGCTCAATGCGGAGCAAGCGGCATTGACCGCGGAATTCACGGCGATGGAGAGCGCCATCCAGCAGGCCGATAGCGAGTCCTCATACCTCGACAGCGTCAACTCGTCTTCATCGAGCTCAGGTTCCTCAAGCTCTTCCGGATCGTCCCTCAGTTCGAGTGCATTTTCGACGCCTTCGTCGGGTTCGTCGTCGGGTTCTTCCTCGTCTTCGAGCTGATCTTCCACCACCGCTTAAGCATGGAATTCCGAATGGACGCACTGGGCTCACGGGTTCGTTTTCTGGCGGCGGTGTGGCTCGCCGCGCTCTGGGTCGGCGCCGGTTGCTCGAGCCTGGGGCATAAGGCCGCGAAGCCGAAGCCGGTCGTCACATCGGCCAGAAACTTTGTGGGCGACAAGCGGCTGGATCCCTCGCTGCACCGGGTGCTGCTCCTTCCCGTCTGCGGCGGGGACGCCGCCCAGCCCGAATCGGCGGCGGCCCTGGATGCCGGATTTGCGACCGCCTTGGAGCGCCAGATGAGGTTCGAGGTCGTCACGATCTCCCGCGAGGAGTGCAGGCGGCGCTGGGGGAACGATTCCCTCTTGTCCGCCGCGGCGCTCCCGCCCGGGTTTCTTGAGGAAGTCAGCCATGATTTCGCGGCCCAGGGCGTCCTTTTCGTGGATCTCACGGCCTATCGCCCCTACCGCCCGATCACGCTCGGCGTGCGTGCCAAATTGGCGCTGGTGGACGCCGGAAGGCTCGTTTGGTCCTTCGACGAGGTGTTCTCGGCCGGCGACCCGGCCATCATCGCCGGGCTCAAAGCCTACTACGCCGGCGGCGGCGGCGACCGGGGCGAAAGTCCGGCCAACCTGCCGGAGGCGGCGCTGCTAAGCCCCTCCCGTTTTGGAGCCTACGCGGCCGAGGCCACGTTCGAAACACTTCCTCCCCGATAGGCCTAAAGTTGCCGCAAGCTGAGCCGATGAACCCACCTAATCCATGACGGCATTGCCTGTTTCAGAAGTCGCTTGCTGCCCGCACCAAACGAAATGATCAATTCCGCGTCATCCCAGCCGGGAATGTCCTCAACGGCGGCTGTGAACCTTGCGACGGCAAACGTCGTATCCCGCCCCGCCCCCACTGCGAGCGACCGGCTTTCGACCGCCGGCGCAGAGCTCCTCAGGTCGAAGCTGGCGAGCGAGCCGGAGATCAGGCCGGACATGGTCGCAAGGGGCCGCGCACTCGCGGCCGACCCCAGTTATCCCTCTGCCCAGATCATCGGCGACGTGGCGCGCAAGATCGTTCAGTCGCCCGATCCGTCGGAAGACCTATCCTAACGCCTGACATCCATGTCCGGCCCTAGAGATTACGCGCGGATCTATCGTGAGAATTCCATTCTCACCGCGAGCCCGGGCCAGCTGATCCTGATGCTCTTTGACGGTGCGGCGCGCTCGATGGCTATCGCGCATGCCGCCTTCGAGCGCCCCAAGAACGACTATCGCCGGTTCCTGGTCGTCAACCGCGAGCTAATCAAGGCGCAGGCGATCTTCACGGAACTTCGCAACGCCCTAGATCACGATGTCGGAGGCGAATTCGCAAAGACGATGGACGGCCTTTACCAGTATTATAACCGCAGGCTCGTGGAGGCCAACGTCAAGAGGAAGCTCGAGGCTCTCGTCGAAGTCGAACAGCTCTTCGGGGTCATCCACAAAGCCTGGGCGGAGATGCTCAGCAACCAGAATTGGCGCGAGAACGAGAGACCCCGGGTTTCAGCATGAGTGGCGACTCCCAGGCCGCAGATCGGATCATCGCCGCGCTCCGGGACCTGTTTTCGAAGGAGGCCGCGGCCGCCCGCAAAGGCTCGGGGCTCAGGGTCCGGTCCGTTCAGGCGCGAATCAAGCCGCTCATGGAGGCGCTTTCCCGCATGGAGGGCGCGTCCGCGTCTCCGCGCTTCAACCAATCCATCTCCAGCCTGTCCGATAGGAGAAGCGAGAACCTGCGCCTCATGCGAGAGGCGCTCGCGCGGATCCGAAGCGAAATGGACGCCAGGTCCGCCGCACTCGCGCGTATCCAGCGCGTGGGCCCCGCCTATAGCGGGAGGACGCATGTTGCGTCCCGGCTGAACGCCTGCACGTGACCCGGCGCGGGGCTGATCACCCGACGGCCAGCATCTCCGGTTCGGGGGACATGGGCGTCACCTTGGCCGGGGGCCCCGCAATCCATGTGTTGGCCAGCTGGATGGCCTCATGTCCCCAGTTGAGATGTGGATTCGCGAAAATCGGATGCGCAATTTCCGCGTCGTTCTCCTGCCAGGCAAGATTTGCCTTCAGGCAAAGGGATTCGTCGGCAAGCTTGAACGCCTGGACGAGCACCGAGCCCAGTTGGGCGACCTTTCCGGTCTTGTCCCTGGCACCGAGGGCGAGACGCGCCAGCCCTAGGCGGTAGTTCACGGAGCGCGACGTGTGCCAGTCGGCGTCGGGCAAGGGCCGTGGCTTTCCCGCGACGATGGCGCGTTGAGTTTCCTCGAGAAAGGCCAGCAGGCGAGTGTGCATGAAGGTATTCGCAGTGCTAATCGGCTCAATGGCGCGGGACTTAAGGCGAATTCCACCAATAGTTTCCCAAGCCGGCGCCGGTGCGCGACCTGCGAAATCAGGTCCGCACATGGTTCGTATGCCGGACCGTTCAGGCGGCAGGGGGCAATATTTGCTTGGAGCCTGCCTAGGGACTGATAACCCTCTTTACCCCGGTGCGAGGTCGCCCCCGCACAAAGCCCCATGGCATACGAAAAGGTCTTGATTGTAGAGGACGAGCCCGTTGTCCGCAACGTGCTGAATGAGATATTCATCCGGCGCAAGTGCACCGTCTCGATGGCCGCCAACCTGTCCGAGGCGGAGGCGCTGGTGTCGCAGGACCTCTTCGACCTCATGATGCTCGACATCCGCCTGCCCGACGGCGACGGCTACAAGTTCCTCGAGCATGTGGTGACGCTTCCCGAGCGGCCGCTTGTGGTGGTGGTGACGGGAAACGGCTCGGTTGAATCCGCGGTGGCCTGCATGCGGGCCGGGGCGTTCGACTACGTGATGAAGCCCTTCACCTCGAGCCAGATAGACATCATCCTGAAGAAGGCCCAGTCCTACCGCCAGCTCCTGCAGGTGAACCGCCTGCTTAGCGAGGGCGACACCGGCGAGGAGGGACTGCTCCTTGGCCGAGGGCCGGCGATGCTGCGGCTGCGCCAGCTGATCGAGCGGGTTGCCCCGACGGACGCCACGGTCTTCATCAGCGGCGAGAGCGGGACGGGCAAGGAAATGATCGCCCGCGAGATCTACCGGCGAAGCCCCCGCAGGCAGCAGCCCTTCATCAAGGTGAACTGTGCGGCGATCTCCGAAAGCCTGATTGAAAGCGAGTTCTTCGGCCACGAGCGCGGCGCGTTTACGGGGGCGACGGAGCGGCGCGAGGGCCGGTTTGAGCTGGCGAACAACGGCACGCTCCTCCTGGACGAGGTCAGCGAGATCCCCGCAAACCTCCAGGCCAAGCTCCTGCGCGTCCTCCAGGAGCGGGAGTTCGAGCGGGTGGGCGGAAACCGCACGCTCAAGGTGAACGTCCGCTTCATCGCCACGTCGAACCGGGACCTGATGCAGCACGTCGAGCAGGGGACGTTCAGGCTCGATCTGTTCTACAGGCTGAACGTCTTCCCGGTCCATGTGCCCTCGCTCAGGGAGCGGGCCGACGACATCCTGCTCCTCGCCGAGAATTTTCTCGGGCGCTTTGCCCGCAAGCACGGAATTAGGCCGGCCGGATTTGCCGACTCGGCGAAGGCGGCGATGCTCAGCTACAGCTGGCCGGGGAATGTCCGGGAACTCCAGAACACGGTCGAACGCGCGGTGATCCTTTCGGGCAACGGGCGCCCCGTGACGGCGGCGGGACTCGGGCTCCTTGAGCCCCTGACTTCGGGTTCGTCCGCGGCCCCGTTTGACATGCAGCCGTCGTTTGAGGACGACGAGATCCAGGAGCCGGCGGCGGACGCCCTGGACGTGGCGCCGAACGGCGCCGTGCTCCGGCTCGACGAGATCGAGAAGCAGGCGATTCAAGCGGCGCTCAACCAGACCGGGGGCAACAGGACCCAGGCCGCGGCCCTTCTCGGGATCAGCATCCGCACCCTCCGCAACAAATTGCAGGAGTACAAGGCGGCTGGAACGGGCGTCTCAATTTTGCCGGAGGAGTGATCGCGGCGGCGGGATCGGGGGATTTTCGGGCAAAGCGGGTAAATTTGGGCCGGTTTTGGCCGATTGGGCCATACCCATGGCTTCCGATGACGAACTCCCCGAGTCCCTCGTGAGGGATAACATTGTCCGGTCGGTCGGGGAGGTGTTCGAAGGCATGCTGCGGCGGCCGGCGGCTCCCCAGGAATGGGCGGGAGCATGGCCTCCGCGGCCGAAGGCCGAGCCCGAGGCGCCCACCCCGCAGGTGGTCGTCACCGTCGGATTTTTCGGCGAAGCCAAGGGCCGGATCCACCTGCATTTTGAATCCGCCCTCGCGGTCGACTGCACCGGATCGATGCTCGGCATGGCCGCCTCCGAGCTTTCGGGGGCCGGCGACGCGGTCGTGAATTACGCGATCGGGGAGCTCACCCGCCTGATCGTGGTGTCCTTCCGAAACGGCCTCGACGCCGCGGGCATCCTGTGCGGCCTCACCGACCTGTCCATCCTGCGGGGCCTCAGCCCGCGAATGGACCCCTCCGGAGGGACCCAGCGTTACGTCTACGCATTCGACTGCGGCGGTCGCCGCCTCGTGGCGGAGATCCTTGTCGCCGGCGACCGGACCTCGGGCCGCGTCGTATCCCAATCGGCCTGACGGAATCCGGCGCCCCGGGGGCCGGGCAAAATTTGCCCTTGCGGATCGGCGCGGGCTGATGCGGTCCTGGAATCGCCGCTCTCCCTGCAGATAAAAAAATGTATCAGGGATCGGCGCAATGACTTAGGCGGCGCGGCCGACAGCTGGAACGCGCATTGCTAAAAACCCTTGAATGACGACGAGTCCCATCTTCGAGGCCGACAACACCTATGAGCTGGCGCGAAAGCTAATGGACCTTTCGGCGCTCCGTCAGGAGGCGATCGCCTCAAACATCGCGAACGCCGAGACGCCCGGATACCACCGCATCGACGTCTCGCCGGACTTTGCGAGCCAATTGAAATCCCAGGTGGGCGCGGGCGCGCCGGTGGCGCAGCTCGATTCGCTTCAGCCTTCGCTTGTCGAGGACTCCCAGGCCCGGACCGTGAGGCCCGACGGCAACACGGTGGACCTTGAGCACGAGCTGCTGACCATGAACAAGAATTCGGTGGAGTACGGCTATCTCACGGAGATCGCCTCGACGAGCATCAAGCAGCTCAAGATGGCGATCAGCGGAAACGTTTCCTGATAACGCCGTGCCGATGACATGAATCTGATCTCCGGAATAGACGTGACCGCGGATGCGCTCGAGGCGCAGAAGACCCGCCTGGACATCGTCGCGCAGAACATCGCAAACGCCCAGACGACGAGGACCGCCGCAGGCGGGCCCTACCAGCGGCAGATCGTGTCATTCGAGACCGAGCTCGTGCGCCAGTCGGGCGGAGCGTCGCTCCAGAGCGTGCGCGTCGCGGGCGTCACCGCCGACCCGAGCGCGGGCGAGAAGGTCTACAACCCCCAGAGTCCCGACGCGGGCTCGGACGGCTTCGTCACGATGCCCAACGTGAACCTCGCCTACGAGATGGTGGACCTGATCACGGCGTCCCGGGCCTACGAGGCCAACCTCTCCTTCGCCAAGAACGCGCGCTTGCTCGCCGAAAAGACCCTCGAGTTGGGAAAATAAACCGCCATGTCACCCATCGGTTCCATCGGATCGATCCTTCGGGCCCCAGATCCTCACCCAGGTCGCCCCCTCGCAGCCCCCCTCCACGACCGAGCTCGGCGGCACGACCGCGCCCTCGGGCGGGTTCGGCCAGATGCTCGACGGCCTCGTTTCGGCGGTCAATACCAAGCAGGCCGCGGCCGACAAGATCACGCAGAGCGTCCTCCTTGGGGATTCCGGGCAGCTTCACCAGAGCGTCCTGGCGATGCAGGAGGCCTCCGTGTCCCTTTCGCTGATGGTCGAGGTGCGAAACAAGCTCGTCGAGTCCTACCAGGAATTGATGCGCATGCAGGCCTGAGTCCACGGCCCCTTCACCCAAATTTCCGATGAAAAACTTCGCACAATCCCTGCTGGCGCTATGGGGGCAACTCGGCATCAACCAGCGCGTCTCGTTGGTCGTCGCCGCGCTCGTGGTGACGATCGGCATCGTCGCGGTCGGGGTCTGGTCCCGGCGGCCGGACTACCAGCTGCTCTACGCCCGGCTTGGCGACAAGGACGCCGCCTCGATCATTGGCTACCTTGAGTCGCAGAACGTCCCCCACCAGGTGACCGCCGGCGGCACGGCCGTCCAGGTCCCGGCGGACCAGGTCTACAAGATCCGGATGGACCTCGCGGGAAAGGGGCTGCCGAGCGGCGACGGCGTGGGCTTTGAGATCTTCGACAAGGGGCAGTTCGGCCTCAGCGATTTCGTTCAGAGGACCAACTACATCCGCGCAGTCCAGGGGGAGCTGGCCCGCACGATCTCCCAGCTTCAGGGCGTCAAGGCGTCCCGCGTGATGATCGTCCAGCCCGAGAATCGGCTCCTTCTGACGGACCAGGGCGTCAAGTCGACGGCGTCGGTCTTCGTCGACCTGGGCGGGGGGCGCCTCGAGACCGAGCAGGTGAACGCCATCCGCCACCTCGTGGCGAACGCGGTCCAGGGACTCCAGCCCGACGAGGTCGCCGTGGTCGACAACCACGGTCACGTGCTTTCCGAGGAACTGAAGCAGGATCCGACCCTTGGCACCGCCTCGTCGCAGATGCGCTACCGCCAGCAGGTCGAGGACTACCTGGCGAAGAAGGTCGAGTCCATGCTTTCCCAGGTCATTGGCCCCGGAAACGCCGTCGTCAGGGTGTCCGCCGACATCGACACCGAGGCCACCACGCTTACGGAGGAGAAGTATGACCCCGAAGGGCAGGTCGTGCGCACGCAGTCGAGCACGGACGACGTCTCAAGCTCGTCGGATTTGCACTCGGGAGGCGGTGCGGTGGGGGTGAGCGCGAACGTGCCCGACAAGGCCGCCGCGATGGCCGCCGCCGCCGCCGCGAAGCCGACCTCCACGACGGAATCCAACCGCAAGAACCGCTCCACGACCTACGAGATCAACCGCACGCTGACGAATGTCACGCGGAGCCCGGGAAGCGTGAAGAACGTGACGGCCTCGGTGCTGATTGCCCCGCGGCCGGCCGCGGCGGGGAGTTCGGGACAGGCCCAGAAGCGAACTCCGGAGGAGATCAACATGCTGCGTCAGGTCGTCATCAATGCGCTCGGGCTGAAGGCGGCCCCGGGCCAGTCGCTCGACTCCATGGTCACGGTCGAGGAGATGGCTTTTTCTGCCGAGCCGGTGGCCCAGGAGATCCAATCGATCGAAAAGGCGAGCCGGTGGATGGGCTGGGTCGAGGCCGCGAGCCGGTGGGCGGCGGTGGCCGCCGCCGTGGCGGTCTTCTTCGTCTTCATGAAGCTCCTGTCGCGGCAGCGCCCCGAGGCGGTGCCGGTCGAGATCCTCACGATGCCCGCGGAGGCCGCAAACCGCTCGAGGCCCCCCGCAGGCGGCGTCACGCCCGATTTTCTCAATGACCTAATCCGCCAGAAGCCCGCAAACGTGGGGATGGCCCTTCGCGACTGGGCGTCGCCCACAAGGAACTGAGGATCAAAATGGCTGAAATCGACTACACAAAGCTGAACCGGCACCAGAAGCTTGCCGTATTCCTGATCGTCATCGGGCCCGACTCCGCGGCCGAGGTGCTGAAGCAGTTTGACGACGCGGAGGTGGAACTCCTCTGCCGCGAGATGTCCAATTTCACGATCATCCCGGAGGCGCTCCAGAAGCAGGTGATCGACGAGTTCTCGGGCATACTTGCCCAGAGCTCGACGTCGGCCCTCGGCGGAATGGCCTATGTGAAGCGCACGCTCGAGATCGCCAAGGGAGGCACCAAGGCCTCGTCCATGATCGAGCGCGTCGGGCCGGTCGGCGACTCGGCGGACGTGATCAAGGACATCAGCGAGATGGAGGGGCGCCAGATATTCAACATGATAAAGGCCGAGCAGCCGCAGACGATCTCGTTCATCCTGTCCCATCTCGACAGCGTGAAGGCGTCGGAGGTCTTCGCGCTGCTTAAGCCGGAGATCAAGGACAGCGTCATGGAACGGCTGGGCACGATCGAGTCCACCTCCCTCGACCTCGTTGCAAAGATCGCCCGGAGCCTGGGGAAGCATTTCAACAGCAAGGCGCGCCCCGCCTTTCACAAGAGCGGCGGGGTCGCCGCGGTGGCGGGTCTCCTGAACCGCCTCGACAAGGATTCGAGCAAGACCCTTCTCGCGAAGATAGAGGAGCGCAACGCGGCGCTTGGGACCGCGATACGCAGGAAGATGTTCAGCTTCGAGGACCTGACCCGCCTCCAGGCGACCGACCTCCAGCGGATCCTCCGCGAGGTCGACAGCGGCGAACTCGCGATCGCCATGAAGTCCGCCAGCGATGCGCTGAAGGACAAGCTCTACTCGGCTCTGTCAAAGCGGGCGGCGGAGGGCCTGCGCGAGGAGGTCCAGCTCCTCGGGCCCCTGCGGATCCGGGACATCGAGGCGGCGCAGGATGTCATCATCCAGGGCGTTCGGCGCCTCGAGGAGGCGGGGGAGATCTCGATCGACTCCGAATCGACCCAGGCGCTTGTCGCATGAGCGCGCCGCCGACTCTACGACCATGGCCTTCTCAAAGCTGATCACGTTCGACCGGAAGCTGGTGGGCGCGGTGCTCCCCGGCCAGTCGGGCCACCTGATCGGGGAGCGGGAGCTTGCGAAACAGACGGAGGCCGCCTACCGGCGCGGAGGCGACGACGCCCGGGCCCTGGCGAACCACCAGCTTGTGGAGATCCGCACCGACGTGCAGCGCCTGAGCGACGGCGTGCTGAAGGAGCTTTCTGGAATCGAGTCGACCCTGCTCTCCCAGCTGCGCGACGCACTCCCAGGCCTGGCTCTTGAGATAGCCAGGCGGCTCTTTGCGGGATTCGATCCCGACAAGGAGATGGTCGAGCGCCTCTGCCGCGACGCCCTGGAGCAGCTTTTCCCGGAACGGGACGGAATCGAGCTGTCGCTCTGCCCGCGCGACGCAGAGCTTATGGGAAGCCTCGATCCGAGCTGGACGAGCAGGTATCCGGGCCTTCGCGTAACCGCCGACCCGGCGCTTTCCCGGGGCGACTGCATGGTGCGCAGCAGGTTCGGCATCATTGACGGCCGGATGGGGACGAAACTGGCCGCGCTCGAGAGCGGCCTCAACGGACTGTAACGGCCCCCCGGGAACACCCCCAGCGCCATGACCGCCTCCGTCGGCCCCCTTGTTGAGATCCTCCGGACCCAGGTGCGCCACTCCGCCTCGATGGAGCGGGTCGGCACGGTGACGAGCGTGGCCGGGCTCATCATTGAATCCGAGGGCCCGAATGCGGGCCTCGGCGACCTCTGCACGGTGCGGTCGTCCCGGACGAACTTCAGCGTCCGCGCGGAGATTGTCGGATTCCGGGAACACCGGATCCTCCTGATGCCGCTCGGCGACATGCGGGGCCTCCACGTCGGCTGCGAGGTCGCCGCGTCGGAATTTCCGCCGCTGCCGCGCCCCGGCCCCGAGCTCCTGGGTCGCGTGCTGGACCCCTTTGGCAAGCCCTTTGACGGCCTGGGCCTCCTTCCCCTCGACCGGGGCCCCGAAACGGGCTCCACGCCCTCCCCATCCCCTTCGGCGCCAGCGGATCCGCGCCCCGCTCTCAACCGGGGTGCGCGCGATCGATGCGTTCATTCCTCTCGGCCAGGGCCAGCGGCTGGGGCTCTTCTCGGGATCGGGCGTCGGCAAGTCGACGCTCCTCGGCATGATCGCGAGGGGCTGCGCGGCCGACGTGGTCGTGGTCGCCCTCGTGGGCGAGCGCGGACGCGAGGTCCGCGAATTCATCGAGAAGGACCTGGGAAGCGAGGGTCTCGCCCGGTCCGTCATCGTGGTGGCGACCTCGGACACTCCGGCCCCGCTGCGGCTGAGGGCCGCGTTCACGGCGACCTCCCTTGCGGAGCGCTACCGCGACCAGGGGAAAAACGTGCTGCTCATGATGGACTCGGTGACGAGGTTCGCCATGGCGCAGCGCGAGATCGGGCTTGCGATCGGCGAGCCGCCCGCAACGAGGGGCTACACGCCGTCCGTCTTCTCGCTCCTGCCGCGGCTTCTGGAGCGATCCGGCGCCGGGGAGGTCGGCTCCATCACGGCCATCTACACGGTCCTCGTCGAGGGCGACGACACGAACGAGCCGGTGACGGACACCGTGCGCGGCATCGTTGACGGGCACATCATGCTCTCGCGCTCCCTGGCGAATTCAAACCACTACCCGGCGATCGACGTGCTTGAAAGCGTCAGCCGCCTTTCGCGCGACATCTGCGAGCCCGAGGAGGTCGACCTGGCCGGGCGTGCCAGGGAGCACATGGCCGTCTACAGGAAGAACGAGGACCTTATCGCCATCGGCGCGTACCAGAAGGGCTCGACCCCCGCGATAGACCAGGCGATCGCGCTCCACGCGCCGCTGCGCCAGTTCCTCCGGCAGGGTGTGCGGGAGCAGACGCCGCGCACGGACGCCTTTTCGCAACTCAAGGGGATACTTTAATGGGAAAATTCCGATTCACACTCAGATCCGTGGCGATCGTTCGCGCCCACAAGGAACTTGTCGCCCGCGAGGCGCTTGCGGCGGCCTTCCGCGCCAGCGTCGCGGCCGAGCAACGGCTGAACGCCGCGAGGCAGCGCCTCTCCGCGATGGAGCTTATGCGGACGGCGGGACGCTCCGGCCGGTTCCGGCCCGCCGACGAGGTCGCCTTCTACCACGCCTACCGCGCCGAATGCACGGTGGAGGCCGAGCTCCGGGGCCGCCTGGCCGCCGCGATCAACGAGGTCGAGGTTCGCCGAAAGGCCTGCGTCGAGGCGAACCGGAACGTGAAGGCCATGGACCGGCTCGAGTCCAACGCCCTGGCTGTCTTCCGGACCGCGGGGTTCCGCGCCGAGCAGGCTGAATTCGACGAAATCGCGAGCCGCCGTTCGGCTCTTCCAAGGGACCTGACACAATGACTAAGATCGCAACACCTCTGACGGTTTCTATACTCGGCCTGGTCGCCGGCCTTGCGATCGGCCTCGGCTGGTTCTGGGTGCGGGCGGACAAGATGGTCGCTCTGGCCCTGGCGCGGCCGCGCCCGTCCGCGATGGCGAAGGAGCGGACCAAAGGCTGGGACTTTTGGACGGTGGAGATCGACAGCCTCGCCTCGGAGCTGAAGGACGGGAAGGTCCGGCTGAAGAGGCAGGAGGACGACCTCGACCTGCGGGCGGCGCGCATCACCTCCGATCGCCAGGAGCTCGAAAAGCTCCGCACGCAGCTCAACGCGATGCACCAGGAGATCACGGACAAGGTCGTGGAGATCCAGGCGGACGAGGCCAAGAACCTGAGGATGCTCGCTCAGACGTACACGAACCTGACCCCGCACGCGGCGGTCGCCATCATCCGGGAGCTCGATGACACGACGGTGGTCAAGATCCTGTCGTTGATGAAGCCGGACGTGGTCGGGCCCATTTTCGAGGACATGGCGCAGTCGGCCTCCGGGGCGAGCGACGCGCACCGCGCAGCGGTCCTCTCCGAGAAGCTTCGCCTGGTGAGGGCCGCCCGATCTGGCCAGACCCCGTGAACGCACCCAACCGGCGCTGAGCCCAATTCCCATGGCCGTCTCTTTTCCAAACTTCGCGCCGGCCCCCGCCGGCAACCCGCCTCCGAGCGCAGGCGGAGCACCGTCGCCAAGGCCCGCGGAAGGGGATGCGGGGACGGCCGGCAAGACGCAGGACTTCCAGGCCGTTTTGTCAGGGACAGATTCTGGGTCGCCTGCCCATGGCCCCCCTCGCGGTCGCGGAAACGGCGCAGGCCGCCTCTCTGCGAACGCTCGTGGGAGCGAACAGCGTTGCTCCCGCCCTTGCCGGCACGCCCGCGTCTGCCGGCTCCGGAGTGAAGGCGTCCGCCGCCAATTCATTCTCGTCATTCTGGACCCCGCTGCCCTGTGGGGCCGCGGGCCCGGCGAAGGCCGTGGCCAAGAAACCCCAGGCCTCGTCCCCCTCCGCATCCCAGTCGCCCTCGACCCCGGCGGGCCAGGGAGCCGGGATCCTGGCGGCAGCGGCGCCCGGCACACCCCAGGCGCCCGTACGGGACCTCCCGGCTCCCGCCCATCTCGGCGGGACGGGAAACCCGGCATCGGCCGGCCCAAGATCGGCCCTCGACACCGCGGCGAACGACGGGACGGCCGTCGCCAAGGCGCCCGCGCCAGGGGAGGCGCCAACCCAGGCTGCGGCCGCGGCGCCGGGCGAGGGGACAGCCGCGCACAGCGCCGGGGAAAAATCTGCCGAGCCGACGGCGCGCGTGTATGAAAATTTCAAGGACGCCGCGGGGGCCTCAAATAAAAGCCCATTAGCTGCTAGTCCTGAATCGGTTGCAAACAGCCACCTATCCCTTGGCACAACCGTTGCTGATTCGACTGTTGCCATGCCTGCCGCCCCAACCCCGCTCGCCACGCCCTCCTTCGTCGGAGTCCTTCCGGGCGCACCGGTTGTGACGGCGCAGCCGGCGGCGGCCGCGCCCCCGGCGCAGCCCGTGTCGGCGCAGGCCCTCGAAAGCGCCCTGCAGGTCTCGGATCTTCAGGCCTCGGCGTCGCAGGGATCCCAGTCGTCGGTCAACCTGCGCTTCAATGTCGCGGGCGAGAATCTCTCGGTGCGGGTCGCCCTCCAGGAGGGACAGGTCCACACGCGGTTCAGCACGGATTCGGGGGAGCTGCGGACGGCGCTTGCGCACGAGTGGCAGTCGGTCGGCTCCGCATCCCCCACCTCGCGCTTCGCCGACCCGGTCTTCACGTCGCAATCCCGGCCCGACTCGGGGCCCGAGATGGATCTGGGCGGAAGCGGCCAGCAGCGCGACTGGACGCGCGGCGAGGCCGACGGCCTGGGTTCAAACCCATCTCAGGCTCGCGGACAGCAAGCTTCCACGACCCCAAACCCGGAACCGGAGGCGCCGACCGTCGGCGCGGAACGGTCCGGCCACCTGCAATCGTTTGCCTGAGGGAAAGCGCCTCCATGCAAGTCAACACGTCCACCTACTCCTCGAATGCGGCCGCCACCGCGTCCGCGTCCTCCGCTTCAACCACCGCCGGCTCAACCCTGAGCGAAACCCAGTTTCTGCAGCTCCTCACCGAACAGCTGGAGAACCAGGACCCGCTCCAGCCCGAGGACGACACGCAGTTCCTCTCGCAGATGGCGCAGTTTACCGCGCTCCAGGAGACCAACACGCTCAACCAGCAGGTGCAGAACCTGACCGCGGGCAGCTACATCGGCAGCACCGTGACCGTGAATCCGGGAACGTCGTCAAGCTCGGTGACGGGCCAGGTCACCGGGGTCGACACGAGCGGCACGACGCCGCAGCTGGTCATCAACGGGAACGAATACCCCCTGTCCGAGCTCCAGATGGTCGATCCCGCCTCCGCCCCCGCGTCCACCGCCTCTTCCACCTCCTCCGCCAGCAGCGCCGCATCGACCCCCACGGCCTCCGCAACGCCGGTCGCCACCGCCATCAAGGCCGTCACTTCACTACTGAAATCAAACGCAAACAACTAAACACGGAACAACATGTCACTCATCGGAACCATGGATAGCGGCGTCAGCGCGCTGCAGACCTACGAACAGGGCCTCGAAGTCATCGGCAACAACATCGCCAACGTCAGCACCAATGGATTCAAGGGCTCGAATGCGCAGTATGCGGACAGCTTCAGCGACGTCCTCCAGGGATCGTCGGCGAGCGGAAGCGGGGCGACCCCGGACATGCAGATCGGCACGGGCGTGCAGCTCGCGTCCGTCACGGTCAATTTTGCCCAGGGTCAGATCACCCAGACCGGCGTCCCGACGGACCTCGCGGTCTCCGGCAACGGGTTCTTCCTGGTGAAGAGCCCCTCGAGCGGCGAAACCTACGCGACGCGCGACGGCGAATTCAGCATCAACGCGAGCGGGTACCTGGTCGACACCCAGGGCGATTTTGTCCAGGGCCTCACGGGCGGCGCGGCCGGCAGCCCGCCGACGACCGTCGGCAGCATCAAGCTCGGCACGCCGCCGACCGGCACGCAGCTCCAGTCGGTCAGCATCGATAACGCGGGCGACTTCGTGGAGACCTACTCGGACGGCTCCACCGCCGTCACCAACGTCGTTCTCCTCCAGAACTACAGCAACCCGAATGCGCTGCAGAATGTCGGCAACAACCTTTACTCCAACCTGACGGCCGCGGGCCCCGTGGGCGGCGGCTCGCTGTCCGCCGCGAACAACACCGCCGGCACGGAGGGGCTCGGAAGCATCCAGGCCGGGGCGATCGAGGGCTCGAACGTGGACCTCACCCAGCAGTTCGCAAACCTCATCACGACGCAGCGCAGCTTTGAGGCCGCGTCGCGGCTGATCACGGTCTCCGACACCATCCTGGGCGACATCGTCGACCTGAAGAGGAGCTAGGCCGTGCCAGCCAAGACAGAGTCCAAGGAGCCTCCCGCGGAAAAGCCCGCGCTGGAGGCGCCGGCGGGCCCAAAGGCCACGTCGGGCCTGGCCGCATGGATACCCGCGGCCGCATCGGTGCTCCTTGCTCCCGTCGCATGCTTTGCCGTGGTCCAGTTCGTCCTGATCCCCCGCTTCGTGAAGAAACTGACGGCTCCCGTGGTCGCAGAGGCCGCGCCCGCCGAGGCGCCCGCCCCGGCGAAGGCCGCGGACGGGAAGGCCGCGAACGGAACGAACTCCTACGATTTCACCAACGTCGTCGTCAATCTCTCGGGCACGATGGGCACGCGCTACCTGAAGACGACCTTCACGGTCACGGGCGCCGACGCCGCGCTCAAGCAGCAGTTCGACGCCAACAAGGCGCGGCTGACCGACGTGACGCTGAACGTGCTCTCGTCGCTCTCGCTCGCCGACCTCGAGGAGGCGGGCTCAAAGAACGTCATCCGCGACAAGCTCGTCACGGCCTACAACCAGGCTCTCGGCCACCGGGTGGTCGAGCAGGTCTATTTCTCGGATTTCCTGATCCAGTGAGGCAACAGCCACAAAAAGAGGACCCCATCTCATGCCCGCAACCATTGATGACAAAGCCCTTGATATCGTTCTCGACGTCAAGGTTAAGGTGACCGTCCAGCTCGGCTCGTGCCAGCTGCCCATGCGCGATGTCCTCGAGCTTGCGCCGGGAGCGGTCGTGCAGCTCCACCAGCACGCGAGCGAGCCGGTTGGCCTCTACGTGAACGACCGGCTCGTCGCCTACGGCGAGGTGGTCGTCGTCGAGGAGAACTTCGGGATCAAGATCACGGAGCTTGTCGGCAGCACCAAGTCCCCGCAATGAGGCGGTGGGCACGGCTTTTCCCGGCGGTCGTCCTGTCTGCATCCAGGCTGGGCGCCGCGGCTGACATCCTTTACCCCAAGGGCGCGGACCCGGTCGGCGCCTCGGCCTCGGGGCCGTCCGGCGGCCTCGGCACGTACACGGCGGTCGTTGCGGCCGCCTGCGCGCTGGCGGGGGCTTGGCTCCTTTGGCGCAGCCGCCGGCAGGCCGCCGGCCCGGCGAAGGGCAAGCTCTCCGTCAGCGAGACCCGGTCCCTCGGCAATCGGCAGTACCTGGTCGTGGCGTCCTACGGCGAGAAGAAATTCCTTATCGGGGTCTGCGTCGGCCGGATCACGCTCCTCGCGCCGCTCGACGATGGCACGAACCCGACGGCCGGATGACCTCCCCGCTTTCACTGCTCCGCCGGCCCGTGGCGCTTCTCGCAATGCTCCTAGGGCTGGCCCTCGCGCCCGCCGCGTCCGCGCAGGCGGTCGCGCCGGCCCCGGCCCCTTCGCCGGCTCCGGCCGCGCACACCCCCGATCCCCTCCATCTCACGGTCAACTTTGACGGAACCGAGCAGCCGGCCCAGATGAGCGTGGCCGTGCAGATCGTCATCGTCATGACGCTCCTCACGGTGGCGCCTTCGATCGTGCTCCTCATGACGAGCTTCACGAGGATCGTGATCGTGCTCGGCTTCGTGCGCACCGCGATCGGCGTGCCGAGCGCCCCGTCGAACCAGATCATCATCGGCCTGTCCCTTTTTCTCACGTTCTTCATCATGGGGCCCGTGTTCGACCGGGCGAACAACGAGGCCCTGCAGCCCTACATCGCCGGAAAGATCACCGCCACGGTCGCCCTCGACAAGGCGTCGGTGCCTCTCAGGGACTTCATGCTCAGGCAGACCCGCTCAAGGGATCTCGAGTATTTCCTGGAGCTCGGGAAGTTCGGGCCGACCGCGGTGAAGGACCTGCCGATGCGGGTCGTGATCCCGGCCTTCGTCGTGAGCGAGCTGCAGACGGCGTTTCAGATGGGCTTCCTCCTTTTCCTGCCGTTCCTCGTGATCGACTTCGTCGTCTCCTCCGTGCTCATGTCCCTCGGGATGATGATGATGCCGCCCAACGTCGTGTCGCTCCCCTTCAAGCTCCTCCTCTTTGTCCTGGTGGACGGATGGCACCTGATCGTCCGCTCCCTCGTGCAAAGCTTCGTACAATGAATCCAGAAATCGCCATCGACCTCTTCAAGACCACGCTTCTTTTCGCCCTCTACATCGTGGCCCCGTTCCTCGTCGGCATGCTCCTCGTGGGCGTCCTCGCGAGCCTCTTCCAGTCGATCACGAGCGTCCAGGAGGCCACCCTCACCTTTGCGCCGAAGCTTTTCGCATTCGCGGCGCTCTGCCTCCTCCTGACCCCGTGGGTCCTGCGGTCGCTGACGGAGTTCACGATCACGATGTTCTCGCGAATGCCGGCCCTGGCCCACTGAGAACGGGATGACCGACTACCTGTTCACATGGATGATGGTTTTTCTGCGCGGCACGGGGGTGGTGCTCCTCATGCCGGATTTTGCCGGCTACACGCCCCCCGTCATGCTCCGGGTGGGGTTCACGGCCTTCCTGGCCACGCTTGTCACGGGCATCGTGCCGCTCGGACACATGCCGGGCGACCTCTGGAGCCTTGGCTTTGCCGCCGGCGGTGAGGTCCTCCTCGGCCTCGCGCTCGGCTTCGTCTGCCGCCTTGCGTTTGCCGGGGTCGATTTTGCGGGAAGGCTGATGTCCTCGGAGGTGGGCCTTTCGGCGGCGCCCGAGTTCCACGGCCCGGACCTGTCCTCGGCGCCGCTGGCGAGCATGCTTTCCGCCCTCGCCGTCGTCCTTTTCTTCCTGGTGGGAGGCCATCTGGCGGTCATCGGCGCGTTTGCGCGCAGCTTTTACTTTGCCGGCCCCGGTCATCCCGCCGTGAGCCACGGCGCCATTGAGCAGCTCGTCGTCGGCACGGGCCACGTGATCGAGCTCGGCGTAAGGATCGCCTCGCCCTTCATTGCAATGAACTTTCTCGTGACCCTCGCATTTTCCGCCCTGGGGCGGACACTGCCGCGCATGCAGGTCTACATCATCAGCCTTCCGGCCCGCTCCGTCATCGGGCTCGCGCTCCTTGGCGGAGCCGGGACCCTGATCGCCCGGCACCTGTTCGCCGAGTTCCAGGGAATGCCCGTGCGCCTGCTCGAATTCGTCGCGGTGCGCTAGGCGGCATTTTTTACCGCATTTTTTTGGGCCGCGCCGGCGTCCCTCCGAATTCGGGGCCTGCGCGCAAAACAAGAGCCATAACAGTCGTGCAGGCAATGGGTAATGATTGACGAAAGCGCGTTGGCATCGCCGTTGCTTAGTAGAGCCTGCCCATGGCAGATACCGACAACGACCAAAAAACCGAGCAGGCCAGCGACCGGCATCTGGAGGAGGCGATGGAGGAGGGCCGTTTCGCGAGGGTGCCGGAATTGTCGGCGCTGCTGATCCTGATCGCGGCCCTCTTTGTCCTGGGACTGACCGCGCGGGCCGCCTCGGAGCGCCTGGCGGGCTTCGCGGTGGCGACCTTCACGGGCTTCGCCTCCAAGCCGGTCCGCAGCGACACGGTCGCCGCGATCTTCACCGAGATCGTCCTCGTCGCCGGCGGGGCGGTGCTCCCGATGGTGGTGGCCTGCGCGGGGGCGGCCCTGCTCTCGGGCGGGATCCAGACGGGATTCCGGCTTACGCCGAAGGTGCTGGGATTCAATTTTGAGAAGCTCGACATGGCGGAGGGCCTCAGCCGCATCTTTTCCTCCAAGGCGGCGGTCCACACGGGGTTTGACGCCCTGAAGCTGCTTGCGATCGGCGGCTCGCTCTACCTGGGGGCGCGGGCGCTCGTTCACGATCCGATCTTCAGCTCGCCCGTCGACACGGCCTACCTGGGGCGCTTCATCTTCAGCTCGACCACGGCGTTCCTCACGCGGATCGTCGTCTCGCTCGGCGCCATCGCGGCGGTCAGCTTCCTCTACGAGAAGTTCAAGACCGCGAAGGAGCTCATGATGACCCGCCAGGAGGTCAAGGACGAGCGCCGGAGCTCCGAGGGCGACGCGATGATGAAGGGCAGCCGGCGCAGGCTGGCCAGGCGCCTCCTCCAGAAGCAGATGCTGAAGGCCATTCCCACGGCCGACGTCGTCGTCACCAATCCGACCCACTACGCGGTCGCCCTGAAGTACGAGCGCGGCAAGGACAAGGCCCCCGTCGTCCTGGCCAAGGGCGAGAACCGTTTCGCCATGCGCATCAAGGCGCTGGCCAGCGAGCACGGGGTTCCGACCGTCGAAAACAAGCCGGTCGCCCGGCTCCTGTTCTCGATGGGCCGGGTGGGCGAGGAGATTCCCCCCGACCTCTACCAGGGCGTGGCGCAGATCCTCGCGGTCGTTTACCGGACCCACCGCTATTACTTCCACCGCCTGAAGGCCCGCCGGGTCGAGATGTCCGCCTAGTCCCATGCCGACCAGCTCAAACAGCACGATCACCCAGCTGCTCCAGCGCGCAGACCTCTTTTTTGCGGTCGCGCTCTTCGGCACGGTGATGCTGCTCGTCCTGCAGGTGCCGCCGTTCCTCCTCGACGTGCTCATTGCGCTCAACTTCGGCGTCTCGATCCTCGTCCTCCTTGCGATCACCTACGTGAAGGACCCGCCCGAGTTCTCGGGCTTTCCGACCATGCTGCTGAGCCTGACCCTTTTCAGGCTGGCGCTCAACATCAGCTCGACGCGCCAGATTCTGGTGCACGGCTACGCGGGTGAGATCATCAATTCGTTCGGGCATTTCGCGATCCAGGGCAACTACATCGTCGGCGTGGTCGTCTTCGTGATCCTCGTGGTCATCAACTTCGTCGTCATCACGAAGGGCGCGGGAAGGATCGCGGAGGTCTCGGCGCGGTTCACCCTCGACGCGCTGCCTGGCAAGCAGATGGCGATCGATGCCGAGCTCAATGCGGGCATCATCGACGACGTCACGGCCACGGAGCGCCGGGTGAAGATCCAGAAGGAGGCGGACTTCTACGGCGCGATGGACGGGGCCTCCAAGTTCGTCCGGGGCGACGCCGTCGCGGGAATCATGATCGTATTGGTCAACATTTTCGGCGGATTCGCGATCGGGGTCTTCCAGATGGACCTCTCCCTCAACGAATCCATCCAGAAATTCACGCTCCTTTCGATCGGTGACGGGCTTGTCTCCCAGATACCCGCGCTCATCATCTCGGTCGGGGCGGGCGTCCTCGTGACGCGCGCCTCGGGAAGCACGAATCTGGGCGCGCAGATTGCGGGCCAGCTTTTCCGCTACCCGAAGGCGCTCGGCATCGCCGCCGCGGTCCTGGCGCTCTTTGGCATCATGCCCGGAATGCCGATCGTCCCCTTCTTCATGCTGGCGGCGCTCGCGGGATTCCTGGCCCGCACGTTCAAGTCGCCCCCCGAGGCGCAGGCTTCGGGCGGGGCGCCCTCCCTCGGGACCCGCTCCAAGGGCGGCCGCGGCGCAAAGGGGGCGGGGACCGCGCCCGCAACCCCCCACGCGATTGCTTCCGACGACGTGCGCAAGCTGACCGACGTCGACGTCTTCACGATCGAGATCGGCCTCGGACTCCTGAGCCTCGCCGATGTGAAGACCGGGGGCGACCTCCTGGCCCGCGTGACCGGGGCGCGCAAGACGATCGCCCGCGAGAAGGGGATCGTGGTCCCGCCCATCTCCGTGCGCGACAATCTGGAGCTCGAGTCGAACGCCTACCGGTTCCTGCTGCGGGGCAGGCAGATCGGGCGCGGCCAGCTCATGTCCGGGCGCTGGCTGGCGATGAACGTCTCCGGGAGCACCGCGAGGCTTGCGGGGGTTCCGACGAAGGAGCCGGTCTTCAACCTCGATGCAACCTGGATCGACGCCGCCGAAAAGAGGAACGCCGAGCTGAACGGGTTCACGATTGTCGACGCCTCCTCGGTGCTCATCACGCATCTCTCCGAGTCGCTCAAGGCGAACGCGCACCTCCTCCTGGGCCGCCAGGACGTCCAGTCGCTCCTCGACCACCTCAAGGAGACCCATCCGGCGCTCGTGACGGAGCTCATCCCGGACCTCGTGAACATCGGGATCATCCAGCGCGTGCTCCAGAACCTGCTGCGCGAGAACGTCGCCGTCCTGAACCTGCCGCTCATCCTGGAGTGCATCGCCGATTTCGCCCCGCTTTCGAAGAATCCCGACGACCTCTCGGAGCTCGCGCGCAGGCGGCTCGGCATGTACTTCGTGCCGGCCTACGAGTGCCGCCCCGGGGTCGTGAAGGGCTTCACGCTCGATCCGCGGTTCGAACAGCTCCTCGTCAGCAAGGTCCACCGCTCGCCGACCGAGATCGGCCTCGCGCTCGATCCGGCGACCGGCCGGTTCCTCGTCGAGGAGATGGGCCGGCGGTGCGGCGCGGTCTCCCAGGATCTTCCGGCGGTCCTGGTGGTGTCGACGGAGGCGAGGCTTCCCCTGCGCCGCTTCCTGGAGCCCTCGTTCCCGAAGCTCGCGGTCCTCGCGTTCCAGGAGCTTCCCTCGGCCACGGAGGTCGAGAACGCCGGGGTTATCCAGCTTCCCCCCCATCTGGCGCGCGCTGACGTTGCGCTGAAGGCCGCCGCCTGAGGAATCCCCATGAACGCCAACGGACCCTCCTACAAGTTCACGGTCAAGTCCGCCGAGGAGGCGGCCACGCTCATCCGCGACCGACTCGGCCCGAGGGCCCGCGTCCTGTCGGTGAGGACCCTGGAAGCGTCGGGGCTCCGCCGGCTCTGGTCTTCGCCGAAGCTAGAGGTCGTCGCCCGCGTCGATGCCGAGGAGGCGGGCGAACAGCCGGAGGCCCCCGAATCCGCCGAAGAGGCTTCGAACGAGGATCTGTTTCAGGAGACGGCAAGGGCCGGCCCTCAGTCGCTGCCCTCCCTCCTGCGGAAGTCGGGACTTTCCGAAATCGCCATCGGGCGGCTCCAGGGCGATCCCGGCTGGCCCGAGCTCCTGACCCTCCCGCTCCACCGAGCCCTGGTTGAGGTGGGACTGCGCCTGAAGCGCCCGTTCAAGGGCCGGACTGCGCCGCGCTCGCTCAGTCGAGCCGCATTCCTGGGGACGTCGGCGTCCGGCCGGACAACGGCCCTCTGCAAGTGGCTTGGCGTGGAGGTGTTCCGGAATAAGCGCCCCGGCCGCGTGGTCATGGCCGAATTCGACAGGCCCAATCCCGTCGGGCCTCTGCCCATGTTCTGCGAGGCCCTCGGGGTGCCGTATGGCCGCTTCCCGGCCTATTCGGGGCTCTTCGACGATTGCGGCTTCGTGTACTTCGACCTGCCCGCGATTTCGCTCCGGGAGCCCTCGGAGAACGCCTCGATCCGGGAGTTCCTGGACAGCCAGAGGATCAAGGAGCGCGTGCTCGTCCTCAATCTTGCCTATGATCACCCCACGCTGCGCCAGGCCTATGCGGCGGGGCGCTACCTGGGGGCGACCCATGTCGTTTTCACCCACCTCGACGAGGTCCCCCAATGGGGCCGGATCTGGGAATACATGGGAGATGCGGCCCTGGAGCCGCTCTTTCTCTCCACGGGCCCGTCCCTGACCGGCGATTGCGAAGAGGACGTATGGGGGGCCGTTGTCCGTCGGACGCTCGCCTCTGCCGGCTCCTCGTCCGAGGCCGGCGGACCCGAAACCCACCCCGGCCCTGCCGCGCCGAGGGCGCTACCCGCATGAAATTCATCTTTCCTAACGGGCGGACTGACGGGATTCCTCACGGCGGCCATCGCCGGGTGGTCCGCCGACTGCGCCGCCGACACGATCCTGCTTCACGCGATGATTGGCTGCGTCTTCGGGGCCGTCCTTTTCCGGTGGTTCTGGTCCGTAGCCCTGCGCGGCATGCGCGAGACCGTTCTCGCGCGCCAGCGGGCCGCCGAAACCGCGGCCGATGCGAAGAAGAAAACCTGACTTAACCCCATGACCCTATGAGCACTGCAGCCCCCGTACCGACGCGTGACAACGAGACCTCATCGCCCGCCGCAGCCTGGCGCGCCTACCAGGGCGTCTCGACGGAATCGTTCGATGAAAAGGAGCTGATCGAGCGCTATCTGCCCCTTGTCCGGAGCGTGGTCGACCGCATCAAGCTGACGCTGCCCGCGCACATCGATCCCGACGACCTTTTCAGCGTCGGCATCACCGGACTCATCGCCGCCGTCCGCAAGTACGACCCGGACCAGGACAATACGTTTGCCGGCTACGCCGCGACCCGGATCCGCGGCGCGATCCTGGACGAGCTTCGGCGGATGGACTGGTGCCCTCGGCGGGTGAGGGCGCGGGCGCGCAAGCACAAGGACGCGATCAACGCCCTGGAGCAGCGGATCGGCCGCGCGGCCACGGCGGACGAGATCTGCCAGGACCTGGGCATGACCAAGCAGCAGTACTCCGAATGGCTTGACGAATCCCGGCCGGTGACCTTTGTCGCGATCGACCAGGTTCGGGACAACGGGGATTCGGAAGGCCCTTCCCTGCATGAACTTCTGGCGGACGAGTCGATCGTGACGGGCCGCGAGACGGTCGAGAAGCAGGAGTTGGTGGAACTTCTCACTCAAAGGATCTCCGAACTGTCCGATATCCCTAGGAAGATCCTAGCTATGTACTATTTTGAAAACATGCGCCTCGCCGAGATCGCCGCGGTCTTCGGCCTGACTGAGTCGCGAATCTGCCAGATCCACGCGCAGACCATCCTTGGCCTTCGGGCCTACCTCGGCCGAGCGCGAGATCGCTAATCGCGGCGGAGAACTCGCCGCATGCTCGCTATCCTAGGCGCGCTGGTCGTCCTCGTTTCAACAGTGGGCGGCTTCATGCTGGCCGGCGGCAAACCCGTCGTGCTCCTGCACCTTTCCGAATTTGTCGTCATCTTCGGGGTGGCCAGCGGCGTCCTCGTGATCGCAAGCCCCGGGCATGTGCTCAAGGAGATCGTGCACAAGATCCAGGTGGTCATCTCCGGCAAGACGCCCTCCAGGGCGGATTATTTCGACCTCCTGAAGCTCCTGTACGAGATCCTGATGCTCGGGCGCAGAAACGGCCTGATCGCCCTTGAGGAGCATGTGATGGAGCCCACAAAGAGCTCGATCTTCCAGAAGTACCCTTCGCTCCTCAACCATCCCGAGCGCCTGAGTTTTCTCTGCAACAGCCTGAAGCCGATCATCGACGGCAAGATCAAGCCCGACCAGCTCGAGAGCCTGATGAACGCCGAGATCGAATCCAAGGAGCAGGAGGCCGAGCATCCGGTGCACATCCTCACGCTCGTCGGCGACTCCCTCCCGGGCATCGGCATCGTCGCGGCGGTCCTCGGAATCATCAACACGATGGCGGCCATCGCCGACGGCCCCGAGATGGTGGGCGAGCGGGTGGCGGCCGCGCTGACGGGCACCCTCCTCGGCATCTTTGCGGCGTACGGCTTCGTCAACCCGCTCGCAAACCGGATCAAGTTCAACGACGCCGCCGACACCCTCTGCCTGCGCTGCATCAAGCATGCGGTCGCGAGCTTCGCCAAGGGCCTCGCCCCGCAGACGGCGGTCGAGATCGCCCGGAGGTCCCTCGACTCCTCGGTCAAGCCCGATGCGGACGAGCTCGAGCGCGCGCTCAAGGCGCTCGCCGCGACCAAGTAGGGCCCGCCCGCCATGGCCAAGAAAGAAGCCCATCACGGAGGAGCCTGGAAGGTCGCCTACGCCGATTTCGTCACGGCGATGATGGCGCTCTTCATGGTGCTGTGGATCTCGGCCCAGGACAAAAAGATCCTGCTGGCGACCTCCCACTACTTCCAGCAGCCGTTCCATTCGCCCTTCGAGGACCACTCGGGGATCATGCCCTTCAACAAGGAGCTTAAGAACGGTTCCGGGGCCGACAGGGACGACTCCTCCTCGGGCCGCTCGAAGGCCTCGTCCGACGCCCGGAAGATCGAGCTGAATTTCCTCAATTCCGTCGCCGCCGACTACAAGCGGCTCCTGAGGATCGACGAGGACCTCCAGCAAAAGCCGATCGACATCCAGGTCACCAGCGACGGGCTGCGCGTGACGCTCTTCGACCGCACCCACCGGCCGCTGTTCAACGACGGGACCACCGACCTCACGCCCTGGGGGAGCTTCGTCATGCAGAACCTCGCCTGGCTGATCGAGCGCAACCACTTCCGCGTGATCATCGACGGGCACACGCGCTCGCAGGCGCAGTTCCCAAGGGAAAACTACACGGCCTGGGAGCTCTCCGCCGACCGGGCGAACGCGGCGCGCAGGTGCCTCGTGCACTACGCCGTCGATCCCTCCTCCATCGAGCGCGTGACGGGCTATGCCGACACGCGTCCCATCGAGGGCGAGGCCCCGGAATCCGAATCGAACCAGAGGATCACGCTCAGCCTTTCCCTCTCGAAGAGCAGCCTGGCCCCGAGGGAGGCCTCCTCGGCCCCGCCGCCCGCGGCGAAGCCCGAGCCCCTGCATACCTCCACCCCCACGGTCACCTTCACCCCCCCCGCTTCATGAATCCATTCCTCAAAGGTCGAAAGTCCGCCGGAACCGCGGCGCTCGAGGCTCCCCATTCCCACCTCCCCACCTGTCTTCCCGGCATGGTGCGCGCGAACCATGCGCCGGCCCCCGGGCCCTCGGTCGAGGTCGTCAAGGAGGGCGACCGGATTGTGCGCCTGATCGTGAAGTGCACCTGCGGGGAGAAGCTCGAGGTCGAATGCCTGTATTCTTCCTAAAGGGGCGGGGGCGTCGGCAGAATTTGCCCGGCCTGGGCTGGTAGATTCGTATATCATTGTTCATTTAGCTAGTAACGTAATTGGCACACATGGTGCTGATTTAACGCCGATGAACATTGGGGTATACCAAAGCGCGGCCTCGCTATCGGCGCTTGAACGCTGGCAGGACGCCGTCTCCCAGAACATCAGCTCGAGCCAGGTCCCCGGATACCGGGGCAGAACCGTGAATATTTCGGCGGTCGACAACGGGCAGTTCATGGTCGGAGCCAACGGACAGTCCTCCTCCGACTCCTCCCAGCCCGCCTCGTTTCCGACGGCGACGAACGGGGTCAGCTTCAAGCCGGGCGAGACCCAGCCGACGGGCAGGTCCCTCGACTTCGCGATCCAGGGCTCGGGGTTCTTCCAGGTTCAGATGCCCGACGCCACCACGGCCTACACCCGCAACGGATCCTTCACCGAGCGCTCCGACGGAACGCTCGTGAACAGCTCCAACTACCCGGTCCTCGGCGGAAATGGCTCGCCGATCGTCCTCGCCCAGGCCGCAGGGCCCGTGACCGTCACGCAGGACGGGGCCATCTCCCAGGGGGAGAACCAGGTCGGAAAGATCGGCGTCACCTCCTTCTCAAACACGAGCGGCCTCGTGCCGATATCGGGCGGCCTGCTCGTCGCCGGCCCCAGCGCGGGGCCCTCGGCGGCGACCCAGCCGGGCGTCCTCCAGGGCTACATCGAATCCTCAAATGTCTCGCCGCTCTACGAGATGGTGAACCTGGTCCAGGTCTCGCGCATCTACGAGGCCAACCAGCGCGTGATCACGAACGCCGACCAGCAGACCCAAAAGACGATGGACGCGCTGGGCTGAGCGCAAACCCGCAAACCCCATGAATCTCTCCCTTTATTCGGCGGCCACGGGCATGGAAGCCCAGGAGCTCAACCTGAACACGATCGCCAACAACCTGGCGAACGTGAACACGCCCGGCTTCAAGAAGAGCAAGATCGAGTTCCAGGACCTGCTCTACCAGAAGACCCGGGCTGCGGGCGCCGACGCGGGAAGCGGCAACGTGGTGCCAAACGGGATCGAGGTCGGAAACGGCACGCGCGCAGCCGCGACCTCAAAGGTCTTCACCCAGGGCCAGCTGAGCCAGTCCGGCCAGCAGCTCGACCTGGCCATCCAGGGGGACGGATTCTTCGCGGTCCAGAAGCCGGACGGCACGATCGGCTACACCCGGGACGGCTCGTTCAAGCTCAACGCCCAGGGCCAGGTGGTCACGGCCGACGGCATGCCGCTACTGAGCGGCTTCCAGACGATCCAGACGGGCGCGACCTCGATCACGATCGATACGGGCGGCGATGTCACGGTCCAGGGGCCCAACGGAAACCAGACCTTCGCCATCACGCTGACCCGGTTCGCAAATCCCGCGGGCCTGGACAGCATGGGCGGCAACCTCTACGACGAGACGCTCGCCAGCGGCTCGCCCCAGACCGGGCAGCCGGGCCTCCAGGGCTACGGGACCATCGTCCAGGGATACCTCGAGGGCTCGAACGTGAGCATCGTGCAGGAGATGGTGAACCTGATCGTCGCCCAGCGGGCCTACGAGATCAATTCCAAGTCGGTCCAGGCCTCGGACCAGATGCTCCAGAACGTCAACAGCATTAAGCAATGAACTGCCTCCCCAGGCGCCTAGCCCTCCTCCTTCTTCTCGGGGCGACCCCGTTCGCCTGGTGCGGCGCGCCCGCGGCGGCTCCCGCCGCGCCGGCGGCCGCGACGGCCGGCCCGGCACCGGCGCCGCTCTCGCCCGACCTCCTTCTCTCCGCCCTCTCGCACAGCCTTCAGACCCGCTTTGGCCTCGTGGGCGAGCTCCAGCTCGGGTTCGCGAACCCCTGGACCCCGCCCAAGCAGACCGCGACGACCTGGAGCATCGTCATGATCGAGTATCCGGCGAGCGCGGGCGCCTCGATGGTGGTGCGCTTCCGGATCGTCGCCGACTCCGCCCCGGTCGAGGAGGACGCGATCGTTCTCCGCGCGTCGCTCTGGACCGACGCCTGGTTTGCCCGCGAGCCCCTCTCCCAGGGGGCCGCGCTCGACACGGCGCAGATCGAGGCGAAGCGGATCGACGCCTTTCGCATGCGAGACGCCATCCCGGCGGGGGCCCCCGACACCGACTTTGTCCTCTCCCGCGCCGTCGAGGCGGGCGCGATGCTCTCCTGGCACGACGTCGGCCGCCGGCCGCTCGTGCGCAAGGGCGACGTGGTCGAGGTGTCCGCGTCCTCGGGACTCCTGCGCGTGACGCTGAAGGGCCTCGCCCTCCAGAACGGCGCCCTTGGCGACATCATCACCGTCCGAAACCCCGAATCCCTGAAAGTGATCCCGGCCCTGGTGGTCGGGGAAAACCGGGTCGAGGTCAGGCTTTAATCCCATGATACGCACCTTCCCGAAACCCGTCTGCTACCTGCTCCTATTGGGCGCCGCCCTCCCGCTGCGCGCCGGCTCGCTCTGGCCCGCCGAAGGCGTCGGGATGGTCGCCGACCACAAGGCCGCCCACATCGGCGACATCATCACCGTCATCGTCCAGGAGACCGCGAGCGCGTCGAGCACGCAGAACAAGCAGTCGACCCGCCAGTCGAGCGTGAACGACGCCGTCCAGCAGTTCATCTTTCCGCCGGCCGTGAGCGGCCTCGGCACCCACGCCGGGCAATTGCCAAGCCTCCAGGTCTCGGGGCAGTCGTCCTACACCGGAGGCGGCCAGGTGAGCAACTCGCAGACGGTCTCCTCCCAGGCGGCGGTCCTCGTGACCGACGTCCTGCCGAACGGCAACATGGTCATCGAGGGCGTGCGCCTTGTCTCGTTCTCCGGGGAGGTCCAGTACGTCGTCCTGCACGGGCTCGTGCGCCCGGACGACATCTCGAGCGCGGACACGGTCCTCTCGAGCAGCATCGCCGAGGCCCGCGTCGAATTCATCAACAAGGGCACGCTGACGGACGCCGAGAAGGCGGGCTGGTTTTCGCGCCTCTACGACCTCCTGCGCCCGTTCTAGCCCGGCCCCGGGAGCCCCAACCATGAACCCGACCCCTTTCAAAGCGCCTGCGCGGGCCCGCCTGCGCCTCCTTGGGGCGGCGCTCCTCGCCCTCTGCCTTTTCCGCCCGCTGGCGCGGGCCTCGCGGATCAAGGACATTACCCTGATCGAGGGCGACCGGGACAACCAGCTTGTCGGCTACGGCCTCGTGGTAGGCCTCGCCGGGGCCGGCGACAGCAACCCGAACGCGACGCTCCACAGCGTCGCCAACGTGCTTCAGCGCTACGGCATCACGGTCAACCCCCAGCAGGACGTGACGGCGAAGAACACGGCGGCCGTGATGGTCACGGCCGATATCAGCGCATTCCTGAAGTCGGGCGCGCGCATCGACGTGACGGTCGCCTCGCTGGGCGACGCAAAGACGCTCCAGGGCGGCGTGCTCCTCCAGACGCCGCTCCTCGGCGGCGACGGCCACACCTACGCGGTCGCCCAGGGGCCGATCGCGATCGGGGGATTCCTCGGCGGCCAGGGCGGCGCCGGCGGGGCCACGGTCCAGAAGAACCACCCGACGGTCGGCACGATCAGCAACGGGGCCATCGTCGAGCGCGAGATTCCGGCCCAGTTCGTCCACAACGGCAACCTGAGGCTCCTCCTCCACAACCCCGACTTCACCTCGGCCGCCCGCATGGCGGACGCGATCAACTCGGTGTGGCCCCTGTCGACCTCGGCCCTCGATTCGGCCACCGTCCAGGTCCACCTCCCCTCGAAATACACGGGCCGCGAGGTCTCGTTCATCTCGGACCTTGGGGTCATCGAGGTGACGCCCGACACGATGGCCCGGGTCGTCATCAACGAGCGCACCGGCACGATCGTCGCCACCGCGTCCGTTCGGATCTCGGAGGTCGCCGTGGCGGACGGCTCGCTGACGATAACGGTCACCTCCAACATGGGCGCCAGCCAGCCCAATCCCCTGTCGCAGGGAACCACGGTCCCCCTCCAGAGCACCCAGACGTCGGCGACGGAGACCAAGGGGAGCCTGATCGTGATCAACGAGCTTCCCACGATCGAGCAGCTGGCCTCCGCGCTCAATTCGCTCGGGGTCTCCACCCGCGAGATGATGGCGATCTTCCAGACGCTCAAGCGCGCGGGGGCCCTCCAGGCCGACCTCGTGATCAATTAGACCCGATGCAAATCACACCGATCAACGCCGCCGCTGCGCTCGCCCCCGACCTCGTCGGCCAGCTTCACATGGCGGGGGATTCGCCGGCCGCGCAGGCCAAGATCGTCTCGCAGCAGTTCGAGTCGGTCCTCCTGAAGCAGTTTCTCGACAAGAGCGTCGGCTCCATGATGGGCAGCGGCGCCGGAAGCGACGTCTACGGCTACATGCTGACGGACGCCATGTCGCAGAGCCTCGCCAAGGGCGGCGGCCTCGGGCTGGCCTCCGTCCTCGAGCAGCAGCTGACACCCCGTGCGAGCGCGCCCGCAGCCGCGGCGCCCGCGAAAGGCATCCTATGAACGTCTTCTGGCAGGTCATCGCCGATTGCCTGCGCTCCGAGCTCGCCGAGTACGGGCGGCTCCTCCAGATCTTCGAGGAGCAGCAGGTGTTCCTCCTCAAGCGCGAGGCGGCGGGCGTCCTGCGCGCCACGAACGAGATCGACGAGCAGGTCAGGGTCGTGACCCGCAGCCGCAAGGAGCGCGAGAGGGCGACCAGCGAATTCGCGCAGGCCCAGGGCCTGCCGGGCTCGGTGACCGTGCGCGCCCTCCTTCCGCACATTCCTGAGGAGGCGCGCCCGCTCCTCGAGGCCCTGGTCGAGGACCTGAACCGCCTCGTGGCGCGCGTCCGCCGCATCTCGCGCCACAACCGCCTTTTCCTGATCCGGACGATCGAGACGCACCAGGAGCTCCTCCGGCGCCTGCGCCCGGGCTCGTTCTCGAAGATCTACTCGCCTGCGGGGAACGTCACGTGTCGCGCCCCTCCAGCGCGCCGCCGCGTTTGCCGCGGAAGGCTGACGCCCCTGAGCGCCATGTCCGGACTCTTCTCCGCTCTCGACTCCACGGCCCAGGCGCTCAACGCGCAGAGCGTCGCCATTTCGGTCACGTCGAAGAACGTCGCGAACATCAACAACCCGAACTACTCCCGCGAATACGTCGTGTTCGGGAGCCAGGGCGAGGTTCAGACGCCCCAGGGCGAGGAGTCGCTCGGGCTCCAGGCGCTGAGCGTCCAGCAGGACACCGACTCGCTTCTCAACCAGCAGGTCATCTCCCAGATCAGCCTCACCTCCTCGGACTCCTCCCAGCAGGGCTTTCTCCAGCAGGCCCAGGCCGGCCTCGGACAGTCGCTGACCGACGCCTCCGCCTCCAGCAGCTCGACGACGGGTGCGAGCGGGCTTGGCGGGGCGCTCGACAATTTCATGAACGCCTTCGAGGCGCTGGCGGCGCAGCCGTCCGACAGCGGAACGCAGGAGGCCCTGATAGGCCAGGCGACGACGCTCACCCAGACCTTCCAGTCCGTCGACAAGAACCTTTCCCAGGTTCAGGCGGACATCGGCTCCCAGGTCTCGAGCGACGTCAAAAACGCCAATACGCTTCTCGGCCAGATTGCAGGGCTCAACGCGCAGATCGGGGCCGCGGAGGTCAATTCCCCCGGGTCGGCCGTCGACCTTCGCGACAGCCGCGAGGCGGACCTTGAGCAGCTTGCCGCCATCATTCCGGTCAATGTGACCGAGCAGAGCAACGGGGAGGACACCGTGACGACTCCGGGCACGCAGCGGAAATCCTGTGACGCTCGTCCAGCTGGGCTCGGTCCAGGGAAGCCTGAGCTACGCGAACGGCGCCGTCACGGGGGGCCAGCCGGCCGCGACCCTCGCGCTTGGCGGGGGCTCCATCCAGGGGGAGCTCAACGCGTCGACCGGCCCGATCCAGACCCTGCGAACCAACCTCGACAACCTTGCGAGCCAGATCGTCACCGCCGTCAACACGGCGTACAACCCGACCGGCACCGGCAAGAACTTCTTCGACGCAAGCGGCACGACCGCGGGCACGATCGCGCTCGACCCGAGCCTGAGCGCCGCGACCCTGACGGCGGGGACGGACGGCGCGGGCGACAACACGACGGCCCTGGCGGTTGCAGCGCTTGCAAGCACGTCGTTTTCCACGGCCTCCGGCGACGCGATCAACGGCACGTTTACGTCTTACTACTCAAACTCGGTCAGCACCTTCGGCCAGAGCGTCGCGAACGTGACCTCGAGCCTCGACGACCAGCAGAACGTCCAGACGCTCCTCGAGAACCAGCGCTCGAGCATCAGCGGAGTCAACATGGACGAGGAGATGTCAAACCTCGTGCAGTTCCAGCAGGCCTACGTGGCCTCCAGCGAGACCTTCAACATCATCAATCAGATTCTGGGAAACGAGATAAGCCAGCTCGGGGCCCAGGGCTGACCGACTCCCCCGCGTCATGCGCATCGCGACCAACACCATCTTCGACAACATGGCGAGCCAGATTCAGAACCTGGATTCGCAGCAGGCCAGCCTCGAGACCCAGCTCTCGACCGGGCTCAGCTTCAGCCAGCCGTCGGACAATCCGACCGAGATGGCGAGCGTGCTCGGCCTCGTGAGCCAGGACCAGCAGGAGTCCCAGTTCTCGGCGAACGCCACGACGGCGCTCCAGTTGAGCCAGGCCTCGTACACGGGCCTCTCGCAGCTCTACCAGATCTCGAATTCGGCGGACGAGATCGCAACCGAGGGCGGCAGCAGCACCACAAGCGCGTCCCAGCTCCAGACCTATGCGACCCAGGTCAACGAGTACCTGGAGGAGGCCGTGCAGGTCGGGAACTCCCAGTTCGAGGGGGGCTACCTCTACGCCGGCACCGCGGTGAACCAGGCCCCGTTCCAGGTGACGCGCGACGCTTCGGGCGACATCACCGCGGTCACCTATGCGGGCAACTCCTCGCAGGCCTCCATCCCCCTCTCAAGCTCGTCCGGCATCGCGGCGACCACCTCCGGCGACACCAACCAGGCCATGGCTTCGTTCATGAACCAGCTCGTCTCGCTTCGCACCGCCCTGCAGAACGGCGACAGCGCGGGCATCTCCACGGCCCAGACCCAGCTTTCCGCGTCGAACGACACGCTGATCTCGGCCACCGCGGAAAACAGCGCCATCCAGTCGGCGATCCAGTCCCAGCAGACCCAATCGACCTCCCTCCAGCAGAACCTGGGCACGCTCATCTCCAATGACTCGAGCGCCGACGTGGCCACGACGGACACGAAGCTCACGGAGGCCCAGACGTCGTACCAGGCCGTGCTGGAGGCCTCGGCCCGCATCATGCAGACGACGCTCCTCAACTACCTTACAACCACAACCGCCTGATCCGCCCCACGATGAAAGTCCTCACCGATACGCTATCCCTGGAGCTAGAGACCCCCGTCGACGAGTTCACGCTGCCCCAGGGCATCGTCGGCTTCGCCCACTACACGCGAGCGCAGCTCCTCCGCGAGAACGGGGGGCATCCGTTCATGAGGATGAAGCTGCGCAGCCCCACCGAATGCGTCCATTTCGTGGTCATGGAGCCGAGCGGATTCATCCCGGGATATGAGCCGGAGCTCTTCGACAGCGACGCCGCCGCCCTCGGGCTCGCCGACGCCTCGGATGCGATGCTCCTGACGATCCTGACGATGAAGCCGGGGACGCCCGAGGAGGCGACCGTCAACCTGATCGGGCCGATCGTGGTCAACCGGCGCACCCGCATCGGGCGCCAGGTCGTCATCTCCAACTACGCCGACTACCGGGCGAGGCATCCGCTGATCGCCTCCCGGGAGACCGCGGCCGGACCCTTCTAAAGCCCTCCCCATGCTCGTCCTATCCCGGAAAATCAACGAGGCGATCGTGATTGGCGACTCGATCGAGATCCGCATCAACCGGATCGAGGGCGATGTCGTCAAGATCGGCATCGTCGCCCCCCGCGAGATCCCCATCTTCCGCAAGGAGGTGCACTGCGACATCGCGGCCAGCAACCAGGACGCGGCGATCAAGTCCGGCGCCGCGCGCTCGCTGGTGGACGGCCTGCGCCTGCCAATAAAAGGCCGCCCGTGAACATTTCGACGACCCAGTCGGTGGGGGGCGACGTCGCGCAGGCGCTGCAGGCGGGCTCGGCTCCCTCAAGCGGGACAACGGCGGCCTCCCCGCCGGCGGGCGACGACTTTGCCGGCGGTCTCCCTTCGGGAGCCCAGGCCGCGTACGCGGGCCTCCAAACCACCGCGGCCTTCGTCCAGACGGCTGCGGGATACCTGGGGCGCGCGGGCGAGCTTCTGAACGAGATGTCCGGCCTCGCAGACGGGGCGCAGGGCGCGTGCCGGCGCCGGGGGGGATTTCACCCGGGCCCAGGAGGAGCTTCGGGGGATCGTTTCAGGCCCGGAGGCGACCTTTGGCGGCGCCCCGATCTTCGGCGCCTCGTCCGCGGGCGGCATCGACCTCGGCGGGGGGGCGATCCAGAGCCTCGTCGCGCAGGATGCCTCGGGAAATTTTCTCGTGGGCGCCTCGAGTCCCGGCGCTTCCGCGGCGGTCGCAGGGGCCCTTCTTCAGGTGACGTCAGCGTCCGACGGGGTCGGCCGGCTTCAGGCGCAGGTGGAGGCGGCCCTGTCGGAGGCGCAAGGGGGATCCGGGAGCGCGGCATTGGCGATTGAGGCGCCCTCCGCCGCTGTCCAGGCGTCGCAGGGCGCCGCGGCCTCCATCGCGGCGCTTGGGAGCGCGGCCATCGCCGCCTACTCGGGAATGCCCACGCAGTCGGCCCTCGGGCTCCTGCAGTCCGCCTGAATCTAGTTGGCGCCCGCCGCCTCCGGATGGAGGGCCAGGTTCACGGCGGTCGCGAGCTCCACCGAGGTGAACGGCTTCGAGACAAGCGAGACGCGTTCGACGCGCTCAAGGATGGCGGGCGAAATCTTGGAGAAGTAGCCCGACATGATGATGATCGGGAGGGTGGGGGCGAATGAGCGCGCCTTCTCCGCGAGCTCGGTGCCGGTCATGCCCGGCATGGTCTGGTCGGTGATGATGAGCGAACAGTCCGAGTGCTCCCCGCGGATCGCCTCAAGGCAGAGCTCCGGGGAGTCGAAGGCCGCCGTGCGGTAGCCGAGCTTGTCCACGGCCTTCACGACGCAGCTGAGGACGAAGTCCTCGTCGTCCACGATGCAGATCAGCTCGCCCGAGCCGCGCGGCGTCTCCTTGTTGGAGTTTTCGGTCACCTCCTCGTGCCCCTCGACGCACCTCAGGTAGATGGAGAAGGTGGCCCCCTTCCCGGGGGAGCTCTCGACCGTGATCGCGCCCTTGTGCGCCCGCACGATGCCGTGCACGACCGAGAGCCCGAGGCCGGTGCCCTGGCCCGCGCCCTTGGTCGTGAAGAACGGATCGAAGATCCGCTTCTGGGTCTCGGCGTCCATGCCGTGGCCGGTGTCGCTGATCGACAGGCGAACGTAGGCGCCCGGGGCGCGGATCCCGAGGGCGGAGGCGAGCTGCGCGTCGACGACCGTCTGCTCGAGCGTGATCCGTATCAGCCCGCCGGCCGCCCCGATGGCGTGGGCCGCGTTCTGGCCGAGATTGAGCAGCACCTGGTGGATCTGCGTGGCCTCGGCGTTGACGCGTCCGCAGCCGGGGGCGATCTCCGACTCGATCGTGACGTTGGCCGGCACCGTGGTGCGCAGGAACTGGCGGGCCTCGTCGATCACGTAGGCGAGGTCCACCGAGGCCAGGTCGGTGTCGGGCCTGCGGCTGAGCGTCAGGATCTGCTGCACCATCTCGCGGGCCCGCATGCTGACGGCGCGCGCGGAATCGAGGCAGGAGCGCGACGGGTGGTCTTCGGGCAGCCCGTCAAGCGCGAGCTCCTGGTAGCCGAGGATGCCCGTCAGGAGGTTGTTGAAGTCGTGCGCGATGCCTCCGGCCAGGGTCCCCAGGGTCTCCAGCTTCTGCGCCTGGAAGAGCTGGGTTTCGAGGCGGCGCCGGGCGTTCTCCGACTCGCGGATCTCGGTGATGTTCTGCACGGCGCCGTAGAGGTGGGAGGTCGTCCCCGCCTTGAATTCGGCCTTGCCGAGGAAGCGGACCCAGAGGTGCTGGCCCGCGGGGGTCACGATGGGAAGCTCGAGGTCGAACGGGGTCCCGTGCGTGAGCGCCCGGTCGAAGGCGTCCCTCAGCGTGGCCCGCGCCTCCGGCTCGTAGAACGCGAGCATCCCCTCCAGGGTCGGCTCGAAGCCCAGATCGGCGTGGTGGATGCGGAACACCTCGGGCGACCACGTGAGCCTCTGGGTCCCGACCTGCCAGTCCCAGGGCCCGATCTGGGCCAGCCTTCCCATCTGGAGCGCCATCTCCTCGAACTGGCGCAGGCGCTTCTCCGAGGCCTTGCTCTCGGAGATGTCGGTGTGGGTCCCGACGACCCGCAGCGGGCGGCCGAGCGAGTCGCGCGAGACGATCTTGCCCCGGTCCAGGATCCAGACCCAGTGCCCCTGCTTGTGGCGAAAACGGTATTCGCTCATGTAGAACGGGGTCTTCCCGGCGAAGTGCGCCTCGGTCGCGGCCCGGGACAGCTCGACGTCCTCCGGGTGCACCCGCTTCTCCCATTCGTCGTAGTGGCGCGGGATTTCCCCGGGGCCGTATCCGATCATCTCGGCCCAGCGGTTGTCAAAGTAGAGCTCGTTCGTGGTGACGTTCCAGTCCCAGAGCCCGTCGTTGTTTCCCGCGAGCGCAAGCTGCCAGCGCTCCTCCGCGATCCGCAGCTGCTCGCGCAGCTCGCGGTCGGCGGTGACGTCCCGGCTCAGCCCGATGACGCGCAGGGGCTCGCCCTTCGGCGACCGCTGCAGAAAGCCGCGGGCCTCGATGTGGCGCACCTCGCCGTCCGGCCGGATGATCCGGAAGCGGTCGCCGTAGTTCTCGCAGCGCCCCGCGAGGACGTCCGCGAACGCCTTCTTCGCCGCCTTGGCGTCCTCCGGGTGCAGGGTGCGCTGGTGGTAGTCCCCGCCGGCGGCGGTGTCCTCGCGGCGCAGGCCGTTGATGTCGAGCAGCCTGTCGTCAAATTCGATGTGGCCGGTCCTGCAGTCGGCCTCCCAGATCCCGTAGCCGGCCGAGCCCAGGGCGAACTGGAGGCGCTGGGCGAGGGAGATGAGCGCCCGCTCGGATTCGCGCATGTGCGTCACGTCGCGGTCGACGCCGATGACCCGCATGCGCGAGCCGTCGGCGCTACTGTGGGCGAACCCGTGGGCCTCGATGTAGCGCACGGCGCCCGAGGGCGTCACGATCCGGAACGCGTTGTCGAAGTGGACCCCCGATTTCAGCGCCCGCTGCGTGACGGCCTGCGCGTTCGCGCGGTCCTCGGGATGCACATGCGACAGCCACGTCTCCTGCCGGCCGTCGAACTGACCGGGCGCAAGGCCGTAGATCGTGCACTGGTGCTCGTTCCAGATGGTCCGGCCCGTGGCCGGATCCCAGTCCCAAACGCCCGATGCCGAGGATTGGAGGGCGAGTTCGAGCCTCTCGTTGCTTTCCTGAAGCTCGAACGTGCGCTCGGCCACCTCGAACTGGAGGTTCGCCGCCTGCTGCTGCACCCGGGCGAGAAGCTCGCCGCGCGCGGCCTCGGCATCGTTGCGGTGCCTGTCTATGTCCGCCATCCTGCGAAGCAGCACGGTGATGAGGCCCAGGAACGCCATCGCGTAGGCCGTGGCGAAGTAGACGGACTGGCTGCTCATCCTCTCCCCGAGGCTTCGGAACCACCAGGACTGGAGCGCGAAAAGGACGGGGGGGACGAGGAGCCCGATCACGAGGAGCCGCCAGGCGATGCCCCCGATCGGCTTGTCGGGCCCGAAGTCCCGGAGGATGCCGGCGTCCAGGCGCGTGATCGTGAGCGCGCAGCCGAGGGCCAGCAGGAGCAGGGCGCTGGCCGGCGACATCCGGATGGCGTTTCCGTCCTGGAACACGAACTGGTAGCTGAGGAGGATGTGCAGGGAGACGCTGGCGACGGCCAGGCCGAGCCAGCCCGCGGCGTCGAAGGCCGAAGGCCGGGACCTGCCGAGGAGCAGCATGCCGGCCGCGAGGAGGAGGAACGGCAGGGTCGTGTTGGGGAAAAGGTTCTGGCCCCCGCTCGGCGTCTGGAGCGGAGCGGGCGTGCTGATCAGGGCCCTCAGGAGGGGGCTCGCCGCGGGGTCGAAGGGGAAGACGGTGGCGATCACGCCCAGAACCGAAAGGGCGGCGACCACGAGGGCGAAGGTCCACGCGGCGGCCGAGGCCGCCCGCCCGGATTCTTCGCCCCGAAGCGCGATCGCCACGCCGCTCAGGATGAAGCAGTAGGCCGACACATTGCCGATCGGCCTCCACGGGAGCCCGAACGTCTGCAGCACGGGCAGGTGCAGCGTCCAGCCCGTGAGCGCGACGGCCGCGAGCAAGGCCACCAGCCCGCCGGCAATTCTAGCGATAATGCTCAGTCTGGCGCCTAGCGACATGTGATCAGACACGGAAAGATTCGACTCGTTATTGCGTGCGCCAGCAATTCAAACCTTTTCCGGAATCGGCCCGCCCTGCGGCCCGCTGGCATGGGCCGCACGGCGGGGCCGATCAAGCCGCGCGAAGCGGCCCGCACGCGGGGGACTCATGCTGGCGTCGGAAGGGACAAAATTGCGCGCGAAGCGGAAGGGGGTCTGTGACCGCGCCCGGGTTCGCAAGCGGGGGCGCGCGGAAGACCGGCCTGCCCCAGAGGATGTCGCGAAGCGGACCGGACCTAGGGACGGGTTCCGGGTGGGATTTCGGGTCGGCTGGGTGCGCGGGATTCATGGCATTTGGTCAGAGGGGGTTATCGTCACAACGGGGGGGTTGCTTAACGCCTTTTTGCCCGGGAAAACGGCCAATCGGGGGTTGCCCCGCCCGCGCGGGACCTTATCTTCAGGGCGTGACGGGAGATGCATAAAATATTGATAGTCCGACTTATAAATGGCTGAAGATGCGGAACTTCCCTCGCTCGAGCTTGATGCCGGGACAAAACCATAGCCGTCGACCTGGACGATACGCTCAACAACTTTACGCAGACCCTGCAGGGGACGCCGTTCGCCTACGACCGCGGCTACGCCTTTTCCGAGGAGGTCTTTGGCAACTACCTGGCCCGGCTCCGGGCCGCCTCCAGGGACGAGAGCGACCTCCTCAGCACGGAGTATTCGTTTTTCCGGTACAAGATTCACCAGCGCTGCTACGAGCTTGCGCGCGCGAGGGCGGACGGCGTCGAATTCATGCGCTGGCTCCGGGCGAGCGGCTGGCGGATCGTCATCTGCACGCACCGGGATCTGAGGCGCGCCAACGCCTGCACGAGGCGGTGGCTTGCCGACAACGGCATTCCGTTCGACCACCTCTTCATGGCCTGGAACAAGATCGTCTTCTGCCGGGCCTGGGGGATCAGCCACCTGGTGGACGACGATCCCTTCAACATCCGCCACGGCGACGGATACGGCGTCAGGGTGTACTATCCGATCATGGAGCGGCGCGTGCCGCTCGGGGAAAACAGGGCCCGGGGCTTCTCGGACTTCGGGGAGGTGAGGCGATGGATCGAAGAATAGCCCTCCTGCGGGAGTTTTACCGCGGCCTGCCGAAGGACCGCGCGAAGGTGGAGACGCGCCGGTACGGATTTGCGTTCCTCGACGAGCTGCTTTCGGACGGCGTGACGCTCGAGTACGGGGAGCTGACGCTCACGGGCCTCCTCCACAAATACAAGCTGGCCAACATCCCGGAGCACCGCCTGGACGGGCTTTTCCGCTCCCATGTCGCGAAGGAGAGCAACCTTTGCCTCTATTTTGGCGACCGCTCGAGCGACCTCTTCTGCTTCAACCTCGACAACAATCACAAGACGAACAACACGGTCGTGATCCCCGAGATGGAGCTCGCCGTGACCGTGCTCCGGGACCACCTCGCGGGGCTCGGATGCACCCCGCTTGTCCTTGCAAGCGGCCGGGGATTCCACCTGTGGTGCCGCCTCGAGGGCCCCGTCGACAACGACCGCCTGTACGAGTTCATGCTCCGGTCGGCCGCAAAGGCGGTCGCGGCGGTCAACCGGAGCGGCCGCGATCACAACAGGATCAAGGTGAACCTCTACCCCGACCGGCGGATCCGCGACGTGGTGTCGCTGCGGCTGTTCGGATCGGAGCACGCGAAGAACAGGGTCTTCAGCCAGGTCCTCTCCCCGGGGGGCCTGCTGGACGAGAAGGATTCCTGGGCCTGGTTTGAGCGCCATGTGAAGGACGGCGCGGTCTCCCTGGAGGCGTTCGACCGCGCCCACAAGGAAATGATGGCCGCCTTCTAGCGGCGCGCCCCGAGTGTTCCCCCCGTTCCCCGGCGATGCCCGCCTTTGCCCTCAAGAATTTTTCCCCCGTGCCGAAAGACCTGGCAGGGACGGCTGTCCTGACTGGACGGCCATGCCCGCAACCATGGAATCCAAACAGGCCCTGACCGACGCTGTCGCCGCCGCCGCCGTTGGGTTTTCCGCGCCGCGCCGGCCGCCTTCCGCCCCGTGACCCACGAGAAGCCGCCCTCCCTCGATACCGTCTGCGCGCGCGCGGTGTGCCTGCCCTGCGCCCCGACGCTCCTGCCCCGCCTCGTCGCCGCGCTCCAGAACGAGCAGGGGACGGCCCAGGAGGTCGAGTCGATCATCATGCTCGATGCGGCGCTGGCCGCGGCGACGCTCCGGCTCGCCAATTCCGCCTTTTTCGGCGCCGTGGCCGTGGACACGGTCGAGGATGCCATCATCCGCCTCGGTGAGCGCGAGATCTACCGGCTTGCCGCCCTTGCGCTCGTGAGCCGCTGGGACGGGGGCCAGATGAACGCGCTGCGGTGGGGGCCGGGCGACTTTGCGCGCCACGCGCTCTGCCGGGCGCTCGCCGCGGAGGTTCTGGCCGAGCTGACGGGCCGGCTCGAGCCCCAGTCGGCCTACACGGCGGGGCTGGTGTGCGGCCTCGGCAAGCTCGCCCTTGCCCACAGCGGCGCCGCGTTCTACGACGCGGTGCGGGCGCACTGCGAGAGGACGAATTGCACGTGGGACGAGGCCGAGCGGTCGGTCTTCGGCTACAGCCACGCCGAGGTGGGCGCGAAGCTCCTGAGGACCTGGCATTTTCCCGAACTGTTTGCGGTGGCCGCGGAGTTCCAGATGAAGCCCGAGGAGGCGCCGGACGAGGCGCGCAGCCTCCTGGCGCACCTGAACGCAGCCCGGTACCTGGCGGCGTCGCTCGGGCCCGGCGTCGGGGAGGACTCCTACCGGGGGGCGGTGAACGGCGCCTTTCTCGAGGAGATGGGCTTCACCTCCGCGATCCTCGAGGCGGCGCTCCCCGTCGTCCTGGAGCGCGCCTCGGCGCGCCTCGGCGACAGCCTGACGAACGGCACGGTGACCCTCTAGGGTCCCGTCAGTCCGCCAGCGAGAAGTGGGACTCCTCGAGCGGGGTCTTCAGCGTCACCGTGCCCGTCGCCAGCTCGAGATGGAGCGCCCGGTTGACGCCGCCCCCGACGGCGACGTTGCGCACGGTGTAGCCGTTCTTTTCCAGGTAATCGAGCGTCACGCGGGTGTTGCGCTCGCCGATCTTGTACGGATCCGGCCCGCCGAGGACGCTGGCGCCTCCGGCGACCATGAACCGGAGGCTCGCGCGCTCGACATAGAGCCCGCCGAGCGAGCGAAAGAACATCGCCAGCCCCGTGTCCGCGAAAAGGGCCGGCTGCTTCGCGGCCCGGTCGGGCGCGATGGCCGAATCCGGGAGCATGAGGTGGAGGATGCCCCCCGCCCTGATCCCGGCGTCAAAGGCGACGACCCCGATGCAGGAGCCGAGCGCATAGGTGCTCAGGACGAGCTCCGCATTGTTCGAAACCGCCATGTCCCCGACGCCGATGATGACGCGCTGGGCGAACGGGGAGGCGGCGGAGGCGGTGGGCGCCATGGCTCAAGCCCGCGCCCTCCGGATGCGGGTCGGTTTTGGGTGCGGAGACGGAAAATGCATGGGTCCCGGCTCTCGACGACCGCCGGTGCCTACCCCTTCGGCGTCCGCCGGCCGAACTTTACCGCAAAGGCCGCGGGATGGACCCGCGGTCCCAAAGCGGCGCGAAGGCGGATTCGCTCAAGAATACACAAGGAGGCGCTGCTCGATCGGCGTTACCTCGTTGTGGTTCAGGATCTTGGTGATGGTTGCCGGGCCGAGGGCCTGGCCTTCGCCGACCAGGAGGAGCCCGTGGGGGCTGTAGATGCCGCTCGCAAGCACCATGCCCGGCGACAGCTCGCCGAGAAGGATCTCCCGCACCTGCCTCGGAAGATTGACGAGCTGCATGACCCTCACGAAGAGCCGAACGGCCTCCGGGTCGTAGACGCTTCCGGACTTGGCGAGGATCGCCTCGATCGCCGCGTGCTTCGGCCGGTCCGATTCGACAAAGCCGACCGCCACCGCAAGGCAGCGCGCGGCCCAGGGGATCGTCTTGCCCTCGACGCCGTCGGGATAGCCCGAGCCGTCAAAGCATTCGTGGTGGGCGCGGATCGTCTCGGCCACGTCGGCGCGCGGGTCGACGAGCGCGGCGAGCGTCTGGCTGTAGATCGGATGATTGTGCAGCATCACGCGCTCGCGGTCGGTCAGCCGCTCCGGGGTCCGGCGGAACGAGCGAAGGAGCTCGCGCGGGACGCCGATCAGGCCGAGGTCGCAGAGCCACGCCGCGGAGCAGAGCGCATGGCGCTCCTCGTCCGAGAAGGGCCCGCATTCGGCCATCTTGGTCGCGATCGCCGTCAGGGCCTTGGCCTGCCCGCCGAGGATCGGGTCGAACGCCGTCAGGATGCGCCGGCAGAGCTCGAGCGAGCTCTCGTAGCGCGCGCGGAGCTCCCCGTTCGCGGCGTCCAGCTTCTGGCGCTTCTGCTCCAGGTCCTGGAGCTGCTGCTGGAGCTCGCTGTTGGCGACCATGAGCTGCGCGTTCAGCTGCTGCGTCTGGGCCTGCAGCGCCTCATTGTGCATGATGAGGTCGTTTCGCTGGACGGCGTTGCGCACGGTGGCCAGGAGCTCCTCCCGGAGCCAGGGCTTGGCGACGAAGCGGAAGATCTCGCCCTTGTTGATGCCGTCGATCACGGTCGGCAGCGAGAGGACGGCGGTGATCAGGATCCTCGAGGCCTGCGGACGCAGGCGCCGGCTCTGGATCAGGAATTCGTGCCCGGGCATCTCGGGCATCTTCTGGTCGGAGATGATGACGGCGACGTCCTGCTCCTCGAGGACGGCGAGCGCCTTCTGGGGGTTGGAGCACGCGATGACCCGGTAATGCTCGCGCTCCAGGGTCAGCCGGAGGGCGTCGAGGACGACCGGCTCATCGTCGACGATGAGGATCGTGGGGGCGGGCGCGGCCGTTTCGTTCATGACCATAACCGGCCTAGGTTGGGGGCGGCCCTGGCGGGACGGCCCAAGCCGGGCATGCGGCCGCGGCCGCGCCGGAGCGCACGCGTCGACGGGGGATCTCAAACTCACCGATCGTCATGCTGGGGAAGATGGGCCTGCTATTGGAGGATATGCGTGTACGGATAGGGTCATCGGCCGATTTCCCCTCGAATGAAGGCAAAGCGGGGCTTTTTGGGGATTCTTTCGGCCCGGGGCGGATTTCGGCGAGCCGGCCGGATTTGGCCTTTTCGGAGGCCCAAACCTCGAATCGGGCTCAATTGTTTCTGTAAGATGCTAATGGAATTTATTTTACGTCATTCGAGCGCCGGTTTCCGCTCCGCCTGTCCCCCCGGGTCCGGGGACCCCGCCTCCCGTCACGGTTCGGCGACTGCCGAGGTTAGACCTGTACTTCGGCGGGGCTTTCCGCGACGTTCGCTCCCTCGGATGCATAAGAAGGTCCACGGACTCGATTTGATGCGGGCGGTGGCCATTGCGCTTGTCGTGTTCCAGCACGGGGCCCTGTTTTTCTACCTCTGCTACGGCTCGCCGGTCATCTGGACCAAGGCGGGGACGATCGGGGTCACGCTCTTCTTTGCGCTCAGCGGCTTCCTGATCGGCGGCCTCCTCCTCGATCTCGGTCCGTCGCTCTCGGAGCCCGGGGTCGCCGCCAAATTCTGGGTGCGGCGGGCGCTCCGGACCCTTCCGAACTACTATCTGTTCCTCCTCATCAATGTCGGATTCTGGTGGGTTTTCCAGAAGGCGAGGGGGCTCCCGGATCCCGCCCCGCTCCTTCCCCGGTATGTGTTCTTCCTCCAGAACTTCACCGGGCAGAGGGCGTGGTTCTTCGCCGAATCCTGGTCCCTCTCGGTCGAGGAATGGTTCTACCTCCTGTTCCCGCTCGGGCTCTTTCTCGGCCTGCGGCTCCTGCGGATCCCCTTCAAGCGGCTCTACTGGGCGCTCACGGCCTTCATGATCGGCCTGCCCGTCCTCCTGCGGGCGACGACGCTCACGCCCGAGGACTGGGAGCGCGGGATCACGAAGGTCGTCCTTTACCGTCCCGATTCGATCGCGATGGGCCTGGCGGCCGTCGCGCTCTTCCGCCGGTTCCCGCAGGCGTGGACCCGCCTGCGGCTTCCAAGCCTCGCCGCGGGCATCGCCGTCCTGGCCGCGTCCTTCGCCTACATGGGGATCGGCGACCCCGATCATTCGACGGCCGCGCGGGTCTTCCTGCCGCTGGTCGTTAACCTGGGGAGCGTCCTCCTCCTGCCCTGGGCGTCGACCTGCACAAGCCTTGGGGGCGGGGCCTTCGCCGTTCCGGTCCGGGCCGTGGCGCGGTGGTCCTACTCCCTGTACCTCGTCAACCTGATGGTCAGCACGACGGTCCTGTCCCACATGCAGTTTCATTACGGGACGACGGTCGGCATCGCCTCCTATGTCGGCGTGTGCCTGGTCGCGAGCGCCGCCCTCTACCACGGGTTCGAGGCGCCCATCCTCCGGTGGCGCGACAGCCGGGTTGCGCTCGGAGGCCGCCGTCCCCGGATCCCTTCCGCTCCCGCGCTCCCCAAGCGCGCCCCGACCTGAATGCCGTCCGCCCGGCCCGTTTCGCGCGGAAAAGTCGAACAAAGTCGGGCCGGTTCGGTCCCAAGCCTCCACCCATGAACGGCGCCGATCGTTACCCCTCCCCCGAAATCGCGGCCATCCGTGAAACTTCCACCGGCAGGGAGGCGTCTCGACAAGGCCATGGTATTACGTAATTCTGGATGTGTCATGCGCTTCCCCGAAAACTCCAAGCGTCGCGGATTTACCCTCATCGAAATCCTTGTCGTCATCGCCATCATCACCCTCCTCGCGGGCCTCACGATCGCCAATGTGGGCAAGCTCTTCGGCGGGTCGCAGGTCGACATCGCCAAGCTGTTCGTAAACCAGAGCATGAAGACCCCCCTGGTGACCTACCGCCTGCAGATGGGCAGCTATCCCTCCACGGACGAGGGCCTCCAGGCCCTCCTGACCGCCCCGGCCAACAAGGCGGACCGCTGGCGCGGCCCGTATCTGGCCGAGGGGACCAAGCTGCCCGATCCTCGATCCCTGGGGCGAACCCTATCAGTACAAGTGCCCCGGCTCCCACAACAAGGATGGCTACGATCTCTGGTCGAAGGGTCCCGACAGGACGGACGGAACCGATGACGACATCGGAAACTGGTGAACCGGGGGGATTCACGCTCGTCGAGATCCTGCTGGCCGTCGCGCTGATCGGGCTCCTGGGGTGGATCTTCGTCGGCGGGTCCACCGCGCTCCTCACCGAAAAGAACGCGTCGCCCGACGACCAGTTCTGGAAGGTGTGCGCCGCGGCGCGCAAGGAGGCGCTCGAGGAGCAGAAGAGCGTGATCGTGACCTACGACACGAGGACGCGCGCCTTCATCCTGAACGACGGCACCGGGCAGAAGAAGGTCGCCGTCGCGGGGCCGGACGACCTCGTGATCGATTTTCACCCCGCCGAGTCCAACTCGAGCTCCTCCATCCTGATCGGCGGCATCGTGGTCGAGACCGAGCCGCTCACCTCCGTGACCTTCTATGACGACGGGACCTGCACCCCCTTCCGCGCCCAGATCCGGACGAGCGGCGGGGCGCACCTCCTCTCGATAGACCCCTGGACCTGCGCACCCGTCCTGGCCAAGACCGATGCCACGCCGTAGGGGATTCACGCTGATCGAGGTCGTCGTCGCCCTCATGATCTTCGGCCTGACGGCCGTCGTCCTCGGCGGCGCGTACCTGAACGTCCTGAACAGCTACGAGGCCGCGTCGCGCTCGAACGTGAACGACGTCGACGTCTCCTTTGCGCGCTCGCAGCTCCTCGGCCAGTCCGACCTCCCGACGGCCCAGGCGGGCGCGGAATTCGACGACGGCCCCCGGCACATCAAGTGGACCTGCGACGCCGAGCCGACGGAGACGACCGACCTCTTCACGGTGACCTTCACCTGCGTGATCAGCGACATGTCGGCGGCCCAGCCGAAGACGGTCGTCGAGACCTTCATGCTGGTGCGGCCCACGTGGTCGGACCCGACCGCGCGCACGACCCTCAGGCAGAACGCGGCGAGCCGGATCGCGCTCGCCCAGGGAAGGACGGCCCAATGAGGGCGCGGGCCTTCACGCTGATCGAGGTCGTGCTCTCGATCGCGCTCGTGGGGCTCGTCCTCGTGGGCCTCAACACCTTCATCTTCTCGATGGGGGAGCTCTGGGGAAAGAACGCCGACGTGCGCCTCTTCGACCAGCATGTCCGCGCCGTCACCCGCTTCCTGCAGCGCGAGATGATCCACGCGACGCTTCCGCCGACAGCCGCCGCGAATTCGACGCCGGTCGGGATCCAGCCGGTGAAGCCCGACGGGGAGGGCCAGGAGAACCTGATCACCTACATGCAGCTCACGGGAGCGCGGATCCTCCGGTGGCCCGGAAGCCCGCTTCCCGAGGTCTACTGCTCCCTCGAGGTGAAGCGGGGCAAGGGCCTCTACATGCTCTGGCACTCGGACCTCGAGAACCATTTCAACGACGACCCGCCGCGCGAGACGCTCGTCTCCCCGCTCGTGACCGCGCTCGCGTACGACTATTTCGACACGGACTTCAGCAAATGGACGACGGAGACCGCGCTGCGGACCGACAGCAGCGGCAATCCGCTGATGCCGCAGCGGATCCATGTGACGTTCGTCTACGAGCGCCTGACCCGCGAGGCGATCGTCGTCGTCCCCGCGGTCGGCCAGGGGCTCCCGAACCCATGGTGAATCCCCCGAAGCCCCCCCCCAGGGATCCCCGCGAGCGGTCCTCCGTCATCGTGCTCGTCCTCGTTTCGCTCATCTTCACGGCGGTCGCCCTCACGGCCTTCATCGAGAAGGCCGGCAACGACCTCCTGGTCGAGGTCCGCCAGTACGAGTCGCACCGGCTCCGCCAGGAGGCGTTCTCGGCGCTCGAGGTCACGATCGCGGTCCTCGAGGATTTCCGCGAGGCGGACAACGGCCTCCACAGCCCGTCCGAGGGCTGGAGCGACCCCCTGGGCTGGGCCGGATGGTCGCCCTCGGAGGGCCGCACGGTGGACATCCAGTTCCAGGACGAGAGCGGAAAGATACCGCTCGCCCGCGCCGACATCACCACCCTGACGAACCTCTTCGAGAACTGGCAGATGGCGCCGGCCGACGCCGAGAAGCTGGCCGACGCCCTGTGCGGCTGGATGCAGAGCGGCTACGTCTACACGACGTCCCTCACCCCCGACTACCAGAACGCGGACATCCCCTACACCGAGCCCGCCAGGCCGATGCGCACCTTCAGCGAGCTCGCCGCCGTCGACTACGCCAAGGACGTCTTTTTCGACGAGAACGGCCTCCCGAACGACTACTACAGGAGGCTCGTGGACGACGTCTCGATCTTCAACTATCCCCAGCCCGACGTGAACGGGGCCAATGCGGACGTCATGGCCGCCGCGGGCCAGTACACCGACGCGCAGCAGCAGCACCTCAAGGACTACCTCGACGGGACGGGCCAGTACGCCCAGCAGGGCCAGCAGTGGTTCCTCAACACCGCGACCGTGGCGGCGGTCGCCGGGGTCGGCGGAAACTCGACCCAGTTCGGGACGACCATCTCGGCGCTGCGGGTCACGATCACCGTCCACGAGGGGCATTCCCAGTACCGGCTCTCGGCCGTCGTTGCGCCCCAGGGCGGGGCGACGACGAACCAGACGAGCGCGACCAATGCAACCGCGGCGGCCAGCAGCGCGTCTACAACCGCATCGACCTCGGTCACCAATACGGCCACCCCCTCCACCACGGCGAACAGCGCGACGGCCGCCGCCGCGGCCTCGCAAAGCATCAATTATCCCTTTACGGTCCTGGAAATGCTCGAAGATGATGAGATCCCCCAACCCCCCCCCACGCCCGTATCCCAATCCTGAGCATGTGCGCCTCGCCGTTTGATTTCCTGCGGGCCGGACCGCCCCCCCCGAAGGTCGTTTTCCTTCCGGACGCGGTCTTCTTCTCGCGCCCGGTCCCGGTCCAGCCCGCGGCCACGAGGGCCGACGTGGTGGCCCAGGTCGGGCTCGCGATCGAGTCCCTTTCCCCGTTCCCGCTGGCGCAGCTCTACTACGGCTACTACTGGCCGGAGGGCTCCGACCGCGCGCTCGCCTTCGCGTCCTACCGCCGGCGGTTCACGGTGGAGCAGGTGGAGACGTGGAAGGGCGCGGAATTCGTGATCCCTTCGTTCGCGGCCTTCCTGGGCTACGGGGCGGCGCCGGCGACGACGCTCGTCCTCTCGTCCCCGGAGGGGCTTACGGCGATCCATTGGGACCGGGGCCCCGTCCCCTCGGCCGTCCTCTACCAGCCGGTGGCTCCCGAGACGCCCGAGGCCGAACGGGCGCCCATCCGGGATCGCCTCATCAAGTCGGCGGGGGAGGCCGCGAAGATCGTGGACCTTGCGTCCCCGCCCGCCGCCCGGGCAGGCGGCAGCGACCGCGAGCTCGCATTCGAGACGGGCGGGGTCCGCCTGAGCCTCGCCGCGGACCTCGTGGACGCGCTCGATGTGCGCGACAAGGGGGACCTGCGGGCCCTGGCGCGGTCGCGGCGCCGCGGCATGATCCTCTGGCGGATCGCCGTCGGCTCGCTCCTCGCCTGCGCCGCCATGGCGCTCGGCGAACTGGCGCTCTTCGGCGTCGGGCTCTGGCAGAACGTCCGGCTGGCCAAGGTCGCCGCCCAGAAGTCGACCGTCGCCCACATCATGGAGGAGCAGGACCTCGCGAACCGGATCGACGACCTGTCGACGAAGCGCCTCCTGCCGCTCGAGATGATCTCCGCGGTCTCGCCCGAGACGGCGCTTCCGAAGAGCCCCCCCGCGATCCAGTTCCTGCGGGCGACCGCGAGCGCGCTCAACGCGATCCAGATCGAGGCCCAGACGAACAACGCCGGCGAAATCGCCGGCTACAAGACGGCGCTCGAGCAGGAGAGCGGCGTCGACCGGGTCGAGATCCGCGACCAGCGGGCGCGGGACAACGTGGTGACCTTCACGCTCGTGGTGACCTTCAAACCCGGGGCGCTCGCCCCGGCCACCTCATGATCCGCACGATCCGCGCCTTCTTCCTCTCGCGCCTCCTCAGGGAGAAGGTCCTCCTGGCGGGCTTCATCGTTCTCGCCGCCGCGGTCTGGCTCTCCAGCATCGCCGGCCGGACGGGCCGCGCGATCCGCGCTGTCCGGGCCACCTCGAGCAGCCTGAACGAGCAGCAGCTCTGGCTTTCGAACCGCGCGATGATCGAGGCGAGCGCCCAGGCCGCCGCCAGCCGGCTGGACCCGGTCCGCACCCTCGATGCGACCCGCCTCCTCGCGGAGGTGAACGCCATCGCGGGCGACGTGGGCCTCCAGCACTACACGAGCGGCGAATCGAAGAACGACAGCAGCGGCCACTTCTCGGTCCACACGCTCCAGTTCAGCGTGACCGGCGTCGACTGGGCGACGCTGAAGCAGTTCTACCTGGCGCTCAGCAAGCGCTCGCCCTACATCGGCATCGAGCAGTGCTCGATGCAGACCGACCGGGCGAAGCCGACGCTCCTGAACGTGAGCTTCCAGATCTCGTCGGTCGAAATCTCGCGGAACGGCTGACCCCGGGGGAAGCGGGCACCCAAGGCCGGATCTGGCTTAACTCCATGGGCATCGTCTCCAGGCAGGACAAGGCGCCGGAACCGGCCGCGACCTCGCGGGGGGCGGACCTTCCGCTCCGCAAGCTTTCGTTCCGCGCCATGGCGACCGTCTGCGAGGTGCAGTACACGGCGCCCGGCGGGGAGCCCCAGGCGTCGCGCTTCGAGGCCGCGGCGCAGGGCTGGGTCCGCGCGTTCGAGGCGAAGTACTCCCGGTTCCAGCCCGAGAGCCTTGTCAGCCGGATCAACGACGCCGCGGGCAGGCAATGGGTCGCGGTGGACCCGGAGGCCGAGGGGCTCCTCGGAATCTGCGACACGATCCACTTCATGACCCGCGGGATCCTCGACCCCACGGCCCTTCCCCTCATCCGGATCTGGAACTGGAAGGCGGACCCTCCCGCGGTTCCGACCGCGGAGCAGATCGCGGGGGCGCTGCGCCTGGTCGGCTGGAAGAAGGTGAGGCGCGAGCCCGGCCGGGTGTTCCTTCCCGAGCCCGGGATGGCGCTCGACTTCGGGGGCTTCGGAAAGGAGTACGCGGTCGACATCGTGTCGCTGATCGCCAAGGACCACGGGATCACGGACGCGCTGGTCGACTTCGGCCACGACCTCCGGGCGTCCGGGGCCCCGCCGGGGCGCCCCGCCTGGCACGTCGGCCTTGAGGACCCGAAGAACCCGGGGAAGACCTGGGGCAGCGTCGGGCTCAGCGGCAGATCCATCGCCTCCTCGGGCGACTACATCCGGTCGTTTGTGCTGGGCGGCCGGCGCTACGGCCACATCATCGATCCCCGCACGGGCTGGCCGGTGGCGAACGGCTGCACCCAGGCGACCGTGATCGCGGAGACCTGCCTGCAGGCCGGGATGCTTTCGACGTCGGCCTTCATCGCGGGCGTCGAGGGCGGCCTCGAACTCATCCGCTCGTGCCCGGGGGCCGAGGGCCTGATCCTCACGGAGAACGCCCGCGCGCAGACCCGCGGCTTCTTCAACTACGTGGCCGCTGGCCCGTAGGCCGCCCCGGAGGGGGGCTCATTCCAACCCGTCGATCACCGCGGCAAGCGCCTTGCAGTCGTAGGGCTTGGGGACCACCGCGCAGAAGCCGAATTTCCTGTAGTCGGACATCACCGGGTCGCCCGAGTACCCGCTTGAGACGATGGCGCGGACCCCGGGATCGATCCGGCGCAGTTCGGCCATGGCCTCCTCCCCCCCCATGCCCGAGGGAACGGTGAGGTCGAGGATCACAAAATCGAACGGGCGGCCCGACTGGTAGGCCTCCCGGTAGGATTGGACGCAGTCCGCGCCGTCGCTGACGGCCGTGACCAGGAACCCCATCTTCTCCAGGACCCGCTTCCCCAGGGTGCGGATGCATTCCTCGTCGTCCATGAGGAGGAGCCGCCTGGACCTTTTCGCCGCCTTTTCCGGGGCCGGGGCGCTCGCCGCCGGCCCGGGCGTCGCCGAGGGCAGCCAGATCCTGAAGTCCGCGCCGCTGCCGCCCGGGGAGTTCACGTCGACATTGCCGCCGTGCCGCCGGATGATCGAGTAGGCGGTCGCGAGGCCGAGCCTCTCCTTCCCGAACTCGACGGCCACGTACGGGTCGAAGATCCCCTTCAGCTGGTCGGCCGGGATCCCCCTGCCGTGCTCGGAGATGCAGAGGAGGACGTAGCGCCCCGCCGCGACCGGACTCGTGTCGTCCTCCCGAAGCTCCTGGTTGGACGCCTCGACATGGATCTTCTCGCCGAGGGGGAGCGAGGCGAGGGAGAAGCAGAGGAAGCTTTCGATCGCCTGGGTGAGCTGGGCGCGGTCGGCGTTCACCTGCCAGAGGCCGGGCGGGGGCCGGAACTCGACCCGCAGCCCGGCTTCGCCCGATGCGAGCTCGGCGGCCCGGTCCACGACCTCGGGCAGCGACAGGGCCTCCCGCACCGGGTCCCCGCCCTTGGCAAAGGTGAGCAGCTGCACCGTCAGCTTCTGCGCGCGCCTCGAGGCGCTCTCCACCTCGCGCAGGGTGTCGCCGACCATCGCCATCACTTTCTCGTCGAGCATGGAGAGGGTCAGGTTGCCCATGATGACGGTCAGCAGGTTGTTGTAGTCATGCGCGATGCCGCCCGCGAGGAGCCCGAGCGAGCGCAGGCGCTGGCCGCGCTCAAGCTCGGCCTCGAGCCGGGTCTGCCTCTCCAGATGGAGGCGGATCTGCTCGGTCTGGGTCCTGACGCGCCTGCGCAGCGAGACGAGCCAGAGGGCGACGATCAGGGCCAGGGCGCCGAGGAGCCCGGCGGCGAAGAGCGCGCGGGTCACGGTCCACCAGGGCGGGGTCCGGGTGACGGCCAGGTCGCCGGGCCTGCGCATGAGGAGCTCGATTTCCATCGGGTTTCGGTTCACGTCGTAGCGGAGCCGGTAGATGCCGGTCGCGGACACGCTGCTGCCGATCTGCCAGGACGGGGGCGGGGGCTCGCCGGGCGCGCGGTCGATCCGGGCGATGAAATCGTCGTCGCCGTTGCGGATCGTGAGGTGGAACTCGTCGCCGATCGCCGTCACATTGGCGAGGACGCCTTCGAGCTGCGCCAGGTGGGAGTCGTACGTCGTTCGTCGGGGAAAGGGGCGCCGGGATTCGGAGCGGCGGCGGCTCCTCGTCGTGCCCGTTCCTGCGGACTGAGGCCTCCCGGAGCATGAAGCGGGTCGCGTCCCAGCCGGGGATTCCGACGACGTCGACGCGGTCCCCGGGCGCGAGCAGCGGCCTTGTCCCGGCTCAGGACCAGGAGCGGCGCGGCGCCGTCCTGGATCAGCAGGTACCGGCCCCTCGCCTGATAGGTCACGACCCCGCCCGTGTGCAGCCAGTGGGCGACGCTCAGTTCCGAGCCGAACCGGCCGAGGCTGCCGATCGGCGTGAAGGGGATCGAATACGGATCGCCGAGCGGGGCCTCCTCGATGTCGATGTGCTCGTCGACCGGCACCCAGAGCTGCACGCCGGCCGACTGGCGGAGCCCGTTGGTGCTCGAGGCGCAGACCCCCCGCAGCCGCACGAACGCGCCGACCCTTCCCTCCACGTTTGTGTTCGTTGGCAGCATCGCGCGGAATTCGCCGGTGCGCGTCGTCAGGTCGAGCTGCAGCCAGGGCTTCACGGTCTCCACCGCCCGGACATACCCCTCCATCTCGACCCAGCGGCCCTCGCTGGCGCCGGTCTGCGCCTCCTCAAGCGTCAGCTTCTGCGGCTCGGGCGGGCTCATCATCGTGTCGAAGCGCGCCTGCTGCGCGATCACCTCCGGCGCGAATTCCCCCATGGTGCTCACCCCGCTGACCTCGACCGCGAGGTTGCAGGGATTGCCCGCGAAATGAACCGACGGATCGAAGGTCACGCGCACGCCGCCGCTCCGGTCCTGGAGGTAGAACGAGCGGTACCCCTCGGCGCCCCAGGTGACGACGCCCGAGAGCTTGACCGGCTGGCCCGCGGCCGCCTTCTCGAGGGGCAGCCCCAGGACCTGGGAGGCCAGGCCCAGGGTCGCCCGCGCCTGCGGGGCCTCCGGCGGCAGGGTCCTCCCGTGGGGTCTCCATAGTGCCTGGTCGACATACGCCTCCCCGGGTTCGCTCGAGCGGTAGCCGATCGCCTCGATCTCCGCCCCGACGTGAAGGCCGCGCTCCTGGGGCGTGCGGAGCTCGACCAGCCCCGTCCCATCGAGGATCGTCACGGTCCTTCCGGGAACGAACGAGTCGACCTTCCCGGCGACGTGCACCCGGACTCCCGAAGGCATCCGCGCCAGGTCGGATATCCGGTTTATCGGCGGGTCAAACCGCGGGTCCTTGTCGAGCATGCCCAGGACTTCCAGCCTCTCGGCGCCCTGGACCAGGAAGCTGATGCTGGCCAGGCGGTCGTTCATGTCCACCCGGGGAACGTACGTTCCGACCGCGCGGACCCACGCGCCCTTCAGGAGCGGCGCCTGCCCGGACTGGCTCAGCCAAAGGAACGTGTCGAGGAGACAGCCCTCGGAGATGATGCGCGAGGCGCTGGTGCTGCGTGTCGATCTGCTCCTGCCAGTCGACGAACCCCTCGATCTCCACCAGGCGCACGTTCAGGGCCGCGTGCTCGCCGAGCCGCCCCCGGGCGGGGATGACCGACCGGTCGTCGGCCTCGGCCAGCACCTCGACCGAGAGGTTCTCGGCGGCGAAGCCCTTCGCGGGCACCACCACGCCGGTCAGCCTTACCAGCTGGCCGGGCTTGAGGGCGAAGCGCCTGCCCGGCCGTCATCCCCATGTAGAACGGGCTTTTCCCGTCGAGACCGTAGAACTGGAGCCAGTCCGGATCGTAGTGGCTCACCCGCGCCTCCACGTCGAACCGGTACCGCCTGAGCATGGCGTCCCCCTGCATGGCATAGATGTCCCCCGGGTGCCTGAGGAGCGGCAGGGCGCTCTCGGCCCGCGGCGGACCCCTGGGCGCAGACCTCCGCCCGGCATAGGATTCCCGCCAGCATCACGGTCAAGAGGATGCCGTTCCTGCGGGATGTCCGCCCGTGGCCGGGGCGGGTGCTGCGGATCATGGTATTCGGGGTCGCGTCAGGTTGAAGCCTGGCCCTGATGATATCGGCACATTTTCCCCATTGAAATAGCGATTTGCAGGGTTTGAACAGCATCCTTGCCCCCAAGAATGCCCGCGGAAGCGGGAGCCCGCGGCGGGTCATTTCGGGGGATCCCCCTTCAGGGCCTGGAGCGCCCGGAGGTTGTCACGGGCCGCCTGATAGCCCGGCCGGAGCGCAAGGGCCGCTTCGAGCTCGCGGACCGCGCCCGCCCGGTCCCCCTCCCGGGCGTAGGCCACGCCGAGGCCGTTGTGGGCCTCGGCGAGATCCGGGTTGGCCGCCAGCGCCGCCCGGTAGTGATCCATGGCGTCGGAAAGGCGCCCGGGTACCCCAAGGAGCGCATTCGCAAGATCGATCTGGAGGTCGACCCGGTCCGCCCCGCGCGCCAGGGCCTCCTCGAAGTGCGCGATCCCCTCCGCCTCCCGGCCGCGGATCCCCACGAGAAGCCGCGCCAGTCCGCCGTGCGCTTCGACGCTCCCGGGGTCGGCCCGGAGCGCCTCCCGGTACTGGAAGACCGCCTCGGGGAGGCTGCCGGCATCCCGCGAAAGAAGGCGGGCGAGATTGCAGCGGGCCGTGACGTAGCTGGGGTCGATCCGGATCGCCTCCCGCAGATGGGCGACCGCCTCGGGGAGCCGCCCGCCCGCCCGTGCGAGCTCGACCGCGAGGTTATTGTGCGCCTCGGCGTAGTCGGGCTCCGCCTCGAGGGCCAAGGCAAACTGGGCGAGGGCCTCGTCCGATCGGCCCTTCAGCCTGCCGAGCTCGACGCCGAGCCCGTTGTGGGCCTCGGCAAAGGCCGGCCGGAGGGCCAGGGCCTTCCGGTAATGGTCGATGGCCTCCCTCCGGCCGCCCGGAAGCTTGGCCAGCTCGACCGCGATGTCCCGGTGCGCCTCGGCGAAATCGGGCCGTATCCGCAGGGCCTCCCGAAACTGGGCGAGCGCCTCGCCCCCGCGCCCCGGTACCTTCGCCAAGGCGACCGCCAGGTCCTCGTGAGCCCGGGAGCTGCCGGGATTCTTCGCCACCGTGTCGCGCCAGATCGATTCCGCGCTCGCATAGTCGCGGTTTCTCGAGGCCGTCAATGCCCCGAGGAGCGCCGCGAGGGCCGCCAGGGCGAGGATTCCCTTCCCGCCGAACCGGCCCGCGGTCCCGGCGGCGAGCCCGGCGGCGACCAAGGCCAGCGGCAGGTACAGCCGGCTCTCGGCGATCGGTTGCGCCGGGATCGGGATGACCGTCGAGGTCGGCGCCAGAAGCAGGAAGAAGCCCAGGCACAGGAATCCCACCGGCGGAGCCTTTCGCCAGAGGAGGATCGCCGCCGCCGCGCAGACCGCGAGGAGGAGCGCCTCGGGCAGCACGGGCGAAAGCCCGCTGACGAGGGTTTCGCGGCCGTAGTCGAAGATGAGGGGCGAGGGCCAGAGGATGACGCGCGCATAGACGCCCCAGGCCCGCACCTGCGTGCAGAGATAGGCCCACGCTCCGACGCCCTGCCCGAATCCCACCGTCCGGTCGCCGAGGTGCGCCGTCGCGAGCAGCAGGGCGAGGAGGATCCAGGAGGCGGCCAGGCCGAGGTAGTACCCGGGCCTGCCGCGGAGGGCCTGGCGAAGGCTTCCGGAGACAAAGGTCCGGTCGTAGAGAAGGACGAGAACCGGGGCCGTGACCATCACCTCCTTCGTGGCCGTCCCGCAGACGCAGGCGGCAAGCGAGACCGCGAGCCAGGCCCGGCCGCGCGGGCCCGCCCCCGGGTCCGGATCCGGCGCATTCGCCGAAGCCGCCCGAACAAATCCGTAAAGCGTCAGCAGGTAAAAGAGGCCCATCATCGACTCGGCCCTCTGGCTCACATAGGTCACGGCTTCCGTCTGGACCGGGTGCAGGAGCCAGACCAGGGCCGCGGTCGCCGCCGCCGGAGCCGACAGGGCCGCGAGCCGCGCGCCCAGTTTCGGAGACAGGAGGGTGCGCCGGACGATCCCGAAAAGGAGGAGTCCCGCGCCGATATGGACCCCCAGATTGAAGAGGTGGTATCCCACGACGGACCGGCCGCCCGCCAGCCTATTGAGCGCAAAGCTGAGGTTCAGGAGCGGCCGGCCGCTCGCCGTGCCCGCCCCCGTCGCCCTCGCGGCGGCGCCCCAGTCAATCGGGCTCGCAATCGTCCGGTTGCCCGTGATGGCGGAGGCGTCGTCGAGAAGGAACGGCACCCGCAGGCTGTTCGCATAGGCGAGCGCGGTGGCCGCAACGAGGAGCGCCGCAAACGCCAGCACGGCCCCGCGTCGGCTCGGGCGTCGGCTGTCCGCGGGTTCCATGGACGGCGAACGGGTCTCTTGAACGTCCGGCTCGGGGCCCGGCGGGCGCCTAGCCGCCCACCTTGAAGCTCGAGCTCACCTGCAGGACCGCCATCACCATGGCGATCGCGATGAAGCCGACAAAGATGAAGACTGCGCCCAGGATCACGCTCGCGATCACCTTCGTGAAGAAGTTCAGCTGGCGCGAGATCCGCTTCTGGTAGGTCTTGGCGATGTCCTTCAGGCTCGGGACCACGTTTCCGGTGTTCTCGCCGACCGAGAGCCGGTCGAGGACGAGCTCGGGGAAGCAGCCCGTCCGCGCGAGGGCCGACGAGAGCGCCTCGCCCTCCAGGACCCGCTCGATCGCCCCCGTGAAGGCCCTCCGGTGGATGCGGTTGTCGATCTGGCGCTCGGTCATGCGGAGCGCCTCCGCGGCGGTGATCCCGTTCTGGAGGAGGACGCCGAGCGTCTGGCTGAATTCAAGGACGGTCTGCGAGACGATGAAGGGACCCACGGCCGGCAGCCGCAGGAGCCAGGCGTCGCTCTTCTCGCGGCCCGCCTCCGTCGAGCGCCACCGCCAGAAGGAGACCACCCCGATCACGACCGCGACCGCGACAAAGAGGCCGTAGTGCAGCGTGAAGTTCGCGAGCGTGATCAGGAGCCGGGTCGAGAGCGGCATCTTGCCGCCGAGCGACTGGAGGAGCGTCTGGAGCCGCGGGAGGAGGAAGAAGAGAAAGAAGAGGACGACGCCGAACGAGGCGCAGACAATCAGGAGCGGGTAGGCGAGCGCCGTCAGGAGCGCCACCCGGAGCTCCCGCTGCTCGGTCAGCATCTCGATCAGGCGCGCAAGCGTGTCGTTCAGGGACCCGGTCGCCTCGCCGGCCCGGATCAGGTTGATGGTCGAGGAGTCGAACACCTCCGGGTAGCCCTCCATCGCGCGCGAGAGGGGGGCCCCCTCGCTGAGGCGGCCCCACAGGCCCTCGCAGAGCGTCCGGAGCCGGGCCTCCTTGATCCGCATCGAGAGGAGCCGCACGGCCTCGCCCGCGGAGAGGCCGCTCGAGGTCAGGTCGTGGAGCGATTCCAGGAAGGGGAGCCGCTCGGCCTTCCGCGGGAGCGCCTCGCTGCGGACGCCGGAATCCGGGGCCGGCTCGCCCCTCGCCTCGGGGGCCTGGCCCCCTGGCTTCCTGGCGGGCGCCGCGCCTCCCGATTCGGAGACGGACGAGACCCCGAGGCCGCGCGCGGACAGCATCCGGAGCGCGTCCCTGCGGGTCGGCGCATCGATCGTCGACTCGACGGCGTTGCCGCCGGGGTCGCGGGCTTTGTAGGCGAAGCGGGGCATCTAGGCGGGCGCGCGGCCCCTCACTTGTCGCCGACGGAAATCACGCGAAGGACCTCCTCCAGGGTGGTGTGCCCGGCCTTGACCTTGTCCCAGCCGCTCTGGCCCAGGGTCCGCATCCCGGAGCGCCGCGCGCTTGCGGCAAGGGTGCGCGTGCTCTCGCGGCTGAGGATCTCGGCGTGCATCTCCTCGTTCAGCCGGAAGATCTCGAAAAGCCCGATCCGGCCGCGGTAGCCGGTCCCCCGGCAGCGGTCGCAGCCGACCGGGGCCCGGAGCGCGCTCACGCTCTCCGCCTCCGCGGGGTTGCAGCCGAGGATCGAGAGGGACTCGAGGAGCTTGATCTTCGTCACGGGCTCCATCCGCGAGCACTCCGGGCAGAGCCTGCGGACCAGGCGCTGCGCGATCACGAGCTCGATGGCGGAGGCCACGAGGAAGGGCTCGATGCCCATGTCGACCAGCCGCGTGATCGCGCCCGGCGCGTCGTTCGTGTGGAGCGTCGAAAACACGAGGTGGCCCGTCAGGGACGCGCGGATCGCGATGTCGGCCGTCTCCCGGTCGCGGATTTCGCCGACCATGATGACGTCGGGATCCTGGCGCAGCACGTGCCGGAGCGCGCTCGCAAACGTGAGCCCGATCTCCGAGCGCACCTGCATCTGGTTCACCCCGGGGACCTCGTACTCGATCGGGTCCTCGATCGTGATGATCCGCAGGTCCGTCGAATTGATCTGGCGCAGGAAGGCGTTGAGCGACGTGCTCTTTCCCGAGCCGGTCGGCCCCGTGACGAGGATGATGCCGTGGGGATAGTCGAGCACCTCCTTGATCTGGGACTGCTCGTTCGCGTCCATGCCGAGCCTGTCCATCGTGTAGGCCTCCTTCTTCTTGTTGAGGAGGCGCAGCGAGATCGACTCGGCGTAGATCGTGGGGATCGTCGAGACGCGGATGTCCAGCGTCGTGCCGGCGGCCTTGAAGTTGATCCTGCCGTCCTGGGGGAGCCTCCGCTCGGAGATGTTGAGGCGCGCCATGATCTTCACCCGCGAGATGATCGCGTCCTGGAAGCGGAGCAGGTTCTCGGGCACCGAGACCGGGACCAGGAGCCCGTCCACCCGGTAGCGGATCCGCAGCTCCGCCTCCTGGGGCTCGAAATGGATGTCGGTCGCCTGGTCGTCGACGGCCTGGGTGATGACGTCCGTCACGAACCGGACGACGGCCGCGTCCTCGTCGACGTCCGCCTCGGCGTTCCGCTGCGCCTCCGGGGCGATGTAGCCCTCGTCGCTGTCCTCGAGGGCGCCCGAGCCGACGCCGAAATTCTCGATGATGAGCTGGTGGACCCGCTCCGGGACCGCCAGGTGCCAGACGAGCGGCCTCGGCGTGAAGGTCCTCAGCCAGTCGGTCATCGACGCGTCGGGAAGCCAGGCGCTGGCCAGGTGGAGCGGGGTCGACGGCGTCGGCTCCGCATCGCCGTCGGGCCCCGCGGGCGGGCCGACCCGGATCGGGATGATCTGAAAATCGTGGACGAGGCGGGCCGGCAGGAGCCCGCGGGCCCCGGGGTCGGTCTCGAGGTTTGTCGCAATGTCGAGTCCCGACGCCTCGGCGGCCAGGGCCAGGGCCGCGTTCTCGTCAATCCCGAGCGCCGCGAAGAGCACGGAGAGCCGGTTCCCCCGCGGCGCCTCGAGCACCGCCTGGCGCTGCTCCTCGGTCAGGCGGGAGGCGATGGATTCCGGGAGAAGCTCCTGTTGGGACGCGGGCATGGCACGGGATCGGCGCGTCGCCGGTCAATCCTCCAGCTTGTCCTTCAGCGTGTCCTTCGGGTCGGGCATCTTGCTCGGATCCTTCAGGTACTTGTTGATCTGGTCCTTGTTCGACAGCCCGTCGATCGCCCTCTTCGTGTCGGCGGTCTCCTCGCTCGTGCGGAGCACGTGCGGGCGGATGAAGAGGAGGAGCTCCGTCCGCTCAAGCGTCCTTCGTGCGCGCCGCCAAAGAGGCCGCTGATGAAGGGGATCTCGTAGAAAAGCCCGAGCTTCTGGGTGTCCGTCGTGAGGCCCGAGCTCTGGAGGCCGCCGAGGACAGCCAATTGGCCGTCGATCACGTTGATGAAGGCCGTGGCCTCCCGGTGTCCGATGATCGGCTGGGAGTTGCCGTCGATCGTCGTGCTTCCCTGGTCGTCGTCGACCGTCTGGTCGATGTTCAGCTGGATGCTGCCGTCGTCGCCAATGAGGGGCGTCACCTTGAGCGTGATCCCGATGTCCTTGTAGGTGACGGTGGACGAGGTCGCAAAGCTGCTCGAGGTCGTCGTGGTGGCCAGGGGGACGCCGGTCGTCCCCGTGATCACGGGCTCCTGCTCGCTGACGGTGAGGGTGGCCGCCTTGTTGTGGGTCGTCGTGATCGTGTCCGCCTGGAGAATCTTCACCTTGTGCTTGTCGCCGGCGGCCTGGAGCTCCGCCAGGAAGCTGAGCGGATTCGGGCTCGTCAGCCCTCCGGTCGCCGAGCCGACCGTCCACCCGGCGATGGAGCCCGAGAATCCCGTGATCGAAGTGCCGCCGTTCGCGGTCGGGCCGACCTGGAGGCCCAGCGCGCTGATCCCGTTCTGGTCCGAGTCGGTCAGGGTCACCTCGGCGATCACGACCTGGATCGAGACCTGGGCCAGGAGGACGTCGATCTTCTCGACAATCCCCTTGATCAGCCGGATGTCGTCAAAGGTTCCCGAGACCACGATCGAGTTCGTGCGCTCGTCCGGCTGGACGGTGACGAGCCCGCTGAATTCGCTGGAATTGACGCCCTCCGCCGCGGCGGTGGCGGCGGCGCCGTTCGGGATCGGGGCCGGGGGCTGGCCCGGAAGGGCGATCTGGCCCGGGCGCACGGAGGTGCTGGAATTCTTCTGGACGGCGGCGTTCTGGCCGCTGATCAGGTTGGTGAGGAGCGTCGCGACGTCCTTTGCGTCCCCGTGCTTGAGCGGCATGACCTCCATCTTGGTGAAGGGGTCCGACTTGATGTCCAGTTGGGCGATGATCGAATCGAAGAGCGGGATCTCCCGCGGATCGGCGATCACGATGACCTGGTTCGTGCGGTCGTCCGGCGTGTAGGTCGTGGTCGCCCGGAGCTGGTTTGTCGCCGCTCCCGCAAACATCGCGTGGATCTTCGTCACGACGTCGCTCGCCTTGGCCCCGTTCTTCAGCGTGTAGAACTTCGGCGTCAGGCTGTTCTCCCTCGGGTGGTCGACCTGGGAGAGGAGGCGCTCGATCCGCTGGATGTTCTCAAGGGAGTCGGTGACCATGGCCACGTTGGCCTTCTCCAGCTGGACGATCCCGCCGCCGATCCCCGGGGTCATGAAGGACATGATCTGCGGGACGAATTCCGAGACCCGCAGGAAGTTGAGCTCAAAGACCTTGGTCGCGATCTTTCCGCTCGCGGGCAGGTCGAGGGAGGAGCCGATGATCATCTCGGGCGCCTCGCTCTTCGCCTGCGACAGCGCCGTCACCTTGAGGAACCGCTCGCCCATCGGCGAAACCGAGACGCCGTTCAATTCGAGGAGCGTCTCAAGCGCCGTCACGAGCTCGGCCTTCGGGATAGGCCGGCTGATCTTGAGCGAATAGTTTGCGGTCGGCAGCTGTCCCGGGCGAACCACGGTCCTGCCCGTATAGAGTTCGAGCGCGCTCAGGACCGAATCGATGTCGCCGTCGCTCAGCTTGAACGAATCGACCATGGCGTCGCCCGTCCGGGAGCTCTGCGGGGCGAAGAGGGGCATGGCGGGCTTCGCGGAGGGCGAAGGCGCAGCCTGGGCCATCAGGCCCGGAGCGAACGGTAAAAGGCCGGCTGCGAGCCACAAGCGTGCGAAGCGCAATGTCATGCAAATGGGGGAATGGCGAGTAAGGGGCAATGCGCCGGATTTGTAAATGGCGTTGTATTATGACGCCATTCCGGCCCGAAGGTTGCCTCGGGCCCGAAGATTTGCCGCTTGCGGGGTCCCTTTTCGCGCCCAACCCTACATATGAGCGATGCCCAACACGTTCGGAAAACTCTTCACAATCTCAACTTGGGGCGAGAGTCATGGCGCCGCCGTGGGGGTGGTGATTGACGGCTGCCCGCCGGGGCTTCCCCTCGGGAAGGCCGATGTCCAGAATGAGCTCGATCGGAGGAGGCCCGGCCAGAGCGCCCTCGTCACCCCGAGGAGGGAGCCCGACACGGTCGAAATCCTGTCGGGAATCTTCGAGGGCAGGACGACCGGCGCCCCGATATCGATGCTGGTTCGCAATTCCGACGCGCGCCCGGGCGCCTATGACGAGATGCGGGAGAAGTTCCGCCCGTCCCACGCCGACTTCACCTACCAGGCGAAATACGGCATTCGCGACCACCGGGGCGGAGGCCGGAGCTCGGCCCGCGAGACGATCGGCCGGGTCGCCGCAGGCGCCGTCGCGAGGAAGATCCTGTCCCTCTCCGGCGCCGTGGAGATCCGGGCCTATGTCGCCCGGGTCCACGACGTCGCGCTCCCGGCGGGAGCCCCCGAGGCCTTTCCCACCCTGGCCGAGGTCGAGGCGAGCCCCGTGCGCTGCCCGGACCCGAAGACGGCCGCGGCCATGATCCGGCGGATCGAGGAGGCCCGGGCCCAGGGCGACTCGGTCGGCGGCCTCATCCGGTGCCGGATCCGCGGCGTTCCCCCCGGCCTCGGCGAACCCGTCTTTGACCGGCTCGAGGCCGACCTCGCGAAGGCGATGCTGTCGCTTCCCGCGACCAAGGGATTCGAGGTGGGGAGCGGCTTCGCGGGGACCTTCCTCCACGGCTCCGAGCACAACGACGCCTTTGTCCCGAAGGACGGACGGGTGGGCACGGCCACCAACCGCTCCGGGGGGATCCAGGGAGGGATCAGCAACGGCGAGGAGATCACCTTCAACGTGGCCTTCAAGCCCACCGCAACCATCATGAAGCCCCAGGTCACGGTCACCGTGGCGGGAGAGGCCACGGAACTGACGGGACGGGGCCGGCACGACCCCTGCGTCCTGCCGAGGGCCGTGCCGATCGTCGAGGCCATGGCGGCGCTCGTGATCCTCGACCACTGGATGCGCAACGCGGCCCAGAACAGGCTTTTCAAATTCTGAGCGACTCGGATGACAACCCCCTTGTTTATCTGATTCTCGGGGCCGCGGGCTCGGGACGCAGGGAGGTGTTGGCCGATCTGATCGAGGACGGCCTCGCGGCGGGGGACCGTCCCGGCGGTGCTCTTCTCCTCCGGGGAGTGGCCGGCGCCGGCCGATGCGCGCTTTCCCGGGGCGGGCCGCTGGACCCTCGGGCCCGAGCTGACGCTCGAGGCCGAGCTTCCGCCCGGCGCAAGCCACGTGTTCTTCCTCTTTGACGGAAGGCTGAACCCGGTCGACCAGATCGAGGCCTTCAAGACCTGGCTTGGCGAGCGGTCGATCGAGGTCGCCCGGGTCATCTCGGTCGTCAACTGCCGCCTCGTCGAGGCCCATCCCAAGCTCTTCGCCTGGTACGAGGCCTGCATCTTCTATTCGGATGTGGTTCTCCTGAACCAGCGGGACGGCGTCTCGAACAAGTGGATCGGCGACTTCAAGGCGAAGTTCGAGGACAAGTTCTATCCCTGCCTCTTTGAATTCGTGAAGGACGGCCGCGTGAAGAACCCGGCCCTGGTCCTCGCTCCGGTCGCCCGGCGCATGTCCCACGTCTTCGACGAGGAGGAATGGGTCGCGGCCGATGAGGACGACGACGAGGAGGAGGCCGAGGACGGCGATGAGGTCGAGATGAAGCCCGAGGTGGACTACTACATCGAGCGCCGGAACGGAGGGCGCCGGGTCCACGAGATCCCGAACATCGCCGAATTCCTCCCGAAGGACCCCGGCCCCGCGCCCTGAGGGGAAGGTCCCGGCCCCTACGGGATCCTGAGGACGGTGCCGATCGAAAGCGTGCTTTCGTTCGGCAGCCGGTCGCGGTTCGCCTGATAGATGGCGAGCCACCGGTTCGCGGTGCCGTAGTACTGAAGCGAGATCTTGGAGAGCGTGTCGCCGTCGACGACCACGTGCTGGCGCGGGGCGGGAGCGGGAGCCGGCGCGGGCGCTGCGGCGGGCGCAGCCAGGGCCGCGGCCACGGCGGAGGGGCGGAGCGGCGCCGAGCGCTTCAACCGGGCGTTCTCATCCTCGAGGGCGGCATTGGTCCTCAGTGTGGAGGCGAGCCGGTCCGAGAGGTCGGCGATCTGCCTGTCCAAGGCCGCCTTGACGGACGCCCCCGAGGCTGCCGCCTCCTTGGCGCCCAGGGCGTCCTTAAGCGCCTCCCCGAGCTCGGCCTTGGCCGCGCTAAGATCGCTTTTCGCTGTTTCGAGCTCCGCGGCGAGGGCCTGGGCCTTCGCACCGGAATCGCCCGCCTCCTTGAGCGAAGCCTCGTCGGCCGCCAGGCGTTCGGAAAGGGTGTCCGCATCCTTCCTTGATTGCGCGAGCTGGGCGCGGGTCGCCTCGAGCTCGGCCTTCGCGGCCTCGAGCGACGCCCCGGCCGCCCCGGCCGCGTCCTTGGAGCCTGCGGCGGCGACTTTCGCCTGATCGAGCTCCTTTTGAAGCGAAGCCACCTGGCCCGAAAGCGCCTCGGCCTTTTCCCGGGAGTCGCTGGCGGCCTTGAGCGCGGCCTCGTCGGAGGCGAGTTTCTCCGAAGCGGATTTTTGGCTCCTTTGCGCCTCGGCGAGCCTTGCCTTGAGGCTCTCGACCTGCTCGCGAAGCGCCGCGAGATCGGAGGAAGCGGCCCGGTTCTCGTCCGTCTTGCTGACGAGCCTCTCCTCGAGCGCCGCGACCTTCGACGCCAATTCCGCCCTGGCCTTTTCCGCTCCGCTTCCCGCCGCCTTGAGGGCCTCCTCGGCCCGGGCGAGTTCGGCTTCGGATGATTTCCTCGCCGCCTCGGCGTCCGCCTTTGCCGCGGCAAGGGCGCCCTTCTCGGCCTCGAGCTCGGCCTCAGTCGACTTGAGTCTCGAGTTCGCTGCGCCGGCAGCCTCGATGGCGGCCGCCCGGGCGGATTTTTCGGCCTCCTGCGCCTTCGATAGCTGCTCGGCGAGAGCAGCCTTTTCCCGGGTCAGCTGGGCGATCGACTGTTCGGAGGAGGCGGATTTTCCCTGGGCCTCCGCCTTGGCGGCTTCAGCTTCCTTTTCGGCCGCCGCGAGCTGCGTGCGCGAGGCTTCAAGATCCCTTTTTGCCTGCGCCAGTTCCGCCGCGGATCCGGCGAGCCCTTTCTCGAGGCGGGCCTTCTCATCGGCCAGGGCCGCTGCCTTGGCCCCGGAATCGCCGGACGCCTTGAGCGCGGCCTCGTCCGCGGCGAGCCTTGCGGAGAGCGAGGATTCGTTCTTCTCCGACTCGGCGAGCCTTGCCTGGGTGGCGCCGAGTAGGGTCTTGGCCGAGGCGAGTTCCGAGGCGAGGGCCTCTGCCTTTGCGCCCGAATCGGCGGCGGATTTCTGGGCTGCGGAAAGCTGGTCGCGGGCCTTAGCAAGTTCGGCCGCGAGAGCCTGCGCCTTAACGCCGGAGTCCCCGGCGGACTTGAGCGCGGTCTCATCCGATGCCAGTTTGGCGGAGAGCGCGTCGGCGTTTTTGATGGAGTCCGCGAGCCTTCCCTGAAGGGAGCCCGCCTGGGCCCTGGCGTCGGAAAGGGCGGCGGCTGCAGCGTCCGCCTCCTTCCGGGCGGACACTGACGCGAGCCTGCTCGTGTCTGCATCCTTTTGGGCCAAAGCGAGCGAGGCCGAGAGAGCCGCCACTTTGGCGTTCGAGTCGGTGGCGGATTTCTGGGCTGCGGCAAGCTGGTCGCGAGCCTTCGCAAGTTCCGCCGCGAGAGCCTGCGCCTTAACGCCGGAGTCCCCCGCGGATTTGAGCGCGATCTCATCCGATGCCAGTTTGGCGGAGAGCGCGTCGGCGTTTTTGATGGAGTCCGCGAGCCTTCCCTGAAGGGAGCCCGCCTGGGCCTTGGCGTCGGCAAGGGCGGCGGCTGCAGCGTCCGCCTCCTTCCGGGCGGACACGGAAGCAAGCCTGTTCGTTTCTGCATCCTTTTGGGCCAAGGCGAGCGAGGCCGAGAGGGCCGCCACCCTGGCGTTCGAGTCGGCGGCAGACTTCCGGGCCGCGGCAAGCTGGTCGCGGGCCTTCGCGAGTTCGGCGTTCGTCTCCGCGAGGGAAGAGGCTTGGGACCCGGAGGCCTTGTCGGCGTCCGAAGCGGCGGCGCGGGCGGCCTCAAGATCCTTCCGAGCCAATGCGAGCTCCGCGGCGAGAGCCTTCGCCGTGGCGCCGGAATCTCCCTCGGACTTAAGCGCGGCCTCATCCGCCGCCAATTTGGCGGAGAGGGCTTCCCCGCTCTTCTTGGATTCCGCAAGTTTCCCTTGGACGGCCGCGAGCTGGGCCTTGGTTTCGGCGAGGGCGGCGGCCGCCTCGTTCCGGGACGATGCTGACGCGAGCTTCTCCGAATCGGCCTCCTTTTGGGCGAGGGCGAGGGAGGACGAGAGAGCTACGGCTTTTGCGTCCAAATCGGCGGCGGACTTCCGGGCAAGTGCCAGCTGTTCCCGGGCCGTCGCGAGATCGCCGTTTGCACCGGCCAGCGAGGATGCATTCGAGGCGGCCGTCTTCCTCGCTTCGGCAACCGAAGCATTCGCGGCCTCGAGGTCCTTCCGTGCGGAGGCGAGTTCGGCTTCGAGGGCCTGCGCCTTTGACCCGGAATCGGCCGCGGCCTTGAGGGCCGTTTCGTCCGCGGCAAGTTTCGCCGCGAGGGCCGCCTCGGACTTCCTGGCCTCGTCGAGCGCGGCCTGCCGTGCCTCAAGATCTCCCTTTGTCTTCTCGAGGGCGGCCGCCGCGGCCGCAGCCTTCTCGTTCGCGCCCGAGAGCGAGGCGTTCGCGGAATCGAGGGCCCTGCGCGTCGATCCGAGCTCCGCGGCCATGCTCTCGGTCTTTGCCCCGGAATCCCCTGCGGATTTTAGGGCGATTTCGGCGGCCGCCAGCTTGTCCGAGAGCGCGTCCCTTGCTTTCTGGGCCTCCGCCAGTTGGGCGCGGGCCGCGGAGAGTCCCGCAGTGGCCTCCGAGAGATCCGCGGAAAGCTTCTGAGCTTTCGCCTGCGCATCACCCGCGGACTTGAGGGCGCTCTCGTCTGAAGCGAACTTTGCCTTGAGCGCCTCCATCTCGGCGGCCTGGGACGCGAGCTCCTTTTCGAGCGACGCGGACCATTTGGCCTCCGCATCCTTCTCCTTCGCAAGCGCCGCGTTCGCGGCCTCGAGGGCCTGGCGGGTCGTCGCGATTTCGGCGGTCTTCGCAGCGGCGCCGGTCTCGGACGTCGCTTTTTCCGCGGAAGCGGCTGCGGCGGCCGCGCTCGCCGCCTGAGTCGCCCGGGCAAGCTGGTCCCGAGCCGAGGCGAGGTCGCCCTTGGCCTCTGCGAGTTCGGAGGAAAGCGCTTGGATCCTCGCGCTTGCGCCCTCCGCGGCCTTGGCCGCCGCCTCGTCTGCGGCGAGCTTTGCCGAGAGGTCCTGGACCTTGCCGGTCTGCTTTGCCAGGTCCTGCTCCAAGGCTGCGATCTTGGAGTCCGCTGCGTTCTTATTCGCCACGGCCGACCTGAGAGCGGTCGCGAGCGCCTCCTTCGTCTTCTCGAGCTCGGATCCGATGGCCTGCGCGCCGCTTCCGGCGTTCCCCGCCGATTTGAGCGCGGCTTCGTCCGATTCGACCGTGGCCGTAAGTTTCGCAACCTCGGCGGAGCTCGCCTCGAGGTTCTTCTCAAGGGTTCCGATCTGGGCTGCGGACTCCTTCTTCGCATCCCGAAGGGCGACATTGGCGGCCTCTAGCGCTGCGCGCGCCGTGGAAAGCTCGGTCTCCTTGGCCGCATCCTGGCTCGCCTGCAGATTCTTGAGCGCCGACAGCTGGGTCAGCGCCTGGAGGAGGGCCTGCCCGCGTTCGTCCAGCTGATGGCTCACCTGCTGGTTTGCAGCGGCCTGCTGGGCGAGCGAATCCTCCAGGTCCTTCACCTTGGATCGAAGCTGGTCGAGTTCGGGGTCGGGCGTCGGCGCGGGCG
>CAWHOL010000007.1:0-169249 GCA_963830965.1 uncultured Verrucomicrobiae bacterium | reverse complement strand
GCTCTCCACCATGAAGTGGGGACAGGGGTCGTAGACGGACGAGGTTATGGGTTATCCGCATTGGGCGATGACACGCAAGCGGTAGTTGGATACGGAGCGGAAGCCATAGGCTCTTCGCTGGATTAGTTTCATCTTTCGATGGAAGCCCTCGGTGATGGCGTTGTTCTTGGTAAAGCGCCACATACAGCCGATCTCCTGTGTCCATTCGGACAGGGTTTTGGCGAGCGTGGCAGCGGCCTCGAGGCCGCTGCCACGCAGGGTTTCGATAAAGCCGAAGAGCTGCGTGGCGTTTTCACGGCACTGGGCCGGGGACTGGTTTTTGCGGCACAGGAGCGAGAAGAGCCGTTCCTTGAGCTCGTAGACGCCCTGAAGGGCCGGATGCTGGCCGAAGAGCCGGTCCAGGTCGCGGCGCTGACAAGGATCGAGACGATCTGCCCGGCGACGCAGCAGACCCAGCCACGAGCGGTTCCAGCCCAGTTCCGGACAGAGCTGGCGGGCGACCCGCATCAGGTGCAAGCCGACCACGCGGATCGCATGGAAGCGGTCCGCGACGATCCGTGCCTTGGGGAACCATCGCCTTACGAGCAGCCGATAGGTGTTCGACAGGTCAATGCAGACCATCCGAACTTTTTCGCGGCCGCGAAGCGTGGAGAGGTAGCCGGCCAGCTCCGGTTCACTGCGCCCCGGACTAATGTCGAAGACCCGGCGCCTCTTCAGGTCACAGAAGGTGGTCATGAAGCGTTGGCCTCGGTGCAAGGTGTGCTCGTCTATGCCGAGGATCCGAGGGCAATCCAGGCTCAGCCTTTCCTTGGCCTTGCGTTCGGTAAACTGCGCGTAGATGCGCCCCACCGTCGCCTGGCCCAGGTGTTCCCGCCGAGACAGGCGCGAGGCGCAGATGCCGTCGTCATGGCGCCGGTACATCTCCTCTCGCCAGCTCTCCGTACTGTGGCGCCGAGGGGTGATCCCGGGGAGCGGTTGCACGAAACTGCGCTCGCAGCCCATACACCGCCAGCGGTGGCAATCAATCTGAAGCCAGCACTCTAAACCGCAGCAGTCCAAGTGCCTGACGCTGCGTTGGTACCGGCCCTTGCTGCGGAGGCGATCGCCTCCGCACCAAGGGCACACTCGGGGCGTCTCTCTCGCCTCAAGGAAGAACCGCACCCCTACTTGTTTGCGCTCAACCTGGATAGTGCGGTATCCTGGGAGCGTTAGTTCAGTCATCATCGGGGACATGGTAGCCCGTTACGGGCGCCATGTCCCCACTTCCCGATGAAGAGCCAAACGTTTGCCATGTCGGCGACGGTTTTACTTCCAACACGAACTGTGGTAGCGATTCGGGGATGCCAACTTTGGCACAAGAATTACGCGAGACGAGCCACATTTCGCCGTTGCTGCAAAGCGCACGTCGCATGGGGTTTGATTCGACAGGCAAACTTATCCGTCTCGCGGTAACTCGAGGATGCTACCATTACGCTCCGGGCTATCCTCCAGTGGAGGACGACCCAGGGCTGGCTAAAATCTCAAACGAAGAGCTGGTGTCGCTGCTGCTCCTAGGTTCCAACGAGTATGAACCTTACGCAATCAGATGTGCAGCTCAGCTTATCCGTTCATGTGATGCCGAGCTTTTGGCTTTTGTTGGTCGGCGTGAGCGCGTGGAGCGACCCTTAGCTCATATTGCAAGAGTCGCACTTGAACACGACGCCGGCAGCGAAGGTTTTTGGAATAAGCTATTGGACTCTTTGGGTGATCAGGCTCCTATTCCGGACGGCATAATGCCCCACTGGAGTCGGTTTGTTTCGCAGACGGGCGTCACCAGAGGCGGCCAAGGGAGCATCAAGTGGCTGAATTGCCTGTAAACAATCCTGAGCGAATCCTACGAAAGCTGGATTCATATTTGGAGAAGGAGACACGGATCGTACTCTTTGGAAGAGCTGCGCTCGCTCTAGGTTACGGCAGACTTGGCTCCCAGTTCGGAAAGACCATGGATGTTGATGCGATCCTCCCTGTAGTCGAAATGGGAAAGATCGAAGCGGACGCGCAGTTCTGGAAAGCGATTGAGCTGACAAACAAGAGCTTGTTACCTGAAGGCCTTTATGTGTCTCATTTGTTTACGGACGAGCAGGTTGCTTTGACCCCAAATTGGCTCGCAAAGATAGTGCCGGTCGAAATCGGCGACCTCAAGCATCTCCGGCTATTCCGACCCTCTACTATTGATTTGATCCTGACGAAGATGATGCGCAACGACCGCCAGGATATTGGGGACATAGCCTTCATCTTGTCCCACGAACACGTGGATCCAATCGAGCTAGATAAGGCTTTCGCTAGTGTAAAACCTTTGGGACTCGAGGAACTGCAACATATCTTCAGCAAAATGCAGCCTCAGGTGCGAGAAATGGTAGCTCGGTTAAACGGGACGACGATAGCTCAGGGTGGCTTTCGCCACGATTTAGATCCCGATTGGTGGTCGAAATGGACGCAGCCGTCGGTTGCGCCCGAGCGCGCTAAGGAAAAGGATCGTAGCCACGAGCTTTAGCTCCCCACGGAAATGTTGAACATTCCGTGCTCGGTCACTTCGCGGATGAAAGATCGGCGTTTTTCGTGCCACATCGTGCCACACCCCATCCCTAGGCGCAGAGCGAACTGCGTCGAGAGTGTGTTTCGTAACACGTTTATTCGCAAGGGGAGAACAATTTTGTGGATCTTGGGGTCGCGGGTTCGAGTCCCGTTGGCCGCCCCATTTTAATGCGAAGAACCCCAGCAACTTCGCCTGTCATTCGGGTCTAGAAAAAAGATTCGAAGGGATCCGCTGGGCAAGGCCGCGATCTAACCAGGAATTACGAGGGTACGAAGAAGCAGTGCGCGGAATACAGTCGGACGTAGGTGGCCAGGCGTCACACCATCTCCGCAGACTAACCAGAGCAGAATTCCTCAATTTACACTTGAGCGCCACCTTGCTACGATGCTGCATGGCAGCCACAATTCCTCTGAGCAAACGCGGCTCTCTTACACTGCCCCCTGCCCTCCGTCGCAAATTGGGTTTCGACAAGCTCAGCAACCCCATGGTTCTCGTTGAAGAATGCGAGGGAGGTCTTTTCTTGCAGCCGGCCGTCGCGATGCCTGTGCGAGACATTCCCAAGGCTACAATCGACCGATGGATCGCACGCGACGAAGCGGAAATGGCCACTTTCCGAGCTACTCCCGCAAAATTAAGCGGTGAGGCTTTTCCTCGTACGAAGGGATGTACAAAAGCCGCGCTTGCGAGAGCCACTGGTCGATTGTCGGCACCGGGTTCGAGAAGGCGCGGATGAGCGGGAGCTTCGCGCCAAAGACAGCGATGACGACTCCAGCTATAACAAGGGGGGAGAGCCCACTTGCTGCTCAGTGGGGAGGAACCGTGTGTAATCCGCGGCGGTACGAAAACCCTAGCCGAGCTATCGTGCGGGAGCTGCAACGGAGGAATTGTTCTCCTGCGCCTTGTGCTCAATTAACCGCGAAATGCGTGCGAGATAGCCGCTAACGAAGACGCGCTCGGTTACCGTTTCAAGCACCATACCGGGCAGCGTTGGAGTGAGGTTAGAGCCGCGCCAAACTTCCCACTGGTTGGTCTCGGTATTGAATACCAAATCCTGCAGTACGAGTATTTGCCGATAAGGAGTCTTTGGCCACTGTAGCTGTAATAGCTCCTCGTTGTGGGCAGCCACCGCGAATCCCATAGCTGGGCGCTCATTACATACAAAGGGCAGTGCCGACGCACCCAGGACTAGAGTGCTCTCATCGCAGTGTGTCAGGATGTAATCAACAGACCACGAGGCCTCGTAGCTTGGGGTCATGTCTTTCGTCGCTTGATGCCGGGCACTTGCCGGCAAAGCGTAACCTAAAACAAAAATACCGGCCACAATCTGTGCGATGCGAAGCCGCCGGGGCGTGTTCAGGAGAAGAGTGCTCGCGTAAATAGCCGAGATCAGCAACGCCAACTGCAGTGGAAACGACAGCCGGGCGGCAATTGGATCCGTCCATTTTCCCCAGAAATAGAAAAGGGTGAGAACTGAAAACCCGAGGCCGAACGCGATGAGACCGATCACTGCAAGCAGCGGATCACCGTCCTTTATCAATTTCGGCGCCGACCGCAAAAACTTCACCAGACATAGCATAAGCGAGACGACGCCAACAAGGGACAATAGAGGAGAATTGACCATCCGTCCGTCCCAGTTGAAGAGAAAATAAATGGCCTCACTTAAATTTCGGTCCAAGAAAGTTCGACTGAAGGACTCGACTCCCATTCGGTTGCTCTCGAAGAAGCCAGGGTTGCCCACATACACGAAATTGATGAGCACAGGCGTCAGCAACAAAAGAGGTGATAACGCCATTGACCAGGACATCTCCATCCGACGAGAACGCCACCAACCCAGCGCAACCACCGCGCCAACCAAGAACCCGAGCGTGAGCGATTCGTAGCGAACCTGTGCCGCGAACACGTAGGCAGCAACGAGCAGTTCCGAGTTTTCCAGTGTAGGCGCACGCAAATGCCGAATGATTTGAGCCAGAACGGCAAGTACCATGGCAGCGCTCAGTAGATCGAGTCCTCCTCCCGTCGCCGTTTGCGCCACAAGCGGCAAACCCGTGGCAAGCAAAACGCCAAGCAACCCTGGCCCGGTGCCGCCGAGAAGAACTCCAATAATATATACTGCCTCTAGGAACACGAAACCCACTGCTGCGTTCACGATGATAGCATTCATCGGCCGATACCCAGTCACGTCATGAACAAATGAAACCAAGAGCGGATACCCCAATGGTCGCTTATCGACATAGTCGCCCGTGTATTTCATTTGCCCGTTGTCATTTTGACCCGTGCTCGTAACTGATGCGTGGCGAGTGAAATGCATGTTCATTGATGTCGAAAGCATCGCATACTCATCAAACATCACACGAAGCCGATGCGGCTCATTTGCCTGCAATAGACCCCCGCAAACGAGAACCGTGAGCAAACCCGGAAGATGCTTTCTCCAAGTCGGAAGTTTGTTGCGAATTGGGCGAATCAGAAGCCAAAGAAACGCGACCAAAGAAATCAGCGTTGTCCAATACCCAGTGTACTTAACGAAACTGCTGGCTTCACCAAGCGAAAGCACGCCAAACCGGAGGCAAAAAATAAAAGCTAAGAACAACAAGGCGAATGACAGCCGACGGAAGCTTCCTGTTGTGCTGAAATGGTCTCCTGTATGCGAAGGCATATTAACGATCTTGAAGCCAAACAGCATGTTCGCTTTGACTGCGATCACATTCTGCGCGGAATTACGAATGCTCCTTGTCGGTCGCGGTTATCGCCAGCCAAAACACGCGCGTTTCCGTGGGTTATGGCTAGTTATAAATTTTCTTATTCAGCCAGCACTCTATCCGCAATCCGGGTTTTGGCTATGTAGCCATCGCGACAATTCGCCGCCAATTTACCGAACGCCTCCCCGATCAGCGCGGCGCCCCGCGAAGGCTCGCAGCCAAGTATTGGCCTCTCAGAAGAATTTGATTCCTGGCAAACGCCGAAATCTCATGCTGATCGGGCATTTTGGCCAAAGTGCACTATGCGAGATCTTACGGCAGTGCCAGCCGCGGAATTCTCCTTCTGAATCTGCTCTGCCGTAGCAATTTTGAATTTGATCCTGGCAATGGAGGACGACCCAGGGCTGGCTAAAATCCCAAACGAAGAGCTGGTGTCGCTGCTGCTCCTAGGCTCCAACGAGTATGAACCTTACGCAATCAGATGTGCAGCTCAGCTTATCCGTTCATGTGATGCCGAGCTTTTGGCTTTTGTTGGTCGGCGTGAGCGCGTGGAGCGACCCTTAGCTCATATTGCAAGAGCCGCACTTGAACACGACGCCGGCAGCGAAGGTTTTTGGAGGAAACTATTGGACTCCTTGGGTGATCAGGCTCCTATTCCGGACGGCATAATGCCTCACTGGAGTCGGTTTGTTTCGCAGACGGGCTTCACCGGAGGCGGCAAAGGGAGCATCAAGGGCTAGATTGCCTGAAACAATCCTGAGCGAATCCTACGAAAGCTCGATCATATTTGGAGAAGGAGACACGGATCGTACTCTTTGGAAGAGCTGGCTCGCCCTAGGTTACGGCAGACTCGCTCCCAGTTCCGAAAGCCATGGATGTCATGCGATCCTCCCTGCAGTCGAATGGGGATCGAGGCGACGCGCAGTTCTGGAACGCGATTGAGCTGACAAACAAGAGCTTGTTACCTGAGGGCCATCAAGAAATCAACGAGCGAGTGCTGTCGGTTCCGGTCTAAGCAGATTATCGGAACTGCACTTCTCCCAACGCCTGCTGTTGTCGCATTCCACGGCGTTAATGTGCCTATTCCTTCGTCAATGCCAGAAACGGGCGGGGATGGCGGTCGGGCGCAACCTCATCGTCAAACCGATCTTCGGCCTTCTTCTTGAGGTACCTAAAGACATAGACCCCGGGAATCTTTTCACCTGCAGGCGGAACACCCCGCACCACCTTTGCATTAGGCGCAAAATAGACTAGGCCCCATTCCAAGTCGATATCCATTGGCGGAATCAAATAAAATTTCGTAGGTCGCGCGGCAGTCGGATCGCTGAGCAACTTGTCTATCAACCCGTACGCCTCGTCAGGATCATCCATCATGGCCACGCCAAAGAGGAGCGAACCAGGAACACCGTACAGATGCCGGCAAAGATCATATAGACCATTGAGGCGCTCATGAAAAACTTGATCGCAGCCGCCGCAGACCTTCCTTCCGGAGTCTCTGACATGAATTGGATGGCCATGAGGACCGCCCCAAGGGCGAGCGGGGGGATAGCGACCAGGGCCCGCGCGATATCATGGTTGGGGAAATTAAGGTTTGATCCTATCACCGTTAAACTTACCGCAGCAACCGCAATGGCCCAAGCGAAGATCGCAGCGTAGCGGTGATCCCGAGAGCGCCAGCCTAAGTATAGAGCTCCGAAGATAGACAAAACCAACGGCACCGGAAATAACGTGTAATCAGTGCCAATCACGGAACGCATTCCCTTCAGGTAACGAAATATCCAGTCGGTTGGGGTAAGATGGCCATCCCCCGCCGCAAACTGGACCTCAATGGAGCCAGCATCCGTAGTCATTATCACCCTGTAGGCGATGTAAAAACAGACGATCCCATAAATGATCGAAAGGCCGAAGATCCATTGGCGTTTCCGGGCGATGAGATAGATTAGGACTACAAGCGCCAGTCCCCAGCTAGCGAGCGCGGGGGTATAGCAGCCGGTGAAAAAGCCGAGGGCCCATGTGAGCCAAAGGAACTTGAGCGGCCCCGGTTTTGTAACGTAACAAATGAGCGCGCCTAGAAAAAACAGAGTCACGCCGACAGGCATCATCGTCTGCTCAAATTTGCGGGTGTTAAGCAGCGCATAATGACCAAAGGCTATCAACACTCCACAATAGCTGGAGAAAAACAGGGGATTCGGGTCCCCCCTTTTCCGAAGGAAGGATGCGAACGCCGAAAGAAAGAAGAGGTAGGAGCCGAGATAGAACATTGAGGTCCCGATTCGTAATGCCCAAAGGCTGGGTCCAAAGAAGAATGCCGGCAGGCAATTCAGGAGGTACTGGCGGTCCATGTACCTTGCGTAGGCCATGCTGAAAACCCCCAGGCTCGCGTCGTGACGCAGAAAATGAATTCCAGCGGCAAGTTGTTGGAGGCCCTCGCCGTCCACGGAGGTGAAGTAGATGCCCCCGCCGTCAAGGAGGAGGAGGGCTGGGGGCAGGAAAAAGGCAGTCAGGTACCAGCTACGATTGGGGAGCGTCCAGAAGTCTCTCTTGAAAAAGGGTCCAAAAGAGGAGGCCCAAGCCGAAAGGACGACGGCCACCGAACAGACGACCCAGAAAAGCGCCGCGAACCTTCTCCAAGGCGATCCCGGAGAAGCGTAAAAAGCGAATTCGGTGCCTATGAGAGCTAGCGTCGGTACTGTGTAGGCAACCCAGCTCAATCTGCGCATCATTAGTTAATACAAGGTGGAAGGTTTCTTCGGCAGGGAGCTATTCACCTGTTAGATAAGCACGATGTCCGGATAGCTTTCAAGCCGGATACCCCGTATCTTGATATAGCAGGGAAGCCGATGTGGGTGGGCTTGGACTGCAGATGGCGCGGCCGGATCTGCTCTTAAAATTTATCTGCCAAATGCACACCTTTACCTGGGCGCAGTGATTCAGCACATCGTCAAAAATCTCGCGCTACTTTCGAATGAATCTCAGCCGTCATGCATTACGGGCGGCATTTTCCGATCCAATAAGCCCTCCGGTCAGCGGGCGATATTCCTCGGGTCGATACCGCGTTTCAGGTCAAAATTGGAGGCGACACCCGCAACCGAGCATTGGCGCCGATTGAACTCCAGCGACAAACGAAAGCGGTAGACCAGCTCGAGGGTCGTGCGATGGGCGCCCAGGAAAATATCCGCGCCGAATTCACCGAACGTCCTGGCGGTCCGTTCCAGCGCCTTGTCAGACGCGGCGAATTGATCCTGAGGCTCTAGCAATGGATCGCCGCAAGGTTCGTCCGCGGCCGAAGCACGGGTGCGCCCTGGCGGCTGCTCCCGCACTCGCGGTGCTCTTCGCGCTCAGCTCAGCCTACAGGCTCTCCCAGCATCTGCGCCGCACCCCCCCCGCTAGCCAAGCACCAGCAGGTGACATCGGAGGCCTGGTTTAAGGCATCGGCTCCGCCATCGCCAGCCGTGGTTGCGCAGGGGCACGCGGCGTCAATTTCGAGCTGCGCTCACTGCCACGGAGTCGATGCCTCGGGCGATGAAGGGCCCGACCTTCACGGGCTTCAATGCTGCGACCGTTACATCTCCAACCCGTTCCTGCGCGGCACAAAGGGCGAGACGGCCTCGTTCAAGAGAATGCTGGGACCCGCCGAGATCCTAAAGCTCACGGCCTACCTTCGATCTCTGCGTTAACGGCGATCCCCCGGGCGCGCCGCCGGGGCCTTGCATGCCGGAGAAAACCAACACGAGGCTGGCCCGAAGGCGGTGACGAAGCGGACCTCGGGCCCGCCGCCTTGAGCCCCGCCAACGGGTCCGGAAAGGGGTTGAGCCGGAGGCATTCGCGGGCATGGTCAACCCACTTTATGTACCTAGCCGTCATCGCCGCCTGCATGGTCGCGGTCATCGTGGGTTATTTCCTCAATAATCCGCTCGGACACAGCCGGCGTTTCATCCTGCGGCGGTTCCTGAACTGGTTTCCCCTCGGAATGACCTACTCCTTTCTGTACATGGGGCGGTATAACCTGAACGTATCGAAGAATGCCCTGGGTTCGCTGATGTCGAAGGAGGAATTCGGGCTCATCTTCGGCCTCGGAACCCTGGTCTACGCCGTTTCCTTTCTCGTGAACGGACCGTTGGTGGACAAGATCGGCGGCAAGAAGGGAATTCTGATCGCAGGGTTCGGCTCGGCATCGGCCAATATCCTTCTTGGTCTCCTGACCATGGCGGTCCTGGCGGGCCGATTCCGCGCCCATCTGGTGGCCGCCTACGCCGTTCTCTACGGCTTGAACATGTATTTCCAGAGCTACGGAGCCGTCTCCATCATCAAGGTGAAGGCCTATTGGTTTCACGTCCGGGAACGGGGGGTGTTCGGGGCGATCTTCGGGACCCTGATCTCGTTCGGTGTCTATTTCGCCTTTGATTGGGGCCAGGGGATCGTCGATTTCACCAAGAGCATCCCCGCCGTGTTCTTCATTCCGGCTTTGATCATCGCCTTCTGGTCCGTCACGGACATTTGGGCCGTCGCCGATACGCCCGAGGACGCCGGCTTCCCCGCGTTTGACACCCACGACGCATCGTCGGGCCTTATGGATGTCAACTTCACCTATCTTGAACTCCTGAAGAAGGTCTTCGCGAGCCCGCTCATGCTGATGATCGCCGTCGTCGAGCTCACGTCCGGGATATTCCGCAATGGGATCTCCCAGTGGTACTTTGTGTTCGCCAACGAGGTTAAGCAGCCGGGAGCCGGTTTCTTCCTTGAACACTGGGGCTGGCTCCTGTGCATCTTCGGTGTCGTCGGGGGATTCGCCGCCGGATTTGTGTCGGACAAGTGCTTTCAGTCGAGACGCGGCCCACCGGCGGCGATCCTGTGCGGGCTCGTGATGGTGCTTTCCCTTTTCATGGCGGCGACCCTGCGCTTTTCACCGGTGCTCGTGGGGGCTTCGGGCGTGGCGATCGTGATGTGCTCCGTGGGAATCACGTCCCTCATGTCCGGCACAGCGGCCACCGATTTTGGGGGCCGCAAGGCCACGGCGACCTGCTCTGGAATCGTCGACGGGTTTGCCTATCTCGGGAGCTCGATCCAATCCTTTAGCATCGGTTACATCGCGACGCGGAATTGGCATTGGTGGCCCCTGTTTCTGACCCCGTTTGCGGTTATCGGAATGGCGATCGCGATCAAGATCTGGCTCGAGCTACCCCCTGCAACGCGGCGCTACATCGCAGAGGTGGAATCCAAGAAGGTCGCGCGGCCCGACCGAGCCCTTGACGGGCGACCGCGTTCGGCATTCGGGGGGTAAGCGCCGACGGGATCCCGTGCGCCCTCGGGGTTTCCGCCCGGCGTTTCCTCCTGTTCTTAGGCTTGGCCTCGCCGACTGGGCGCGAAATCGCCTTGAGTTCACTCTGAGAGCCGAAACCAGGGCCTTTTGCCTTCCCCTGGCACCATTCGCCTCCAGGCTGGGCAATAAGGTCCAAAAACCCCGCGGCCGGCCACCGAGGGCTCAGCTTGCGAGAGTGGCGTCTTAGGGGACTCCTGACGAACGAGATGCGTTTCGCTAGGCCCCGTCCCCTCCACCCTGCGGTGCGCGCCCGCGTAGGATTCAATCTCCCCGCCGGATGCTTTGGGCGAAATCTTTGCCCTTTTGTGCCGATATTCCCTTGGGAAGCCCCCATGAAACACCCCTTGTTTACGCTCATCGTGCTGACAATCGTGCTCATTCCCTGGCTCGCAATCGTGGCGTTTGGAGACTGGCTTAGGGAGAAGCATGGTAGCCCACACGGTGCATTGTCTGGAAAGTCTTAGGTCCCTTGGACCGGCGAGTGCCTCCCGCCGCATTGGGAAGGCGTATGCCGCGGAATGCTTCATCGGGATACGGGTGGCGTCCGGGAAAATAGAAGATTACGGATTTCGGCCCGATCATGGCTTTGCCATTGAGGGTTTTGCGCTTGCCGAAGGTCCCGCATTAACCGAGACGACTCTCTGCCGGCATCGATGCACGGCCGTATGCGGAATCCTCCCCAGGTTCTAGGCAAGTGAAACCACGACAACCTGCACCGCCAAGGGCCGGCAGAACGTCGGACGTCGCGCCCTATGCGCCGGCTGCATTGGGGGCCGAGGCGCCCGTAAGAGGAGCGAGCCTCTGGCTCGTGCTTGCCTATCTGATTCCAAATGCCGGGGTCGTCGCCGGCTCATTCCTTTTTGACGATGTGCCGCTGATCGTGGAAAACCGATGGCTGCACTCGCTCGCGAGGCTCCGCGATGTCTGGACCCACGGCTACTGGCCTGACCGCCCGGGGCTGACGCTCTACAGGCCCGTGACGGAGACGCTGTGGAGCCTGCTCTGGACCCTTGGGGGCGGCCGCCCTGCCCTGTTCCACCTGGTGACGCTCGCACTCGGAGCGGTCGCCGTGGTGCTCGTCTACCAGCTGCTCACGAGCGTAAGCCGGGCCCCAAGAACCGCATTCTATGCGTCGCTTCTTTTCGCCGTGCTGCCCATACACTCGGAGGACGTCGCCGCCATTGCCGGGAGCAACGAGCTCCTCGCCGCCGTGCTTGGTCTCGGTGCGCTGATCCTGTATCGTCGCGGATCGATTCTGGGCTCGTTCACCCTTTTTGTCCTTGGGGTGTTTTCCAAGGAAAGCGCGGCGGTCTTCGCGATTCTCGCCTTCGTCCTGCCGTTCCTGGAACCCGGACCGCGGCCCTCGCTCTACCGCCTGGCCCTGCACGGATTGGCCGCGGGACTGGTCGTGCTGGTCGCGCTCTTGGCCCGTGCGGCCGTATCCGCGGGACCCAACTTCGTGCCGCCGATAGACAACCCGATGTCGCTCACAAATCCGGCCAGGAGGATCCTGACGGCGCTCTGGATTCAGGTGCTCTACGTCGGCAAGACCGTTTTCCCGCTCACCCTGTCGGCAGACTACTCCTATCGGGAAATTCCGCTCGTCATGAGCCTCAGGGATTCGAGGGCCTGGTATGGCTTGGCGCTCCTCGGAGCTTCCGGCTGGGCCTTCGTTCGAATCCCGGCGATGCGCACGGGAATCGCCATCTGGGCGATCGCCTTCCTGCCGACGGCCAATCTCCTGATGGCCATAGGCACCACCATGGGCGAGCGCCTGGCCTACGTTCCGAGCATCGGACTCGTGCTCCTTGCGGCCCAGGGCCTTAGGCGGATTCCCGGGACGGCCGTGGTCGCCGCCGCAATCGTCCTTGCGTTCGGTGCGAGGACCTTCGTGCGCAATGGCGACTGGCACGATGCCGATGTGTTTTACGTGAAGCTCGTGGAAACGTCGCCGGGAAGCGCAAAGGCCCAGTATTGTCTTGGCTGCCTCAGGTACGCGCGGGGGAACTACCGGGAGGCTCTGGGATGCTACGACCGCGCGATCGAAGATATTCCCTCCCTACCCGGAGGCGCTCAACAACAGGGGCTGCCTCCTCGTACAACTCGGACGGATTGAGGAGGCCAAGGAGAGTTTCCAGCAATGCCTCCGATTTAATCCCAGTCATTCGGGAGCGGCCGCGAGCCTGGCGTCCCTAGAGGCCGGAATTCGCTTTACCCCGCTTCCCCCGAAGATCTGAAGCCGTGCCACTTTTTTTCAGCGTCGTGCTTGGCGGAGGCGGGAATCGAAGCCGCTGGCATTATGGCGTTTCGCACCCATCCTCTGGAGGCGCAGCCCCGCCCAGCGGGTGCCTTTTCATGAATTGACCCATTTCCCGCCGCCCTCGGACCGAATACCCCAGGCGCTTCAGCCGGCCCCGCATCCTCCCCAACCCCCCAGAGCATGAAATCTCGCATCTATTGGTGGTCACTTACGTCCGCGCTCGCCGGATTTCTTTTCGGTTTCGACACCGTCGTCATCTCCGGGGCCGAACAGACGATCCAGGCGCTCTGGCACCTGAGCGCCGGGATGCACGGGTTTGCCATTGCATCGGCCCTGTACGGCACGGTGGTGGGTTCCCTGGTCGGCAGCTGGCCGACCGACCGGCTCGGAAGGAAGCCAACGCTCACGTTGATCGGAGTCCTCTACATCGCCTCCGCCGTGGGCTGCGCGTTTTCCTGGAACGTGTATTCATTCATCCTCGCACGCCTCATCGGCGGTCTGGGCATTGGCATATCGACCGTGGCGGCGCCGCTCTACATCTCGGAGATTTCGCCGCCGGCCTACCGGGGCCGACTGGCGGGGATGTTTCAATTCAACATCGTGTTCGGCATCATCATCGCCTTCGCCTCCAATTACCTTCTAAAGGACGTCGGCGAGAACTCCTGGCGCTGGATGCTGGGCGTGGCTGCGTTTCCGTCCCTGATCTACACGGCCTTGTGCTTCGGGCTGCCCGAGAGCCCGCGCTGGCTGATCGGGCGCCGCCACGACCGGGAAGCCGGCCTGCGGGTCCTGGGGCTGATCATGGAGGGGGAGCCCCCTGCAAAGGTGGAGGCCGCGGCCGATGAGATTCTTGCCGTGTCCCACGAAAAAACGGAGGCGGGGCCGTTTTGGACCCGGCAACTGCGAAAACCCATCCTGCTGGCGATCCTGATCGCTTTCTTCAACCAGCTATCCGGCATCAACGCGGTCCTTTATTTCGCACCCCGCATCTTCGAACTCACCGGCCTCGGCGCCAAGGCCGCGCTCCTCCAGTCCGTCGGAATAGGAATTACAAACCTCGTGTTCACTTTCGCCGGACTGCGGCTGATCGACAGGATTGGGCGCCGTACGCTGCTCTATATAGGATCTGTCGGCTACATCCTCTCCCTCGGGCTCACGTCCTGGGGGTTTTTCAGCGGGCATCTTTCCATCGTGCCGATCTGCATCTTCGCCTTTGTCGCCTCGCATGCGATTGGGCAGGGCACCGTGATCTGGGTCTTCATCTCCGAGATTTTCCCGAACCGTCACCGGGCCACCGGCCAGGCTCTTGGAAGCTTCACTCACTGGATGTTCGCCGCCCTGCTCACCACATTTTTCCCGAGCATGGTGACGGCCTTCCCCCCCGGGTACGTCTTTCTCCTGTTCTGCTGCATCATGGGGGTGCAACTCGTCTGGGTCCGGCTGATGGTGCCCGAAACAAAGGGGATCTCCCTTGAGGAGATAGAGCATCGGATGCAGACGGCCCATTGAGCCAGGGGCAAGCCGGGCCCGATTCAAAGGAGATCCTGATGCTCGGAGCCGCGGGGGCGGCCGCAGGGACCCCCACCGACTGTCGGATTCACCGAATAAATCCGCTTGCTTTTTCCGGAATATTCACAACCCTTAGGTTGTGGATACGCTCACAGCCACTTTTGGCGCCTTCGCCGATCCGACGCGCCGCTCGCTGCTGAGGCGCCTTGCGGGCGGCCCCGTGTCGGTCTGCGAACTCGCCCGGCCCTTCCGAATCACCCAGCAGGCTGTTTCGAAACATCTGGCCTACCTGGAACGGGCCGGGCTGATCGTGAAGCGCAGCGAGGGTCGGCAGCATTTTTGCGCATTGCAGGGCGATTCATTCCGGGAGGCCGCAGAATGGGTGCAAAACTATCGGCAGTTTTGGGAGGAGAGACTCGACCGGATGGATGACTACCTGAAGGAGCTTCAAAGGAAGGAGAAAAAGAGTGAAACCAAAACCTGAGCCGGCAAATCGTCCAAGCGACCGTGAAATCGTGATTGAGCGGGTGTTCAATGCCCCGCGCGAACTGGTCTGGAAAGCCTGGACCGATCCCCTCCACATTGTGCACTGGTGGGGCCCCCGAGGGTTCACGACGACCATCGAGACGATGGACGTGCGGCCGGGAGGGATTTGGAAACATGTGATGCACGGGCCCGACGGGGCGAACTACCCCAACTCGTGCGTGTTCTCCGACGTGGTTGAGCCCGAGCGTATTGTGTTTTCCAACGGCGGCGGCCGTGAGGGCGGCCCGGAGGTCAATTTCGTGTCGACCTGGACGTTTGACGCCCTCTCGCAGGACCGGACGAAGGTCACCATCCGCATGGTATTCCCTTCGGCCGGGGACCGGGATCGCGTGGTCCGGGAATTCGGCGCCGTCGAGGGCGGCAAACAGACCCTCGGGCGCCTTGCCGGGCACCTCAAATCGCTCACGAGCAATCCCGCTGAACGGGAAGTTGTCATCACACGGACGCTCGACGCGCCACGGGATCTTGTCTTCCAGGTCTGGACGAACCCGGAACATCTGGCGCGCTGGTGGGGCCCCCTGGGATTCACCAATCCCGTGTGCGAGCTCGACGTCAGGCCCGGCGGAAGGTGGCGGATGGTGATGCGAGGCCCCGACGGCGCGGAATATCCCAGCCAGGGAGTCTACCGCGAGGTGGTGAGGCCCGAACGCCTTGTATTCACGAACGACGCGGTGGACCAAAGCGGCTCCCCCCTGATCCAGGGTTTGACGACGGTCACCTTCGAAAGCAAGGGGACCAAGACACGGCTTGTCTTGCGGACGCATGCGATCGCCGCAGCCCCCATCGCAAGGATCTATCTGGCCGGAATGAAAGCCGGCTGGACTCAGAGCCTGGACCGGCTGGCCAACGAGGTCTTGCGCGCCCGCTAGGGAGATTGGACCGGAGCGGCCGTTCGCTCATCCCCGCTCGCCCTCTGTCGCGTCGCCTGGCGCCCGGGTTAACGCCGGCGCCCCTCCGGTCCGACCCGGCCCCATTGCCTCCGGCCGTCAGAAGGCGACCGAACCGTGTGCGAACAGTTCCGGGGATCCGTCCATCCTGAAGCCGGCTGCTGAATCGCGCCCCTCAAGCGTGATATTCACGTCCTCAACGCTCGGGGGCACCTCGCGAATGAACTGGATATCGACTTCGCGCGGGCGGGGAGGAAATCCACGCTTTGCCAGGGCTGTCTGCAGGTAGTCCAGGTAAGCGGTGTTGTTCACGTGGCCGTTCCCATCAATGTCGGAGAATCGAAGCGACACCCTGGTTCCGTTGCCGCCAGGCGCCGGAGGCGCCAGGCCGTGCTTGTCGATCTCGGGCCTGTGGACCCCGAACGCGCAAATCGGAAATCTGTCGGCCAGGTCCCTAGGAACCCGGGTCAGCGACTTCGTTGCGAGGTCGACGTGAAGCCAAAGCGAGGATGCCGCGACCACCAATTCTTCCCCGCAGTAGATCCGGAAATCGCGAAAGCCCTTGAAAGCCCTGATGCCCGATGACCAGGTCACGACCCGCACTTTCTCCTCGAAGGCCGGGTACCTAATGATCGACGCGGCCACTCGGTTGAGGACCCACGACGCCCTGCGGTTGTCCATGGACCGCGCCCCGGCGTCGAATTGGTCCGCATGGAGGATCGCCGCTTCCTGCATGAACTTGAAGACGCCGCGCAGGGTCAGCTTCTTTTCGCGGTCGACGTCCCAATAGGATACCGCCGCGGCAAGGGTGAAGGCACCGTCCATGTACCCGAGATGTGAACAGGGTGCGGGGAGGAAGCGCAACGCTTCGGTGGGGACCCGGGAGCGAGATTCGGGCCATGCGAGGTCGCAGCGGCGGCCGCCTAGCGGCGGGTGCGCCCCACCCTCCGGCCACGCGGCAACCCGGGATGCTCGGCTCGGGTGACGGCCGAGCCCTCCCGCCTCGTCCGTGCCGAAGCCGGATCAAGCAGGCCCGGTGTTTAACCTTCGGCCGTCGTCAGTTCGGCGGGGGTTTCCTCGGGAAACACGAGATAGGCCCCGCAGTTCTCGCAGATCGCGAGGTCGTCGTCGCCTCCGGTCGCGAGTGAAGTCGGCAGCTTTAGGAAACAGCCTGTGCACACTCCGTGGCGGACCTCGGCGACCGCCTTGTTACCCTGCGCCAACAGCCGGTCGAAATGCGCAAGGATCGGCTCCGGGGTCGCCCCGCGAATGCGGGCGACCGTCATTTTCTGATCCGCTGAAAGGCGCCCGCCCCTGCGGCTGAGGCGCTGCAACTGGGTTAGGTCCCCGATAATGATATCAACGTCCATGTGGTGATAAAAAAAACTGGCGGCCGAGCTCAAATTGAACCCGGCCGCCAGTTGGTTACTCATTTAGTGTTTGGCGATGCTTCGCGCAGCCGCGAATCATCGTTTGACGAAGGGCGTCTGGGCCGGTGCGGCCGAAGACTGCTGCTGTTGCTGGGGCTGCTGCTTCTTGTTGCCGCGGTTGAAGCGCGGCCGGGCCTGCAATGCCGGGCTGGTCGGAGTTGCAGCCTGCGCCGCAGGCGTTGTGGGCGCCGTGACGGGCGCCGGGCTGGAAGAGGAGCCGGCAGGATTAATGTCGGGATTCATATGATTTTTTTCTGTTTTATGGATACGCTGTTGTATGTGCCCAGAATGGACACACCCGTTCCCTTGCACCCCTTGTGCCGTGCGGCCTCATGTTTTCTTAAGTCAAAGGACCCTAAATAGATATATTTTTATGGCCGATGAAATTGAGACAAAGGGCTGCTGTTATAAGTGCATTTATTGCACCCGATAACCGACCTATAGTGCAATTATTGGATCACTTTCGGCCCAAATCACTCGTCGAGGAGCCCGTATCGCCGAAGCTTGTACTGGAGCGCGCGTCGGCTGATACCGAGCAACCTTGCCGCTTCGGCGCGGTTGGAGGTGACGTGACGGAGCGTCTGCCGGATCAGTTCCTTCTCCGCCTCCACGAGCGAGATGCCCGGCCTGATGCTGAAGGCGGGGACCTGGGTATCCTGGCTGCGCATGTAGCCCGGCAATTCGTGGACGCCAATGGTCGGGTTCGGCGACGTGACCATCAGCCATTCGACCGCGTTGCGCAGTTGGCGCACGTTTCCGGGCCATGCGAACCGCTGGCACGCCGCCATCGCCTCCGGGGAGAGTCGGCAGTTGGGCCGCCTGTGCTTCGCCCCGAATTGCGCCAGGAACGTCTCCACAAGGACGGGTATGTCCTCGCTCCTCTCCCGAAGCGGCGGAATCGGGATGGGAATCACCTGCAGCCGATAAAAGAGGTCCTCGCGGAATTTCCCCGAAGCGACGGCGTCCTCGAGGCGCTTGTTTGTCGCAGCGATCACCCTGACATCCACCTGGATCAGGTCGGTGCCCCCGACCATGCGGAACGCCCCATCCTCAAGGACCCTCAGGAGGTCCCCCTGCCCCTTCATCGGCAGGTCGCCTATCTCGTCCAAAAAGAGCGTGCCATGGTCCGCGAGCATAAAGCGCCCCGGCTTGTTGAAGCGCGCGTCCGTGAACGCGCCCTTCACGTACCCGAAGAGCTCGGCCTCGACCAGCTGCTCCGGCAACGCGGCGCAATTCACAAAGATGAACGGCTTCTTGGCCCGCGCGCCGCCCTGGTGGATCAGACGGGCCACGATTTCCTTGCCGGTGCCGCTCTCCCCCTCGATCAGTACGGTCACGTCGCTGCGCGCGACCTCCTCGACAAGCCGAAGCACCCTCCGGACCGCGTCGCTCTTCCCGAGCAGGAGGTTCGTCTCGCCCCGCGAAGGGTCCTCTGCGGAAGGAAGGCGGGGCACAGGGACTCCGCCTTCGTCCGGAGTGTTGAGCGGGTCCGCCATCATTCGTTAATGTCAAAGCTCGAGGCTTGGTTCAAGAACACCCTCGTCGGCGTCCTTGGGCCCATGCGATGCCCACATGCCAGTGGAATGCAGCTTTGGCCGAAGCCGCGATCGCTCGATAATCCCCGCGCCGGACACCGCCTCCGGGAAGCCCCGGAGGCCCGGAACAGGGGCCCGAGGTTCTTCGGGTCGTCCAAGGGCGCCTCGTGGCGCGGGTCTCCCTCGAGCGATTTGAAGAAGAAGGCCGCGGAAACACCTGCGTCGCATCCCGATCACGTCCGGTCCGCAAGGGACCGAGAACAGCTGCGCGAAGGGGGTGTCGCCGCCCGTTGCCACCGATGGCAGCGCATCCCATTCACCGGTCCCTTCGCGTTTCAGGGAGCCGAGCGACTCCCGAATGGCGGCCGCCGTCTCAATAAACCCGGCGGTGGCCCGAAGTACCCACGCCGTTAAACAGCGGCCATGGGGATAGCTTCGCCCATCCGGGTTGCCGATGGCGCCGGTCCATGGTCGAGCCGTCAAATCCGATCGCCTCTCAAGGGGCGGCTCCGAAGGACCTTCCCGGGGCGCGGAATGCTCAGATCGCCGGATGGTTCGCGTGGAGCAGGCCGTGGACGACGGCGAGCATGCTCTCGGCGGTGAACGGTTTGAGGAGAAACGCGTTCATTGAATTCCCGGGGCTTCGAGGGTCCTTGCCCGGCTGGACTCCGCTGATCGCAACGATCGGCACGTCGGGGTTCACCTTGCGGGCCATGGCCGCGAGCTCCGGGCCCGCCAAGTGCGGCATGTCGAGGTCCGTGATGACGAGGTCGATCTCCCTTCGGCGCGCCTTGAAGAGCACCAGGGCCTCCGCGCCGTCCCCGGCGACCATCACGCGGTATCCGTGGCGCGTCAGCATCTCCGTGGTCGCCACTCTCACCAGGGCGTCATCGTCCACCAGAAGCACGAGTTCGCCGCTGCCGCGGGGCGCAAAGGGCTTGGCCGCATCGACCGAGAAGCTGCCCTCCGCCGGGGGGAAATAGGCGCGAAACGTGGTGCCGCGTCCGATCTCGGTCTGGACCGTGATGAAGCCTGAATGGTTTTCGACGATTCCACGCACCGTGGACAGGCCCAGCCCCGTGCCCTTGTCGGCGGGTTTCGTCGTGAAAAACGGCTCCCAGATCCGGGCGAGCACGTCGGCGGAGATGCCCGTCCCCGTATCCTGCACCCGCAGGACCACCCAATAGCCGGGACGGGCGCCCGGTTCGCGGCGCGCCGCACCGGCCTTGTCCAGGGCGCAGTTCTCGGCGCTCAGGCGCAGGGTGCCGCCGTTCGGCATGGCGTCGCGCGCATTCACGCATAGGTTCAGGAGCACCTGGTGGACCTGGGTCTGGTTGACTTTGACGGGCCAAAGATCCGACGGGCTCCGCAGCTCGATCTCGATGCTCTTCGAGAGCGTCCTGCCGAGGACGCTGTAGATGTCGTCGAGCAGGTGCTTCAGCTGCACGATCTGGGGTTCCCCGCCAACGCCTCGGGCAAACCCCAGGATTTGGCGAACCAGTCCGGCGCCCCGGACGGCGCTTTTCTCAATGTCGGTCAACAGGCCCTTGTCGGACGGCGCGGCGGTGTCGCGAAGCATCGGAGCCGCCAGCAGTATGGGCGCTAGCACGTTGTTGAGGTCATGGGCGATGCCCGCCGCAAGCATGCCGATGCTCTCGAGGCGCTGCGCGTGGTGGAATTGCTCCTCAAGCTTCATCCTCTCGGTCAGATCGTGAAAGAGGACCTGGACCGCCGGCTTTCCGGCGAAGGTGATCGGGATGCCCACGGATTCGACGAAGACCGTCGCCCCGTCGAAGCGGACCAGCCTTTGCTCCTCGAACGACGGCGAATGGTGGCCGGAGAGCGCCAGGTCCATCTGCCTCCTCATGGCGTCGCGCGAATCGGTGGGAACGAGATCGGAGAGACTGAGGCCCGCGACCTTGCCGGGGCTCTCGGCTCCAAGAAGCTTGGCCGTCGCTGGGTTGGCGAAGACAATCCGCCCGTCGGCGTAAACGAATATCGCGTCGGGCGACAGTTCGACAAGCGTGCGATAGCGCGACTCGCTTTCCGCAAGGACCTGCTCCTCCTTCCTTCGCTCGGTCACGTCCCGTTGGAATGCGATGAAATGGGTGACCGCGCCTCCGATCCCCAGGAGGGGGACGATCTCCACGTCGACAATCACCTCGGAGCCATCCTTGCGGTAGTTAACGCCCTCCCCCCGGTAGATCTCGCCGGAGGAGAGCGTGCTCTTCATGCGGTCCCGCACGGCGCCGCTCGTCTTCGGCCCCTGGAGAATGCGCGGCGTCTTGCCCAGAACGTCATTGGCCGTGTAGCCCCACATGCGCGTAAATGCCGGATTCACGTAGACGATCCGCGGACCGGGACGGTCGAGTTCGGCATCCGTGATGATGATGGATTCGCGGGCAAGCTCCGCCGAGGCAGCAAGCAGGGGCAGGGTCTGGCGGTTGCGCCTGCGTTCGCCGTTGCCCCTTCCGAAACCCCGGCCTTCGGCACGGCTGTCCGGGGACCCGCAGGCTTCGCGCGCGCCATCCTGCCCGTTTTTCCCATCGGGAAGGAAGATCGGGGTGCACGTTCCGCTCGGCGCTGGATGCCCGAACGGGTTCGACGTCCAGTCAGCGAACGGAGCTTCAGCAGTTGAGTTTAACATTTTTGGGACGGAGGGCATCTTGGGTCGCAGGCTCTCGAAATCCAAAGGGGGCGAGCCCGGGATTTTCGCCTTCGGACTATGATCGGAACGTGCCGGAATTTCTTTTGCGCAACTATTGCCCAAACCGACTCTGATTTTGCGCATAGGGCTTGGCGCAGGGGCACGCAGCGCCGCAACAACCATCCGACCAATAATGATGCAACTTGTTTTTTAATATTGATATATGGACTTCCTTTATGGGCCTATTGAACGGCCGGACGCCGTGACGGGGCCTCCGCGGAACGAGGCGCTCCCCTTTTAAGGATAATTACCCAACGCAGGCGCGCTCGCGGGCGCTCGCCTCTCGGGCTTGTAGATAACGGGAGCCGCCGCGTTCAGGGACTTTGCCCGGGACGCATGGGGTTTCGCCCGGCGCGACCCGACCGGAGACGCGGACGCGACTGCGCTGCGGACTCCGGCGCCGCTTCGGGCAGACATTTGTCCGCCGCCGCGCCCGGGCGCGTTAAATTCGTGTAGAGTCTTGAGGATCGGCTTGATCCCGCCTGCATTCCCCAAGCACCATGGGCCACGCCCCCGAGACCCATGCCGATTCCGCTCGAACTCGCCTTTCATGAAGGATTTGCCCGCAAATGCGGCCCGGTGAAACGATGCCCGCGGACCTGGTTCGTTTTGATGGCAGCCTTCATCGGGGTAGGCTCATTCCTTGGCGGGGCGAATGGCCAGGCGGCCGCAAACCCGCCGATCGCCGCGGGCGCGCCGACCCAGGCCAATCCGGCTCCCGTCGCAACCGGTTCCGAGGATTGGAGCCTGCATGTGCAGACCACCGTCATCGAGCAGTGGGACTACGGCTTTAATTCCCCTTACGCGGGGCCAAACAGCTTCCTCCCCGGACCGGAAGAGGAGCGCACGTTCTCGTTCACGCTTTATCTCGGGCGCAAGCTTTGGGACGGCGCCGAGCTCTACTACAACCCGGAGATTTTCCAAGGCCATGGACTTGGCAGCACGCTTGGCATCGCGGGCTTCCCGAACGGGGAGGCGGTCAAGGCCGCGTTCTACAGTTTTCATTACAATACGTCGCGCCTCTACATTAGGCAGACCTTCGGACTCGGCGGCGAAACCGAGAAGATCGAGGACGACGAGAACCAGCTTTCGGGCACCGTGGATGTCAATCGGATCACCCTTAGCCTCGGAAAATTCGCCGCCAGCGATTTCTTCGACCAAAACGCCTACAGCCACGACTCGCGCACCCAGTTCCTGAACTGGGCGCTTTGGGAAAGCGCGGCTTGGGACTACCCGGCCGATGTGATCGGCTACACCGGGGGGTTCGTTGCCGAGTACAACACGAAGCATTGGACGATCCACTACGGGATCTTCATGGAGCCCACGGAAGTCCAATGGGGCCACGCTGGATCCGCATCTCATGAAGGCCTGGGGACAGATCCTGCAGTTTGACAGGACCTACACCCTGGACGGCCATGACGGCACGATCCGACCCTTCGTCTTCTGGAACCGCGCTTACATGGGCAATTATTCGGATGCCGTCGCCGAGCCCTCGGCCGACGTGGATATCACAAAAACGCGGACCTACCGTTCAAAGGTGGGGTTTGGACTGAGCTGGGACCAGGAATTGACGTCGGATCTCGGCGTTTTCGCCCGCCTGAGCTGGGACGACGGCAGAACCGAGAGTTTCGCATTCACCGAGATCGATCAATCCGCGGCGGGCTTGGCCTGAGCATGAAGGGTACCCGGTGGGGCCGCGCCGACGACACGCTGGGCGTCGCGGGCGTCGTCAGCGGCCTGTCGTCCGAACACAGGGCCTACCTCGCAGCCGGGGGGATCGGGCTCATCCTCGGGGACGGGCGCCTCAATTACGGCCTCGAGCAGATCGTCGAGGCCTATTACGACATCAAGGTGTGCAAGTGGCTTAGGATGGCTCCAGATTTTCAATATGTGTGGAATCCCGGATTCAACAGAGACCGCGGACCGTTCCCCGTCTATGCCGTGAGAGCGCACGTGGAGTTCTAGCACCATTAACGCAGGGCCCTGTTTCGTGAGCAAGCCCCACCCATCGTCATCGCTCGCCGGCTTATTCAACGCATGGCGCCGGGATTTCTGGTGGAGCATCGTGTCCATAACGAACCCCTCGCATCGGCGGCGCCTGGTTGCCTTCACGTTCATCCTGGTGCTCGTGATCGGTGTCGCGGACTACCTGACCGGGTTCGAGCTGTCGCTCTTGGTGTTTTATCTGCTGCCCATCTGCCTCGCGGTTGCCTCGGTTGGATGGAGAGTTTGGCGTCGTAACCTCGGTCCTCAGCATCGCGACCTGGCTGATCGGCGACTTCGCAGCCGGGGCCCATTTTTCGAAGACCCTTGTTCCCGTTTGGAATTCGCTCATCGCGCTCGGCACTTACCTCATGGTGGTCTGGCTCCTTTCGAGCCTCCTGGCCCTTCAGCGCGAAATGGAGGCGCGGATACGGCAGCGCACGGCCGCGCTCACGGACGAGATCGCAGAGCGCGAGCGCCTCGAGCGGGCCATCCTGGAAATCAGCGACAGGGAGCGGCGCAGCATCGGCCACGACCTTCATGACGGCCTCGGCCAGCACCTGACCGGTACGGCCCTGGTGGCGCATGCCCTCGGCGCGAGGATGGCCGACCGAAAGGCCGACGAGGCCCAGGAGATGAAAAAAATCATCGGCCTTATCGAGGACGGAATCGAGCAGACGCGAAACCTCGCCAAGGGCCTGCTTCTCGCCGAGATCGAGCGCGAGGGCCTTGCAATCGCCCTGCAAGAGTTCGCCGCGGCCACCTCCCAGAATTTCCGCGTCGAATGCGTGTGCCGCTGCGAAGGCAACGCCGCCTTTGAGGAGAACGGGACCGCGACCCATCTTTACAGGATCGCGCAGGAAGCCGTGCGCAACGCCGTTCGCCACGGACGCGCAAAGCGCATCGACATCGCGCTTGAGGATCGCGGCGGCAAGGTCGTACTGAGCGTGCACGACGACGGAACCGGACTCGCCCCGCCCGGATCCCGGGGAGAGGGCCTCGGGCTGAGGATCATGACCCATCGGGCGTCCATCATCGGCGCGAGCCTGGCCGTCACCGCACAGCCCGGTGGCGGTACGCTTGTCATTTGCACGCTCGCCCGGCCAGTATCCCGACCATGAGCGGAACCCAACCCGAAGCAGAGACCGCACCCATGCGCCACCCTGTGTTCATCGTGGACGATCATCCGCTCGTCCGCGAGGGCCTGCAGAAGCTGATCGCAAACGAACCCGACCTCGCCGTCTGCGGCGAGGCCGAGGAGGCGAACGAGGCCTTTGCCAGGATAGAGGCGACCAAGCCCGAGGTGGTCATCGTCGACCTGTCCCTGCGCGGGGAATCCGGGCTTGACCTTATCAGGCGCATCCAACTGCTCGCGCAGCCGCCCAAGGCCCTGGTGCTTTCGATGCACGATGAGACGCACTACGCGGAGAGGGCGCTTCGCGCGGGAGCCGTGGGCTACGTCATGAAGCGCGAGACCACGAGCAACATCATCACCGCGATTCACGAAGTCCTGCAGGGCGGCGTCTTCGTCAGCGAGACCATGGCCTCCCAGATGGCCAAGAAGTACGTCGGCATTGGCCCCAAGCTCGCGGTCAGTCCCATCGAGCGGCTGAGCAACCGGGAGCTCGAGGTTTTCCAGCGGATCGGCCAGGGCCAGGAGACGCGCTTCATTGCGGACGAGCTCCACCTGAGCCTGAAGACGATCCAGACCCACTGCGCCCATATCAAGGAGAAGCTCGGCCTGGAGAACGCTACGGCCCTCATGCACGCCGCGGTGCGATGGGTCGAGAACGAGAAGCGCGTCTAGCGCGGCGGGAGGCCGTCCCTATCGCGCTCCATCAGGCAAAGCCCTAACACCGAACCAAGCATGGCCCGATGTACGCGCTGGGGCAACGATGCTACGATGGCGGAATGGCGCCCTGTATCCCTGGAGATCAATTTCTTACGAATTGTTCCCGGCGGATTGCGGGCGCACTCCTCGCCTTGGTCCTTGTCGCGGGCGGCGCCCGCGGACAGGCGCCGGCCTCCGTTCGGACTCCCTTGTCGCTGGCCGAGGCCCGGCGGATTGCCCTCGAACGCAACGCCGACTTCAGGGTGGCCAGAATCCAGGTGGATGCCGCCCTCGCCCAACTGAGGGCGGCTCGCGAATTCCCCAACCCCACGCTGGGGCTCTCCACCGCGAAGATCAGCACCGACGGAACGCCCGAATCCACGCCGATGGGCAACAGCCTGCTCAACCGGGCCTACGACAGCATCGTCTCCCTTAGCCAGCTCATCCAGATCTCGAAGCGCGGCCTCATCCGCGATTCGGCCAATGCCGGCGTTCACGTAGCCGAATTCCAGAAGGAGGATGCCCAGCGCCTGCTCCTGCAGGCGGTCACCCAGGCCTATGTCGCGGCGCTCTCCTCCCGGGAGCAGGCAAGGGTCCTGACCGAATCCGCCGCGGAGCTCAGGCGCCAGGCCGAAATCGCGGCCCACCGCTACCATGCCGGCGACCTCTCGAAATCCGACCAGGGGCGGATCGAAATCGCCGCGGACCAGGACGAACTAGCGGCGCAGTCCGAGGTCGCCGCCGCAAAGTCCGCCGTGGTGGCGCTTGAATCGCTTCTCGGGAACCCGAGTCCGGATGGCTCCACGGAGCTTTCCGACAGCTTGGGGCAGCTCTCGCAGGCGGCGGCCCCGGGCCTCGAGGACATGGCCCTGTCCGATCGGCCGGACATCGCGGCAGCCGAGGCCGGCGTCGAGCAGGCCGAGACGAACCTCAAGCTGCAGCGCCGCGAGCGCGTGCCCGATGTCACCGTCAGCCTTCAGTTCGAGCGCAATCCGCCCGCGCAGCCCGACACGATCGGCGTCGGCCTCTCGCTGCCCCTGCCCCTCTGGAACCAGTACACGGGCGAAATCCTCGCCGCCCAGGCCGCCCGCAACCAGGCGGAGGCGCATCTCGACAGCGTGCGTGTCCAGGCGGCGGCGGACGTTTCCGCGGCCCGGGTCGCCTACCGCGAGGCCAGGGACCGGGCCCGAAGGTACGAGCAGTCGCTCCTGCCCAAGTCGGCCGAGGTGACAAAAAGCGTGGTCTACGCCTACGAGAAGGGCGGCGCCGCGCTGATCGACCTCCTTGATGCGCAGCGAAACGACAACAGCATTCGTCAGGCAGCCGTGCAGGCCGATGCGGACGCTGCGGCCGCAGCCGCAGCCCTTCTCGCGGCCCTGGGACGGCTGTAGCCGCCAAGCGATCCGTGGAAACCGACTGAATCGAGGAGAAACCACCATGACCCAACGAGCCCTCCATCCGCGCCCCCTTCACGCAGCCCTGAATCGGTGCGCCCTAGCGCTCCTGGCCGCCCTGGGCCTGGGCTTGGGCCTTTCCACGGCGGGCTGTGGACGGCAGTCGCCCGAGGCCTCGGCGCCCCCGGAGCCCAAGGTCGAGGGCGAGCGGGTCAGTTTCCCCGCCGACGCCCCGCAGCTGTCGTCGCTAACGGTCGAGGCCGCGGTGCCCAGGAAGTTGGCCATCACCCACCTGACGGGGCGCCTCTATTGGAATGACCAGACGACCGTGCGCATCTTCACCCCGGTCATCGGACAGGTGACCGCCATACGGGCCGACATCGGCCAGCCCGTTTCGGCGGGGACGCCCCTGGCTGACATCAGCTCGCCCGACTACGGCCAGGCGCTCGCAGACGCGCAGACCGCCACCGGGAATCTCGCAGCGGCGCAGAAGGCGTTCTTGCGGGCAAAGGATCTTTTGGAGCACGGCGCGGCGGCCGCAAAGGATGTCGAGGCCGCGGAGGCGGCGTTTGTCGCCGCAAGGGCCGAGCGGGACCGCGCCGAGTCGCGGCTAAAGCTCTACGGCGGGAGCGAGTCCGAGACGGGCGAGGCGTTCGTCCTGCGTTCGCCGGTCGCGGGCGTCGTGGTGGAGCGCAACATCAATCCCGGACAGGAGGTCCGCAACGACCAGATGCTGGCAAACGCGCCGAACCTGTTCGCCCCGCTTTTTGTGGTGAGCGATCCGACGCTGCTCTGGATCCAGCTCGATGTGTCCGAGTCCGACCTGCCGTCGCTCGAGCCCGGGCTCGCCCTGCGGGTCCATGCCCGGGCGTTCCCGGACCGCGTGTTCGACGGCGCCGTCGAGAAGGTCGGCGAGGAAATGGACCCGTCGACCCGAACGGTGATCGTCCGCGGCATGGTCCGCAATCCCGACAAGCTCCTCAAGGCCGAGATGTACGTCCTCGCCGACGTCGTCCAGGACGAATCACGAGTGGCGAAGGCCGGCGTCGAGATCTCCTCGAAGGCGATCTTCATGGTGGACAACCGCAACTACCTGTTCGTCGAGGTCGGTCCCGGCCAGTACGAGCGCCGGCAGGTGTCGATCGGCACCGAGAAGGACGGGAGGGTCCCGGTGCTCGACGGCCTCAGCGCCGGGCAGAAGGTCGTGACCGAAGGAGGCCTCCTGCTGCAGTCCATCCTCGACCCCGCCGATTGACCGCTGATTCCCGATGATCGGCAAAATCACGCTCTACGCGCTTCAACACCGGGCCATCGTGCTCGTGTGCCTTGCGGCGTTCGTCCTCGCCGGCATAGGATCCTACCGGGAGCTGCCGGTCGAGGCCTACCCGGACGTCACGAACGTGACGGTGCAGGTCATCACCCTATTCCCGGGGCACGCGGCGGAGGAGGTGGAGCGCCTTGTCACCATCCCGATTGAAAGCGCGATGAACGGCATCCCCGGGCGGGTGTCGATGCGCTCGATCTCCCTCTTCGGCCTTTCGCAGATCACGCTGGTATTCGAGGACAATGCGGACAACAACACGATCCGCACCCTCGCCCACCAGCTCCTCGGGGACGTGACGCTGCCGCCGGGGGCCAGCGCCAGCCTGTCGCCCGATGCGACGCCGATCGGCGAGGTTTTCCGCTACACCCTGCGCGCGCCGAAGGGATTCCCCGCCACCGAGGTGCGGGCGTTGGAGGACTGGGTGGTCGAGAAGAAATTCCGGTCGGTTCCTGGAGTCGTGGACATAAACCCCTTTGGGGGGCTGACGAAGCAGTACCAGGTGCTCATCGATCCGGCGAAGCTCAAGTCGTACAACCTCACGCTCCAGCAGGTGTTCACGGCCCTCTCGAACAGCAATACGAACGCCGGCGGCTCCTATGTAGAGCACGGCTCGGAGCTCTACGTCGTCCGGGGCCTTGGCTTCCTGCGCAATACGGCCGACATCGAGGCCGTGGCGGTCGACACCCGGGGCGGCACGCCGATCCGGATCAGCGACGTCGGCCGGGTCGTGATCGGCAACGCCGTCCGGCTCGGCCGCGTCGGGCGGACGGATACGGACGTCAAGGGCTATCCCGGCGGCATCAAGGACGAGGATGACGTCGCGGAGGGAATCGTCATCATGAGGCGCGGCGAAAACCCCGTCGAGGTGTGCGAGCGCGTCAAGAGGATGGCCGACGAGATCAACGCCCACTACCTGCCGGCCGGGGTACGGCTCGTGACGTATTATGACCGGACGGCCCTTGTCGACCGCACGCTCCACACGGTGCGCCACAATGTGATCGAGGGCATCGGGCTCGTCCTGCTCGTGCTCTTCTTTTTTCTCGGGCTAGGCAACTGGCGCTCCGCCCTCGTCGTGGCGCTCGCCGTCCCGGTCGCCCTCCTTGGCGCGTTCATGCTCCTCGACCTCCGGGGCATACCGGCAAACCTCATCTCGCTCGGCGCAATCGACTTCGGGATCATCGTGGATTCGGCGGTCGTCGTGATCGAGAACATCCTGCGCATCCTCGAGCAGCGCAGGGGGCAGGTCCGGTCGCTGCGCGCGGTCATCATAGAGGCGGTGTCCCAGATGGGCCGGCCGATCCTGTTCTCCAAGGCGATCCTCCTGACGGCGTTCGTGCCGCTCTACACGCTCCAGAGGGTCGAGGGCCGGATCTTCCGCCCCATGGCGCTCACGCTCACGTTCGCCCTCATCACCGGCACGGTTTTCGCGATCACGGCCGTGCCCGTTCTGGCAAGCTTCGCCCTCAGGAGAAAGGTGGCCGGGGACGAGTCGTGGATCGTCGGCCGCCTGCTTCACGTCTACCGGCCCGCCCTTGAATTCGCGCTGCGGTCCCGGCGGGTCGTCTTCGGCGTCGCCGCCGCGCTCCTCGTCCTCGGCGCGGTCATCTTCCATTTCATAGGCAGCGAATTCCTGCCGAAGCTGGACGAGGGCGACCTTTGGGTGCGCACCTTCGCCCCGCAGTCGATCTCCCCTTCGGAGTCGGCCAAGATCACCGCGAACGTCAGGCGCCGCCTCGCCTCGTTCCCCGAGGTGAGGTACGTCGTCAGCCAGCTAGGACGCCCCGACGACGGCACCGACGTCAACGGGTGGGACGTGACTGAATACAGCGTCGGCCTGAAGCCCAAGGAGGAGTGGACGACGGCCCACACCCACGACGCGCTCGTCGCGGCCATGGCCCGAAGCCTCCGCGAGATCCCCGGGATCGACAGCCAGTTCAGCCAGTACATCGAGGACAACGTCGACGAGGCCGTTTCGGGGGTTAAGAGCGAGCTGGCGATCAAGCTCTTTGGCGACGATCCGGTGAAGCTTCAGGACTACGCAAACCGGATCGTCGACGTCATCAGGACCGTGCCCGGGGCGGCGGACGTCGGGACCAACCTGCTTCTCGGCCAGCCCCAGATCCAGATCGCCGTCGACCGGTCCGCCATCGCGCGCTACGGCCTTTCCGTCGCCGACGTCCAGACCGTGATCGCCACGGCCATCGGGGGCCAGGCCGCCACCCAGGTGCTCGAGGGCGAGCGCACGTTTGACCTCGTGGTCAAGCTGACGCCGGAATCGGTCCTTGACGTCGATGCGATCCGCAACGTCCCCGTGTTCGGGTCCAACGGCGAACGCCTGACCCTCGGCGCCCTGGCGACGGTGGAGATCCAGCCGGGCCTCGCCAGCATCTACCGCGAGGAGAACGAGCGCCGCACGGACATCAAGCTCTCCGTCCGCGACCGCGACCTCGACTCAGTCGTCACCGAGGCGGAGGGAAAGGTCGCGGCCGCCATCCACCTGCCCACGGGCTACCGTCTGGAATGGACCGGCTCGTTCGAGAACGAGCAGCGCGCCGAGAGGCGCCTAGAGGTGATCGTTCCCTTCACGCTCCTCGCCATCTTCTTCCTTCTCTTCATCACGTTCGATTCCTCGAAATTCGCGGTGCTGATCCTCCTCACGGTGCCCTTCTCCGCGGCGGGCGGCCTCGTGGCCCTGCCGCTCGCGGGCCTCAATCTATCCGTCGCCGCATTGGTCGGATTCATCGCCCTCTTCGGCATCTCCATCCAGAATAGCGTCATCCTTGTGTCGCGGATCCACGAGCTCAGGCGCGACCGCGACTACCAGATGATGGATGCGATCAGGGAGGGGGCCACGTCGCGCGTGAGGCCCATGGTCATGACGTCCCTCATGGCGATGCTCGGGCTTCTTCCCATGGCGATTTCGACGGGCGTCGGCGCCGAGACGGCGCGGCCCTTTGCGGTCGTCATCATCGGCGGCCTGTTCACCGGCACGGTGCTGACGCTCTTCATCCTGCCCCTCCTTTATCCCAATTTTGAATCCCACATGGCGCCCGGCAAAAAGCCGCTGGAGGGCGCGTCCGCCTAGGCCGGGGATCCCATCCGCACGATCAGCTCAAAATCGCTCTGGGTGAGCGGCATCACCGACAGGCGGGTATGCCGGAGAAGGGGGACCCCGGAGAGCGCCGGCTCAGCCCTCATGCGGGCGAGGGGCACCGGGGCGCCCAGTCGGCGGACCGCCTTCAGTTCCACGGAAACCCAGCCGGGCTCCTCCGCCGTGGGGTCGGGATAGGCGGCCTTTTCGACCCTTGCGACGCCGACCACCTCCTTCGGGCCGCCGCTCGCATAGAAGAGCACGCCGTCTCCACGATGCATGGCCCTCAGATTGTTGCGCGCCTGGTAATTGCGGACGCCGTCCCATGAGGTCCGTCCGTCCCTCTCAAAGTCCTCCCATGAGTAGCTCTCGGGCTCCTGCTTCACCATCCAATGTCGGATCTTCAAGGCCATAGGGGGATGTGTTCTGCGGGGAAAATCTTTGAGGGGGACGAGGACGGACAAAACCACGGATCCGGAGAAAGGAAAGCCGTTTCCCCGCGCGTCGATTGCCGTTGCCTCGCTTCGCCCTCCCCGCTGAAAATTCGGCGCCTGGTCCGCCGTCATGCCCTACGTCCTCTTTCCCACCCCGTTCGGCACCTGTGGTCTCGCCTGGGCCGATGCCGGAATCACCCGCTTCCAGCTTCCCGAGGAGACCGAGGCCCGGACCGGGGAGCGGCTCGCCCGCGGCGGGGGCGCGGGGCTCCAGGAAGGCGACGCCCCGGAATGGGTGCGCCGGGTGATCGCCCGCGTCCGTCTCCACCTCTCCGGCACGCCGCAGGATTTCTCGGACGTGGCGATCGACTGGAAGCGGGTGAGCGACTTCCAACATGCCGTCTACCTCCAGACCCTCGCCATCAAGGCCGGCTGCAAGGCGAGCTACGGCGAGATCGCCCGGGCGCTGGCGCTTGGGCCGGAGTCGGCGCGCGCCGTCGGCGTGGCGCTCGCCACGAATCCGTGGCCGCTCCTCGTTCCCTGCCACCGGATCGTATCCGCAAAGGACACGATGACCGGGTTTTCGGGACCCGGGGGCGTCCGCACGAAAACGCGGCTCCTCGCCCTTGAAGGGGCGGAACTCCTGTCGGAGTAGACGCTCCCAGGGTCGCTTCAATTGTCAGAAAACTTTGAATCGGCGCCTCGGACCCGCCTACGCGAATATCACCCATCGGGTTTGACGTTGCGTGGCGAGGACCCGGGCTGTGACGATGGCCCGTCGCGTCCAGCCGGCTCAGACGCATGAATCTCCCCGTGCCCAACACACCGACCGAACTCGTCCTGATCGTGCCCGTGTACAACGAGGAGGACGCCATCGTGCCGGTCCTGACCGAGTGGCGCGCGGAGCTCTTGCGGACCCTGGGCGACGGCCGGTTTGCAATCCTCGTCGTCGACGACGGTTCGACCGACGCCACCCCGGCGCGCCTATCTGCGCTCGGCTGGCCGGAACTGCGGGTCCACAGGCACGCGAATCGGGGCCACGGGCAGAGTTGCCTCGTCGGCTACATCGAGGCCCACCGGATGGGGGCAACGCATGTCTTCCAAATCGACTCCGACGGCCAGTGCGATCCGGCGGGCTTCGCGAGCGTGTGGGAGAGGCGGGGGAGGGCGGCGGCGATCTACGGCAGGAGGACGAGCCGCGACGACGGGCTTGCCCGCAGGGTGATCAGCGCCGTCCTTCGGCTCTCCCTCAAGCTCACGCGCCGCACCCGGCTCAATGACACGAACGTGCCCTTCCGCCTCTACAGGGCCCCCCTTGCCGCGGCCGCCGCGGGCCGCATCCCCGGGGATTTCAACCTGGCGAACATCGCCATGGCGCTTCTCCTTGAGCCCGAGGGCTTCGAGGAGGTCCCCATCCATTTCCGCGACCGGATCGGCGGCCACCCGACCGTGCGCATATGGGGGTTCGCACCCAAGGCGCTGCGGTTGCATCGCGACCTTTTTCGGCTACGAAACTGACCGATGCGGGAGAGCTACGACTACCTCATCGTGGGAGCCGGCCTATCGGGGCTGGTTCTGGCGGAGCGGCTGGGCTCGCTCGGCCGAAGCTGCCTCGTCGTGGAGCGCCGCGACCACATCGGGGGCAACTGCCACGACCGCAAGGACCGAAACGGACTCTTCTACCACGTCTACGGGCCCCATTATTTCCGGACGAATTCGGAGCTCGTGCGCACCTACCTGAGCCGCTTCACGGCGTGGACGGATGCGAAGTACCGCGTCAGCGTCTTTACCCGCGGAATCTACTGGAGCTTCCCGGTCAACCTCGGCACGTTCCGCCAGCTCACGGGCAATCCGGGCGCCACCGAGGACGACTTCAAGTCCTACCTGGCGCGGAGCGCCGTGGCGATCGCCGCCCCGGCCAACTCCAAGGAGGCGATGCTCGCGGCGGTCGGCCCCGAGCTCTATGAACTCTTCTACCGGGGCTACACCGAAAAACAGTGGGGGAGGCCGGCGGAGGCCCTGGACGCCTCCGTCTGCCGCCGGCTCCCCATCCACACGGGCCTCGACGAGCGCTATTTCCGGGACGTGTTCCAGGCCCTCCCTAAGGAGGGCTACCAGCCCATGTTCGACGCCATCCTGGAGGCGTCGAAGGCCGACCTGCGCCTCGGGACCGACTACCGCGAGCTCCTTCCTCATGTCCGTCGCAGGCACATGATCTACACCGGTCCCCTCGACGAATTCTTTGAATGCCGGTTCGGGCCCCTGCCCTACAGGACCGCCCGCTACGCTCCTCGAGGAGATCGGGCAGGACGGGGTGCCGAAGGGTGGCTTTGTCCAGCCGGTCCTCCAGGTCAATTACCCGGGAACCGAGCCCTTCACGAGGACGGTCGAGCTGAAGCACGTGACCGGCCAGGTCAGCCGGTGCTCGAACCTGGTCCGCGAATTCCCCGCGGAATACAGGCCCGGCGAAAGCGATCCCAACTACCCGGTTCCGGGCGCGGAAAGCGACGCGCTGGCGGCCCGCTACCGCGTCTCTGGCGGACGGCCAGCAGGGGGTGACCTTCATCGGCCGATTGGCGCAATACCGCTATCTCAACATGGACCAGGTTGTCGGAGCGGCGCTCCACACCTTCGAGAAACTGCGGGACCGGGCGGCCTGAGCGGCCGCCCCGTCAGGGGGCGGCAAGGGGGGCGCGCTTCCAAAGCCCCACCCGGCGGCCGTCCTCCCGCGGGCTCTGGTAGGTGAGGATATCGCACCAGATGTACTCGGGGCCGACGGCCTTGTTCACCTTGGCCCAGAGTTCCGGGGAGTCGCCCTGCCGGTACCAAAGGACGTAATCAATCCCCTGGGCCATGAGCCATTTTCCCGCATCGGGCATCTCTCCGTTGAAGAAGCTGACGAGCCGGTCATGGCGCCGCCTCACGTCCTCGCGGAATTCCCGCCAAAGCAGCTCGTGGCCGTACCATCCGAGCCACATCCTCTGCCCCGCGAAAAGCGGAATGACCGCCGAGTTCGTGAAGCCGCCCTCCTTTTCCGGGCGCTCGATGACGACGCCGGGTTTCTCAACCTTGAGGCGGCCGAGCATCAGACGGGGGAATTCGTCCTTGGTCAGGTAGGTCGTGCCCTCCATCTTGCCGATCGACTCCCTCGGTCCCCCGAGGAACGGCCTCCAGAGGTCGAGCACATAGAAGCAGGGATAAAAGCAGAAGAGGAACCCGACCACGCGGACCCAGCGGCGCCGGGCCTGCTCGAGGACGAAGGGCCCGAGCGTCATCAGCGCCCCCGCGGCCACCCAGGGCCACCACTTGAGCGTCGTGTTGAACCGGTCGTACATCCCCGAGTAGATGTCATCCACGTAGAAATACTCGGTGAAGATGAGGAGAAAGGACCAGAAGAGGCCCAGGCGCCGGCCCTGCGGGCTCCCGGATACGAGGCCGAGAAGGCAGAGCGCAATCGTCGGGAGCAGGAACAGAAGAAACAGAAGCGGCGGGGTGTGCTCCTTCCAGGGCACCATCCGCATGGCCGCTCCGTAACCCGAGGCCGACGCGGTGAAGACCGAGAGGTACACCCACGTCAGAAGCCAGATGGTCGCGGCGCCGGCCATGACGGCGGGCACGAGGCGCCGGGCGTCCCTCCAGTTGAACGCGAGCCAGGCGCCTATCCCGATCGCCTGCAGCGGCAGCACCCAGGTGTTGGCGAGGAGCGTCCAGGTCAGCGTGCATCCCGCGATCGCCGCATACCGGTACTGCCGCGTGCGCGCCCAGAGGAGCATCGCCATCGCGCACAGCCCGAGGAGGTAATAGCCGGAAAGCGGGGGATGGTAGTCCCCCAGGTAGATGGAGTACGAAAAGGGTTCCCCGGGAAGCTCGAGGTGTTCGAACTTGGACTGGTAGGCCTTGAGCCAGGGCCCCAGCGGCGGCTTGTCCATGGGGGCGCTTCCAATGTAGCGCATGCTGGTCCAGGGGAGCACGTCCGTGTCGGTCAGGTGAACGAGGAGCGTCATGCCCATGCCGCCGAACACGAATCCAAAGATGACGAGCGCCCTGACCCAGGCCTTGCGCGCGGCCATGAACACGGCTCCGGAGAAGGCCGATCCCCCGAGCGCTATCAGCAGGCAGAGGCCGATGTTATAGCATTCGCCGGTCTGGAGGCCGAGCACCCGTCCCATCAGCGCGGCGCCGTAGTGCTGAAAACTGTAGTACTGGGTCGAAAGATAGGGATAGAGCCATGCGTCCGGTACCGGTATCGTCTCCCCGGTGTAGTAGCTGCAGATGTAGGAGAAATCGGCGATCTTTTCCGAGGATCCGTCGATGTCCGGGGACGTGAATCTCCAGAGAAACGCGTAGAGAAAGATCGCAGCGCAGATCCCGAGACAGCCCACAAGCCTTCTTGGGGCGAATTCGGCCCGCCAGGCCCGAAGGAGCGCCCTGTCCCGCGGGGCCCAAGGGACCGGGGCTCCCAAGGGCCGGCGCTGAGCGCGATTAGTGCGATCGAAACCACCGTGGAGAATTGTCCCAGGCCCGAAAGGGAGCGGCCGAGCCCGTGGTGGCATTCGATCGCATAAATCGCTGTAACCGCAAGAATTGGGCCCGCCGCCAGTGCAAACCACCGGTTTCGCCAGTAAAGTCCCGCAATCAGCATCAACCCCCACAGATTGACCGCGAGAAGGGCTAGCGTGAACAGCAATCCCAAATGTTGCATGCTACTGTGCGGTAGTTACGTATTACGATTGTTTGACGCAGAATTGCGTTGAGAAAGGCCACATCCAGGTGCAATGCAATTACGAGAGGCAAGGTAAGGTTCATACAGCAGCAACTAAAACGTGCAACGTTCCATATCCGCACCAGAGCAGGTCCCGCTCGCGGGTCGAGGACTCCGTCTTGTCCGGAAGGCATTCACGCTTGTCGAGGTAATGGTGGCCACCGTGCTCCTGTCACTAATCATCGTTACCATTCTAGATACTTTGATTGGTGCCTATAGGGTGGCCGCCAAGGCGCGGTATGCCGACCATGCCCGTTACGTGATCAAGTCCTTTGCCGACCAGTTCCTGACCCAGACCCCATGGGACCAATACGGCAACGTTTACCCCATGTGGCAGCCGACGGTCGACCCGGTAACCGGCAACCTCACCCCTCAAGGCACGGGTTTTATCAATCCTAACTTTAACTGGACGTATGCCGACGGTTCGACGGGATACATTTCCCAGCCGGATTCCGATGGGGTTCCCCTCTCCTTTTATCGTCCGTCCTGGGCGACACGCTCGGGGCAAAAGCCCGTATTGGCCTCGGTCACCCGCACGGTGCAATGGGTCACGGCAAATTACCCTGGCGCCCCGGGAAATGCGACGCTCATTCAGCAGAATCTGTCGGGCGGCTACATGTTGGTCGCCACCTTCTCCATCTCGTATCCCTTCCTGGGGGTGACGGTCCCCGCACAGACGATCACGGTAACCCGAGCCATGCCGTGAAGACACCGGGCGACCATTCCAGGGGAAGAGAGACGACGGGACCCGCAAGGACCGCCCGGTCGGATTCACCATGGTTGAGATGGTCGTGACGCTCGGCGTCGCCTGCATCCTGATGGTGGCCGTCGTCGCGTTCCTCGTGAACGGCGTCGTCAGCACCACAAAGACGACCACAATCAATGACAACACGGCCAAGGGACGGTATGTCTTCGAGCACCTGTCGCGCGAGATGGCTCGGGCGACCGACATCAATGCTTCGAATTTCACGGGCGGCGCCCCGACCCCCAGCGGGGTTATGGGACCCTACCAGGGTTTCACTTACTTCGTCACGGTCGAGGACCAGTCCTATACGAAGGCCGACACGCAGGCCACGTCGAGCACGCTCGTATTGAATCTCCCTCAGGCGACGGCTCCCGATTACCTTGTTCCGCAAGGGGGCGACATCTTGAAGCTGCCGGGCTTTAATGGGATCCCGTTTACGATCGCGAACGCCTCGGGCTCAACGGCCGGCGGAAATTGGACGATCACCCTCACCGCAGCCGATATATGTGACCGCCGGCTGCTCCTCAGGGACGACGGTGTTGCAGTACACGATCGCCACGATCCTGCGGCAGCGGTCCTATTCCATTCAGAATAACGCGCAGGCCGGCGACACGGAACTCTGGTGGTATCCTGCGACCTCGGGCCTGCCTCCCACGATGGTGGTGGCCAAGGGGCTGCCCGCGGTCACCGGCGGAACGCAGTATCCGTTCACAGCGCTCGTGAAGACCTCGAACGCAAATCCGGTGACCTATTACGTCGGAATGAATCTGCGGCTCACCAACGCATCGTCCGAGGTGATTCAAGTATCTCCGAGCGGGACAGTGACGTCGGTGAATGGGGTCCTCGCCGGCCAGACGAGCTTCTTCTCCAACAATTCCGTCAATGCGGTGTTCGCCAACCGGAGCACGGCTTCAGGCGGCTTTGTTTCCAGTGTGACACCGACCCCGGTGCCGACGCCGACCCCGTCGCCGTCGCCCACGCCCTCACCCACGCCGACCCCCTCACCCACGCCGACCCCGACGCCCACGCCGACGCCCTCGCCGACCCCCACGCCGTCGCCGACTCCGACTCCCTCGCCCACGCATACGCCCTCGCCCGCAGCAACGTCGACTCCCACGCCGACGCCGACTCCGACTCCCTCGCCGACGCCCTCGCCGACCCCCACGCCGAGCCCGACCCCGACGCCGACGCCGTCGCCCACGCCGTCACCGACGCCGTCGCCCACGCCTTCACCCACGCCTTCACCCACACCTTCGCCCACCCCGACGCCGACGCATACACCCTCTCCCACGCCGTCGCCCACACCTTCACCGACGCCATCGCCCACACCTTCGCCGACGCCGTCTCCCACGCCTTCACCCACTCCGACGCCGACGCACACGCCGTCGCCCACACCGTCACCGACGCCGTCGCCCACGCCCTCGCCGACTCCGACACCGACGCCGTCTCCCACCCACACGCCTTCGCCCACGCCGTCTCCCACCCCGTCACCGACACCCACGCCGTCGCCGACTCCGACGCCGACCCCGTCGCCCACCCATACGCCGTCGCCGACCCCGTCGCCCACGCCGACGCCCTCGCCAACGCCCACACCTTCGCCGACACCGTCGCCGACCCACACGCCGTCGCCGACGCCGACGCCGACTCCGTCGCCGACGCCGACACCGTCGCCGACCCACACGCCGTCGCCCACACCGACGCCCACGCCGACACCGTCGCCGACCCACACGCCGTCGCCCACCCCGTCGCCGACACCCACGCCCTCGCCGACTCCGACACCGACGCCGTCGCCCACCCATACGCCGTCGCCGACCCCGTCGCCCACGCCGACACCTTCGCCGACGCCGTCGCCCACCCACACGCCGTCACCGACGCCGACACCGACGCCGTCTCCGACGCCGACGCCTTCGCCGACCCACACGCCGTCGCCGACCCCGTCGCCGACGCCGACACCTTCGCCGACGCCGTCTCCCACCCACACGCCTTCACCGACGCCGACACCGACGCCGTCTCCGACGCCGACGCCGTCGCCGACCCATACGCCGTCGCCGACCCCGTCGCCGACTCCGACACCGACTCCTTCGCCGACGCCCACACCGTCTCCGACACCCACGCCGACGCCGTCGCCGACCCATACGCCGTCGCCCACGCCGACACCGTCACCGACACCGACTCCTTCGCCCACGCCGACGCCGACGCCGTCGCCCACCCACACGCCGTCACCGACACCGACACCGACACCGACTCCGACTCCGTCTCCGACGCCGTCGCCCACGCCGACACCGACTCCGTCACCGACACCCACGCCGTCGCCCACGCCGTCGCCGACACCGTCGCCCACCCACACGCCTTCGCCCACGCCAACGCCCACACCGTCACCGACACCGACACCTTCGCCCACGCCGACACCGACACCGTCGCCCACGCCGTCGCCCACGCCGACTCCGACGCCGTCGCCCACACCGACGCCGTCCCCGACACCGACTCCGACGCCGTCGCCGACCCATACGCCGTCGCCCACGCCGACGCCCACACCGTCGCCCACACCCACACCTTCACCCACGCCGACACCGACACCGTCTCCGACGCCCACACCGACGCCCACGCCGTCGCCCACTCCGACTACGGCTCCGTCGGCAACGCCCACGCCGACGCCCACGCCGTCGCCGCCGCCTGACGGTTAAGAGCGGGTCAAAGTGTTAAGCATGAAACCTTCCGGAAAAGATCCGCGTCGAGGAAGCGCCCTGCTGGCCGCAATGATCGTGATCACGATCCTTTCAGTCGCGGCCGCAGGCATCCTCTCCTACAGCCTCACGACCTATCGGAACTCCGTCCGACAGGCCACGCTCGACCAGGCAAAGGTGCTGGCCGACAGCGAAATGGAGAACCTCTATTTCCAGTGGGAAAACTTGATCCTTTCGAAAAACGTCTCATCGGCCCAAAACTACGAGTCCACCTATCCGCTTGGCGGCCCGAATGGCCTCCAGGCAAGTACACTTCCCTTTCTCACGTCGGTGAACGCCAACTATCCCGTTGGACAGGGATGGTCCGTCTACCGCTACATTCATTTTACGCCGGTTGGAAACACGACGACGGGAAACGGGAGCGCGATGGGTATCATGCCGAACACCGTGAACGAGATCGGCCAGAACTATTATTTTACGGCGCAGACGAGCGCGACCCTCGCCTCGCCGCTCTTTGGGACCGTGACCTACCACTCCGGCCGGCATTTCGTGTGGTCGAGCACATCGCTTTTCCAATTTGCCGTGTTCTATCAGGGCAACCTTGAGATGCAGCCTGGAAGCAGTACGACCATCACCGGGCCGATCGCAACGAATGCGAGCGCCTATCTGGGAACGCTGTCGAACATCACGCTGACACTACGCTACGTCGGTGTATTACTTTGAGGAGTACAATGGCGCCTCGGACCCTCTTTCGGGCGAGACCCGGGCCCTCGTGAGCGGGGGAAACACGTACTATGACCCGATCTACAATCCGAATCCCGAATCGGCCCCCCCGGACCAGACGGCTGAGCGCGCGCTCCAGGTCAGCAAGCTCAGCACCCAGGCAAACTTCCTCGGAGGCGTCAACGTCCAGGCGGACATCCTGAACCCGGCCTATGCACAGGCGTATTCGGACCCGGATGGAACGGTGGATTTGAACAATATTTACCGCGCGGTCATCGCCCCTCCTCCCGCCGCGGCGGACGGCACCCTTTACGAGGAGGATCCTCTGGTAAAAGCAAGCCGGATGTACAACGCGGCAGGCATCCTGATCACGATCAATCAGGACCCCGGGACGGGCGTGACCTCCGTCAATGTAGGCGGTTACCAGCCGGGCAGCCTGTCGGTTAACACCACCGCCTACAATACGTATTTCTCGGGCGGGAACGCGATTTACACCCCAGTCACGAACCCGGCTACCGATGTCATCCAGGCGCCACGGACGCCGATGGTCGACCCTCGCGAATACCTGAATGGCAAGACCGCGGTCGAGGTGACGACGATAGACATCGGCAACCTGAACGCAGCCCTCACCCAGGCCATCGGCGCCCATCCGGATCTCGCCCAAAACTACAACGGCGTCGTCTATGTCTATGACAGCACGCCGCAAACGGGCACGACCCTGAATGGGATCCGCATTACCAACGCCACCACCACCCCCTACGTGACGGATTCCAACAATAATCCCATCGGTTTCACGATCGTCTCCGACAACGGGGTCTACGTGCAGGGCGACTTCAACACCACCCTGCACACCTTTGGTGGAACAAACGCCCCGAACCCCTCGAGCATCATGGGCGACGCCGTCACAGCCCTGTCGCAGGGCTGGAGCATGAACGCCAACGCAGGGCCTCTTCCGACCCCCCTGTCAGCGCGCCAGGCGACACCAAGCACCGGCTCGGCCGACACGATGACGATCAACGCCGCCATCCTGACCGGAAATACGCCCACCAACACCACTGTAACCCCAAATATCAAGAGCGGGGGCGCCCAGAACCTGGTCCGGCTCGTGGAGGATTGGTGGTACGCCCCTCCCTATCCAACGGGCGGGCTCCAGCTCACTATCAACGGATCGCTCGGGCAGCTCTTCAGCTCCAAGTATTTTCAGGGGCCCTGGGTTGGGACGGGCGGGCAGACGGGCCTAGGCGGAGCCCCCGTGTACCTCCAGCCCCACGCGCGAAATTTCACCTACGACACCACGTTCGAAAAGTACAAGCCCGCCGGATCGCCGACGACCACCGGCTTCAGCAGAGGCGACTTCTTCTTCTGGTGACAGGGAGTCCGGCCGCCATTGCGTTTGGGCCCGTGCGACAGCGGGGAGCTCCGCTCGCGTCCCCCCGGCTTGAAAGGTCGGATTCCTAAAGGAAGCGGACCCTCCTCGGAAGGCTCCATGGCCGGGACTGCGTTATTGCCGCGGGAACATAGGCGTTGTATCCTCTGTCCCAGAATGACGTCCTAGTACCCAGCAAGCCATGAACTCAAAGGCCCTTCTCCTCATTCCCGCTTCGCTAGCATTATTGGCGCCTTCCCGCGCCAATGCCTACGTAGGTTTCCGCCTCAATCTTGCCGTTCCGCTCTATTACCCGGCCTATGGATATTATTATCCCAGCGCAGGTTACACGCAGACCGTCGCCTATCAGGCGCCCCTGCGGGCCGAGGGAGAACAGGTTACGGTCGCCCCGGGACCCGGTTATGTTTGGATCGCCGGTCACTGGGCCCACAGCACGGATCGATGGGTTTGGCTGGCCGGACATTGGGAGCTTCCCCCGAGCCCAAGCGCAGTCTGGGTGGCCGGGCACTGGGCCCAAGGCAACGGCGGCTGGGTGTGGATAAATGACACCTGGGCCGTGGGTGGAATGCCCTCGTCCCAACCTCCGGGGCCGCCCCCGACACCTCCCTCGGCGCCGGCTGGATCTGCAGCCGCATCTGCCCAACCTCCCGTTCCCCAGGCCCAGATGGCTCCCGCAGGCGTGCCCGTACCCTCCACCGCCGCGCCCCAGGCCCCTGAAATGGCCGATGGCATGGTCGTCAATGAGGAGCCCCCGGCCCCGATCGTCGAATACGTTCCCGCCTGCCCCTATCCGGACTACGTCTGGATCGGCGGATTTTGGGCCTGGAACGGAGGCTGGTACTGGACAGCCGGTCACTACGGCCCGCGCCCCCATCCCGGGGCGCTTTGGGTCGGAGGCGGCTGGGCGCACGCGGGCCGCGGCTGGGCCTGGCACGGCGGCCACTGGCGCTGAGCCTCCCTCGGTCGCGGCGCCTCGAAAAGCACCATTTAGACTTGTCTAGCAATCCGCGTTAAATTGGGTTTCCGGCATGAGCCGGGCCCAATACGTGCGCTATGTCCTCGCGAGGCTCGCCGAGTCGCTCGCGATCGCAGCCGGCGCGGCGTCGCTGGCCCACCTGCTGCAGGCCCTCTGGGGTGACGGGCCGGTTCATTGGGTACCAAGCGGAAGCCCCGGAAGCCCGCCGGGCGGACTCGGCCTCGCCCTCGAACTCATCCGCATCTGGGCGTGGCCTGCGGCGTGGGCTGCGGCGGCGCACGTGGTTCTGGGACCGAAGCAAAAAAGACCCGTTTATCTGAGGATTCCCGGCGCCATGTATTGCTACGCAGGGGTTGCGGTCGGACGAGGCGCAGGATGCCGGGGCGGCCTTGTCACGGGAGCGACGGGATCGGGCAAAACACTCGCCTGCATTGTCCCGAGGCTCCACTCGCTCTGCGTCAATGAGTCCGGCCTCGAGCGGAAGGAATGGCGGGGAAGCCCCGCGGCGCGGGAGCTGGAGCGGCTTCGGCGCGAGCTACAAAGCCGAGGCCGGACGGATCGACCGGGAGATCGAACGCCTCTGCTCCGCGCGTCTTTCCGTCGAGGGCCGGCACCTTTCGGACGCCGTCCGCCGCGCCTCGCAGGCGGGTCCCGGCCCTTCCCAGGACCCCGCCGGGTATCTGGAGGGCCAGATCGGGCGCCTGCGCCTCCAACGCGAGGCGCGGTCCCGGGCTTTCCAGGTGTCCGCGGAGCCGTGGCGCCGCATCCGCTACCGGGTTCCCCCGTGGGGCGGGTTCGTGTGCGGCGAAAAGGGAAACGAGTGGCAGACGATCGAGTCGCTCCTCCTCCATCACGGGCGGGAGGAGGACCTCTGCATCCTGCGCACCCGTCCGCCGTGGGCTCCGCGGGACTGGGCTCCGCCTGTGCGCTTCAACCTGCTTTCGATGGCCGGGGTGCCGGCCGATACCTACGCGAAGATGATCGTCGACACCGGACTCTGCGTCGAGGAGTCGGGAACGCGGGACGAATTCTTCGTCCCGCAGGCCCGGGACAAGATCGCCTGGGGCATCCGTCTGATTCGAGCCGTCGCGGACGCTGGCGCGGAGGGGGCGCAGCCCCCACCCGCATGCAATAAAGCCGGGCCGAGCCTTCTCACCCTCCTCGACATCCTGACGGTGCAGGACAGCTACCGGCAATTCCTCGTCGGCTCAGGCGACGCGCATCCGGGCGTCTGCGCCTCTCCGGCCTTCGCCGAAGCGCGCTTCCAGCTGGAAAACAACTACTGGAACCAGCCTCCCGACCAGCTTGGAGGGGTGCGAAGCACCCTTTACAATTTCCTGGTTCCCTACTCCGAGCCCGAGATCGCGCAGGTTTTCTGCGCGGACAGTACGCTCGACCTGAGCGATGTCCAGCTCGGCCGGGTGGTCTGCCTGGCGATCCCCCAGAGATTCTCGGTCCAGAGGCGTTACGTCGCGACGCTTCTGAAGACCCTCGCCTACCAGGTCATCCTTGAGCGCTTTGACCGGCGCCGGGACCATCCCGACTGGCTGAACCGCAATGTCATCCTCGTCGAGCAGGATGAGTGGCAGCGCCATGCGGTCCGCGCCGACTGCGAGGTGGACGTCGTGCGCGAGGCGCAGGGGGCCGTGTATGCGGCCGCCCAGTCGCAGAACGCCGTATGGCCGAAGCTGGGAGGAAGGGAGTCCGCCGCGCCGGTCATCGCCAACCTCCGCAACCGATGGATCTGTCAGGCTTCGACCGAGGAATGCGCCGAGGAAAGTTCGAGGGTGGTGAGCAGCCGCCTCGTGCGCCAGGTCTCGTATTCGGACGGGCGCGACGGCCGGACGACAAACGTGTCCTTCTCGGAGCGGCCCTTCGTGCCGAGCCGCGAGCTGCGGACGCTCGCTCCCTTCCACGTCATCTTTGCGCCGGCCGAGGGGCCGTGGCTCTACCGAAAATGCATCGCGATGCCCGCCACCGCCGACGGCCGGATTCCCCCGTGGTGGTTCGGCGACTGGAACCCGCTCCACTGGGCCGTGCACGCCCTCCGGATCCCCGGGAGGGCCGCGAGCCTGGTCCGTCCCGGACCGGAATTCACGCCGCCCTGGAGGGCGTCCGCCCCGGCGAGGGCGCAGCTGCGCCGCCTCCTGGGCCTCGACGGGACGTTCATCGTGACCGGCGGCAGGCGCGCCAGGTCCGCACCGCTCGCGGGTCGATGATTCGAAAAAATTCCATTATTAGACTTGTCTAATCATATGTGTTATTATTTCCCTTTCCTCCGCCATGAAGACCGCGTGCGCACAAAAGATCGCCCCCTGGGTGCTTGCTGCCGCGGCGGTGTGCGCGGTCGCCGTGCGCCCGGGGCCAGTCCGGGCCGTATTCCACCGAGTCCATCGAGCTCGGGAGCGGCGGCTATATCCTCAATTTCGGGGTCACATGGACCTGCGACGACGACCCGCAGGCGACCGCGAGCGCGCCGGGCGAGGTCGATCTTGTCGACGCGAATGGGAACATAGCCGCCGAGGCTGTGGCGACGGCCGACCACGGAGAGCCGGTCGTGACCCTCACGGGTGCCGGCTCGGTGGCGGACGTGAGCGCTACGATCAACCTCCAGGGCGCCGGCGGTACGCCGGCGGACGGCCACCTGCACGCAACCTGGATCATCTCGGGTCTCCCCTCCGGCCCATACACGCTTCGCTTCTGGGACCTTCAGCGCTTCACCCCGGGAAACCCGATCAGCACCATCACGACCGTCACCCTGGACAACGGAGGCGGAAGCGCCGTGGGCGCGACTCCAACCCCAACGCCGACGCCCGCCCCGTCGCCGTCCCCGACTCCGACGCCCTCGCCTTCGCCGAGTCCCTCCCCGACCCCCTCTCCCACCCCTTCGCCGAGTCCCACGGCAACGCCGACGCCAGCCCCCACCTCCTCCCCTTCGCCAACACCGACCCCGTCGCCGACCGCCACGCCGATTCCCCAGGCGACCCCGACTCCGTCCCCGACTCCGACGCCGTCGCCCTCCCCGACGCCGTCGCCCTCCCCGACTCCGTCGCCCTCCCCGACTCCGACGCCGTCGCCCTCCCCGACGCCGTCGCCCTCCCCGACTCCGTCGCCCTCCCCGACTCCGACGCCGTCCCCGACCCCGACCCCGTCCCCGACTCCGACCCCGTCCCCGACTCCGACGCCGACACCGGTTCCGGCGAATCCCCCGTCGGTATCGGTCTCGGGCCCGCCTTCGGCGCAGGCCTTTCAATCCGTGGCCCTGGGAGCCACCGCCACGATGCCGGCCGGGGGAAACCCCCTGGCCCTTGTCGTCATCGACGTTTCGGTTGACGGCGGCAACACCTGGGCGCGGATCGCCTCGGACAACAGCCCCCGGAGCCCGACCGACGCCGAATCCGTTTCGTTTCGTTTCAGTTCGGCCGGCACCGCGATCCTGAGGGGGACGGCAACGGACAGCCAGGGCCTCTCGGGCAACGCAACCCTCACCCTGGCCATCGCCAAGGCGGACCAGTCCGGGGTCTCCATAAGCCCTTCGGCTGCTTCGGCCACCGCCGGCCAGACCCTCCTGTTCACGGCGTCGGGAGGCGCCACCGGAAACTACGCCTGGGGCGGATCGGCCTCCGGCGCCGGAAGCCTCGACGAACGTTGCGTTTCCGGCGCCCGGGACCTTCACGCTCACCGTCATCGACCTGGGTAGCCCGGGCTACAACCCCTCCCCCGCCGCTTCGGCCACCGTGAACGTTCTGCCGGCCTTCTACACGCTCACGCTCCTGTCCTCCCCGGGCGGGACCGTATCCGGGGGCGGAAGCTACGCGCCCAACGCGGTGGCGAATGCCGTCGCGGCGGCTGCGCCGGGAAACAGCTTTGCAGGCTGGACCGGGGACCTCACCGGGGCGTCGTCCACGATGGCAGTCGTGATGAGTTCGAACAAGTCGCTCACGGCCAACTTCGTCGCGCTTCTTCCCCAGACGATCTCGCTGGTGGCGCCGTCAGCCGTCACCACTCGCTCGGCGCCCTTCACCCTTTCCGCCGCATCCTCAAGCGGACTTCCCGTGGCCCTCGCGCTCCTTTCGGGTCCCGCCTCGCTTCTGGGCACGACGCTCACGCCGACCGGGGCCGTCGGCGTGGTGACGCTCACGGCCACCCAGCAGGGCGATTCCCAGTACCTGCCGGCGCCGCCGGTCGTTCTCTCCTTCCCGATCGGACTGCCGCCGCCCGGGGTCCTCTTCGCCGACGACGCCTCCGCCACGAGGCGCTCCGATCGGAAGACGCGGACGACAAGCTACACGAGCACCCCCGCCCACTGATCCCGCCGCCATGCAGACGTGCTCCTGTCCCTTCCCTCTCGCGGTGAATTCGAGCCACCACTCCCACTACCACCGGTTTCTCCTCGGCGCCGATCCCACCGTCCTCGCACCCTTCCCCAGGCCCTACTGCACGGGGGCCATGGCCGCCGAGATGCCTGGCCTCACGGCCAACCTGAGCCTTCCTCGTTGGAGAAAACTCTACCACGGCGGGTTTCCTTGGGTCGAGGGCTTCGGACCCGGCCACTACGACCTAGGAAACGTCCCCGCCCACCGTCCCCTCCCCCTCGAATACGCGAGGCCCCAGCGAAGATTCGGGGCCTTTGACTTCGTGCAGGTGGCCGACCCGTCGGTCTCGGCCCTCGCCCTGGTCGCGGGCGACCGCCGCGTGATTGAGCGGTTCATCGCCCTTGCGGACCGATTCTGCGCGAGGCTCGAGACCGGGGTCGGCGCCCGGGAGCCGGGAAGTGCGGGGTCGCGCACCACCGGCCGAATGGCCTGCGGCCAGTTTGCCGAGCCGAACAACCGCTGGCTCATGCCCTTTCTCCACGTGCACTCGCGCGTGCTCAACTTCACCTCCTTCGGGGAAAACCCCTCGAGGCTCGCGTGCCTGGACTCGGCCGCCCTGGAGCGCGCCGGCAGGAGGGCGAGGAGCGGCTGGATCGCCCAGCAGGCCGACGTCCTGTCCGAGCTTGGCTACCGCGTGGCCCCGGGCTCCGAGGCGTCTCCCGGACTCCAGGTCGAGGGCGTCACGGCCAGGCTTACCGCGGCGATGCAGGCCCCCAGGATCGCCGTTCTCCGGCTCCTCGAGCGCATGATTGTCGGCAACCTGCCCCCTTCGGCGGACCGCCTGGGCTCCCTGCTCCCGCCCGCCGTGATCGCGGCCATGGCCGAGGAGATCGAGTCCGCCCTGGCCCGGTCCGTCTCCAGCTTCAAGCCCGCCAAGATCGGCGTCCCGGCCGAGGGGCCCTGGAGGGCCGCGGTCCGCGAGCACCTGGGCGGCCTCGTCCCCGGATCGCTTTCAGCCCTCGACGCGGCCGCGGCGCGCGCGCGGGCCGCGCCCTACGAATCCGCCGTATTCACGGCGCCCTGCCTCGACCCTGCCCACCGCCACGCACCCTCGATCGACGAGTCCGAGGCCCAGCTCCAGATGCCGTCCGATCCCGAGCTCGGCGCCGACCTCCGCCAGGCGCGCCCGCCGCCCGCGCCCCCGTGGCTCGTCCGGGAATTCGAGTCCGTACTCGGGGAGGTGAACGCGCGGGTCGTCCGGGTCGGGCCCGAGGATCCGCTGGTCGCTCTTGGGAGCCTGCTGGCCACGATCGACCAATTGGCCGAGGGGGCCAGTCCCGAGCAGCTGAGGCAGTCCTCGAGCCTCGTGGCCGTCGAGATGGATCGGGCGCGAATGGGCCCGGCGGGGGGCGCCCGTCCCGGGCCCGAGACGCCATCGTGGGGGCGCGGCCGGCTCGTCCCCCTGGAGCACCTCTTCGAGGACGCAGCCGTCTTCCGCTCGGCCGTCCCCGCGCACGAGATGGGGGGCCGCAGCCTTTGAACGGCCCCCCTCCGCTTCTTGCCGGCTGGCCCGATCACCAGTGCCTCCTGGCCCTCGGCCGGGACCCGTGGCGGATCAAGGATGCGTGCGAGGGCACGATCATCTTCGGAGGCACGGGCTCGGGAAAGACCTCAGGAAGCGGAAGGGCGCTCGCGCGGTCGTTTCTCGCCGCGGGCTTTGGCGGCCTGGTCCTCTGTGCGAAGCCCGAGGAGCCGGAGCTCTGGCGGAGCTACGCGCTCGAGACCGGACGCGCGGGCGATCTCGCGATGTTCGGGGCCGGGGAGCCGTGGAGCTTCAATTTCATGCAGTATGAATCGCTCCGCGCGGGCGCCTCCGCGGGGCTGACCGAGAACCTCGTAAACCTGTTCATGGAGGTCTCGTCCCTCGGCTCCGGCGACGCCGCCACGAAGGGCGGCGACCCGTTCTGGGAAAGGGCGATGAGGTCGCTCATAAGGAACAGCGTGGACGTGCTGTCGATGGCCGGCGAACCCGTCTCCCTCCACGCCCTGTTTGACGTGATTCGCAGCGCCCCACCCGATCTTGGGAGCCTCTCGCTGCCCGCCTGGAGGCGCGGGTCCGCGTGCTGGCGCCACCTCGGGACCGCACGCGACCGGGCGCTCGGAAAACCCTGGGAGATCGACTGCAGGGAGGTCGCCGGGTACTGGCTCGGGCACTTTCCCACGCTCGGCGACCGGACCCGCGGCAGCATCGTCGCCATGTTCTCGACGCTCGCGGAGGCGCTCATGCGCGGCAAGATGAGGGAGCTTTTCTGCGAGGCCACGACGCTCTGCCCCGAGGACGTCATCCGAGGGAAGGTGGTGGTCGTCGACCTGCCGGTGAAGCAGTGGTCTGAGGTCGGCAGGATGGCCGCGGTCCTTTGGAAATACTGCCTCCAGAAGGCCGTCGAGAGGCGCGCCGACAATGCGCTTGGCGACGCGCGCCCGCTGTTCATATGGGCCGATGAATGCCAGCACTTCACGAGCCGCTACGACACGCTCTTCCAGGCCACGGCCCGGTCGTCGCGAACGGCGAGCGTCTACCTGACGCAGAACTATCCGAGCCTCGTCGCCTCGATGGGCGGCGGCGCCGGCGCGAAGGCGCTCACGGATTCGCTGCTCGGCAGCATGGGCACGAAGATCTTCCACGCCAACAGCGACCGCGAGACCAACCAGCTTGCGTCCGACCTGGTCGGAAGGCGGCTCCAGTCGCTGCGCAACAGCGGCACCGGCGCCAGCCTGAGCATCGGCGCGCAGTCGAGCATGGGCTCGTCCGCGAATCGGGGCCGGAGCGAAAGCATGGATTACGAGATCCAGCCGATGGAATTTGCGGCGCTGCGCAAAGGCGGCGCCGAGAACGCGCACGCGACCGACGCCCTGATCTTCCAGAACGGGAGGCTCTGGACGGGAACGGGAAGGGCCTGGCAGAAGCTCGCCTTCCGGCAGAAGACCGCCATTGTCCCCGTCCCGGAGCCCTCGCGGGGGCGCTGCCGCTGATCCCCCCCAAGGTCCGCGCGGGCCCGTCACTTTCCCGCGTACCAGAAGCCCCGCAGCCACTGGTGGCGGTGAAGCCTCCTCAGGAGATCCTCCGGCAGCGGCGCCAGCCCGCTCACCAGGCAGTTGGCCTCGGCCTGGTGCGGATTCCGCATGCCCGGGATCACGGTGCCCACGGCGGGGTGAGCCAGCGCAAACTTGATCGCCGCCTGGGGAAGCGTGTAGCCGCTTTCCCCGAGCTCGGCGGCGACCCTTCGCGCGCGCTCCACCGAGCGCGCGAGGCGGTCGCCCTCGAAGTAGCTCCTGCGAAAATCGCCCTCCGGGAATTGGGTCTCCCGGGTCCATTTGCCGGTCAGCGCGCCCTCGTCAAAGACGACGCGGACGATGATCCCGACGCCCGTGTCGGCGGCCGTGGGCAGCAGCTCTGCGGCAGGCTCCTGCTCAAAGATGTTGTAGATGACCTGAACCACGTCCACCCATCCGCCGCGCATCAGGTCGATCACGCTGTTCTGGTCCTGCTCCGGCGTGGAGACGCCGACAAACCGTATCTTGCCCTCCTCCTTGAGCTTGCGAAGGACCTCGAACGGCTCCGGCCTGCGGTTCCACGCCCGGGTCCACGTGTGGAGCTGCAGGAGGTCGATTCGGTCGGTCCCCAGGTTGCGCAGGCGCTCCTCGAGGTTCGCGCGAAGGTACTTTTCGGCGTAGCGCTCCGCCGAGAGGCAGTAGGGCGACGGCGGCCAGGGTCCGGCGGCCGGCGGCGTCTTCGTCGCAACGATCACGTCCTCCCTCCTGCCCTTCAGGACGCCCGCGATGATCCGTTCGCTCCTTCCGTCGCCGTAACCGGCCGCCGTGTCGATGAAGTTGACGCCGAGATCGAGCGCCCGGTTGAGCGCGGCCGTGGAATCCTTTTCGCTCTGGGGCCCCCAGCTTCCCCCTATGGCCCAAGCCCCAAAACCAATCTCAGACACATTGAGTCCTGTGCGGCCCAGTTTACGGAAGTTCATCGGGGATAAGGGGTGTAAAACGCATCATCCCGGACCTGCGCCCGGCGTCAAGGATGTGCCTCCGGACGCGCCTGGGGACCCTGAGACGCGCTTATACTTATACCTTTCTGATTGACCAGAAGGCACTTTGGACTGTTTTTGATAGTCTAATCAGCCATGAAACCCCGCACACACACCGGGTATGTCGCTGCCTGACGACGTCATCTCGTTATTGCGCGACGAGGCGTACCTCGACCTTTGCCGGAACGCATTGAAGGATGCCCTGGAGCGGCTGGTCGTGGAGAAGCAACAGGTGTCGGAGACGCGGCCGCCATTTGGGATCCTCGCGACCAAGAAGCAACGGGAGGTGTTTGAGTCGTCGATGCAGACTGTGGTCGACACCGAGGCCGCCATCGAGAACAGGCTCGGCAAACTTGAGGCGATCGAGAACTGGCTCAAATCCGCCATCCGTGAGCGCCTGCGCGACTACCTGAGGCAGGTGTCGGAAAACTACCGCAGGAGCGCGAAGATGGCGGAGGCGATCAAGGCCTGGGACCGCCTGATCGAGCATTACGGCGAACAGCTGCTGGCGCTCGCCCGCAACATCAAGAACGTCGCCGTGTCCTTTGCCGGCGCGGCCGGCGGCGTGAGGTCGGCCTTCGGGGACCGCGCCCAGGCCTTCGCCGAGCTGCGCATGGGAGCCGACAGCCTGGACCGGACGGCCCTTCAGCTCGAGTCGCTGACGCGATCGATGGCCATGATCGCCGCCAACACGTCCTACAGGGACGTGCGGCTGGAGGACCTTCCGATCAAGGGCGTCGTGTCCTGGGTCGACAACCTCGCGCTCCAGCACGACCGCGACGCGCTCCCCGCGGCCCAGGAGATGGAGGCGGACGCGCGCGCCGTCGTCTCGAAAAAGCTGAACGACTTCCATGCGAGCGCGGCCGGGGCTCTGGAGGCCCTGACGGCGATCGAGAACCAGGAGCTCGAGAGCTACTGGGAGGTGCTCAGGGCCCATGCGCTCGCCCACTATGTCCAGGAGCGCGACGTGGACGAGGTCCTCAACGAGCTCAACGAGCGCTACGTCGTCGCCAACATCGAGCGGCGCCAGCGGGAGATCGAGAACCAGGCCGATCCCTACGGCCACGAGCGCTGACCCGGGGGCCCATGCCCCGGTCGGAGGCCGGCCCCCGGCTATTTCTCGCCGTCGAGGAGCTTCTTCAGCTTGTCGACCTTCGGGCGGATCACGACCGAGCAGTATCCCTCGTCGGGATGCTTCGCAAAGTAGTCCTGGTGGTAGTCCTCGGCCTGCCAGAACTTCACGAGCGGGACGATCTCCGTGGTGATCGGGTCGCTGCGCGACTTCTGGGCCTGCGCGCGGGACGCCTCCGCGGCGGCCTTCTGGGCCGGGTCCGCGTAGAGGATGATCGAGCGGTACTGGCTTCCCATGTCGTTGCCCTGCCCGCCGACCTGGGTCGGATCGTGCACGTGCCAGAAATACTTGAGGACCGCGTCGAGTGAAACGACCGAGGGGTCGTAATCGATCTTCACGACCTCGGCGTGGCCCGTCTCCTCGGTGCAGACGTCGCGGTAGGTCGGATTTGCGAGCGTGCCGCCCGAGTACCCGCATGTCACGTGCGTCACGCCTGGGAGGAGCTTGAAGGCGGCGTCGAGGCACCAGAAGCACCCGCCGCCGAGCACGATCGAGTCGGCCCTGGCCACGCTTGGGAGTGTTGTCATCGTAAGGAGGATTGCGAGGGGGAGGAAAAGGCGGGAGTTTCGGCATGGGAAGCATCCGGAGGGGGATTACACGGGGGTCACTTCGAGACGGCGGGAGCCGAGTGGGCGGCCACCCACGCGTCATACTGCTTTCGCGGCATGAAGCGCAGCGACGCCGAGTTGATGCAGTACCTCAGGCCCGTCGGGGCCGGGCCGTCGTCGAAGACGTGCCCGAGGTGGGCGCCGTCCGTGGTGCAGTGCACCTCGCTGCGGACCATGCCGAAGGAGCTGTCCGTCTGCACGGCCACGAAGAGCGGCTCGATCGGCTTCGTGAAGCTCGGCCAGCCGGTGCCGCTGTCGAACTTGTCGCGGCTGTCGAACAGAGGCGTGTCGCTGCACACGGAAAAATAGACGCCGTCCTCATGGTTGTCCCAGTACGTGTTCCGGAAGGAGGGTTCCGTGCCCTGGAGCCGCGTGACCTCGTACTGGAGCGGGGTCAGGAGACTCTGCCATTCGGCGTCGGTGTGCTTCACCGAGGCCTTCGACATGTCGATGACGACATTGGAGGGGAGGCCGCACGCGGATTTTGCGCCGTCTGCGGCGCACGCGGCGGGAGCGCCTGCAGGCTTCGTGGTATTCATGGCGGTATCGGCCAGCAAGATCGCCGACGAGGCGAAAAATGCAATCGAGGTAAGGATGAGTTTCACCACCCCTTAGAGTAGCCGGGTTTGCCGTTTATTCCAGCGCCCCGCCGAAAAACGGGCCGCCTCACGGGTGCTTGAACAGCTTCACAAGGAGCTCGTGGATCATGTCGGACGGGGGGTGCCCGAAGACCATGGACGGCTTGAAGTAGTGGCCCACGGCGATGATCTTGTCGGAACCGGCGGACCTCACCTGGATGTCGATCTCGATCATGTAGGTGTTGAAGTCCCAGGTCCACATGTCGTCGTAGGACACGATGAGCTGGGTTTCCGGGGGCATCATCGTGAGGGCGCCGGAGGAGGCGTCGAAGCCCATGGCCCTCAATTGGCGCGCGATTTCATCGGCGACGCCGAAGCTGTCCGCCAGGCGGTGCTCGACGAAGATGTGCTTGTGGCTCGCAAGGTCCGCCTTCGGGAGCGTCCGGGTGTTGATGTGGGTACATCCCGACAGGGCAAGCGCCCCCACGAGGGCGAAAAGCGTGCTGGCTGCGCGAAGGTTCATAGAAAGAAAGGCGGGGGCCTGGCAAAAAAGGGAGTCCTCGCTGGCCCTAGGTCAACCCTCTTGTACGACGCCTCCCGAACCGGCTGGGTTGCACAGGCCGGGAATAAACGCAATGGTAGGGGCGCCGCCACCCCACACGAGCGCCCCGATGACCCCCCCCCCGACCCGACGCATTCCGAGGAAACCGATGAGCGCGCTGACCCGATACGGGGTCGTGCCGCTCCTCCTCCTCGCGCTCGGGGTCCGGATCGGAATGAGCATCGAGCACCTGCGCATGGAGCAGCAGCAATCCCGCGAGGCCCAGGCCCCCGCCGCGGCGCCCGCCCGGCCCTCCCAGCCGGCGCCGGCGGCGCAGACCGCCGCACCCACCTTCGAGATCACGGGATCGTTCCAAGACAACATTTATCCGTCGCTCATGCTTTCGTTCGGCGTTGCTTACCCGGAGTACACCCGCTGCCTGACGATCGCGCTCCACAACCTTCCCGCGTCCGAGCCGCTCCTGCTGAGGATAGAATCGGCGCTCTTTGTCGATGCGCTCCAGGTGCCCGTGAACGCGCCCTCCGGCTCCGCCACGATCAATCCCGAGCTGCCCTGGAACTTCGACGCGCTGCGGCGCGCCACCCAGATGGCGCCCCAGTCGTTCGTGGCGACGCTCCTCGTCGACGGAAAGCCGCAGGCGGAGGCGACCCTCGTATGCACGGTCCACTCGGTCAACGAGGCGGTCTCGCGGATCTTCGTGGGCTCCACCGGGCAGTGGCTCGACACGAGCGTATGTTTTGCGGCGTTCGTCAACGAGGACCACCCCTGGATCAACGGCCTCTTGCAGGAGGCCGTGGCCAACGGGAGCGTCCGCGCATTCACCGGGTACCAGAACGGCACCGCCTCGGCGGTCCTGCAGGTGCAGGCCGTGTGGGACGCGCTGGCCGCCCGCGGGCTCAGCTACGTCAACGTGGCCACGGACAGCGGCTACTCCACCCTCGTCTCGACCCAGTACGTCCGCTTCCTCGACCAGTCGGTCCACGACCAGGGAGCGAACTGCGTCGACGCATCGGTTCTCTTCGCGTCGATCCTCCGGCGGATAGGCCTGCGCCCGGTGCTGCTGTTCAGGCCCGGCCACTGCTTCACCGGTTTTTATGACGCACCGGAGGGGGGCCATATCGTGGCGTTCGAGACGACCTACCTGAGCTCCGCGCCCTTCTCCTCGGCGGCGGCCGAGGGCGCCAGGGAGCTTCAGACCACGCTTCCCTTCCTCGGGACGCCCCAGTATTCGATTGTCGACATCGCCCTCTGCAGGCAGCAGGGCATCAATCCGATCACGTACCAGGCCCCCGACCGAAACTAGGCGGGCTAGTCGTCGTCGTCGTCGCCCCCGGCCGGAAGCCGGCGCACAAACGCCGCGTGGACCGGGGCCGGCATCCTCGAGGCGCCGCCGCGAACGGCGGCCCAGATCACCCGGTTGAGCTCCTGGTCATCGGCAAGGTCCTCCCTCGAGAAATCGAATCGGGCGGAGGCCTCGGCGCCCCGGCCGCGGGAGGGGTTTCGGCTCTCGGTGCTGACCCCCGCCGCAAGCGCCTTGAAGGGCGCAAGGTCGGGCGCGGGCTGGAAGCAGGCCCTCATCGGGACCGCGGCCGCGTCGAATTGCGACATGGGTTCGAGGCCAAGGATGAGCTCGATCGTCCGGAGCATGGAGCAGGTCGTGTAGGGCGTCGAATCCACGGCGCCCCGCCTCACGAAGGCCCCGGCGACAAGCGCCAGGGTCCGGTGGGCGTCCACGTGGTCCGGCCCGCTCTGGGAGTCGTCCTCGACGCAGAACACGGCGGTCTCCTTCCAGAATCTCGAGCGGCTGAGCGCCTCCACCACCCTGCCCAGGGCCAGGTCGTTGTCCGCAACCATCGCCTCCGGGGTCCACGAACCCGCCTTGGCGCCCGCGGTGTGGTCCTGCGGAAGCCGCAGGATCTGCAGGCGGGGCATCTCCCCCTGCGCCTCGAACCGGTGCAATTGGGCGATGAATTCGTCGGCGCGCAACCGGTCCGGGTAATCGATATCCCATCCCCGGAACAAGGGATCCACGTGCCCCTTGAGCGCGGGCATGTTCGTCCAGACCGGATCGCCCGCTCTGGACGGGTTATGCGTGAATTCGCCGTAGCTGCGGTACGAGACGCCCGCAGCGGCCGCACGGTCCCAGAGGTATCCGAGGGCGGGCACCGCAGCCGCATAGTCCCCCTCGCTCGGGTAGGGAACGTGCGTGCTGCTGTGATGGCCGTACTCGACCGGCCACGACCTCTCGACAAATTCCGCGGAATAGCCCGCCATGCTCCACTCGTGCCCGCTCGCGCTCACCTCGGCGTTCGCATAAAAATTGTCGAGGAGGACGAACTGGCGCGCAAGGGCGTGGATGTTCGGGGTCACCCTCTCGGGAAACAGGCACAGGGCGGGGTCGCCATTGCCCTGGACCAGGTCCCCGAGGACCTGGTCATAGGTGCGGTTCTCCTTGATGACATAGACGACATACCGGATCGGAGTCGGATCGCCCGGATTCGCCGGGATCGGGCTGCCGGCGGACGGCGGCGCGGGAGCAGCCGGCCTGCAGCGTTCGGCGATGCCTGTCCATTGGGCCATCGCACGCGCGAAGGCGTCGCCCCTGGGCAACGGCACGACGCCGAGGGAGCCGGCGTAAAGGCCGGTGATCTTCCTCCAGGCGCCCCCGACTAGGGCGCTCGGCCTGGCTTCCAGGCCCCGGGCGCAGAGGACGAGGAGCGTCCTTCCGTCGGGAGTCAGGCGGACGGACGAGGGGAACCATCCGGTCGGGATGAATCCGAGGGGGCGCCCCGAGCCGCGCGTGCCCACGTCGAAGACGGCGATCGAGTCGGTGTAGGCATTCGCGACATAGAGCGTCCGCCCGTCGGGAGCGAGCGCCAGGCTGTCCGGGGTCGCCCCCGGCAGGTCGCCGGGCGACGATGAGGAGCAGAGGACCTCGGTGACGGCGCCGTCGCTGACATCGAGAACCGAGACCGTGTTGAGTCCGCCGTTCGATACAAACAGCCGCCCGTCGCGCGAAAGAACCATCTCGTTTGGGTGCAGGCCGGTGGGCCAGCGCGCGACCACGCGTCCGTCTGCCGAGTCGATCACGGCGACGGACGATTCACCCCAGAGGCTCGCATAGGCGCGGTGCCTCGGCTCGTCCCAGACCACGTTCAGCGGATCCGCGTCCTCGATCAGGCCGCGCACGCCCCCGGTTTCGTTCGGCGCCAGGGCGTCGACGGAAGGCCGCGGCCTGCGGCCGACCTCCCTGCCAACGAGCGCAGTCCACCGGATGGCCCCGCCCGGCAGGTCCACCCTGACCACCCGGTTGTCGTAGGCGATCGCCACGACGGCCGAACCGCCGTCCCGGGAAAGCGCGAAGCCGGCCACGACGCCGCCGTCCTCCCTGCCCGCGACCCGCACGTCCGGCAGCGCCGCGAGGTGCCCCCCGGAGAACCTGAAGCGGTGGAGGACCCCCTCGCTGCCCCCGCTGCAGAGGAGCGTCCGCCCGTCCGGCGAAAATCCGACGCCCCCGAAGCCCTCGCGGAGCGCGACGGAGGCGAAGACGCTCTTCGAAGCGAGGTCGACCATCCGGATCTCGTGCCTTCCGTATCCGGCGTGGAGCACCGCCGCCGCCGTTCCCAAGGGGTTGACGGCCATCCCGACCGGAAAGTCGCCGAGGGGCACCTGGTCGCCGACCGGATGAATCAGGCGCTGGTTGTGGAGCAGCGTGTATCCGTCGGGCTGCGGCCCCGGGACCGCGCTCCCGTCCGGGCCCTGAGCGCCGCCCCTCGCGGCGGCCGCCGCGGCGATCCCCCACGCCAAGATGAGCGTGGCCGCCTTCATGGTCTTCTCAGCTTGAAAAGAGGCCCGCGATTTTTGACTGGATCTCCTCCGCCTTGGCGCGGGGGTCGGGGGCCTGGCGGATCGGCCTTCCCACCACGATGTAGTCCGCCCCGCGGATGAACGCGTCCTCGACGTCCACGGTCCGCTTCTGGTCGTCGGACGGCCGGTTCTCGACCGGCCGTATTCCGGGGCTGACGATCAGAAAATTGCCCCCGAGTTCGCCCCGCAGGCGGGCCGCCTCGAGGCCCGAGGAGATCACGCCGTCGCAGCCGAGTTTCAGGGCCCTGCGGGCCCGCGACAGGACGAGCTCCTCGGGATCGCACTGGAAGCCGAGGTCGTCCAGGTCGCCCCTGTCGAGGCTCGTGAGCACGGTGACGGCCAGGATCTTCAAGGGGCCCTTCGCCGAGACAGCGGCCTCGATCATCGGGTCATTGCCGTGGACCGTGGCAAACGTCACCTTGCGGCGCGCCAGCTGCTCGACCGCGAGCTTCACGGTCTCCGGGACGTCGAAAAACTTGATGTCGGCGAAGACCTTCTTCCCCTGCGCGTCGAGCCAGTCGATCATGTCGAAATAGTGGCCCGTCATGAGGAACTGGAGCCCGAGCTTGTAGAACTGCACCGAGTCGCCGAGGCGCTCCACCCACCTCTTCCCCTCGTCGAGCGAGGGGACGTCGAGCGCCAGGATGAGGCGTTCGCGCGCGGGGATCGGCTTCGGGGAGAGGTTCGGATGGGAGGCCATCGCCCAAGTTGGCAGCCAACGGCGGTCGCCGGTCAAGACCGAACCCCTTGCGGCGGGAATTGACGCCGCGGCATTGTGAAAACGAGAATCCCCGGCAAATGGCCACCACCGTCTTCACCATTGCCAACCAGAAGGGCGGCGTCGGCAAGACCACGACCGCCGTCAACCTTGCGGCCGCGCTTGCCCAGAGGAAGCTCCACACGCTCCTGATCGACCTTGATCCGCAGGCGAACGCCACGAGTTCGCTCGGGATCGAGAAGCAGGAGGGAAGGAGCCTCTACTCGGCGCTGAGAGGCGAGGGCGACGCGCTCCCCCTCATCACCCCGACCAAGTACGAGCACCTGGCCCTCATCCCGAGCGAGGAGGACCTTGCGGCGGCCGAGATCGAGCTCTCCCAGATGGAGAACTACCTGATGAAGCTCAGGGGCGTCCTTGGGCCGGTCGTGGCCTCGGGGGGCTTCCGGGTGATCATCATCGACTGCCCCCCGGCCCTGGGGATGCTCTCGATGAACAGCCTCGCGGCCGCCGACTTCCTCCTGATCACGCTCCAGTGCGAGTACATGGCCCTGGAGGGCCTCGGCCAGATCCTGCGCAATGTCGACCGGCTCAAGACCGCAGGGATAAACTCCGCGCTCGAGCTCGGCGGGATCGTGATGACGATGTTCGACGTCCGCACCAGCCTCTCCCGCCAGGTCGTCGACGAGGTCAAGAAGCACATGCCCGACAAGATTTTCCAGGCCGTGATCCCGCGGACGGTGCGCCTCAGCGAGGCGCCGAGCTTCGGCAAGACGATCTTCGACTACGACCCGTCGAGCCCCGGATCCGCCGCGTACCGCAACCTCGCCGCCGAGGTCGTCGCGCGCTTCCAATTGTGATCAAGTACGCCCAGAGCTTCCTGGTCGGCCTCCAGAGCAACCTGGTCTACCGCTGGAACTTCGCGGTCCGCAGCGTGTTCTGGTTCTTCCACCTGGTCGTCGTCTTCATCCTGTGGGGGGCCGTCTTCGCGTCGAACCCGGCCGTCGGCGGCTTTTCGTTCAGGCAGACGCTCACGTACTTCGTCGTGATCTTCGTCCTGCAGTTCTTCATCGGGGCCTTCAACGAGGACTACCAGATAAGCGAGGACATCCGCAACGGCCTCATCAACCAGTTTCTCCTTAAGCCGATCAACTACTTCGCCTACCGGCTGAGCGTCTTCGCGGCCGCCCGCGTGGTCTCGGGCGCATTCGGGATCCTGGCCCTCATGATCGCGCTCCCGTTCTTCCGGGGCTACCTCGAGCTGCCGCACGACGCGTGGAGGATCCTCCTCGCCGTTCCCGCGATGGCCCTGACCGCGATCATCCAGTTCAGCATCGCCTATATCTTCGGCCTCCTGGCGTTCTGGTTTCTCGACATCCAGGGCTTTGTCATCCTCTCGATGGCCGTCGAGAACCTGCTGGGCGGCCAGATCGTGCCGCTCGACCTCCTCCCCCACGCGGCCTTCAACATCCTGCGCTTCCTGCCCTTCTTCTATCAGGCCTACTTCCCCGCCTCGATCATCACCGGCAGGCAGGGGCTCGACTTCGCGGTCCAGGGGCTCGCGATCCAGGCATTCTGGGCCTTCGCCCTCGTCTGCCTCGCGGAGTTCGTATGGAGGCGCGGGCTCAGGCACCACACCGCCGCCGGGGGCTAGGCCGGACGCTCCCATGCAGTCGATCTCCCGCTATTTCATGATCTGGCTCGCGAGCGCCCGCTATTCCCTTGTCCGCGCGACCATGTTCCGCGGCGACCTGTTCATCTGGTCGACCGTCGAGCTGCTCTGGATCTCCGTGAACGTCGTCGTGATCGCCGTGATCTACAGCCACACCAGGACCGTCGCCGGCTGGAGCCAGTACGAGATGCTGCTCCTCGTCGGGACCTCGATGCTGATCCAGCGCTTCCTGATGGGTTTCTTCTGGAGCGGGATCTTCGAGATGGGGCGCAACGTGCGCAGCGGGCTCTTCGACTTCACGCTCGCCCAGCCGGGGGACCCGCTCTTCATGGCGTCGACCCGGAAGCTGGAGCTCGACGGGCTGCTTAACTCGGTCGTCGCCGGGGGCCTGGTGGCCTATTCGGCCTGGAAGCTCGGCCTTCATCCCGGCGCGGGCGCGCTCCTCTTGTACGGGTGCATGGTGGCGTGCGGCGTCGTCATCCACTACAGTGCGCTCGTCATGGCGATGTCCCTCGCATTCTGGATCACGAGCTCGCAGGGCGTGGAGGGAAGCTACTTCAGCCTCATGGAGTTCTCGCGCCTGCCGAGGGAGGCGTTCAAGGGCCTGGCGAGCACGATCTTCGTGTGGGTGCTGCCGGTCGTCGTCGTCAGCAACGGGCCCGCGCGCGAACTCCTGCACGGCTTCCAGCCGTCGTGGGCGGCCGGGCTCTCCGCCGCGACCGCCGCCTGGTTCGTGCTCGCGGTCATCGTGTTCCGGCGCGGACTCAGGCGCTATACGAGCGCAAGCTCCTGATGAGCGGCGACGTCGACCTCCTTCAGGAAAGGATCGGGCACCGGTTCCGCGACCCGGCGCTTCTCGAGCGGGCGCTCACCCATTCGTCCTGGCTCCAGGATCATCCCGGCGCCCCGGGCAACAACCAGCGCCTGGAATTCCTCGGGGATTCGGTCCTCCACCTCGTGCTGACCGAGGCGATGTTTTCGCTCTATCCCGGGGACCGCGAGGGGGAGTTGACGAAGCGCCGTTCCATGCTGGAAAAGGGTGAATTCCTCGCCCTTCTCGCCAAGGAGACGGGGCTCGACGCCTGCCTTCGCCTGGGTGCCAGCGAGGAGGCGGGCGGCGGCCGCGGGCGCGACTCCGCGCTCGAGGACGCCTTCGAGGCGCTCCTCGGGGCCGTGTACCTGGACGGGGGCGCCGGGGCCGCGAGGCGGGTCGCGCTCGGGATCTATGGCGACCTCGGCGGGCGCCTCGCCTCGCTCGAGACCAAGGCCAATCCGAAGGGCCGGCTCCAGGAGATCGTCCAGCCGGTTCACGGCAACGACGCGCTCCGCTACGAAGTGGTCTCGACCGAGGGCGCGGACCACGAGCGCCACTACGAGGTCTGCGTCTACCTCCTTGACCAAAGGATCGGCACGGGCCGCGGCCCCTCGAAAAAGGTCGCCGAGGAGGAGGCGGCGCGGGCTGCGCTCTCCCGCCTCGACCTGCGCCAGGCTCCGCGATGACGGGAGCCTCCCGGCACAAGATTCTCGGGGTTTGCCCGGCGGCTCGGGGCGCCGTCCTGGCCGAGAGCATGCGGGCCCATCCCTCCCCGGTGTGGGTGGTGGTGGCCCCCGATCTAAAGTCGGCGGAGCAGCTGGCGGAGGACACCGCGGTCTTCCTGGGGGCCGCCGCGGGGGCGCCGCGCCTCGAGGCCCTCGTCTTTCCCGAATCGATTCCCGACAGCCGGGACATGAGGGAGGCGTTCGCGGCCTCGGGCGACCGGCTCACCGTGCTTTCGAGGCTTCGCGAGGCCCGGGCACCGCTCCCCGGGAACGCCCCGGGCACGATCCTGGCCGTCTTCGCGACTCCCTCCGCGCTTCTCCAGCCGGTCCCCGCGATCGAAAAATATGCGGCGAGCGAGATGATCCTCGCGCGGGGAACCCACCAGCCTTTCCAAGCGCTCCTCGAGCGGCTGCGCGACCTCGATTACGACAGCGAGGCGGTCTGCGAATCGCCGGGCCACTACGCCGTCCGGGGAGGCATCATCGACGTGTACCCGGTCACGGCGCCCGAGCCCTACCGCCTCGACTTCTTCGGCGACGAGATCGAGGACATCCGCGCGTTCGACCCGGTGACCCAGCGCTCCGCGGCCCGGGTCGAGCGCATCTCGGTGGCCGCCTCGCCCCGGGTGCGCCTCGAATCCGCGAAGACGGGGATTGCGGACTACCTGAACCCCTCGGCGCACCTCGCCTTCATCGAGCCCGCGGCCCTGGAGGAGGAATTCAGGGCGTTCGCGGCCGAGGGGGCCGACGGCCTGGCTCCGCTCCTCTCCAAATGCGGGGCCGCCTTCGGGCTTTCCGAGATCGACGAGTCGAGCGAGATCTTCCGCGAAAACGCAGCCGAGGTGGTCTGGGACACGGAAAGCCTGGAGCACCACCGGCGCCTGGCCGCGGAAAGCCTCCTCGCCCGCGACCGGCTCGACGCCGAGGAGGGGGCGAGGCGGGCCTTCCTAGCCCAGCTGGCCGCGTGGGGCCGGGAGGGGTTCGCGGTCGCCTTGGCCGCATCGAAGCCCGGGGAGGAGAAGCGCATGCGCGAAATCCTCGCGGCGGAACCCGCCCTCGCGGGCCTCGACCCGGTCTTCCTCCGGGCAAGCCTGAACGAGGGGTTCAGGGCGGCCTCGCGCCCCGGTGCCGCGCTCGGCCTGGCGGCCGGCGGGCGCGGCCTCGTCTTCGTCACCGAGACCGAGATCTTCGGCCGCAAAAGGCCGAGGCGGTCCGGCCCGGGGGGCCGGTCCCGCGTCGCGGTCGCGCAAGTCGACCAGCTGCTCGATTTCTCCGAGCTGGTCGAGGGCGACTTCGTCGTCCACCTCCAGCACGGGATCGCGCTCTACCGGGGCGTCGCGAAGATCGACACGGCCCAGGGACTGCGCGAGGTGATTTCGCTCGAATTCGACGACGCCGTCACGCTTCACGTCCCCCTCCAGGAGTCCCACCTCATCAGCCGCTACGTGGGCCTTGCCCGTATCAAGCCCCAGCTCGGCAGAATCGGAACCGGCCGCTGGGAGAAGGCCCGGCGCGCCGTCGAAAGGGCCACGGTCGACCTCGCCGCAGAGCTCCTCCGCATCCAGGCCAGCCGCGAGGCGCAGGCGGGATTCGCCTTCCCCAGGGACACGGAGTGGCAGGCCGAGTTTGAGGCGTCATTCCCGTTCACCGAGACGCCGGGCCAGCTGCGCGCCATCGAGGAGGTCAAGCGCGACATGGAGCGCGAGCGGCCGATGGACCGGCTCATCTGCGGCGACGTCGGATTCGGGAAGACGGAGGTCGCCCTCCGGGCGGCCTTCAAGGCGGTCCAGGCCGGCAAGCAGGTGATCGTCCTCGTTCCGACCACGGTGCTCGCCCAGCAGCACCTGAACACGTTCCGGGAGCGCATGGCGGGCTACCCCATCTCGATCGAGCTGATGAGCCGCTTCCGCTCGCATGCCGAGCAGAGGAAGATCCTCGAGGCCGTGGCGTCCGGCGGGGTCGACATCCTGATCGGCACGCACCGCCTCCTCCAAAGGGACGTGGTGCCAAGGGACCTCGGGCTCCTGATCATCGACGAGGAGCAGCGTTTCGGCGTGAAGCACAAGGAGGCCTTCAAGACGATGAGGTCCATGGTCGATGTCCTCTCGATGAGCGCAACCCCCATCCCGAGGACGCTCTACCTCGCCCTCACGAGCGCCCGGGACATGAGCGTGATCGACACCCCCCCCGTCAACCGGCACCCCATCCAGACCATCGTGAAGACCTACGACGAGAAGATCGTCGTCGACGCCATCCGACACGAGATGCGCCGGGCCGGCCAGGTGTTCTACCTGCACAACCGCGTGGGCACGATCGACCTTGTCGCCGGGCGCCTGCGCGCCCTGATGCCGGACCTTTCCTTTGGCGTGGGCCACGGGCAGATGGGCGCGCACGCTCTCGAGCGCGCAATGACCGAATTCGTTGCGGGCCGCTACAACGTGCTCGTGTGCACGACCATCATCGAAAGCGGCCTGGATATACCCAATTGCAACACGCTGATCATCGAGGGCGCCGACCGCTTCGGGCTTTCCCAGCTCTACCAGCTTCGTGGCCGGGTGGGGCGCTTCAAGCACCAGGCCTACGCCTACCTCCTGCTGCACCGCCACACGCGGCTCCTCGATGCGGCCCGCCAGCGCATGAACACGCTGCGCCAGCACACGCAGCTTGGCGCCGGCTTCAAGATCGCCATGCGCGACCTCGAACTGAGGGGCGCGGGCAACCTTCTGGGGGCGGAGCAGAGCGGGCACATCGTGGGTGTCGGATTCGAGCTTTACTGCCAGCTCCTCCGCCAGTCCGTTGCGCGGCTAAAGGGGGAGAAGACGGCGGCGGCCATCCGGGCAAACGTGAAGCTCGATTTCGTGTTTGTGGGCGAAGGGGCCCCGGCCGGGAACCCCGAAAGGGGGCGGCACGAGGACGGCTACACCGCGCTCAAGGATGCCGAGGACACGGCGACAGGAGGAGAGATCAGCCGCATCCAGGCCCGCATCCCCGTCGCCTACATCGGCGAGACCCGGCTTCGGATCGACATCTACCGCAGGCTCGCCATGGCAGACTCCATCGAGGCCGTGCGCCAGATAGAGGAGGAGCTCAGGGACCGATTCGGAAAGCCCTTCCCCGAGGTGCGCACGCTCCTGCAAATCACCGAAATACGCGTTCTTGCGGAACAAAAGGGCATTCTTTCCGTCGAATCGGAATCCAACCGCCTCAAGTGTCTACGCGGCACCGGCCAACGGGACGACTGGGTGATGATAGGAACCCGGTTTCCAAGGTTGACCGCATCTCGCCCGCAACTACGTTTGAAGGAGATTATCGCCTTTTTGAAACATCTGCCGAATCCATGACCCTGTACCGCAGTGCTAACGCTGCAATCGTAGCATCCCTCTTGGCGGCGTCAGGCTTCTCCCAGAGTTCTGTCGTCGACGACAACATGAACCTTCGGTACGCCAACGGCATCGTGGCGATCGCGGAGGATAAGGTCATCACGGTTGACGACGTCCGACGTGAAGTGATCCCCCTGATCCCCCAGATCCGCCGAGAGGCCCACAACGAGCAGGAATTCAACCAGAAGCTCGAGGCTCTCCAGGACAACGCCATCCAAAATCTGATCGACCGGGTGTTGATCATCAAGGATTTCCAAAAGGACGACAAGAAGCATGTGCCCTCGAGTTTCGTCGACAACCAGATCGCCGACGAATTAACCGACCAGTTTGACAACGACCGTTCAAAGTTCCTCGCCTACCTGCGGGCGCGAGGGACAACCATGCGCGACTATCGCAAGGAGATTGAGGAGGACATCATCTATAACTACATGATGCACCAGCAACATAAGTCGCAGAGCATCGTCAGCCCGGTCAGGATCGAGCAGTTTTACAAGGAGAACAAGGACCGGTTCTACCAGGACGACAGCGTTCACCTTCGCCTGATCCAGCTGTCCCGGGCCGCTGGCCAGTCCGACGGCGAACTCAGAGGGCAGGCCGACGCCATCCTGCTTCGCCTGCGCTCTGGGGAAAAATTTGAGGACCTGGCCAAGGAATACAGCTCGGATTCGCGCCGCGCCAAGGGCGGCGATTGGGGCTGGATGAAGCGCTCGGACCTCAAGCCTGAATTCAGCGAACCCCTCTTTGCGGTGAAAAAAGGCGAGTGCTCAAGCCCCGTGGTGCTGCCCGAGGGCTGCTTCCTGCTGTATGCGGAGGACCGCCGATACGCGGGAATCCAGCCCCTCGACGAAGTGCGCGACCAGATTGAACGAATTCTGGTGCAGCAGATGAGCCGAGACTACGAGGACCGTTGGCTTGAGCGGCTGCGCCGCAACGGATACGTGAAGCACTTTTGAGTCCCGCGCCTCGAATCAGGGTATAAAGGCCCGTGCGTTTCTCGAACGGGCCTCGGTGACAAGCGCCACGAGAGGACGGCCCGAGGGCTCGCAGGCCTTTTTCCCCCTCCCACGAGGCTCTCCGCTGTCTCCGGCGTTTCGTCGGACGTCCTGTTGCCAACCCCCATCGCGATTCATCCCTCGTGGATCTTCTCCCCAAGGACATGAGCAGCCGGGCAGACCTGGTCGCCAAAGAAGACCGTCGGTCATTCCAGCCTTCGGGTTCGCAAGCCCAACCCTTTGGGTGACGACTGCGGTGAAATCCCTATAGCGGGGAAGCATCGAGTCGCCGCTTCCCGCCAGGAATTCGGTGCCCGGGTGTTCCGCGACATGCTCCCGACCGAGCCGCATTGCATCCAACGGCTGAACCCTCTGGGCCGAGGGCTTCTTCGCAGCAACCGCCTGCGGTGAGAATCGCTCCGTGGTCTGCGTTGAGAAGTGGGACCCGAAGAGGCCTGCGATCGCGACCCGGCCGAAGGCCGTCCAACGGCAAACCGCATGAGACATCGGGGGTGCTTTGACTAGCAGCTGCCCGTTTATCACGAGTCGATTAAGCGTCTAAACCTCCGTGGTTTTGAATAGGGGGTACCCATCGAAGCGGCTCGGGATTTTGCCCAGATTCTCAGTAGCGTTAATTGAGGGATAGCGGGAAAAATTAGCAGGGTCTAGGGTGTTTTCCTTATGCTTTCAGAGGAGAGGGGCAAAGGCGGCATGGGTGCCTGCAATTTTAGACATGTCTAATTGTGTTGTTTATTTTGAGCAGGGCCGCATTTTCGCTTCAGGCCCATGTGCTTTCGCCCCATGCCACCCCAACCCGGCACACCCTACCCTTCCAACCGCTTCCGTTCCATGCCCGCAGGCGAGAGACCCCAGGAGCGCCTCGAAAGGCTCGGCCCGGCTGCTCTGAGTGACACAGAACTTCTAGCCATGGTGTTGCGAAGTGGTACCCGTGGCCAGGATGTGATCGCCGTCGCCTCAAGGCTCATTTCCGAGGCTGGCTCGCTCGGGAGTCTCCTTGCCTGGCATGAAGCCGACTTCCGCGGCCTCCGGGGAATAGGCCGCATCAAGGCGCTTCAGCTGGTGGCCGTCATGGAAGTCGCGCGCCGAACCCTTGGGCTACCGCTTCAAGAGGCGCCTGTCCTGAACCGTGCCGATCTCATAGCCCATAACTTGTCTCCAGTTGCGTCAGGATTGGAGGTCGAGAAGTTTTGGGTGCTGAGTCTAAACCGGAGGAACCGCCTCAGGAAGAGAGTCGAGGTTTCGTCAGGCACCGCCACGGCAGCTCTGGCTCATCCTCGAGAGGTTTTCCGTTCGGCCATTCGTGAGGGAGCTGCAGCCGTCGTGTGCGCGCATAACCACCCGTCCGGAGATCCATCTCCGAGTGCCGCGGATATCCAACTAACACGGCAGCTAAGGGAGGCTGCTGCCGCAGTGGATATCCCTCTACTGGATCATGTTATCATAGGACGACGCGGTGCGGATCCACTCGGCCGAGGGTACTACAGTTTCAGGGAGGCAGGACTCCTTTGAGGCGCAATTCCATAAGTTCCCATGGTGGGAACTTTGGCTTGCAAACCAATCTCCATCTCCAGACCGTCATGCGCGTGATCTCACGAAAGACCCTAAAGGATTTCTACGAAAAGCACGCCGCGGCAAAGGCTCCGTTGGAATCGTGGTTTCACGAAGCCAAGACTGCCGCGTGGGAAACCCCCACTGACATCTCGGCCCGCTTCCCTTCGGCCGACTTCCTGCCAGGGAACCGGGTCGTGTTCAACATCGCAGGAAATCACTACCGTCTAATCGCGAGGATCCACTACAACACAGGGATCGTATTTGTCCGCTTCGTGGGCACCCATGCAGTCTACGATAGGATAGACGCTGCAACCGCTTGAACCGAGCATTCCCATGACTCCAAAGATAATTAAGACCGAGCAGGAATACCGAAACGCCCTGGCCCATGTGGAATCGCTTATGGATTCCGAGCCAGGCACTTCCCGTGAATCCGAACTCGAACTATGGTCGCTGCTCGTTGAGCGCTATGAGGAGTCCCACTTCCCCATCGACAGTCCTGACCCTGTCGACGCGATCAAGTTTCGGATGGTGCAGGAAGGCCTTCGGCAGAAAGACCTCGAGAAGTATTTCCCGAGCAAGAGTCGAGTTTCGGAGGTGCTTAACCACAAGAGGCCTCTCAGCCTTGGAACGATCCGGGCTCTCCACAAAGGACTAGGTATTCCTGCCAGCGTGCTGGTTCAGTAGAATGCCTTACTCGATCTCAAGGTTCGGGTTCGTTGTCGTCATCGCGACATTGTGTTTTGCACCCGCCTCCCGAGGTCAACCAATCGATGCGCCTGTAGACATAGGGGCGCAGTTGGGGGCCATTGTTACTAAAACCAAGATACCGGGAATGGCGGCCGTAGTTTTGAAAGGCGACCAGATAGTCGCCCAAGGCGCAGCGGGGTTCCGCAAATCTGGTAGCCCAGATCGCGTGACTATCAATGACCAGTTTTTGCTTTGCTCTGCCGGAAAGGCCATGACCGCCACTCTCGCCGCAATGACAATTGAAGATGGGAAACTCAAGCGAAGCTCAACCTTGAGTGAAATATTCCCGGAGATGGCCCATATGGATCCAGGATGGAAAGTGGCGACCGTCGGACAACTCCTGGAGCATAGGGCGGGAGCGCCCTCCGACCTCGATCGTTTCTGGACGATGCTGCGATTAGTTTATTCGCGGGGTACGCCCGCCGAGAAACGCCGGTCCATAGTAGCGAAGATCCTGTCCCAACCTCCGGAATATCCGCCAGGTTCTCGGTATATCTATTCGAGCTTAGATTACTTTATTATCTGCGAGATTCTTGAAAAACAAGACGGCGAACCCACCGAAGCCATGATCCGCAGCCGGCTTTGGAAACCTCTCGGGATTACGGATGCCGGATTCGGGGCTCCGGGATCGCAGGGGACAATCGAGCAACCTTGGGGCCACTGGGGCATGGTTTTCGCCGGTCACCCTGTCGAACCAGGGCGCTTCGTGGCCCAACTCACGATGCCATTGTTCTACGGGCCCGTTGGGGCCATACATATGAGCGTCATAGACTGGTCACATTTCATTTCGCTCAATTTGCGAGGCGACCCGGAGAACCCCCATCGCAATGCCATCTTGATCAGCGCTAGTTCGTATGCTGACCTTCACGAGTCGCACCAAGGAACGTTCTACGAGTCTGGCTGGATTCTCCTGACGAAGGATTGGGCCAACGGACATCGAGCCGGAGACACAGGCCGCGTTATTTCCAGCCAAGGCGACAACGGATTCTGGCATTGCGAGGCCTGGGTCGCACCGGAGATCGACTTTGCGGTTGTCGTTGTCTGCAACCAAGGAGGGCCGACACCGGACAAAGCCGCTTCCATAGCATGCAAAGAGTCGCTCGATGAACAAATCCAGGAATTCGCCACTACGAAGGTCCGGTAATTGCCCCCAAACCAGCTCGCTTTTGAATAGTAGGTAATCACCCACACAACCATCCGTCAGGAGATCCATCTCCGAGTGCCGCGGATATCCAACTGACCCGGCAGCTTAGGGAGGCTGCAGCTGCAGTGGATATCCCTCTGCTGGATCATGTTATCATTGGTCGGCGGGGTGCTGACCCACTAGGACGCGGTTACTATAGCTTTAGGGAAGCCGGGTTGCTTTGACGCCTTCTTGACCCCACCTGATGTACCTACATTGTAATCACATGAACACATTGACCGCGAAAGTTTTCAAAGCGGGAAATTCGAATGCTCTCCGGCTTCCACGCTCCCTTGGAATCAAGTCCGGGAGCTATGAGATCACCCGAACACCCGATGGTTTTCTGGTAGTCGATAGGGCCGCGCTGGCCAAGCGCCGCCGAGCAATCCGTAAACTCATGAGTCTGCCCCCTCTCCTGGACGATTGGCCTAGACCCTAATGATTTACCTCCTCGATACAAACGCGCTCACCCGCTTCGCAAGAGGCATCGACCTTGGAATCGCTCAAATGGTCGACGAAAATGCGCTCGATTGCCGGATCTCCTCTATAGCTTGGTTTGAGCTACAATATGGAGCAGCGCGGTCTCCAGATCCAAGCAAGGCAACGCCACGATTGAAGTTTCTAAGGAATGCAATTCCGGCAATCGAAGATTTCGACGAGCAGGCAGCACAGAGAGCGGCTGAAGTTCGTGCTGCCCTGGAGGCAAGGCGTCCAAATGCCCAACCAATCGGCCCGTATGACGTACTTCTTGCCGGCCACGCCCTTTCCATGGGAGCCGTGCTCGTAACTCACAATACGAGAGAGTTTGTCCGGGTGCCCGGCCTCGTAGTCGAGGATTGGCAGTCGTAGAGCTACCGGAATCAAAACCCCCTAACGGCGCCCGACACCCTTTGGACCATGCATGACGATCACATTCCGAACAACTTTCTTGTATCCGGACGGCTGTACGGCTGCACGAGGAATTTATCCACCGTGCGGTTAAACAGCTGTGGATCTTCCCAGGGTATCATGTGCGTTGCCCCGGGAAAGATACATAGGTGAGCATTCGGTAAGTGGTGGAAAATCTCGAGGGTGTGTTCGTCGTCAATCACGTCTTTGTCGCCAGCCATCACGAGCGTTGGTGAAAGAATTTTCCGAAGGTCATCTGAGGCAATGTGCGGTTGGAGGCACAATAGGTCCAAGCGCTGCCTTTTCACTTTCAACGCAACCGATGAATCGCCCTGTGCGATTCTGTCGTCGACAGCTTTGAGCTCTTCTACGCCAGCCCTTAACGCCCATGGATATGCGCCGCCTGGCCTTAGGCTTGCGCCCATGATTGCAAGTTTTCCGACTTTGTCCGGATGATGCAGCGCTAGCAGAAGTCCGATAATGCCCCCATCGCTCCAACCCAGGACATCGACTGATTTCAGGTTAAGCTGGTCGAGCAGAACATTGAAATCCTCAGCCACCTATTCCCTATGTCCCAACTCCTCGTACGCGACCTCGAGCCAGCGATTGTGCGAAAGCTGCGAAACCAAGCGGCCGCACTTGGGATCTCTGTCGAGGAGGCCCACCGCCGACTGCTTCGCACAGCTTTGTTTGGCGAAATACCGGGCCCAAAGGACAATTTCATCGATTACCTTCGGAGCGTGCCTTCGGGAGATGATATTGAAATCCCGAGGTCCAGAGACTTTCCGCGACCGGCAGACCTCTGATGCCCTACCTCCTGGACACCTGCATCGTCTCCGAGCTCCGGCCGCGATGCCATTAGCTCGACCAGGCGCCACCTCGGGTGGTCACGAATAGCCGCCTTGCCCGCCAGAAAGACGCTTTTGGGGAATCGCTCGAAATAGTCGTCAAAGAAGCTGTCGTGGAAGCGGCTCGGAACAATGAAAGCCTCGGGTTCACCGATGTCTCGAATCTTCGCGACATTCTCATCCGAGCAAGGCAGAGGAGAGAAAACAACAATTTGGCCCCCACCTCCTCTGCAAACCGTCATTCGCCTACCAGCGGGAACGCCTGCCATCTTCATCTGAACGGAATCCGTCCAAAGCAAGCCGGGCAACAGCGTTACCATGGCTTCTGAATACCTCACATCACTCGTGTGTGAACAAAAATTCTCTAGCGGAACCAAACTCGGCTGTGGGTCGAAATGACCCCCACAACCACCCGTCAGGCGATCCATCTCCGAGTGCTGCGGACATACAACTCACGAGGCAGCTCAGGGAAGCCGCAGCGGCTGTGGATATCCCTCTACTCGATCATGTTATCATCGGCCGACGAGGTGCTGACCCCCTTGGCCGAGGGTATTACAGCTTTAGAGAAGCGGGGCTTCTTTGACCTCTTTTGATTGAATGAATCCCTATTTATGGTTTTATGGCTCCCGTGAAAACCACCCTCGAAATTCCTGAACCACTCTTCAGGCAGCTCAAGATCTCCGCGGCGAAACAAGGCAAGACGATCCGTGCGGTCGTCAACGAGGCGCTCACCGAGAAACTCAATCGGTCACAGCATGGAGTTGAGGACCTGCCTGCCTGGAGAGTTGCCTTCGGGGGCCTGCGTCGACTGCGCGAAGAGACGGCCAAGATCAATAGGGACGTCGCCGCCGAATTTTCCCGAGTGAATCCAGAGGAGTGGAAATGATCCTCGACACAAACGCCCTATCCGCGCTCGCCGATGGCGACGAAGGCCTCGCAGAAAAGATGGAGTCGGTGTCGGTGCCGTCGCTCCCGTCTATCGTGCTGGGAGAATTTCGGTACGGAATCCTGGGCTCCAAATTTCATGGTCGATATGAAGGCTGGCTCCACAATAGTCTCAAAGCGTTCGCGGTCATATCCGTAGATGGCGCTACCGCCGGCCACTATGCCGTGATCCGGTTTGGATTGAAGTCCCGGGGAATGCCCATTCCCGAAAACGACATATGGATCGCCGCTCTGGCCCTCCAGTACCGCTTGCCTGTGCTCAGCAGGGACAAGCATTTCAGCTTCGTTCCCGAAATTCGTCACATCACATGGTAAGAGGATGCCCTTGGGCCCATGGCTCTTGCCGAATCGTGCCCAGGAAACTGGGGTTCCTCGTTAGCACAAATCGTGGTCTCCAAGACCTCCATTCACAAAACGTAACTAGCAAGCCTTCAGAGGATAGGGACGCGCTCAGGAGCGTAGTATCTTGTGGGTTAGATTGACCAAACAACCATCCAAGTGGGGATCCGGCTCCAAGCGCCGCCGATATCCAGCTCACGAGGCAACTCCGGGAAGCAGCATCCGCGGTGGATATTCCTCTGCTGGATCATGTTATCATTGGACGGCGGGGAGCCGATCCTCTCGGGCGGGGATACTACAGTTTCAGAGAAGCGGGTCCATTGTGAGAAACCCACCATCCACCGTAGCGGTCCCCATACGCGAAGTTGACAACCATCTTTTGTATATACAGCGTATGCACATGCCAAGCATTTCGGCCAAAGTGTTCAAATCCGGCAACTCACAGGCGATTCGCCTGCCAAAGGCCCTGCGCTTGAACGCAAGAACCGTTCTGATCGAAAAGACCGCCCGGGGGTTATTCATTTTGGATCCCAGAGCCGAGGCGAGCCGCATCAAGGCCTTGTCCAAGCTCTACGGATCCTGCCCGGACTTCCCGGACATAGAACCCCTCGCCTTATCGGAGCCGTGATCTATCTACCCGACACCAATGTATTCTCGCGCTATCTCCGGGGGATTGATGCGGGTATCAAGGGGAAGCTCGAAGCCAACCTCCGCTTTTGCAGGTTATCATGTGTCGTGCTGTCGGAGCTCGAATACGGCGCCGCAAAACGACCGGAAATCCCCTCTCTCGCGGAACGAGTGAAAAGGCTACGCGCAATTGTCGCCAACGAGGCGAACTATACCTGCGCAGATGCCTCGTTCTATGGGTTCGTTAGAGCGTACCTTGCCAGGTTGAAGCCGAATGCCCAGCCCATCGGCCCTTACGACCTGATGCTAGCGGCCCAAGCGCTCAGGATCGGCGCCACCGTCGTCACCAACAATGTATCTGAATTCGCACGAATTCCAGGGCTTGCGTTTGAGAATTGGCAGAGCTGAGAAGGTCTAAGCCGGATCGATGCAGTTGGATCCATATTTAGCTAGCAAAAGCGGGTCTATTTTCTACTGCATTGCAGTTGGGGAACGGGCTTGGGATTTTCTCCCAAAGACGCGACCACCAGTCACGTTCTCGAGGGGGAACGGCGAGCTTGATGGTGGTTTTGCCGGCTGGGTGCGCGATGATTCCCGGGGTAATAAACAGCCAGAAGCGCAAGGACTGGATCGTCATCTTGGTCTGCCAGCCAAGCGCCCGTTGGAACAGTACGGTGAGATTGTAGGCCAGGGTCGCCAGGGACAAGGCCGCCCCGGTTGCCCAGAAGGAACGCAGGCAGAGGGTCGGTAGCGCGAAGCCCTGCTGGAGTTCTTTGATTACATTCTCGCAGTCGGATCGGCCGTTGTAGTCGCGCCACACACTGCGAGCGGGGTTACCGTGGTCGGCAAACTCGTCACCAGCGCTTGGAACAAGTATCCGGGCATCTCGAAGAGTTTCTTGCCACCGGCCTCTGGCCGGTCGGCCTGGCGATGACGGATGAGGATCAGGCGCCGGGGATATGGCCAGCCCATCGACTGATACTCGAGCTCAGCCACGTCGGTGCCGATCAACTCGGTTGCTGTCCAGACGAGGTCGTTGCGGATCAAGCTTTGGATCGGTGCGGTCAACTTGCCCACGACGATATAGGGCAGTTTCAGCTGTTCCCAGAGCAGGAGCAACTCGGGCACACAAAACCCGCTGTCCGCTCGCACGGCCCGCAGCCGCACATGCCGCGGGCGCTGGTCCCACAGGTCCAGGAAAAACGCCACGACGTTGTTGCCGCACAGTGCATTTCCAGAACGCAACCACAGCTGCACCACCAGGCGCGCTTCGGTCAGCACCGCAAGCAGCGGATGCAGGCAGGGCTTGAGCCCTTGCCGGGTGTAGCCGGTTTTCACCCCTTCCTGATGGCCATCCGCGTGCAGCAGCCGCGTCGAGTCCAGATCCAGCGTGTAGCCTTCGGGCCGTGATGGAAGCCGGTCGACACACCACCGCCATAGCGGTCTGAAACACCGCAGGTTCGTTCCCCCCGAGGTGAAGCCCGCAAAGAACCGAGACAGACTCGACTGACTGGCAACCCTCCGGATACCGAGCAACTCCGGCACCATCGGATCGCGACGGAAATACGCCACATGGGTCAGCTTGCGCGCTTCGCATATCAGCCCGTGTGTGAACGCCAGCGCCTTGTCCACCGCGCTCAGATGGTTGTTCGACACCGAGGCGCGATGCGGCAGGTGCTCGGCCAACTCTGTTCTCCAGCGGGCCCCGTGCAGCCAAGCCCAGAAAACCGCGCTGCCCGCATGGGCGCTCAGCTTCTGATCCGTGAACTCCACCGCGATTGATTTTCCCGCGCTCTTGAACTCAAATGCCTCCGCCACCGATTGGTGAAGCGGACTGTCGTCCTCCGATTGGTTCTTTTTCATCAATCCCAATCACTTCCCAATCGGTGGCCCTTTTCAACTGCATCGATCCGGCTTAGGGAAAATCGGATTCCTGCAGGAGCCCTCCTCTCTAAATCGCAAACCCTCAACCCTGCCTATTTTGACGGGAGATTGGTCTGCCTGGAAACCCAGCCCGAGCTTGGTATCGAGCCGTAGAACATCCGCCGCTCCGGCACATAACTCGAAAGCCTGCCAGACAAAGGTGCTGGTGCGAAGACCTGAAACCGCCAATTTAGGACATCTGCCACGATGATCTTGCCGTCCTCTGTTAGCGCCAGGAAATGCGCCCAGGCAAACTGTCCTGGCCCGTGCCCAGGCCTGCCCAACGCCCCGACAATCTTCCCGGTCTGATCGAGCTCAACCACCCTATCAAATCCGCCGTCCGCCATCCAGATGTGATGATCCGTTCCGAGGAACAGACCGTAGGGGTATCCAATGTCCCGCCACTCGGAGAGAAAATGTCCCTCTGTGTCGAATACCTGAATGCGCATGTTCTCCCGGTCCCCCACGTAGACCTTTCCGTCGTCGTCGATCACGATCGTGTGCGGCAAATTGAAGTCTCCAGGCGCGCTTCCATACTTGCCCCAAGATTTTATAAATTTCCCCTCGTGGTCGAATTTGACCACCCTGCTATTCCCGTAGCCATCTGCGACATAGATCGCGCCCTCCTTGTCAAACGCTACGTCGGCTGGCCGGTTGAAAAGCCAATCTGCTTCCGCAGCATTGTTGAGACGACCCAAGACCATCAGGACATCCCCTGAAGGGCTGAGCTTCAGCACAACGTGACTTCCGTCATCCGTGGTCCAGAGGTTACCCTCACGGTCGATTCTCAATCCGTGCGGGTGAGTGAACAGTCCGTCGCCGATACTACGAATGAATCGCCCGTTTGCGTCGAACTCGCAGAGCATTGGAGCCGCGCGTCGAAACAGAAATATATGTCCAGCTTTGTCAGTAGCTACGGCGGATGATTCACCCTGCTTTGTACCCTCAGGAAATTGAAAGAAACCCGGAATCAATTGGTACCCAAGCTCCGGTACAGCCGAAAACGGAGCGGCCAGGGAACGCGGAAGCGCCGAGCACACGAAAAGTACTACCGGCACCAAACGAATCAGCCGAAGGTTCCATTTCTTGCGCACTGAGTAGGGAGCGCTGAGTTCTGTGACCAGATCAAGCCAAGACGAACCGAATGCCGCCTCGGACCCAAATGAAATGTAGGTAAGATTGACAACACAACCATCCATCAGGTGACCCCTCGCCAAGCGCTGCGGGCATACAACTCACCAGGCAGCTCAGAGAGGCGGCAGCCGCTGTGGATATCCCTCTGCTGGATCATGTTATCATAGGCCGACGCGGGGCGGACCCGCCGGAACGAGGGTATTACAGCTTCAGGGAAGCGGGGCTCCTTTAGGAACAAGTTGACTTGATCGACAAGCAATCGGTAATACGGTAATACCATGCCAACGTTGACGTTCAAAGTCACCCTAGACGAGGCCCGACGAATAAAGTCCGAGGCTCGCAGCAAGAAAATGACCCTATCGGAATACGTTCGGGGACGCGCTTTAGGCAACGGCAAGCCGTCGGAACCTGTGCGCCTTGTGCGCTGCGAACACACCGGGGCGAAGATTTTCTCGTCGCCTGCCGGAGCGCGTCCGCTCACGACTGAGACCGTTCGGGAGATGCTGGCCGACTTCCCGTGAAATACCTGCTCGACGTTAACGTGCTGGTGGCTTGGGGATGGGAAGAGCACTCCGATCACGAACGCGTGGCCAAGTGGCTAGCGCTAGAACGAGCCAAGCCAGACGCAGGATTTCTGACTTCACCGATTCCGGAGCTCGGATTTGTTCGAGTATCCGTTCAGAGGGCCGCCGGAACCATTGCAGTAAAGGAAGCCTGCTCAACGCTTGAAGGGATGCTGGCAAGTCTTGGAAAGACTCACTCGTTCATCCACGACGACCAGCGTGGATCTGAATTGCCTACATGGTGCAAAGTTGCCGCTCGGACGACGGATGCCCACTTGCTAAAGTTGGCAATGGAGCACGGCGCCAAGCTGGCGACGTTGGACACGGGTATTCCAGAATCCTTCGTCGTGCCGACCTGAATCCCGGTAATCATCAGGGTGCATAGCCCCACTGCCGGCGCAATTTTCCTATTGATTCCCGCAAATTGGCATCCGACCAATAGAGCTGCGCGCCCTCATCAAGCACGGAGAGATCCTCTGCGGAGGGTTTAACACTGCTTCCTGCCCAAGTATCAGCGATAAGATGATAGGTCTTAGCCATCGCGGGCGGCTGATTCCGGCAGACAAGGAGCGGAGCGAGAACCCTAGCAACCTGGTCGTTACTAAATCTTCCTTTCGGCCCGGACGGGTTAGATCGGGCCTCTTGAAAACGCAATTGAGCCAGCGCGATATAAACGTTCGGCCGCACCGCTTGTCCGCTAACGGCAGCTTCCAGAAACTCCCGTGCGTTGTTGTCCGCTCCAATCGAATACTCGTAAAGTCCGAGCACACCAAGAAGCCTGGGATCTCGGCTCCCGTGCAAATACGGTTTCCGAAGTGTCGATTCCGCCTGTTTAAGGAACTCACGGCTTAGGTCGGGATTCGACGCTCTTAGCGAAATTCCTTTGATGCGTTCCCAGTCGCCGACGATTCTTCCCGATTCAGCCTCCGTTGCTTCGCGAAGTCGGGGAACCAAAGGATTCAAGTCGAGGTGGATCTCCTTCTTTACCAAATGACCGACCGCGACCGGCAAGTAGCGGGTCAGCCGCGTATACATTTCAGCATACCCGAAGCCGAAACAGTCCTTGAATTCCGCCCCCGTTACTAGCCGGGATTCCGCGACAGCAACAAATTTCCAAAATGACGCTGGGTGAACGGGCTCACCGTCAACCTCCCCAAACATGCCCCAGCGCACAAATAATGCAGCCTCCGCAAACTACCCGAGCCCTCCCTTCGCATTAGCTCGTGGCCTTGGACTCGGGAACCACGGCACTTGGAAACGTAACATATTTTAGTGGAACGCTTCCGAGTTGTGCCGATCTAAGGACATTGGAGAACCTACCATGAACTTCACACCCAGACTGGCCTCCCAACCCTTTCGCGTCTTCCAAAGGAAGAGCCTAAAGATATTCAGGAATCTTCGGCAAAATTTGGATCCCCACGCCAGGGCTCGCCGGTGGCTCTTGCACTACTTTTCAGAATTCCGCGAGGAGGCGGACTTGGCTGCGCGATGCGGAGGCGGTTCGCTGCCATCGGACGCGTTCAGCTACGAGCACAATGCCGAATTGCTGCCGGCGCTAAGGCGGGCGTACCCGATCCTCCGGAAATTAAGCGAGCCGGAGATGCAGGAGACGCTCCACGAGCTGGACGCGGAATTCAAAGAGCATTCCGAGGGCACGGTGGGCCATTCCTAGGGCCGGATTTGCCAGGAAGGCTGGCTGTGTAACGCGGCCCAGGGCCTCGGTGCCTGCGCCGTCGTCGTCACAATCGGCAGATCCGAAAACGCGCCCATCCCCGACCTTGCGGTGGAGGATGGGCGGGCTCGAATCTGTCGGGGACGGTTCGGCCGTCCTGCCTTGAGCCGATGGGAGAAGGCGTCGCGAAGCACCCGTTTTGCATTTGCTTCGAATTTGAAGGGTGCCCCCGTTTCCCTCCGTTGGAAATAGCAGGGATCAAGGGATTCCCGCGATCCCAAGGGCGCCGCTCCAGGCTGTCGAAACCCGGATTCAAGGCCGCTGAGGAATCCCTTTGCAAAACCCGTCTCCAGCTCAAGCATTGCAAGGATCAGGCGGCATGGAACCACCAACGAGATGCTATCGAACAAGGTCTGGCTTCTTCGCGTCGCCTTGGTGGCGGCGTCGGTGTGCGCGATGCTGACAACCTCGATTTCGGCGCCGTCTGCCCAAGGAATTCCGGCGAACCTGGCGTGGGATTGGTCGGGGATCATCGGCACGGGCCAAAGCCTGTCCGTAGGCGCGCAGGGTCTGCCCGTCATCTCCACCACCCAGCCCTACGGCAACCTCAAGCTTGCGACGGATCACCTTGCCTGGCCCATCGATCCAAGCAGCGGCACGTTGAAGCTGGTGCCGCTGGTTGAACCCGTTGGCCGGCTTGCGCCGAGCTATCCCAGCTCATGGCCGGAAAACATCGATGGCGAGACGCCGCATACGGCGATGGCCAACCAGATCACCTCCCTGGTCCGCGCCAGCCTGGGCCGCGACTTCATCTCCATTCACGGAGCCGTCGGAGAAGATGGCCAGGGGATGGTCTTTCTAAGGAAGAATGCCATCAAGAAGGGCCTCAACGGCCGCTCCTACGAGGCGGCGCTCGTCGAAACCCAGGCCATCGTCCGTTTGGCCAAGGGCATGGGCAAAACCTACGGCGTCGGCGCCATCATCGTCACCCATGGCGAAGCCGATGCGGGCAACCCGCTTTATGAGAATCAGTTGCGCCAATTGTGGCAGGATTTCAACACCGACCTTCCGGCCATCACCGGGCAGAGGCAGAAGATCCAAATGATCGTGTCCCAGCAGAATTCCTGCAACGATCGGTCGCCGTCCACGCTCGCACAATGGAGGGTCAGCGACGATTACCCGGCGGACATGGTCTGCTCCGGACCCAAATACCAATATCCGTCCCCTGAGGGCGTTCACCTGACCGCAGAAGGCTACCGGCTTCTCGGCGAGAAATACGGACAGGTCTATTTCAATCGCGTTATTCTTGGGAGGGACTGGAGGCCGCTGGAACCTACCGGCACGGAGCGCAGCGGAAAGATCCTCACCGTCCGCTTCCATGTGCCCGTCATGCCCCTGGTTTGGGAAGCCAGCCTCGCGATGCCGCACCCAACCATCGCCGAGTGGAGGAACGGCAGGGGTTTTGAGGTGAGCACCGCCCGTGGCGTCAGGGTGGCGATCGATTCTGCCGTCATTTCCGGCGACGCTGTTGTCATTACCTGCGCGTCGGATCCCGGGATCCACGCGCGGGTCGGCTACGCCATGGTTGGGGAGAAGGATCGGATGGCGGCTCCGTTTGCGGGCACCTTTCGCTGGGGGCTCCTGCGGGATTCGGATCCTTTTGTCGGCGCAGGCTCGCAAAGGTCGCAACCCAACTACTGCGTCGCATTTGAGTTGCAGGCGCCGTGAGCCCGTCTGTGCGCGTCCTCCCGGATCAAGGGAAGGCGCAAGCGCTCCTGGTTCCTATAGCGGAAGGGGGCAATGACCCCTCATCAGCACGCATCGGCGGTCCATGCCGATCATTCTTTGGAGATGTGCGCTCCATAGACGCAGAGGGCCGACGGACCTCGAGCAAGGGACTCGTCCCGACGGCGCGGGCGGCGCCGATGTCGCCCGTGGGAGGGGTTATGAGAGGCGCCGGTGCCTATGCCTGTTTGAGGCCGAGATCCTTGAAAAGGACCGTCGTGGAGCAGGGTCTCCCGTCCGGCCAGAGGGCGTAGTTCGGAATGACACCGCAACGAATCCAGCCTCCCCTCGCATACAGGCGTTCACCGTCGCCGCCCGTCACCGTGTCGAGCACCAGGAGCGTCTTGCCGGCGTCGAGGGCGCAGCGCTCCGCGGCCTCAAGAAGCAAAGCGCCAAGTCCCTTCCGCCGCATTCGCCGATGCACAAGCATCTTCGCAACATCGGCGCGGTGGGGCTGGTTCTCCGGCTGCTCCAGGATGACCTGAACCGTGCCGACGATCGATCCCGCCCGGTCCGCGGCGACGAGCACCCGTCTAGCGCCTTTCGCGGCGCTCTTGGACACGCTCCTCCAGAAGGCCTCCGCCTTGGCGCGGGACATGGGCAGCATGAAGCTCACCGAGGCGCCCCCTTCCACGCAGTCGATCAGCACGTCGCAGAGGTCATTGAGCTCACGCCGATCGATCCTGTCCAGGCAGCGGATCTGAACGCCGTCGGGCCTCATCTCCTTGAAACGTGCCCGCGTTCGGTTGCGACAACGACGACATAGCGCGCCGGCCGCCGGGTCGGATTCCGGAATGCCGTCGGCCCGTTTAGCTCCATGGCGAAGCAATCGTCCCTGGAAAGCCGGTGGGGTTCCTCCCCCACCGTCACCTCGATAGTTCCCTCCGTCACCCAGATCTGCTGGTGAATCCTCACGCCCCGCGCCGCGTTCTCATAGGCCACGCTCGCGCCTGCAGGCATGACGACCTCGACCAGCTGGATGGGGGAGGGAAAGTTGGGGGGCGAGACATTGCGCCGAACGTAGCCGGACTGCGGGTCGCGCCACGGCGTGCGGTCGGCCCCTCTTGAGATTGGGTCGGCGTGCGCGCTCGGGTCGTCGAAGAGTTTGCCGAGCGGCAATCCGAGCCCCGCGGCGATTTTCTCCAAGACGACCGCGGTCGGGCTGCTCTCCCCGCGCTCGACCAGCGAGATCATCGAGCGGCTGACCGCGCTCCTCGAAGCGAGCGAGTCGAGGGACATGCCGAGCTCCCTCCGGCGCGCGCGCACCCGGTCCGCGATTCGGGCATTGACGCTACGGACGCCGGATCCCGCAATGTTTTCTCCCATAGTGGACTTTATGTCCATTATCCTGGAACCCCTGTCAACCGTGGAAGCGCGAACCCCGGCGCCGCGTTCCCCGTCTGCTCCATGCTCCCGCGAAATGTAGCAGGAGGCTTCGAATCCTTTGTTAAGATGTGACGTCAAGCATCTGCGTACCCCACCCTCATGAAGACCAAATCTGCGCTGGTTCTGCTCTTGGCTCTCGGTGCACTCCTTACGGGCTGCGCCACCTCGGAAAAGCTCAATGACATCCATATCGGCATGACGAAGAGCCAGGTGCTCGCCATCCTGGGGACACCCGACAGCACGAGCGCCCAGGCAAACGTCGAGTACATGACCTATTACCTGACGGCAGAGTCCGGTTACGGCCGCGACCAGCCCTACATGGTGAGGATGGTCAGCGGAAGGGTCGAATCGTTCGGCCGCTTTTCGCAGCTTTTCGACCTTTATAACCGTCCGGTGACCAGCGCCTCGCCGGGCGACCCTAATTTCCCGGGCCTGGGCATTTCCACGCTGACGGGCGCTCCCGTCATGGCCGGCCCGGCCGCATCACCCGACCTCGCCACCGAGATCCAGAGGCTCAAGGCGCTCAAGGACTCCGGCGCCCTGACCGAGGAGGAATTCGAGAAGGCGAAGGCAAAGATCCTGGGCGATACGAAGTGATGGGCCCGCGCCGGGCGCATCCCGGTCCAGCCCCCGCGCGAGAACCCGCCAACACGGGTCAACGGACCCATTGTTGCCACGAAAGAGGGTCGACACCCGTCAGAAACGAGAAAACCCGCAGGGGCAGAGGCCGCCACCAGATGAGGTAGCCCGGAACGATCCAAAACGTGGGCGTCAGGTAGCACAACCATGCGGCCCAGCTCCCAAATCGTTCCGCCGACCCTCGCGATGTCTCCAAGAGCCATGCGAGAGCGAGCGGGATGGCCAGATAGCTGAAGCCAAGGCTGCGCGCCACATCGAACACGACGACCGTGGAAAGGGCCGAGGCGCCGAGGACCACACCGAGAAACAGCGTCTCCCGGCGCCGACCCGCCCGCCAGCGGCACGCCATCGCCGCCAGGATGATGATCCAGCTCCAGCGAAATGACTCGAAGGCATTGCCCCACCAGCAGGCCCAGCTCATGCCCAAGGGCCGCAGCGTCCTCAGGGTGTTCGGAATGTCGTCGTAGGTCTTGAGCGGATCGATCCCGGGCCCGATCCAGCCCACCGTCAATGCATGGCGGAACACGAGCCATGCCCCCAACGCCAGGGCTATGGGCCTCCAGGCTGAATCGAGCCAACGCCCCCCGCCTCGGGGCTCCCCGATGGAGTAATGCCAGAGACCCACAAGGGGAAGCTCCAATACAAACCGCTCGTCCGTCAGAAGGCCGGCCGCGACGATGAGGGCGACAAGCGAGGGCCGCCGAACCAGCAGCAGGCTGGCGGCAAGCAGATGGGCCACGCTGTCGGGATAGCCGAGCATGCAATCGGGCCATGTGACCGCATAGGAGGTGGCCACGAGCAGGGTGGCGATCATCCCGATTTTTCTGCCATGGCGCTCACTCATGGCGTGGCAGACGACCGCAAGCATTGCGACCGACGCAAAATAGGGCAACGCCAGCGCAAGCCAGAGCCTGGCACCGATCAGCCATGCGACCGTCGGGACGAAAATCCGGTAGGCCATGATCGGGGTCCCGAGTGCGCGGGTGAGCGGATGGGCGCACTGATGCAAGAAATCGCCCGACCTCAGGGAGAAGACCTCGGAGCGCTCAAAATGAAACAGCGACGGGGCGGCCACGAAAACCCCGAGGCCCCATGCAAGAAAAGCGGCCGCAACCGCCCAGCACCACGGCCGCTTGAACTCAATCCAACGGGGCCTGTTCCCTGTTCGCGCGGATTCGCTCATCGTAGGGGGGCAAACCCCGCCCGCCGGAATCCTTGGCCCCAGTGCCATCATCTCTCAATGCAAATGCTGACGGCTGCGTCCGTCCAATCCGCGGATGCCGTGCCCTCCGCGCGATCGATGGGCTTCGGCTCCTCCGGGAATCGACGCAAGAGGGCAACCGCTCCGCGACTGCATCCAGGGGCGCCGCCGCAGCGAGGCCGGCCAAGCTCAAGGTTTGAACGCACGGGCATCCACTATGCCGAAGCGCCTAGAGGAGTAAACTAACTAGTCCGACCGGGAAAGGGCGCCGAATTTGCCCGTCTTCGGTTTGGGAAGACACCCTAACGGTTTTTTGAGGCGCTGCGCTCTGAAATGATCCTCTGGGGGACGATTCATCCCGATGCCGTATCCCTAAAACACACCAGTTTTCGTATAGGTAAATTCCTCATTTTCATTCCATAAGACATTATTTACTAGATGTTTACGGACAAACGCAGCATCTAATGGCCCGGGCTTTTTTACTTTTTTTTCGCATGGTCTATTTCCCTTCGAGCAATGCGGCGCCGGCGACCCGAATCGTCATCGTCGACGACCACGCGGCGATCATCGAGATGATGACGGCGATGATTGAGGCGTTGACCAAGAGCAAGGTCGTCGGCTTCGCGCTGGAAGCCGCGAGCGCCCCCGAGATCTGCGAGCGCCTGAAGCCCGATATCGTCGTGCTCGATTGGGTCTTGGGGGGGGCCAACACCCAGAGTTTGGTGCTGCACCTCAGGAAGGCCGTTCCGAACACAAAGGTGCTGATCTTTTCCGGACACATGGATCCGGCGGCCATTCGCGCCGCGCTTGAGGCTGGAGCCCACGGGATCGTCGAAAAGATGGCCCCCTTCAACGAGCTGAACGCGGCGATGGAGGCCGTCGCCTCCGGGCAATGCTACTTCAGCCCGGATGTCAGCCGGCAGATCAAGGATATCGTTCGCGGCCGCGCGGAGCAGCCGAAGCCTTCCGCGGCGCTCAGCAGGAGGGAAGCGATGGTCCTGCGCTGCCTTGCGCTCGGATTCAGCTCGAGAGAAACCGCGCAACAGCTCGGGATCAGCCCCTACACGGTCGTGAATCACCGCAGCAGCCTGATGCGGAAGATTGGTGCGCGCAGGGCTGCTCAACTTTCGCTTTACGCAGCCAGGATAGGGCTCGTCGATCCCGATGCCGCCCTTCCGGGGCGCGGGCATTATCCGGGGCAGCAAACCGTCTCCGCCGGCAGTCGCAGTCTGTCCGCCCTATGAGAGCCCGCCGGAAAGACCTGCGGCCAGGCTGCCACATTGAGCGCGTCGCTCCCGATCCGGCGCCCGATTTTCTGCCCTGCGTGCCGAGCGCCTCCAAGGCCCTAACCGGCTTGCGGAGCGGCGGCGCCAAGTCCCTCTGCGCCCACCCGACCGAACCCATCCGGTCGGGAGCGCGACACAAAAGCAAAGGAAACCACAGCTACGAGAAACCATGAACATGAGAATCCATCCCCGTTACCTGATCGCAACCGTCGCAGTCCTACTGGGCGCTGCAGGATTGCACGCACAGACCACCGGCACCAATGGGTGCACCATCACCATCCCGGTAGTTAACCTGCTTAGCATCTATGGCACCGCGGTCCTGAACGTGCCAACAGCCAATGCCGCGTGCGCGATCGCAGGCGGCCTCCGGCATCACGGACAGCACAAACGTAAGCATTCAAGCTCACCACCAATCAGACCAATATGGAGGTCACCGTGGCGGCCTCAATCCCTGCTCCAACTGGCGTGACGCTGGCGGTACAGGTGGGTACGAACAGCTCGAGTTTATGCCGCAACCATTTCTTCATTAAGCACAGCAAACCAGTCTCTTATGACGGGAATCAGCAATGTCGCGACGAATACCAGCGATTCGAGCGGGATTCCGCTTATCTATACGCTTACGCTGACCAAGCAGCGACGGATACGGGACATTGCGGCCTATTCCCCTACGATCACTTATACGCTCCAGAGCCCCTGATCCACGGAACGCGGACTTCCCCCTCTGTCTTATGTTTTACCCCCGGCGCACGGGAGGATGGCGGATGGGACTCTGGCTTGTCCTCGCCGTGTGTCCGGTGGCGGCGTTCGCGCAGTATGACCTCGTCTTGGGTGGCGGCGATCAGTCGCGGGTCCTCACCAACGCGGACCTAAAGGGCGGGGCGGGGTCGGATTTCGCAACCACCCTCACCTTCGCGACGACCTTCACCCTTCAGGTCACCTCCCCGGGTGCCTGCCAGGTTTCCGTTGAGCGATCGGGCTCGGGCTGGCTGACCGCGGGAAATCTTCTGGTCGCGGTGATGGTAAACGACACCTGCGGGCCGCCGGTATTGGTCGGGACCTCCGACCGGCAGCTCCTGACGAGCGCCACCGCGCTCGCGGGCCAGACCTACACGCTGATCTACAAGATCCAGAACCTGACGGTCGAGAACCTGCCGGGCACCTACTCGACGCAGGTCACCTACACGGTAACGGCCGACTGAACGCATTCTCCGAACCGAACCCCCGGGCTCGCCTTATCCTGCGCGCTCCGGGTGAACCCGTCACGCCAAACTCGAAATGTCCCGGATCATCCCGAAGCTCACCACCCGCATCCTGCTCGCCTCGCTGTTGATGGCTGCGCCTGCAATCGCAGGCGCAGCCGAGAGCAGCATCACGGCCATTGGCGGCGGTTTGCCTACCGGGGGCCGCGTGACGTTTTCGGGAGATCTGACCCGGGTATACCAGCTGGGGCCGGGCGGCCAGGCCGAGGGCAAGCTCGTGCTGCACAATCCGACCGGCGAGACCCGGAGCGCCCGCATCTACCAGACGGACTACGCGTTCACCGCCGAGGGCTCGGCGTCCTACGGGCCGCCCGGGAGCAACCCGCGCTCGACGGCGCCCTGGATCGAGCTCGGCGAGCGAGAAGCGGTGCTTGGCGCCGGCGAAACCCGCACGGTGTCGTTCAAGGTCAACGTCCCCACGAAAGACCGGCTTTCCGGCACCTATTGGAGCATGATCATGGTGGAGCCCATCACCGACCTGCCCGCGCCAGCCGATCCCCGCACGGTGACGGTCCGTTCCGTGATGCGCTACGGCGTGCAGGTGGTCGTGCAGGTGGGAGACAACGCAGAGCCCAAGCCTTCCATCTCGCACCAGGAGATCGTCAAGGATAACGGCAGGCAACTCCTCCAGTTCGACCTTTCGAATGAGGGCGAGCGCTGGCTGCAGCCGAAGGTCGAGGTGCGCGTGTTCGACGGAAAGGGCCGCGCACTGCCGGTGGTCCCCGGCCGGAAGGCCCGCGTCTACCCCGGCACCTCGGTGCGCCACAGGATTGAGCTGCCGCCCCTCTCGGCCGGGGACTACCTCGCCCTGATCGTGATCGACACGGACGATGAAACTTACGGGGCACAGTACCATTTTCACCTCGACGATTGAGTGACCATTCTCCGAAGGATCCTTGGGGCGACAGCGGTCCTGATGTCTGTTCTGCCCGGGTTGCGGGCGGCCCACGCGCCCGACGTGGAGGTGCGCTACGGCGCCGCCGCGGTCGTCGCGCCCGGGGGGATCTTCTCGGCGACGATCTCGCTCGTGCCTGACCCGGGTGCGCCGCCGGAGAGCTTTTGCGACCGGCTGGTCCTCCCCGATGGGTGGGTCCCCCTCTCCCCGACCGGCGCCCCCTTTTCCCCCGCGCGGGGCGGGGAGATCCGCCTGGTGGCCGTGCCCGTTCCGCATTCGGCCCCCGCGGGGGATTACCGAATCTATTACGTCCTTTCCCTTCGCGACGACGCCTTGCACGAGCTCATCCGGGTTCCGCTGACGGTCACCGTCCCTGTCGTGTCGGAGCTCCGGATTGTGGCCGAGACGGCGCCCGAATCGGTGCTCGCCGGGGACAGCTACGCCGTGGTCTGGCGCGTGATCAACCGCGGCAACCACACCGCCTCGGTCCGGATGCGCGCAAAATGCTCGCAGGGCTATGCCGTCTCCCTGACGCCGCCCACCCTGACACTCAGGCCGGGCGGCAGTGCGCTCGTCTGGGCGACGGCAAAGACGCCGGGCGAGCTTCGGTACGAGGAGTCTAACGGCATGCTCCTCGAGGCCCAGGTGGACGGCCTCGGTGAATCGGGCCGCCAGACGGCCGCATCCTACGCGCGGATCATGCCGCAGTTCACCACGAACCCGAACCCGGGCGACGAGCTCTCCGCCACGCTCACCAACACGAGCGCCTACCGCAGCGTGGAGGGGCGGCAGAGTTTCGGAAACCAGACCCAGCTGGCCGGCGGGGGTTTCCTGGACGAGGACCGCACCCAGCAGCTCCAGTTCCTGGTGCTCACCGCGCCGACCAGCAACCAGACCGGACTTCTCGCCCACGACCAATACACGCTCAACTATACGAGCCGCACCTGGGACCTGATGCTCGGGGACAACCTCTACTCGCTTTCTCCCCTGACCGAGCGCTGGCTTTTCGGGCGCGGCATAGGCGTGCAATACCAGCAGCCGTCGTCGGCCATCGGGGGCTATTACGCCTACACGCCCTGGCAATCGATCGATGTCCGCCAGTTGGGGTTCTTCGCCCAGTTTGCCCCCTGGCCCGCCGTCAGCCTGCGTTCAAACTTTCTCCTCGAGGAGACCCCGGCCACCGAGCCCTGGATGGACCCGCGGAGCTTCCTTCCGAGCCTGCAGCTCTTCCTGCAGCCGGGCAAGTCGGCCACGCTCGAACTGGAGGGCGCCCTCAGCGACAACAGCGAACTCAGCACGGGCGGCGCCTACCGGGCGAGGCTCAAGGGGGACCTGGGAAAGACCGTGTTCTACGACTTCGAGCGAATCTACGCCTCGCCCGACTATTTCGGGTACTATAGCGACTTCGCCTCGACGAGCGGCACCGTCTCCTGGCAGATCGATCGCGATTGGAGGCTGCGGACCTCGTTCGAGGATGCGGCAATCAAACCTCGAGCTCGATCCCAGGAAGGGCACCGCCCTCCAAGTGGTCGATGAGTCGGTCGGAATCGACCGATCGATCACGCGGGAGTTCTCGGTGTCCCTCGAGCCCCATTACACGTCCTATACCGACCATCTGCCCGATGGCCAGCCGACCTTTATCCAGGACACGGTGGCCCTCTCGGGCACATGGACCACGTCGGTCTACACAGTGCGGGCGTCCGTGGAAGACGGCGGGCGCCAGCTCGACACCTCGCCGCGGCAGAATCTCGGCTATGAGTCTGTCTCGCTCCTCGGCATCGCCCAGCCGAACCCCAACCTCACGTTTTCGCTCCTCGTCTCCGACGGGGACTCGCCGTACACCGCGGAGCCGCTCAGGGAGGTCGTCGTGAACGGGGCCGCCCAGCTGAATTTCGGAAACGGCTGGAGGGTCCGCGCGATCGCCTCCGCCACGCAGTCGCACGACCCCCCGAGGCTGACCCAGCAGGCAATGGCCGATGTCCTTCTCGGCTACGATTTCCGAAACGGCATAAGCGTCCAGGTTGGCGTGCGTGATTCGGCGACCACGGGCGCCGGCCCCGATCGGGGCGCCTACCTGAGCTGGAGCATCCCGCTGCCCATCCAGCCGCTCAGGAAGCGCGCCTATGGCAGCGTTGAAGGGATCGTGCAGCTGCGCGAGGGCGAAACGCTGAAACCCCTCGGCGGCGTAATCCTCCACCTGGAAAAGCTGCTGGCCATCACGGACCACGACGGGACACTTTCTTTTCCCGCTCATTAAGCCCGGCCGCCACGAATTGACCGTCGACCCCGCTTCGCTCGGACCGGGAATCATGCTCAATGCGCCAGGTCCGGGCGCAGTTGAGGTCACTCGCGGCCAACGCGCCCTGAGGCAGCTCGAGGGGGTGAGGGCCTCGCGGATCGAGGGTGAGGTGGCGCTCTTCGACGTGGCTCCCGAGGGGTACGAGGATCTCGCCAACGGGACCCTGCCAGGTCTGCGTCGAAGCGGTGCGGTTGGCAACGTGCTCGTCGAAGCGCGCCTGGGCTCCACCATCCGTCGGACGGAAAGCGACGAAAAGGGCTATTTCGCCTTTGACCGGCTCCTGCCCGGGGAATGGACCGTCACGATCGACGACCACAGCCTGCCCGAGCGCCACCGCCTCGAGAGAAAGGAGTTCGTCGTGCAGCTGGCCGCAGGCTCTGTCGAGCACCTTGAGGCTCGCGCGCTCCCCATCGTGCACCCGATCAAGATCATCGGCGGGGGCTCGCTCAGCATTGTCTCGGCCTCGTCCCCTCCCTAGACGGAGCCCAGGGAGGGCGTCCAGCCAGAGGATCGAGCCGGGCTCCGGTGCGTCCGCCTAGAGTCGTTGGTAAACGAGGGTCATATCCTGCGGCCCCCTGGGCGAATTCACGTGCCGCTCGATCACGAGCGTGTTGCCCGCATTCTCGAGTCTCCAGCTCTCCCTGCTGGTCATCTTCGAGCCCGGGGCGCCCCAGGTGAACGTCACCGTCGAATCGACGAGGATCTCGTCCCCCTTGTCCGAAATCCGGGCCGTGCTGACGCGCGGCGAATTCATGAACTCCGACTTGGACTCGGATCCGTCCAGGGTCATTTTCTCCTCGGTGACCTGGTCGTCCGCGTATTCCACGACCCGGGTCGAGCGCACCGTGAGCTCCTTGCCCCGCTGGAGGAGCTCCAGCCTCGACGCGGCGGACGCCGCGCCCATCCGGCCAAGGACGCTCCTCTCCTCGTTCAGCGCCCAGGTCCCGGAGACGTCGATCGGGGGCCGCTCAAAATGGAGCGGCCCGAGGCCGCAGGCCTTCCGATAGGGAGCCGCCGCCGCCCAGTACGCGGGATCCTCGAGGTTCAGCACCCGGGGATCGGCCATCAGCTCGGCGTACTGCTTCCTCGGCGTGTTGCGGACCATGCCGGCCCAGGTCATGTAGTAGGTCCACCGGGGCTGCTTGCTGAGGATCTCGGGGGTCGGCGGGCTGCCCACCTCGGCAAGGGCGAGCGGCTTGCCCTGGGACAGGGATACGAGGCTGTCGTAGTAGGACTGCGCGAAGTCGTTGCCGTAGACGTCCAGCGCGAGGACGTCGACATACTCGGTTCCCGGAAAAAACTTGGCATGCTCCATCCCCGGACGGCTCGGGCGGTCCATGCTCCAGACCCAGACCAGGTTGTTGAGATGGTGGTGGTTCACCAGGCGGTCGAAGAGCTGGCGGTAGAGCGCGATCGTGCTGAATTCGCCCGTCCGCCCGCCCCACCAGAACCAGTCGCCGTTCATCTCGTGGTAGGGCCTCCAGAGGACCGGGACGTGCGCATCCTGGAGCTGCTTCAGGAAGACGGCCACCGCGTCCACCTGGGCGCACCAGTGGTTGTAGAGGGCCGTTCCGGGGGTGAGGACGTCCCTAAACTGCTCGTCGAGGAGCTTCCCCTGGACGCTCGACAGCGCCTTCGGGTCGCTGTTGGGCAGCTGCCTGAAGGTGATCGGCTCGTTCGCGGTCGGCGGGACGGCGTGCCAGCAGAGGGCGACAATCGAGCCCCGTTCATGCTGGCGGATCGCCTCCTGGACGATGTCGGGCCTCGCCAGGTACGAGTCGGAGTCGCCGGCCTTGGCGTGGCCCCAGTCGGACCCGAAAATCACGGGCGTCTTGCCGATGTACCTCGAGGCGAACTCCGAATTCCGGCTCTTCGTGTTGGGGTAGTTGTGCTGCCCGGTTAGGATGTGGTTTCCCGAGATGTCGTAGAGGAGCTGGAGGAGGGCCACCGCCTCGGGAGAGGCCCCGGGCGTCACCGGCTTCGCGACCCCCGCCTCGCCGAAAAGCGCCGCCGGGCTGAAGGTCAACAGGGCCGCCCCCAGGCAGGAGGCCGTCAGCAGGCGATTCACGAGGCCTCTGCCGCGGGGCCTCCAGTCCGGGGCCCGGGACATCATCCCGGGGAAGGTTGAGCGGTCGGCCGTGGGTCGATTCATGGGGGCTATCCTGGTTGGTCGGGGTTTGGGGGATGGGCGCCAACGGGCTTTCCCGGTCCCAGGCGCATGCGGCGCAGCAGCCCGGGGGATTGGCGGAAGGAGCCGGCAATGCGGGGCAAGCACAGCTCCGACGTCCGCACGCTACGCGACGCTTCCGTGAACGCAAGGGGGCGCTCAAGAAGCCGGCGGAACCGCCTAGGGGTACGCCGGCGGCGGGCGCGCCCTATTTCTCGAGCCAGATCCGATTGAATTCGTGGTAGCCGACCTGCGTCGTCGTGAGTCCGCGCACGGCCGGGCTGATCGCGTAGACATTCGGCCGGAAATAGAGCGGGATCAGGGGAGCCTCGCTGAGCAGGATCGCCTCCGCCCTCTGGAAGAGTTCCATCCTTCGCCCGTTGTCGGCCTCGTTCGACGCCTCGAGAATCAGGCGGTCGTAGTCCTTGTTGCTCCATCCCGCCCAATTGTTGCCGCAATCGGTCACCATGGTGCCGAGGAAGGTGGAGGGATCGGGGTAGTCGGCGATCCAGCCCGAGTAGGCCATCGTGTAGTTCCTGTCCTGCTGGTTCTGGAAGAGCGTCTTCTGCTCGAGCTGGGCGATCGTGATCCGGACGCCAAGCTCCTTCAGCCACATCGCCTGGAGCGCCTCGAGCATGCGCAGCGGCACCTCCGTCTCGTAGCACTGGACCTCGATCGGGGGTAGCCCCTTGCCCCCGGGGTAGCCCGCCTCCGCAAGGAGGCGGCGCGCCAGGTCGTAGTCGTCCGAGATCTGGGCGCGCGCCGTGTAGCCGCCGCAGTTGGGCGGGGTCAGGCAGCGCGCCACCGGGTACAGGCCCCGCGTGACGTCGCGCGACAGCTCCTCGCGGTCCATCGCGTGCGCCAGGGCGAGCCTCAGCTTCACGTTGTCGAAGGGCGGACGCGTCGTGTTCATGAAGAGGTAGTACGTCGAGAGGACCTGGTCGACCCTTAGGTCGGCCGGCCGGTGGGCCCTGTACGCCGCGACCTTGGACATCGGGAAGAGGTAGGTCACGTGGAGCTGCCCGGACCTGTAGTTGAGCTCCTCGATCTCGGGGTTCTCGATCGGATAGAATTCGACGCGGTTGAGCCGCGTTCTCGCCGCGTCCCAATACAGGGGGTTCTTGACGACGCTCACGCGGGAGTTGGGCACCCATTCGGCGAGCGTGAAGGCCCCGTTTCCGACCAGGTTGCCGGGCCGGGTCCACGGGGTCCCCTTCTCGTCCATCCTGCCGAATTTCTCGATGACAGCCTTGTGCACGGGCAGCCACGTCGTGTGCGAGGCGAGGGCCGGCAGGTAGGGGGTCGGCCTTTCGAGCGTCAGCTGGAGGGTGTACGCGTCCAGGGCCTTGACCCCCACGAGCGAGAAGTCGGTGATCCTGCCCGCATTGAAGGCCTCCGCGTTCCTGATGGGCCAGAGCACGTAGGAGTATACCGCGCCAAACGCCGGGGTCAGGACCCGCTGGTAGGAGTAGGTGTAGTCGCCCGCCGTCACGGGGTCGCCGTTCGACCATCTCGCATCACGGCGCAGGTGGAACGTGTAGACGGTTCCGTCGGGCGACACGTCCCACCGCTCGGCCCCCGCCGGGACCGCCGCCGACGTCGCACCCTCCAGCTTGGTCAGGCCCTCGAAGAGCGTGTAGAGGATCTGGGAATCCGTGAATGCGTAGACCACCTGGGGATCCAGGTCGGCCGGATCGGCCGCGTTGCCGTAGAGGAGCGTCTGCGTCCGTATTCCCTCCTCGGCCCGTGTCTCCCTGCGTGAGCATCCGAACAGGGCCAGGGCCGCAATTCCAACGGCGGGGACGAACAGTGAACGGGAAAAGCGGGGCATGGTTGGCAGGGTGGCGCGAAGCAGGCGCTGCGCCGTGGGAAACGGATCGCTCGGTCCCTAGTCCTCGATGATGTCGAAAACGTTCCCGAAGGGGTCCTGGAAATAGAGGGAGCTGCCGCGGTCCACCAGGATCTTGCAGCGGGCCCCCTTCAGGAGCTTCTTCGCCCTGGCGATGCTCTTGACGCTGAACGAGGGCGTCGGGGGTTGCGCCTTCGCGGAGCGGTTCACGTACAGCAGGAAATGACCGGTGTCGTACTCGAGGTAGGACCTCGTCTTGCTCTTCAGCTTGAAGCCGAGGATATCGGAGTAAAACCGCTCCGCCTTCGCAAGGCTCGTCAGGTGGATTGCGATGCAGTGGTTGGATCTGAATCTCATCTCCCGACGCAAAGGCCCGTCAGATGTGCTGGGGCAGGACGAAGAGGAGCACCGCAAGGAGGTGGCAGGTGCTTCCGCCCAGCACAAGGGTGTTGGTGGCGGCGATGTTGTAGCGCAGGCTCTTGATCGAGGCCAGAACCGCGCCCGCCGTATAGCATATCCCGCCCGCAAGGAGCAGCCAGAGGCCCCCGTGGGGGACGAGCTCGACGAGCGGCTTGATCGCCACGACGACCATCCAACCCACGAAGAGCGTCGCGAGGGTCGACGTGAAGCGGTAGCGGTTTCCCACGACAAACTGGAACACCGCCCCGGCGATGCACAGCCCCCAGACGACGCCAAAGAGGGCCCATCCCCACGGGCCCCGGAGGCTGACGAGGAGGAAGGGCGTGTAGGTCCCCGCGATCAGGAGGAAGGCCGAGGCTCGGCCCAGCTTCAGGAAGAACCGCTTCCCCTCCTCCGTGCGCCAGACGTAGTACAGCGCGTAGATCGCGTTGAGGAGAAAGAGCGTGAGCCCGAAGACGCTGAAGCTGACCACGTGCCAGGCGTCCCCGTAGAGGCTCGCCGAGACGACCAGAAGCGCGAACGCCAGGGCGCTGGCCGCGAGGCCGAGGCCGTTGGTCACCCAGATTGCAATCTTCTCGCCCTGCGTGAACGGGCGCACGGGGTGTTCGGAGGCCGCTGCCGTCCCCGCCCTCTGCCCCTGGACGGACCTGTCGGCCGCCTTGTCGAGCATGCGGATGGGCCAGACCGGCCGGGGGCTCACGAATTCCTCAGGGGTCCAGTTCTCGCCGTCCGAGTAGATGCTGCGGGGCATCAGGCACGTGCCGAACACCCAGTCGGCGACCGGCAGGCAGAAGAACCCCGAGATGGACTCGTTGCAGTCGATCACGGCGTGGTGGCGCAGGTGGAAGCTGTAGGCCGGGCGCCAGAGGAACCCCCAGTGCTTGCTGGAGATCAGGGGCTCCCAAACCTCAAGGGGCCAATGCTCGATCGCATGCACGATCTCGTAGATCGAGAGCGACGAGGCAAGCGCGGCAAAACCGGCGAAGAACCACGGGAACGAGGGGAAGCCCCACTGCAGGGCGGCCAGGAGCGGCGACAGGACGACCGCGAACACGAACAGCGTGTACCAGGGGAAGAAGGAGGCCTCGTGCTGCCCGTCCTCGATGATGGGGTACTTGTTCTCGATGAACATGAGCCCCTTCCCGTCGCGGGTCTGCTTGCGCGCGATCCGCGTGAGGGCGTGGTGGAGGGTGTGCTGCCGGTAGAAGCGCCTCAGGAGCGGGACCGCCGGCTTGTGGAGCACGTAGCGGTGGAAGATGTATTCGACGAAGCAGTTGACGAGGCTGACCGCCAGAAACGCCACGACGCCCTTCCAGAGGGGCGCCAGGAACTGCGCGTCCCAGACGCCATGGAACGCGAGCCTAAGGACCCCGAGGACCACGGCGAGCGAGCCCATCACCGTTGCAATGAAGAGGGGAAGCGAAAACGGCGGGTGGTCTAGCTCGGTGTTTTTGGGAGTGTCTGCCATGGGAAAAAATAAGCGCGCCGAACCAGCGGGGCGATCAGGTCGGGCGCGCGTGCGGCGGGAGGATGGTGGACCCTACTGGACTCGAACCAGTGACCTTTTCCATGTCAAGGAAACGCTCTAACCAACTGAGCTAAGGGTCCGCGCTGAAACGGGTCGGAAATTAAGCAGGACAGCCGCCGTTCACGGCAAGGAAAATTCCGCGCGCGCCTCCGCCACGTCCCGGGCGATCTGCGATCGCAATTCGTTGATCCCGCCGAATTTCCTCTCCGGCCGCAGGAAGCGGATCCATTCCACCGTGACCGGATCGCCCGCCCCATAGGGGCACGTTGCCAGCAGATGGATCTCCAGGCGCGGCTCCTGGGCGTCCTCGACGGTGGGCCTGAGGCCGTAATTGGCCACCGCGGGAAGCCAGCCGTAGGACTTTGGTCCGCGCACCCTGACGGCGTAGACCCCGTAGAGGGGCCTCAGGTCGGGCGACCAGCCGAGGTTGAGCGTGGGGAAGCCTATCGTCCTTCCCAGGTGCTTGCCGTGGACAACGTTACCCTCCGCCGTATAGGTGTATCCCAGCAGCGCCGCAGCCCCCTTCATGTCCCCCGTGAGGATGCGTTCGCGGATCCTCGTGCTGCTGATGGGCTCCCCGTCGAGGTTCACCCGCGGCGCGCTGAACACGGAGATCGCGTGCCTCTTTCCCTCGGAGACGAGCATCGCCACATCGCCGCGCCGCCCCTGCCCGAACCTGAAATTCTCGCCGACGTAGATTCCGGCGAGCCGCGGCAGGTGGCGCTTGATGAACGGCACGAAGTCCTCGGCCGAGATGGCCGCAAAATCGCGGGTGAACGGCTGGACGATGACGGCATCGACCCCGAGCGAGCCGATCTTCGCTATCTTGGCCGCCAGATCGAGGATCATCCGGGTGGGGTTGTCGGGCCTGAAGAGGACGCTTGGGTGCGGGTCGAACGTGAGGACGACCGACACCCCCCCGCTGTGCACGGCGGACTGGACGGCGCTTTCGATGACGGCGCGGTGCCCCAGATGGACGCCGTCGAAGATGCCGATCGCCAGGAACAGCGGCCTCGGCGGAAGCGCCGTCTGGTCAAGTCCCTCGAACTGCGCGGGAAGGCTCATAGGGCGACGCTCGGAACCGCCTCGCTGACCGGAATCAGCCGCCTCTGGATCTCCGGCAGCGAGAGCTTCTCGATCTGCTCAAGCGTGAGCGCCTGCGAGACGTTGAACCTGTCGGTGGCCGTGCGCCGAAGGGAGCTCAGGTGGGCGCCGCAGCCGAGCTTCGCGCCCAGGTCGTGGGCCAGCGTGCGCACGTAGGTCCCCTTGGAGCAGCGCAGGCGGAAGCGGATCCGCGGCGACTCAAATCCGAGAACATCCCAGGACATGACGCGGATGAACCTCGGCTCGCGGGCGACATCCTCGCCCTTTCGCGCCTTCTTGTAGAGGGGGACTCCACCGATCTTTATCGCCGAGTACATCGGCGGCATCTGGTACTGGTCGCCGAGGAACCCCTGGACGGCCGCGCGGACGTCGGCTTCCGTCATCTCCGGAACGGGCCGGGTCTCCATCACCTCGCCGTCGGCGTCCTGGGAATCGGTGACCTTCCCGAGTTCGATCGTCCCCTCGTACTCCTTGTCGAGGCTGATGATGAACTGGGAGACCCGGGTGGCCCTGCCGACGAGCACGATGAGCAGCCCCGTCGCCATGGGATCGAGCGTGCCGGCGTGTCCGATCTTGCGGGTGCGCAGGATCCCCCTCAGGCGCGCGATCACGTCGTGGGACGTGTGCTGGCCCGGCTTGTCCACGAGCAGAACCCCGTCGAGTTCAATCGGTTGTCCCAGCATGGGTCACGGGGAGCCTGGGCCGGCTCGGGTCGCATCCATGACCCGGATCCGCTCCGCAAGGGCCTCGACAAGGAGCGTGCGGAAATTGGGCGCCACCGTCTTCTGGTTGAGGCCCGCGGCGCACGCGTGGCCGCCGCCTCCAAACTTCCCCGCAACGAGGTCGAGGCGGCAGAGGGGGTCCTTCGCCCGCAGGCTCGCCTTCAGGGACCCGTTTGCCTTCTCCTCAATCAGGACCCCGATGTCGACGCCGTCGACGCACCGCGCGAAGTCGACCAGCCCCTCCGTGTCCTCGGCCGTCGTGCCGGTCTCGGCGAAGACCGATGAGCTCAGGGTTCCGATGCAGACCCGCCCGCCCAGCTCCATGGTAAGGGACGCCAGGAAATGCTGCAGGAGCTGGAGCTTGCCGGCGGATTCCCGCTCGAAGAGCTCGTATCCGGCCTCGGAGGGCGAGGCGCCCCGGGCGACAAGCTCGCCCGCGAGGACAAAGCTCCGCTGCGAGGTCGAGCCATAGCGGAACTGCCCGGTGTCGGTGACGATCCCGGCGTAAAGGGCGGTCGCGGTGGCCGCGTCGATCTCGAGTCCCGCGTCGAGGAACACCCCGGCCAGGATTTCGCACGCCGCGGCGGAATTGCTGTCGACGATGCTGATCTCGGCGAATCCTTCGTTGGAAAGATGATGGTCGATGGCGCCCGCCGGCCGGGGAAACCTGGCGGCAAGCCGCTCTCCCGCCCGGGCGTGGTCCGCGCAGTCGACGAACACGGCCGCGGTGCCCTCGGGGAGAAGGAGGGCCTCGTCGGTGCGGATGAAGGGGAGCCCGCGGACCGCGTAGGCGAGGCGGCGCGGGACGGTGTCCGGGTTCACGCAGATCGCCCTGGATCCCCGCGCGGTCAGCACCCGGGCGAGCGCGGCCTGGGACCCGATGCAGTCCCCGTCGGGGCGGGCGTGACCCACGACGGCCACGGGCCGGGCCTCGAGGAGGCCGAGCAGCCTGGAGAAGGGTCCGGCAAACTCGGGGTAGAACTTACCCATGGCCCGGCTCCTTGGAGGGTTCGCCCTGGTGTTCAATCTCATCCATGGCCCGAAGCAGGCGGGCCACGCGGTCGCCCGACTTGTCGAGCACGTAGGTGAGGTGCGGCAGGAACTTGAGCACGATCCGGCTCGCCAGCTCCCCGCGTATCTCAGGGGACTTCTTCTGGAGCCAGCGGAATCTCTCGGCGACCTCGCCGGGTTCGCCAAGGATGGCGACGAAGACCCTGCCGTCGCGCAGGTCAGGGGCCACCCGCACCTCCGAGACCGTGATGGCCACCGCCTCCGCCGTGTAGCGCCGGCGCAGGATATCGTTGATCTCGCGCTGGACGAGCTCGTTGATTCTTACGATGCGGTTGGACACGTATGGGGGCCGGCGATCCGGCCCGTCAGAGGGAGGCCCGGACCTTCTGGGTGTCGTAGCACTCGATCACATCGCCCACCTGGTAGCCGTTGAAGTCGTCGAGCTTGATGCCGCATTCGAGCCCGGCGCGCACCTCGTTGGCGTCGTCCTTGAAGCGCTTGAGGGTACCAACCTTGCCCTCGTGGACGATCTCCCGCCCCCGGCGAAGTCGCGCCGCGGCATTGCGGCTCACCTTGCCCTCGGTGACGAGGCAGCCGGCGACAAAGCCCTTCGCGAGCGGGAAGGTGGCGCGCACCTCGGCGGCCCCCAGCTTGACCTCCTTTATGTCCGGATCGAGGAGATCGGCCATCAGCTCCCGCACCTTGTCGGCGAGTTCGTAGATGATGTCGAAGGTCTCGATGCGGACCGCGTTGTGCTTCGCGAGCGGCGTGACGCCGTTCTCGAGCTTGGTGCTGAAGCCGACGATCGTGGCACCGGCCGCCGCGGCCATGATGACATCGTTCTTTGTGATCAGTCCCACGTCGGTCGACACGATCTCCAGGGACACCTTCGTGCTCTTGATGGACTCGAGGAGCTGCTTGACGGCCTCCGCCGAACCGAACACGTCGGCCTTGACGATCACCTTGAGCACCTTCTGCTGCGTGGCGGCGATGTTGGCGAACAGGTGCTCGACCGAAATGTCCTTCTGGGCCGAGTCGACGGTCGTGACGGCCTTCTTGAGCCGGTGGGCCTCCTCCTCGGCGAGATTCTCCGCCTCCCGGGCGTTCTTCGCGGCGCGGAAGACAGAGCCGCCGTCGGGCGTGCCCGACCAGCCGATCACCCGGACGGGCGTGGAGGGGCCGGCCTCCTTGATGGGGCGGCCCTGGTCGTCGAACATGGCGCGCACCTTGGCCCACTGGGCTCCGCACACGATGGCGTCCCCCGTGCGCAGGGTGCCCTTCTGGACGATGACGGTCGAAAGGGGTCCGCGGCCCACATCCACCTGAGACTCGATGACGACGCCCGAGGCCTCCGCCTTGGGATTTGCCTTGAGCTCGAGGACGTCCGCCTGGAGGAGGATCATCTCGAGCAGGTCGTTGACGCCGGTCCCCTTGATCGCCGAGACCGGCACGGTGATCGTCTCCCCTCCCCAGTCCTCGGGCACGATTCCCCTCTGCTGCATCTGGGCCTTGACCTGGTCGAGGTTCGCACCCTTCACGTCCATCTTGTTGACGGCGACGATCGTCACGACCTTGGCATTGCGGGCGTGCTCAAGGGCCTCGTCGGTCTGCGGCATGAATCCGTCGTCCGCCGCGACCACGAGGACCGCGATGTCGGTGACGGAGGCCCCGCGGGCGCGCATCTTGTTGAATGCGGCGTGGCCCGGGGTGTCGAGAAAGGTGATCTTGCGGCCGTTGTGCTCGACCTGGTAGGCGCCGATGTGCTGGGTGATTCCGCCGGCCTCGCCCGCGGCCACGTTCGCCTTGCGGATGGCGTCGAGGAGCGACGTCTTGCCGTGGTCGACGTGGCCGAGGATGACGACCACCGGGGGCCTCGGAACCAGGTCCTTCGACTCGTCGGCGACGGGCTTGGCCTTGCCCTTGTCCTTGGCCTGCTGCTGGGCGACGTCGCCCCGGTGCTTGATGTCGAGGACGAAGCCGTATTTCTCGGCGACCTTCTGGGCCACCGCCTCGTCGATCGTCGAATTCATCGACGCGAAGCCGCCCATCTGGTTCAGCTCGGAGATGAGCTTGAACGGCTTCAGGCTGAGCGCCACGGCGAAGTCGCGCACGATCACAGGCGGCTTAAGGTGGATGATCTTGATGTCGCCCTCGACCGTCACCAGGGGCGGGGCCGACGGCGCGGCCGTCATCTGGGGGAGCGGGCGCGGAAACGAGGGGCCGCGAACAGGCAGGGGCGGCGGGCCGGCCGGCGGCGGCGCGCTCGCGGCGGTTTTCGGGGATTCGACAGGCGCCGCGGGGGCGGAAACGGCCCGGAGGGGCGGGATCGACGGGGGGGCCTTGGCGGCCGCCGGGCTGGGGGCCGCGGAAGCAGGCGCCATGCGGGGGGCGACCGGCCGCGGGGGCGGCGGTGGCGGGCGCCTTTGCGAGAGGAGACGCCGGGGGGCGCGCGGTCACTCCCACCTTCGCCACGGCCACGGCCTCGCGCTCGCGGGCGACGTCCTGCGCCGTCTTCACAAAAATGCCCACGGGACTCCTGTGCTTGATGGCGTCCGCCGGAACGGTCACGGCTTCGGGGGAGGCCGGGGTTGCGGCCACGGGAGCCGCCGAAACCTTTGCCGCCAGCTCCTTCTCTATCTCCTCGATGTAGATCTTGCTGACGGTGCTCGAAACCGACTTCGTGTCCGCCGCGACATAGCCGCGCTCCTTGAGGAGGGCCAGCATGTCCCGGCCCTCCATGTTGTGCTTCTTGGCTAGTTCGTGGATGCGGGTGCTCATTCGGCGGACTTGGAGTTGGTCAGGAGGTCACGCGCTGGATCACGTCCTGCGCTTCCTCTGCTGTGAATCCCGCGCTCACGAGATCGTCAGCGACAACCCCCTCGAACGCGGCGGGGGAATTGATGCCCATGTCGACCAGGCGGCCCGCGATGGCGGGATCGAGGCCGAGCGACTTGACGAGGGCGTTGACGGCGTTGCCGCGCGGATCGTCGCCCTCCGCCTTGAACTCCTCGATGTCGATGCGCCATCCAATGAGGCGCGAAGTCAGGCGCGCATTCTGGCCCTTTCGGCCGATGGCGATCGCCAGGTCGTCGGTCGCCACCTTCAGAAGGATCCGGCGGTTGCGCTCATCGATGATGATCTCGCGCGGCACCGCCGGCTTGAGGGCCTCGATGACCATCTCGCGCGGATCCGCAAAGTATTTGATGATGTCGATCTTCTCGCCGCCGAGCTCGCGGACGATCGTCTTTACGCGGGCGCCCCGTGCGCCGACGCACGCTCCGACCGGATCGACCTTCGGGTCCTTTGAGGACACGGCGATCTTCGTGCGGTAGCTCGGTTCGCGGGCAAAGGCCTCGATCTTGACGGTTCCGTCGGCGATCTCGGTCACCTCGAGCTCGAAGAGCCGGCGCACGAACTTCGGGCTTGCCCGGGTCAGGATGATCTCCGGACCGCGGGGCGTGTTCTCGATCTCCAGGAGAAGGCAGCGGATCCGGTCGCCGGGCTGGTACTCCTCCATCGGGACCTGCTCCTTGGCGGGCATCACGGCCTCCGCCTTGCCGATGTCGATGTAGATGTCGTTGCGCTCCCGCCTGCGGACGGTGCCGGTCACGATGTTGCCGACCTGGTCCTTGAAATCGTCGTAGATGCGGTCCTTCTCGAACTGGCGGAGCCTCTGCATCACCGCCTGGCGGGCAGTCTGGGCTGCGATCCGGCCGAGCGTCGACGGATCGACCTCCTTCTCGACAAACTCTCCGATCACGGCGCCCGGCTTGATCGCCTGCGCCTTCTCGATGTGGACCTCCGTCTTTGGGTTGCTGACCGAGTCGACGACCTTCATCAGAGCCCAGGCTTTCAGCTGCCCATTCTTGGGATTGATGTCGATTTTTAGCTCCTGACCCGAGTTAACCCCTTTTTGGGCAGCCGTTTTAAGCGCATTCGCAATCGTCGCGATCATGTCCGCGCGGGGAATGCCTTTCTCTTTCTCCATGTACTCAAGGACGGAAAGAATTTCGCTGCTCATATGTGGTAATTGTGGAAAAAAAAAGCGGGCCCCAGGGCCCACTTTAAACTAAAAGTGAGGGTGATAAAGAACCTGTAGGGTACCGCCCGGGCCCAAATGTTGTCAAGCCCACCCCCAGACCGGTCGTATCCTAATTCGGTTCTCGGCTGCCTAGATGCCCGTTTTGGCCCACCCAAGTCTCCGGCGCGCGCGGCGAGGGCTGGCTTGCCTCAGTCCCGGGCGACTCCAGGGGAGGTATATCAATGACTGTGAAGATCTCCCGTTTTGCGGCCGTATCGACGGCTGGCCTGCCCCGGACCCGGCAATATCGTTCCAGGACGCGCCGTTGGGCCCGACTCGGCAAACGACCAGCCCAAGCAACCTTGACCCTCAATTCCCCCTTTGCCTGGCACCCTCCTGTCCCTTCAGGTCCTGCACATCCCCTGGTGGAGCAGGCGGACCCAATCCCGAAATTGGCGGAGGAGGAGGGATTCGAACCCCCGGTGAGCTTGCGCCCACGTCTGATTTCAAGTCAGGTGCCTTAAACCAACTCAGCCACTCCTCCGGGCTTCGGATTCAGGCTGAGGTATGGCCGACCGAGGTCAACCGATTAGGCGCCCCCCTCCCCACCCCGCCGCGGAGCCGCGCGCCCGCGGGCCCCGTCAGTAGGAGAACCGGCGGGAATACCTTATCAACGGCTGTTCAAACCAGCGCCGCGAGGCCCAAGCCGCCAGGAAGACGACGCCCGTGGAAAGCGCCGCGGCGAGGCCGTCAGGGCCGGTCAAAAATTTCCCGAGGAACGTGCGGACCACGAAATTGACCGGCAGGTGGAACAGATAGACGAAATACGAAATCCCGCCAAGCCAGACAAGGAACCGGGCCCGCAGGATTCCGACCAGCACGCCCGCCGGCGCATGGACAACGTGCAGCAGCACGAGCCCGTTCGCCAGCGCGTAGAGGGTCGGATGGTAGACGGCGTCCGAGACCCTTCCGGGATCGGCCAGCGGCAAGCCGATGTAGAGGACGGCCGACGCCAGCAATCCCGCCCTGAGCCAGGACGGGCGGGCCTGCAGCCACGGGCCGGTGGCGGCGCTGCGCGACACTATTGCAACGAGGATGCCGACGCAGAGCGCGTCCGTTCGACTGACAATGAGGTTGTCGGCCGCGCAGATGTTTCCCTGCGCGCAATAGATGAGGTAGTACCGCATGCAGAGGCTCGTGACGACACCCGCAACGCAGAGCGCCGCCAGATGGCGGGAAAGGTATCTGATGAACCAGGGGACAATCAGATAGAACTGCTCTTCAACGGCAAGCGACCACGTCGCCGCCAGCCAAACGGGATCGATGGACCGCGTCCATGCCGTCACGAAATTCTGAACGAAGAGGACGTAGCGCCACACCGGCAGCGGATTCGGGTCGTAAAGGTAGTTCAGCAACCCGAAGCGCGCATGGGCGTCGACGGGCACCGCGACGACGAAAGTGAGGATGAGCAGCCAGTACGCAGGAAGGATTCGGAACGCGCGCCTCAGGTAAAAGACGCTGAAAAGCCGCGGGGAGCGCGCATGGTCCATCAGGATCCCCCCGATCAGAAATCCCGAGAGAACGAAGAACAGGTCGACGCCGTGCCCCGCGAGGTGCAATAGCACGTTGGGCCAATAGCCAATCGGCTCCGAGTCCCAGAGCCGGCCAATCCAGATGTGCGACACAAGCACCATCGCGATGGCGATTCCCCGCAATCCGTCGAGTTCGGGCACCCTCTTGATCATCGATGTCAACTGGGGTGAATGGGTTATGGACTCTTCGGCAAAGCCGCAAGAACCAGAATTCCCGGGGCTTAGGCGCCGGGCGACCCCAATTTGGGCCAAATTCACTGAGAGGAGCCCGCCCGCCTGTTTACGTCGGATTACGTAGTTACCCCACTCGCAAAAAGCGAAAAATGGCACGACATTAGCGCCAGCAACACCGCCCGGCATCCGGGCGGGAAACCACCATTCCAGGCCCCAGAGGAAAAGCCCATGACCGATCTCTCCCCTCTGACGGCTGCCCATCCGGCGCAGGCGGAGCCCGCCCATTGGCAGGGGGGCCCCCGCAGTTCGGGTTGTGTCCTCGTCGTCGAGGACAACGCCGCCATCAGGCTGCTGGTCGCCCAATTCCTGCCGATGTTTGGGTTCTCGGCCAAGGAAGCCGCCAACGGCCGCGAGGCGCTGGCGCTCATGCGCGCAGACCCGCATCATTATGTGCTTATCCTGCTCGACCTAAGGCTCCCCGGAATGGACTCACCGGAGCTTCTGAGCGAGGTGCACCTGATCCGGCCCGACCTTCCCGTCGTCATCATGACCGGCTACCTGAGGGACAAGGCCTGCGAGAAGATGGCCGGGCACAAGATTGCCGGCTACATCCACAAACCGTTCACGCCCGACGGGACTCGCCAGGGAGATCCGGAACGCCCTGAACTCCTAGTTCCTGCGCGAGAGCAGGGAGAGCAGATTCAGGAGGACGGCGATGAAGGCCGCCAGGTAGGTGAGCGCGGCCGCATTCAGCGTCTCGTTGACGCCCGGCATCTCGTCCTTGTCCAGGATGCCCAGTGAAACCAGCTGGACCTTGGCACGGCGGCTGGCGTCGTACTCGACGGGGAGCGTCACCAGCTGGAACACCGTGAGGATCGCAAACGCGATTATGGCGATGTTGAGGATCGGACCGCTGAGCGCACCTAGTCCGAAGAAGCTCGCGATGTAGATGAAGGGGATGATCCCGGATGCGATCCGGGTGACCGGCGCAAGGGACATGCGGAACTCGAGAAGCTGGTATCCTTCCTTGTGCTGCAGGGCGTGGCCCGCCTCGTGGGCGGCAACGCCAATCGCGGCAAGGCTCGTGCCCCGGTAGTTCTCGGACGAGAGGACAAGCCTCTTGTTGGCGGGGTCGTAATGGTCCGTCAGGTGCCCGTCCGTCTCGGCGATCTCAACGTCCATGATTCCCGCGCGCGACATTACGGCCGCCGCCGCGTCGCGCCCGGTGATCCCGCCGCGCGACTCGATCCTCAGGTTCTTCGAATAGGCGCTTGAAACGCGGATCTGGGCATAGATCGAGAACCCGATCACGAAAATGAAAAGGTAGAGGTACATTCCCTGGGGAATGTAGTAATAGGCAAGGAGTGCGGGCATGTTCATCTTGGACCCACTAACATTGCCGAAAGTGCCCGCTTTTCAAGCCAGCAGTCCGCTGCGCGACAACAGCGCCGATAGGTCCGGGTCGCGGCCCATGAAGTCGCGGAAAAGCTGCGCCGGGTCGGCGGAATTCCCGCGGCTGAGGATGGACGCGGCGAATTCCCTCCCCACGGCCTCGCTGAAGATCCCCTCCCTGCGGAAGCGCGTGAAGGCGTCGGCATCGAGCACCTCGGCCCACTTGTAGGAGTAGTACCCCGCCGCATAGCCCACGGGGTCGGAGAAGAGGTGGTTGAAGCGTTTGACGATCGTGGGGGTCGGCGGCTCGGTCGGTATGAGGCAGTCCCCGATCGACGCGCGCAGGCGGGGCTCAATGTCGGCGTCGCCGGCAAACTCGTCGGCGCGCATGTGCATGAGGAGGTCCATCCTCGCGAAGGAGATCTGGCGCATCGCCGCGCTCGCGGACCTGAAATTCCTCGCGGCCGTCATCTTCCGGAAGAGCGGCTCCGGGATGGCCTCGCCCGTCTCGAAGTGCCGCGCGAAGAGGTCGAGCCCCTCGCGCTCCCAGCACCAGTTCTCCATGATCTGGGAGGGCAGCTCGACAAAATCCCAGGCCACCCGGGTGCCGTTGAGCGACCTGATTTCGACCTCGCCCATGAGGTGGTGAAGGAGATGCCCGAACTCGTGGAAGATGGTCTGCACCTCGCGGTGCGAGAGAAGGGCCGGTTTCCCCGGGGCGGGCGGCGTCAGGTTGCCGCAGATGAGGCCCAGATGGGGCTCGCGCGAGCCGCCGGGCCTGGGGCCCCCGGTGATCAGCGCATTCATCCACGCGCCGCCGCGCTTGGATTCCCTCGGATGCCAGTCCGCGTAGAAGGATCCGATGTGGCGTCCGAGCGCATCGGCGACGTCGTAATAAAGCACGTCGGGATGCCAGGTCTCAACCTCGCCGCGGGGGCGCTCCGCTACACGGACCCCAAAGACCCGGCCCGCCAGCTCGAAAAGGCCCTTCATCACGCGGTCCATCGGGAAGAACGGCCTCAGTTCCTCCTCATCGAAGTCATAATGGGCCCGCCTGAGCCTCTCCGCGCGGTAGCCGAGCTCCCAGGGCGAAAGGCGCGCCGCGGGCTGTCCCGTTTCGCGCGCCTTCGACTCCTCCAGCTCGCGGCACTCGCGCCTGAACGCGTCCGCGCACCGGCTTCGGAGGTCGTCGATGAATCCCAAGGCCCTGTCACCGGACTTCGCCATTCTCCTCGCAAGGACAAGATCCGCGAAATGCGCCTTCCCAAGGAGGCGCGCCCTCTCGGCCCTGAGCTTGAGGATCCCGGCGATGAGCGCCGTGTTGTCGTGCGGCGCCGCGGCGCCGACCGAGGAGGCGGCACGCCACGCCTCGCTTCGGAGCGCGTCGTCCTCGAGGTACGTCATGAGCGGCTCGTAGGAGGGCATGTGGAGCGTGAAACGCCACGCCGGGCGGTCCGCGCTCGCCAACCCCTTCGCGACCGCCTCCGCGAGCGCGCGGGCCTTGGCATGGGCGGGAAGGCCCGCAAGGCGCGACTCGTCCTCCACGATGAGCTGCCAGGCGTTTGTGGCGTCGAGGACATTCTCCGAATAACGCTGGGTCACCTGCGCGAGCTCGGCCTGGATGGCCTCCAGGCGGGCGCGGCCCTCGGGAGGAAGGTCGGCGCCCGCCTCGCGGAATTCCGCGAGGGTTTCGGACATGAAACGCTCACGCACGGGAGAGAGGCGCTCCGCAGCGCTCGTGCGCGAGAACGCCTTGAGCCTGTCCCAGAGCGCGGGTCTCAGGGGGATGCGCGCCGCAAAGGCAGACACCTTGGGCAGGGCTTTGTTGTGGGCCTCGCGCAACTTGGGGGAATCCGCCACCGACTGGAGGTGCGTCACCCTGCCCCATGCGCGGTCCAGCGCGTCGGACGCCTCGTCAAGCGCCAGGAAGGTCCCCTCGAACGTCGGCTCCCCGACGGCCGACTCGATCGCCTGGAGGGCCGATTCTGCCCGGGCGATCGCCTCGTCGATCGAAGGCTCGACGAGGTCGGGCGTCAGCGCGGCCCAGCGGATGTGGAACGCGGGGTCTAGAAAGGGATTGTCCGGCATCGGCCCTACCAACCGTAGGTCGCGCCAAAAGACAACTGTCTGCGTGCCGCGGGGACCCCCGGCACGGACTGGAACGCGCTGTCCCACAGGTTGTCCACCTGGAGGGAGAGCTCCAGATTGTGCTTCCCGAAGGGATACCAGCTCAGGCCGAGCGCGCTCACAAGGGCGTCGTTGCCCCCTTCGGTCCGAAGGCTGTCCGGCGCCTGGATTCTCGCGGCGTTGTCGAGGCGGAGCACGAGGTTCTCGGTCAGCTGGAGCGTGACCGCGGCCGTGAGCCGCTGCCTCGCGTAGTTGAGCGCATAGAAGCTGGCCGTCACGGGGGCCCCGAGGTAGCTGGCGTCCTTGGAAAGCGCCGTGTAGCCGAGCACGACGGAGACGAGACCCCAAGAGCGCCTGCCGACAAGCTCGAGACCCTCGGTGTCGATGTTGACGGGGTTCGCCGACCTTCCGAACACGCCGTCCGTGTAGGTCCAGTCGACCAGGTTGTCGTCGCGCCTGTAGAACGCGGCCGCCTGGCCGGTCCATCCCCAGAGGCTCCCGGAAACCCCCGCCTCGGTGTCGCGGCTGGTCGTGCGCCCGAGGTTCGGGTTGCCCAGAAACAGCCCCGAGGTCGGGCTCGAGTCGAGGGCCGTATAGGACGGCATCTCGGTCGTCTCCGAGTAGCTGACATAGAGGCGCCTCAGGCCGCTCGAATTCCAGACGCGCGAGAGTTCGGCGATCGGGGAAAGGACCCCGCCTGCGCGGTTGGAGTCGTCGTACGAGCCGCCAGCCTTCAGGATGACGGCGCCTCCTTGGGCGGCCCACTGCTCCTCGGGAACGAGCGACACCTTCTCAAGCGTCCTGCTGTGGTAGGGGCCGTAGATGAGCGACGTGGACCTGAGCGAGTCGCTCGTCTCCTCGGTATGGAAGTTCAGGAACATTCCCCATAATTGGGTCCTCCCGTCGGCCGCAGCGCCGTATTCCCAGGTCGTGTGCTGGTAGGGATGGAGGACGCCGAGGGGCGCGAAGCGGTCAAACGCGTAGTCGTCCTTGTTGCGGCGGTAAAAGAGGCCCCCCGATATGAAATCGCCGCCGCCAAGATTCGCCCGGGTGTTCGCCGCGATGAGGACCGTCTGAAGGTTCTCGGTCTCGTCCGAGTCGAAAGGCGTGTAGAGGTCCGGCCATCCGAAGAAGCTCGCCTGGTACCCGGCAAAAAGGTCCGTCTGGGTGCCCTGCGAGACCCATTCCACGCGCGCATCGGCCCTGTCGAAATGGAAATCCCCGAAGGGGACCGTGCCGTTGCCCTCGGAATGCGCCCAGTCGGCGTCCGCGGCCAGGTGTTGCGGGCCCGAGCCGGCAAAACCGTCGTAGACCTCCTCGCGCTCGAGCCCGTCGTTGCCAAGCGCGACCGAGGCCATCCCGGAGCCCGCCACGGGGCGCCAACCGTACGCCACGGCGCCGCCGGTCGAGTTCATCGTCTCCGTGGCGTGTTCGGCTCCGGTCAGGACCGCCGGCGCGCCCAGCATCTCGGGCGCAATCGGCAGCTCCATCAGGTAATGGCCCGTCTGCGGGTCGAAGATCGACAGCGCTCCGACCTGCAGGCCCGTGTTCTCAAAGGTGTCCCCCCGAATCGTCACGTCGGATTGCGCCTCGGCCATGTTCCTCGGCTCGATGTCAAGGAGCGGCTCGTACCTGAGCGCCGACACCGGCATGGCAAAGGTGCCCGCGGGCGCCTGGTTCGCAACGCTCTGGGAATATACCGTCACCGCAGGAAGGCTCGCCGTGTCCTGCGCGAACAACGGGTAGGCGGCGAACGCAAGCAAGGGCGCGGCCCTGAGTAAGGGTGCTAGGAGTCTCTTCATACGGGCCGACCGCTAACAGGCGGAGGCAAAAAAACAAGCCTCCTGTTAACCGGAGACTGGGCGCAGCTTAACAAGGGGTCCCGGCGGGACGGTCCCGCGCGGGCCGGGATTATTCCTTGTCGCCGTCGTCGCCGATGGCCTCCACGGGGCAGCCCTCGAGCGCTTCCATGCACTGGGCGACATCTTCCTCCGTCTCCGGCTGTCTGTGCACGAAGGAATGGCCGCCCTCATCGTTTCGGGTGAAGAAATTGGGGGCCGTCTCCCTGCAGAGGTCACAATCGATGCACTGCTGGTCGACGTAAAACTTGCCCGCCGCATTCTGCGCCCATTTGTCAGCTTTATTGGCCATAGGTGCAATAGAAGGGACTATGCGGAGGGCTGTCTGTCAAGGGGGGATGAGAGGGGGATCCGCCGGCCCGACCCCCGGGCGGCCGGGTTCGGGTCCCAGCCGCAGGGCCAATTTGCCTTAAGCCTGCTTGTATTCGGTCATGGCCCCGCTAGGTTGTACGTATGCTCCAGGATCGCCCCTACATGCGAGACAACTACGAGACGCGCCACACGAGCGTGATCACGTGGCTCATCTCGCTTGTGGTCGCGGTGTACGTGATCCAGATGGTCCTCACGCGCCTGACGGGGTTCGGACTGGGACTTGAGCCTGCGCTCGGCCTTTCAGCCTTCGGCCTCAGGTCGGCGCACCTCTGGACGCTCCTGACCTACGGGTTCCTCCACGACACGGGCAACCTGCTCCAGGTGATCGGCTACCTGCTGGTGATCTACTTTGTCGGACGCGAGGTGCTCCCGATCCTTGGCACCCGCCGGTTCATCGGGTTTTATGCCGCCGCCCTCGTGTCCGGCGGTATCTTCTGGTCGGCGGTCCACTGGAGGAGCCCCGAGATCCTCCTCGGCGCATCCGCGGCCGTTTCGGCGCTGGTCATCCTCTACGCCTGCTTCTTTCCGAACCGCGAAATCACGCTGCTCCTTTTCTTCATCCTGCCGGTCAACATCAGGCCGAAGATCGTCGCCTACGTGATGATCGCCTTGGACCTTTGCGGCTTCGTTTTCTACGAAATCCTCGGAGCCGTGTCCCCCTTCGGGGGCGCGGCGCATTCAGCCCACCTGGGAGGCATGGCCGCCGGTTGGGTTTACTTCCGCTACCTCCACGATGCGAACTGGAACTTCGATCGCAGGGAGGCCGAGATCGAGCTTCCGCGATGGCTGAAGCAGAGGGGGTCCGCCAAGGCCCCGCCGCCGGCCTACAGCATCAACATGGGAGACAAGGGGCACCTCCGGGCCGAGGTGGATCGCATCCTGGACAAGATTAATAGCGACGGTTTCGGCTCGCTTTCCGCAGCGGAGAAAAAGGTGCTCGATGAGGCCCGCGACCTGATCGGCCGGCGCTGATTCGGGCGGCGCCTTGGGCCGAGGCCGATGACTGCGAGGCTGTTGCGCGAGCGCCGGACCCCTCCCCTCCGGCTCATGCCGGGATTTGAACACGGAAATACCGCCTCAATTCTTGAGTTCCTGCCGCTCCCGTGAAACAATAGGATGGTTTGGACCGCCTAATATCCCACGCTCTGGAAATCAACGCATGATACTCCCCTCCGCCCCGTTACGTCGATGGCTGGCCTCCGGGCTCCTCGTCCTCTCCGCTTCCGCACTCTCGGGATCGGACCTGAAGTTCTCGACCCCGGACACGCTCAGCACGGAGGCCCAGACCCTTGTCATGCTCTTGGAGCAGGCCCACTACAACCGGGACGCGGTCCACAGCAGCGACTACGCGCAGGCCATCCCGGAATACATGACCGCGCTGGACGGTCAGCACATGTTTTTCCTCGAGCCTGACAAGACCGAGTTCGTCAACCGCTACGGCAAGAACGTCTACTACAACGTCGACTACCTGGGGAAGATCGACGCCGCCTACGAAATCTTCTATATCTACGACGACCGGGTCACGGCGCGGATGGCGTGGATATTCAGCGAGCTGAAGAAGCCCTTGGACTTCACGGCTCCCGACACGTTCCGAATCGACCGCTCGAAGTCGCCCTGGCCCACGACGGCGGCCGAGGCGGACGAGCTCTGGACGAAGCGGCTCAAGTTCGAGGTGCTCGCGGAACTCCTGAACAAGAAGACGCTCGACCAGGCCCGCGAGGTGGTGCGCAAGCGCTACGAGCGAATGCTCAAGAACCTCGGGGAGACCGAGGGCAGCGAGCTGGCCGAAACGTTTCTGGGAACGATCGCCGGCCTTTACGACCCGCATTCGACCTATTTTTCGGCGGACACCTTCGAGGATTTCGGGATTCAGATGAAGCTGCAGCTCGTGGGAATCGGCGCCATGCTCGGCATGGAGGAGGACACCTGCACCGTGAAGGAGATCGTGCCCGGAGGGCCCGCCGACCTCGGCCACCAGCTCAAGCCCAACGACAAGATCATCGAGGTCGCCCAGGAGGGTGCCGAGCCGGTCGAGATCATCGGCATGAAGCTGCGCAAGATCGTCGACCAGATCCGCGGGGCGAAGGGAACGAAGGTGCGCCTTATCGTACAGCCGGCCGACGCGACCGACAGCTCCGTCCGCAAGGAGATCGTCATCACGAGGGACGTGGTGAAGCTCGACTCGGCGCGCGCGCGGGCGGCCGTCTTTCAGGTGCCCGCGCCTGACGGGAAGATCGTCCCGCTCGGCGTGATCACCCTTCCGGCCTTCTATGGGCCCGCTGAGGACGGGGACACCGACGCGGACAAGACGAGCGCGAGCGAGGACGTGTCAAAGCTCCTGGTCCAGTTGAAGCAGTCCAACATCCAGGGATTGGTCCTCGACCTAAGGCACAACGGCGGCGGGTACCTGAGCGAGGCGATCGAGCTTGCGGGCCTGTTCATCCACAAGGGCCCCGTGGTCCAGGTGAAGGGCTATGACGGCGACATTCAGATCGACACCGACAAGGCGGAAAGTCTTGCATATGATGGACCTATGGCGGTCCTTGTCGATCGGTTCAGCGCCTCGGCCTCCGAAATCGTCGCGGGCGCCCTCAAGGATTACGGACGGGCGGTTGTGATCGGCGACAGCTCGACCCACGGCAAGGGCACGGTCCAGGCGACGTTCGAGATGAAGAGAATCTCCAAGGTTCTGGCGCAGTCTTCCGCGAAGACCGGCGCCGCCAAGATCACCATCCAGAAATTTTACCTTCCCGACGGTTCCTCGACCCAGCTGAAGGGCGTCGTCTCGGACATCGTCCTGCCCTCGGTGGACGAATACCTGCCGATTGGCGAATCCGACCTCCCCCATGCGCTTGTTTGGGACAAGATAAAGACGAGCTCGTTTGACGGATCGCCCCTCGACCCCAAGGTCCTTGCACGGCTCCAACACGAGAGCGCAGCCCGCCAGGCCAGCCTCGAGGAGTTCGCCTACACCCGAAAGTACGTCGAATGGTTCAAGCAGCGCCAGGCCGAGAAGCTCATCTCGCTCAACCTGGAGGAGCGGCGCAGACAGAAGGCCGACGACGATGCGTTCCGCAAGGCCATCAAGGCCGAGCGCGAGCGGCTGGCAAAGGCCGACTTCCCCTTCAAGGAATTCCGGCTCGGGCCACCCCTTCCCCCGAAGATCGTGGCCCCCAAGGGTGACGACGTCCAGAAGGCGGGCCCGAAGAAGGATTCCGACGACGATGACCCCGACGCTCCCGACCTGGACGATGAGGACAACGGCGACACGTACGGCAAGGTGGACGTGGGGCTCCGCGAGGCGCTCAGGGTCGTGAACGACGCCATAGACCTCGGCCGCGACCACGAATACTGGGCCAGCAACCACGCACCCCTGACGGCGGCGGCCAAGAGCTGACCCGCCCGCCTACCGCCGCGCGAAGAAAAACCGGTCGCGGCCCGCAAGGTCCTTCACCGACTCGGTCCGCGAGAAGCCGGCCCTTGCCGCCGCCGCCGCCGCGAGGCCGTGGTGGCCCGTTCCGGTCTCGAGGGCCAGGAGCCCCCCCGGTGCCAAGTATGCGGCCGACCCGCCGATGATCCTTCCGAGGTCGGAAAAACCCCCGTCTCCGGAAACCAGGGCCCCCGACGGCTCGTGGTCTCGAACCTCGGGGGCGGCGGCCGCGACCTCGGGCTGCGAAAGGTAGGGCGGGTTTGAGACGACGAGGTCGAACGGTCCGGCCGGAAGCCGGCCGAACCAATCCGACTCGACCCACGCGACCCGCCCGCCGAGGCCGGCCAGGGCCGCGTTCTCCTCGGCAAGCGCCAGGGCATCGCGGCTCGAATCCGAGGCGGTCACCGAGGCCATCGGAAAGGCCCTTGCAAGGGCCAGGGCGATGGCGCCGCTTCCGGTTCCCAGGTCGAGGATATGGGCGGGCGGGGCCTCACAGCGCGCGATGAGGGTCTCCACCAGAAACTCGGTCTCGGGCCTCGGAATAAGCGCCCGCCGGTCTGTCTTGAGCCGGAGGCCGCAAAAGTCCGTGAAGCCGATGACATACTGCAGCGGCTCGCGCCGGCCCCGCCTGCGCACGAGCTCGCGGATCGCCGCCAGCTCCGCCTCGGACACGGGCCTTTCGAACTGGAGGTAGAGCTGCATTCGCCCGAGCGCCAGCGCGTGGCTCACAAGGAGTTCGGCATTGAGTCTGGGCGACTCGACGCCCTTGGAGGCAAAGAATTCCGAGGTCTTCTTTACGACCTCAAGGACGTTGAGCATGGGGTCCAGGTTGTGCGCCGAAGCGGGTCTCGGGTCGGGATCATCCGAGCTCGGCGGAAGGCCTCACAAGGTCGAAGGACCGGCCCTCGAGGGCCGCCAGCCTTTCCTGGTGGTGGGCCTTCTGCAGGCCCTCGATGAGCGGCCCGATCGCCCCCTCCATGATCTGGGGCAGGCCGTGGAGGGTCAGACCGATGCGGTGGTCGGTGACGCGGTTCTGCGGGAAGTTGTAGGTCCGTATCCGCTCGCTCCGGTCCCCGGACCCGATCTGGCTGCGGCGCTCGGCGGCATATTTCGCCTTTTCCTCGTCCTCCTTGAGCTTGAGGAGCCTCGAACGGAGCACGGTCATCGCGCTCGCCTTGTTCTTGAGCTGGGAGCGCTCGTCGGCGCACTGCACGATAAGTCCGGTCGGCTTGTGGAGGATCTGCACGGCAGAGTCGGTCGTGTTGACTCCCTGGCCGCCCGGGCCGCTCGCGCGGCTGACCGTGATCTCGAGATCCCTCGGGTTGATCTGGATGTCCACCTCCTCGGCCTCCGGGAGGACCGCCACGGTCACCGTCGAGGTGTGGATTCGCCCGCTGGCCTCGGTCACGGGCACACGCTGCACCCGGTGGACCCCGCTCTCCCACTTGAGCTGCTTGTAGACCTCGACCCCCGCGATCAGGAATGCGACCTCCCTGAGCCCCCCGCGTTCGGAGTAGCTGCTGCTCATCGGCTGCACCTTCCATCCCTGGGAATCCGCGTATTTCTGATAGCAACGGGCGAGCTCGGCCGCAAAGAGGGCCGCCTCCTCGCCCCCGGTCCCCGCCCGGATCTCCATGATCGTGTCGCGGGAATCCGAGGCCTCCGGAGGGATCATGGCCAGGAGCACCGCCTCGCGCAGCGCCGCGGCCCTCCGCTCAAGGGCGGGGATCTCGGCCGACGCTAGCTCCCGGATCGCCGCCTCTGCGGACGCCTCGCGGGCGATCAGGGCCGCTTCGTGGAGCTCGCGCTCGACCTGGGCATGGGACCGGTAGTCGTCCACAAGCTTCCGGAGCTTCTGCTGCTCGCGGGTCACCTCGGCGGCGCGGCGCTGGTTCGAATAGAACGCAGGCTCCGCCATCTGCGCATCGAGTTCCTCGAGGCGCCTTTGAAAAGGTGAAATGTCGGGAAGGGCGTCCATGACTGCTATTTGCGAATTGCGCGGGCTGCGATCGGAGGCTATGAATTCCGCCTCACGCACCGCATGGCCGCGACGCTCTTCACACAAAACATTATCGCCTGCATCTGGGATTTCGACAAGACCTTAATCCCGGAGTACATGCAGACCCCCGTCTTCCGCCGCTACGGCGTCGACGAGGCGACGTTCTGGGCCGAGACCAACGCGCTTGTCGAGAATTACAGGAAGCGCGGGTACACCCTTTACAGCGAGATCAGCTACCTGAACCACCTCCTGACCTACGTCCTGTCCGGGAGGATGGGCGGGCTCAATAATGCCGTTCTTTTTGAGTGCGGCGCCGACCTGCGCTTCTACCCGGGCATGCCCGAATTCTTCGAGGCATCGAAGGCCTGGGTCGCGCACAAGCAGGAGTACAAGAAGCACGACATACGCCTTGAGCACTACGTCGTCAGCACGGGGCTCGCTCAGATGATCCGGGGAAGCGCCATTGCCCGCCATGTCGACGGCATCTGGGGATGCGAGTTCATCGAGAATCCGCTCCAGCCCGGCTTTCTCCAGCAGAAGGAGCTTGAGCTGACCGCTGAGGCCGAGATCGCCCAGATCGGCATGGTGATCGACAACACGACCAAGACCCGCGCCCTCTTCGAGATCAACAAGGGCACGAACAAGAACCCTGCGATCGATGTGAATTCGAGGATTGCCGCGGAAGACCGGCGGATCCCGTTTCAGAACATGATCTACATCGCGGACGGCCCAAGCGATGTTCCGAGCTTTTCGGTCGTGAAGGGCAACGGCGGCAACGCATACGGGGTCTACAACCCCGCCAAGCAGGACGAGTACGCACAGAACGACCGTCTGCGGCAGGCGGGACGGATCGACCATTACGGGCCGGCCGACTACACGGAATCGAGCAGCACGACGCAGTGGCTGCGGCTGCACATCCACGAAATCTGCGACCGCATCGTCAGGGACCGGGAGGCCGCGGTCGCCCAAAGGACGGCCCGGCCGCCTCGCCACCTGAACCCCCCGCCCAAGGAGGAGCGGTCGCGGCCGGCCCGGCCCGCTCCGGAGCAGTCCAAGTTTCTGGAGTGAGCCGCCGGGACGGAGGCTAGCGATCCTCGGCGACCTCGCTCCTCTCGAATTCGGAGGCCAGGTTGGCGGCGCGCAGGGCATAGTCGACGGCCCCCGCCGGGGGATGCTCGACCACCACCGCCCTGATGCCGCCGTTCCAGGCAAGCGCGACGCGGTAGGGAGTGGCTGCGATCCCGCGGCGCTCGAGCTCGGCCTTGATCCAGTCGTAGTGCTTCACGGCGACGGCATCGGAGGACCGCCGGTCAAGCGCGCGGCTGAACGGGGCCGTTGTGTGCATTTTCCACGTTTGCTCGCGGAACTGGTAGGCACCGAGCTCCCCGAAGCTTCCGGGCCGCTCGGAATCGCTCGGGTTCTCAAGTTGGTGGATGGCTTCGAGGGTGGCCCAACGCTCGGATGCGAACGAGGGCAGCGCGGCTAGCAGGCAGGCAAGGACGAAGACGGGCACAAGCCAGGCAGCGCGCAGCGGCCCGAGCTGTAGCGGTTGGATAGGATAGGTCTTCATGGCGCCACCGAGACCCCGCGTCCCAAACGCGTGTTCGCGAGGGCGCCGAACTAAACCCGACAAATACGTGGAACCTAGGACACCGTGCGAAATGCAAGCCGAACCGCCTCAGCGTCTAAAATCACGCAAATAATTATCAATCAATAAATTCCTCGATGAGCCGCGCTACTAAGGACGTCCACCCCGTCTGATGATTCGCTCCGAGACCCGCCCCGGTCTCGCCGTGGAAATACTCGTGGAACCACACGAGATCCCGCCAATGACTGTCGTTAGCAAAGTCGGGATTGCCCACCAATGCAGGTCGATTGCCTTTGGAATCCGGCATGAACAGCGAAACCAGCCGGCATGCGAGCTTCCGCGAGATCTGGTCCAGATTCATCCGGTTCCCGCTTCCCGTGGGAAATTCCATCGTGAACGAATCGCCGTAGAAGTAGTGATAGCGCTGCAGGGCCTCGATCAGAATGTAGTTGGGCGGAAACCAGATGGGGCCGCGCCAGTTCGAGTTCCCGCCAAAGATCCCGGTGCGGGATTCGCCGGGCTCATAGTCGACGCCGTACTTCTCGCCGTTCAGGTCCACGCCAAACGGATGGTCCCGATAAGCCTTGGAAAGCGAGCGGATGCCGTGGGGCGATAGGAACTCGGCCTCGTCGAAAACGTACCTGAGAACGCGCTCGAGGCGCGCGCGCGTGGGGATGGCGAGGATGCGGCGCCCGGGGTCCTGGCCGTCACGGGCCATGTAGGAAATGTGGGAGGCAAGGTCCGCCCTGTTCTCGAGGAACCAGCGGGTTCGCTTTGCAAAACCCGGCAGTTTGTCGAGGCGGCCCTCCTCGATGAACTCGACGGCAAAGAGCGGGATGATGCCGACGATCGAACGGAGCCTCAGCGGGACCGAGTTGCCGCCGACCACAAGCTCGTCGTAGTAGAACCCGTCCTCCTCGTGCCACAGCCCGGTCCCCCCAAGCCTGTTCATGGCGTCCGCGATCGCGACAAAATGCTCGAAGAACTTCGAGGCGATGTCCTCGTAGGCCGGGTCGCCCTCGGCCAGTTCGAGCGCCATTGCAAGCATCGTCGAGCAGTAGAATGCCATCCAGGCCGTGCCGTCGGCCTGCTCAAGCTGGCCGCCGCCGGGAAGGGGCTTCGAGCGGTCGAACACGCCCACGTTGTCGAGCCCGAGGAATCCCCCGCTGAAGATGTGGCGGCCGCAGATGTCCTTGCGGTTGACCCACCAGGTGAAATTGACGAGGAGCTTCTGGAAGGTCCTTGCGAGGAACACCCGGTCCCTCTGGCCGCGAGGCGCCGTGATCTTGTAGACCCGCCAGCACGCCCACGCGTGCACGGGGGGGTTCACATCCGAGAAGTTCCACTCGTAGGCCGGCATCTGGCCGTTCGGGTGCATGTACCACTCGCGCAGCAGCAGGTTCAGCTGCTCCTTGGCGAAGGCCGGGTCGAGCCGGGCCATCGGGATCATATGGAACGCGAGGTCCCAGGCGGCAAACCAAGGATACTCCCACTTGTCGGGCATCGAGATGACGTCCCGGGAATAGACCTGGGGCCAGTCGCTGTTTCGCCCGTCTTTGCGCTGGCTTGGCGGAGGGGGAAAGCTCGGGTCGCCGCGGAGCCAGTCCTCGACGATGTAATTGTAGAACTGCTTCGACCACAGGAGCCCCGCGTTGGCCTGGCGGGCCACGAGGCGGGCCTGCGGGTCGTCGGGCCCGGGCAGCGCCGCGTAGAACGCATCGGCCTCGGCCTTCCTTGAGGCGAAGACCTCCTCGAAGGCCCTTCCGAAGGCTCCCGGGGCGGCGGGCGCCCCCGCGCTCAGCCTCATCCTGACGGTGCGCTCCTCGCCGGGGCCGAGCTCGAGCACGAAATGCGCGGAGCACTTTGTTCCCCTGCGCGCGGGATTGACCGCGTCCCGGCGGCCCCCGACGACAAAGTCCCCGATCGAATCCTTCACATAGGGCGATGCGTTTTCGCTTCCGAAAAGCAGGGTCTGGTTCGTCTCGTTCTCGGTGAAGAGGAGCGGGGCCGGCCCGCCAGGCCCCTCCTCGAAATCCATCACCATCCGGCCAAGCGTCTCGTGCTTGCTCTCGACGCGCGTCTCGGAGACGGCCGCGATCCGGGGTTTCAGCGTACAGCCCTCGTGCCGGCAGCCCCAGGACCAGGTGTTCCTGAACCAGAGCGTCGGAAGAAGGTGGAGCGTGGCGCGGTCGGGGCCTCGATTCGCGGCGGTGATCCGGATGCAGATGTCGTCCGTGTCCGCCTTGGCGTATTCGGCGGCCACGTCGAAATACCGCCCCTCGCGAAAGATGCCTGTATCGGTGAGCTCGAACTCCGGATCGTCGCGGGTTCTTGCGCGCGCCTCGGCCCTGAGCCGCTCGTAGGGAAAGGCCGCCTGGGGGTACTTGTAGAGGGCGCTCATCCACGAGTGCGTCGGCGTCGAGTCCGTGTAGAAATGGCATTCCTTGACGTCCTCGCCGTGGTTGCCCTCCTCGTTCGTGAGCCCGAAGAGCCTCTCCTTCAGAAAGGGGTCGCGCCCGTTCCAGAGCGCCACAGAAAAACACAGCCGGCATTCCCGGTCCGTGATCCCCAGGATGCCATCCTCGCCCCATCGGTAGGCCCGGGAGCGCGCGTGCTCGTGGGTGAAGTAGCGCCAGCTCTCGCCGTCGGAAGAGTAGTCCTCCCTGACCGTTCCCCATTGCCGCTCCGAGAGGTAGGGCCCCCACCGCTTCCAGTTCCTTGTCCTCTTCTCGTCCTCCGCAAGGCGGGTTTGCTCTGCGTTCGGGGGCGGGTTGGGCATGCGGGGAGGCTCCAATTTGACCGGGGCTCTGCGACAAGCAAATCCCCGGCGCTTTTTCCCGGGGGCGCCTGGCCTGGCCTATAGGAGCCTTCGGATGGCCTCGACCCCCGCCGTGCTCGATACCGCGTAGTCGTAACGCCCATCCGACCAGACGGCCGCGGCCCCTGCGGCCAGGGTCACAAACGAGGGTCCCGGCACGGCCGCGCTCCCGGGGCTTGAGGCGCCCCGCATCATGTAAAAATGGAACAGGCTCCCATCGCGCACGAAGCATACCTCCAGGACCTGGCGCCCCTTGAAACTGAGGGTCCGGCAGCCCGTGTCCCTCATCTTGTCAAAGTCGATATCCGCCCCGGAGGGCATCTTGGCCCCCTCGGTCTGGAGCCGCGCTATGAGGGAGCCCGAAGCCTCTCCCCGGCTGCCATGCTTCGCGCTGACCATGTCGTTGATCGCAAACCCGGCAAAATCAGCCGCATCCACCTGCGGCCGCACGGGCGCCCTCATCGTGAAGACTCCAATGGCCACCATGGCCGCCGCGGCAAGTCCGGCAATCCAGCCCCACGCCGGGCCGCTGCTCGTCTCCCGCCCGCTCACCCGCGCTCCCGCAAGAATCGCCTCCCGGAGCCCGGAAGGCGGCGCGATCTGCCTGAGCTTCTGCGCGACGGCGGCATCGTGGGCGCGGGACCGGCCAAACCAGTCTCCGAGCGCGGGGTCGCCGGATGCCATGCGCAGGGCCTCGCCGAATGCGGCGTCGCCGGAGTCGCTTCCGTTGGGACGGTAAGCGGAAAGGATGAACTTCGCCTCTTCGTTCGTCATGATGCGCGGGCTCCTTTTGAATTCGGGAACGGGAGGACCTTCGAGCCGGCGGCTGCCTCCGCCCGCTCTAGCGCCATGCGCAGCTGGGACTTGCCGCGGGACAGGCGCGACATGACCGTGCCAATCGGCACGTCGAGTGCCTGGGCGATCTCCTGATAGGACATGTCCTCGATGTAAAAGAGGGTAAGGGGCGCACGGTAGGCCTCGTCGACCGTCTGGAGCACTTCCATCACCGTGGCAGCGTCGATTCGGGCGACCCGGTCAATGTCCTCCGCCGCCGGTTCCTTCTCGCCGGCCGGAAGATCCTCGAGCGACGAGGAGCGCGAGTCGCGCCGGCGCCCCCGAAGGAATTCGCGGTAGAGCGTCGTGAAAAGCCAGGACTTCGCCTTTGAAAGCTCCCGGATACCCTCTCCCTTGGTCGCCCAGATAAAAAACGTCTGCTGGACCAAGTCCCCCGCATCCGAGCCGTTTCGGGCCAGGCTGAGCGCAAAACGGTAGAGGGGCGCATAATGCGCGTCTACCAGCTGGGCAAAGGCCTCGTTGTTCATCCGTTTCTAGGGTCTCTGAGCACCCGGAGCAGTGTTTTATTCCATTTCCTGCGGAAGATTGGAAGGATGTACGGACGTCCCCGTGCCTGCACTCCTATTGCATCTTCCTCCCAATCTGGCCGCGGCAGCTTCCCGGAATGCCGTGGCGCTGCGGATTGAGCTCAATCCGGCAGCCATTCCCGAGCCCGAGCTCATGCCCGTCCTGGCGCTCCTGCAGCGGTGGTGCGCCACGCCAAGGCCCCCGGCCTTCGTCCAGCTGACGCGGCGCCAGATGGCCGAGCTTGCCGATGCGGCCGCCGGACTGGCCATCTTCTGGGAGAACGGCTCGGCGGCGCGATGGGCCCATGACGATCTCCTGGTCGAGCCCCAGGCTGCGCCCGCGCAGGCCGGCCCGGAGCGCGCACCCAAGCCCGCGCGGCCCGCAACCGTCCAGCCCGCCGTTGTCGACGGGTCGGAGCATTACCTCGCCATCACTCCGCCCCCGCGCGAGGATCCCCGGTACGGCAGCCTTGTCGATCTCCTGAAATCCTCGGGATTCGTCCTGGAGCCCTCGAATCGGAAGTGGTGGCTCCGGGACCGGCACAAGACCCTGACGTTCCTGGCCGCCCACGGGAGGCGCCTGCGCGGCGAGCTTGGGGCGGAATTCACACCCAACTTTGCCGCCAGGACCGCGCATCTTTCCGACGCCGAGATCTCCTGCGAGGTTTCAGCGAGCGGCGACGCGTGGGAGGTAACGGTCGGCCTGCGGGGCGGTCCCGCGAGCGAGTCGGCCGTGCGCGACGCCGTCGCCACGGGGCGCAGCTATGTCGAAGCCGGGGACCGGGTCGTCCTCATCGACCCCGATCGGATCCGAAAGCTCGCGGAGGCGCAGCGGGCCCTGGCAGACGGCGGGCCGTCCGCCCCTTCGACGCGCCGCTCGGACCGGATCGGCACGGTGCGCGCAGCCGAGGTCGAAGAGCTCCTTGAACGCCTTTCGCCGGGATTCCGGCCGCCGGAAGCGTGGCGCGAAAAAACGGGCGCCCTGCGCAACCTGTCGCGCCTCGAACCGGCCCCTCTGCCGGCGCAATTCGAGGCCGCCCTGCGCCCGTACCAACGGCTCGGCGCGGCATGGCTCTGGCATCTCCACAGGAGCGGCCTGGGAGGGGTCCTCGCCGACGAGATGGGGCTGGGCAAGACGCTTCAGGCCCTGGCGCTTCTCTGCGCGGTGAAAAAAGGGGGCGGCCCCAGCCTCGTCGTCTGCCCCGCAACGCTTGTCGAGAACTGGCGGCGCGAGGCCGCTCGTTTCGCCCCGAACCTTCGTGTTTTTGTCCACCGCGGCGAGCAGCGCCTCGGCGAAACGGGCGATTTCGCGGGATGGGACCTGGTCATCACCTCCTATGGCACGCTGACACGCGACCGGGAGGTTTTCGGGTCGGTGGCGTTCGCCTGCATCGTGGGCGACGAGGCGCAGCACGTGAAAAACCGACTCTCGCAGAACGCCCGCGCCCTGCGCTCCCTCTCCTCGACCGGCCGATTCCTACTCACGGGGACGCCCGTCGAGAACTCCCTCGACGACCTGCGCTCCCTTTTTGATTTCATCCTGCCCGGGTACTTGGAGCGGATACCCGCCGGAACGCGCCGCGAAGAGCGGGGCTGGTTCGACGAGCGGCTGCGCGTGAAGACGGCGCCCTACATCCTGCGCCGCACAAAGCTCGCGGTGGCGCCAGAACTTCCCCCGCGAATCGAACAGGTGGTCTGGTGCACGCTGGAGCCCGGGCAGGCTGCCCTCTACCGTGCCTTCCAGGAGAAATCGGAGCGCGAGCTGTTCGACCTTGAGGCATCGGGGGCGGGCGAGTCCGCCGTGAGGTTCGCCGCCCTCACCCAGCTCCTGAGGCTGCGCCAGATCTGCTGCGATCCGCGGCTCGTCGCGGGGCTCGGCGGCGACGGCGCCCCGGACGCCGAATCCAAGCCCTTTGCGGGCTCCGCGAAGCTCGAGTCCTTCAGGGAGATCCTCGAGGAGGCCACGGACGACGGGCACCGCCTGCTGGTTTTCTCGCAGTTCACCTCGCTCCTCTCGCTCCTGCGCGACGAGCTGAGGTCGCAGGGGATCGAGCCCTGTTACCTGGACGGCTCCATGGCGCCGTCGGCGCGACAGGTCGAGATTGACCGGTTCCAGGCGTCGCCCGACACGCCCGTCTTTCTGCTCTCGCTCAAGGCGGGCGGCTCAGGGCTCAACCTCACGGCCGCGGACACCGTCGTTCACTTCGACCCGTGGTGGAACCCAGCGGCGGAGGCCCAGGCGACCGACCGGGCCCACCGTATCGGCCAGAAGCGGGTCGTCACGAGCTACAAGCTCGTCTGCTCCGGCACCGTTGAGGAAAAGGTGCTGGCCCTCCAGGACGAGAAGCGGGCTCTCCTGAGCGGCGTTTTCGAGGCAAGCGACGCCGCGGCTGCGAAGATTACGCTTTCGGATCTGAAGGGCCTGCTCAGTTCGGGCTGACTCCGGTCGTCCCCGCCGGACGCCGCCGCAAGGAGAGGACGGCCATCAGGGCCCCGCCGGACGCAAGCAGCGCCCAGGTGGACGGCTCGGGAACCGGAGTAAAATTCAGGTAGATGTCGGTGGCATCCGATGAGACCGAGAAGCTCCCGCCCCCGAGTCCGTTCGCGAACAACGACGTGCCGAACGTGAAATCCGAGGGATCAAACCCCACGATGGACCCCGCGGTGGCGAGCGTCCACTGGTAGCTCTGCGCCATGTTGAAATTGGCGAGGCCGGGCTGGCCGGAAGAGGGATCGATGGATTCGGCGGAGATGTTGAAGGGATTGGAGGAGGTGGCCGTGATGGCGAGGGTGCCCGTAACGGCGATTGTGCCGTAATCGGTGCCCGCAACAGCCGGAGAGGCGTTCATCACGTCGAAGGTCATCGATCCTCCCGACCCGAGCGTCAGGCCGGAACCGAAATCGAGCGTGCCCACGTACCTGTTGGGCGCCGCATGCCCCGGCGACAAAAGCACGCCGTTGCCGATCGTGACGCCCCCCGTCGCATCGAAGGTGCCTTGTCCGATCAAAGCGCTGCCCGGATCGTTGGTGAGCGAGACGGCCGTGAAGGTGGCGCCACCGCCAAGCCGCACGGTCCCGTTGTTGGTGATTCCGCTCGTCGTCGACGTGAAACTGCGGCCGCCGCGCACCTCCAGCTCCCCATCGACCGTCGTGAGCGTTTGCTCAAGGGTCTGGTAGCTCGGGCCGGAACCCGAATCCGTCCGGATCTCGGAACCCGTTCCACTGAGGATAACCGTCGTGCCGGACCCGATGGTGTTTATGGGGGTCGTTCCCTCAAACGACAGGATGCCTCCACCGGTCGCCTCCCAGGTCCCGCCCGATAGCGTGCCGCCAGAGAGGTTGGTGACGGCCGCCTGGTAATATCCGAGGTAGACGATGCCGCCGTTTGCCTCGACGAGTCCGCCCGTGAGATTGGTGAATGTATCGCCCGAATAATAGCCCAGGTACAGGTCCCCTCCGTTGTTCACGAGCGAGCCGCTGTTTGTGATGGTGGCGCTGCCGTCATCGTAGCCCTCGATCTCGTTATAGCCCGAGCCGAAACTCAGGGTCCCCTGATTTACCACGCTCGCACCCGAGCTGAGGCTGTAGATGGTGAAATTGCCCGTCCAGGTAGCCGTCGGTGCGATGGTGAGGGCGGTGCCCGAGCCCTCGAGCTCAACCTCGTTGTCACCCGTTGAGGTAAACGTCGTCGTGCCGCCGGTGAACGTGGTGCCGTTCTCCACCTCGAAATAGGCGTAGGTTGGCACGGTGAAATTGCCGGTCATCGTGACTCCATTCAGCGTGCCGCCGTAGTCATCAAAAGTGATGGCGCCGCTGCTCACCGTGCCACCGGAGATCGTGCCCTCGTGCAGCGTGTAAATTCCGGAAGTGGGCGGATTCAGGGTGGCGCCCGCATTGTCGAGGATGCCCATGAGGTCCAGGGTGCCCCCGGCTCCCTCGATCGTCCCAAGGTCCGAGTTTGCGAAGGATCCGCCCAAAAGGATCGCGCCGCCGTTGTTCGCGACCAATGTCCCGAGGTTGTGCCATGTCGTCTGGTTTGAGTACCCGCCGAGGCTGACCGTCCCTCCGCTGGCCGTAACCGTGCCCCCCGCGGCGTTCGTGAACACGTCGTTTGAGTAATACCCGAGATAGAGGTATCCGGAGGGAACGGTGATGGTCCCGCTGTTCGTGAAGCTCAGGCCGTAGTCCTCCCCATCGATTGTATTGGAGCCGCCGGTGTAGTTGAGCGCGCCCTGGTTTACCAGGCTCAGGTTGCTTGCGTCGCCGTAGATCTGGAAATTGCCGGTCCACGTGGCGGAAGGCGCAATCGTAAGCGCCGTTCCCGTGCCGCTCAGGTAGACGTAGCTCTCATATGAGCTGGAGCCAAAGGTCGTCGTGCCCCCGGTGAAGGTGGTGTTGTTTTCGGGGTAGAAGTACGAATAGGAGTTACTCGGGGCCGAAAAGTTGCCGCTCATCGTGACTCCGTTGAGCGTTCCACCCGAGCTGCTGAATGTTAGCGCTCCGCCGCTGACCGTGCCCCCATTCACCACGGCGCCGGCCAGCGTGTAGATTCCGGAGGCGGGCGGGTTCAGGGTCGCACCTGCATTGTTCAGGGTTCCCTCCAGCTCGAGCGTGCCCCCGGCGCCTTCAATGGTGCCTGAATCCAGGCTTGCCGTCGAATAGGCGCCGCCAAACTCCACCGTTCCACCGTTGCTCGCCACGATCGTCCCCGCATTCGTCCAGAGCCCGGTGTTGCTATAGCCGAGGTAGATCGTGCCCCCGTTTGCCCACAGCGTGCCGGTCGACGTGTTTGTGAACTGGTCGCCCGAATAATAATATCCGAGCGAGAGGGATCCGCCCGACACCTCGAGGGTACCGCTGTTAGTGAACGTCAGTCCGTAGCCGTCGCCGTAGATGGCTGTTCGATCCGCTCGTGAAATTGAGCGTCCCCTGGTTGACCATGGTGAGGTTGGCGGCCTCCCCGTAGATATCGAAATTTCCTGTCAGGGTCGCCGACGACGCGATCGTTAGCGCGGTACCCGTCCCGGACAAACCGATGGAGCCATAGTAGTTGGAGCTGCCCAGCGTCGTGGTGCCGCCCGTAAAGGTCGTGTTGTTTTCGGCGTTGAACTCACTGTAACCCGACGCATTTCCACCGAAATTCCCGGACATCGTCACGCCGTTGAGGGTTCCGGCATAATTGCTGAAGCCGATGGCCCCTGAACTGACGGTGCCTCCAACGATGGTTCCGCCGTAGAGCGTGTAGACGCCGGTGTGGGGCGGATTGAGCGTGGCGCTCGCGTTGTTGAGCGTCCCCTCGAGGTTCAGCACTCCCCCGGTGTTGCTGTCGATCGTTCCTCCAAGATCCGCCGTCGTGTAGGTCCCTCCAAAATTGATGATGCCGGCGTTCGTCGCGAGAATCGATCCCATGTTCTGCCAAGTGGACATGGAGTTACCCAGGTTAACCGTGCCCCCGTTCGCTGTGATCGATCCGGTCGAGGTGTTTGTAACCGTGTCGCCGGAATAATAGCCAAGCGAAACCGTCCCGCCGTTTGCCGCGATCGTGCCGCTGTTGACGAGGCTGAGCCCGTAGCCGTCGCCGTTTATCGAGCTGGATCCCGACGTGAAATTCAAAACCCCCTCGTTCGCGAGCGTCACGTTGGAGGCGGCCCCGGAGATGTCAAAAGCGCCGGCCCAGGTTTCGGAGGGCGCGATCGTCAGCGCGGTTCCGGTCCCGTTCAAGGTACACGGAGTTGTAGTAGCTGTTGTTCTGAAAGCTGGTCGTGCCCCCCGTGAACGTCGTGTTGCCCTCCACGTAGAAGAAGGAATCCGCCGCGGCGGGAGTGGAGAAGTTCCCGCTCATGGTGACCCCGTTCAGCGTGCCTCCCTGGTTGCCGAACGTGAGCGCCCCGCCGTTGATGGTGCCACCGGTGACGACGGCGCCGGCCAGCGTATAGATCCCCGAGGCGGGCGCGACGAGCGTCCCCGTGTTGTTGAACGTCCCCTGCAGCCTGAGGGCGCCCCCGGAGCTGCTTTCGATGGTGCCGCCCAGATCCGCGGTCGTGTAAACGCCTCCGAAATTGATGACGCCATTGTTCGTCGCAACAAGGGTACCCAGATTCTGCCATCCGCCCCCGTAGGAGCCCAGGTTGACCGTTCCGCCGTTTGCCGTGATCGTGCCCCCCGAGGCGTTGGTAACCAGATCCGATACCGCGTTGCCAAGCGTGAGCGTCGCCCCGCTGCCCGCCGTGATGCTTCCGCTGTTGGTGACGTTCAGGGGGTAGGAATAGCCGTAGATATCACTGGAGCCGGAGGTGAAGTTCAGCGTCCCCTGATTTGCGAAACTCAGGTTGGCCGCCTGGCTCAGAATGCTGAAATTCCCGGACCAGGTTGCGCCTGACGCAATCGTCAGCGCCGTTCCCGTGCCGTACAGGTACACTTGCCCGTATTCCCCTGACGGGAATGTCATCGTGCCGCCGCCGAACGTCGTGCCGTTTCCGGCGTAGAAAACGCTATAGGTTGAAGCCGACCCCGTGAAATTTCCATTCATCGCGACCCCGTTCAGGTATCCTGCCACGTTGCCAAAGGTGATCGCGCCGCTGGCGACCGTGCCTCCGGTAATGGTGCCCCCATCGAGGACATAAACCCCCGTCGCCGGCGGGTTCAGCGTGGCGCTCGCGTTGTTGAGCGCGCCCGCGAGATTGAGCACCCCCCCGGTATTGCTGTTGATCGTGCCCCCGAGGTCGGCCGTCGCGAAGCTGCCGTCAAAATTGATGACACCGTTATTCTCCGCAAGAAGGGCGCCCTGATTGTGCCAGTTCGCGACGTTGCTGTACCCCCCAAGGTATACCGTGCCGCCATTGGCCGTGATCGCCCCGGCGGAAGTGTTGGTGAGCGTGTCGCCCCCATAATAGCCAACGTAAACCGTCGCGCCCGTGTTGGCCGTGATCGCGCCGCTGTTGTTGATCGAGAACGAGCCGTAGCCTTGGCCGTCAAAATAGTTGGTCCCCGACGTGTAATTGAGCGCCCCGGCGTTCGTGAAGGTGAGGCCCGCCGCGTTGGCGTAAATATCGAAGCTTCCGGTCCAGACCGCGTCCGTCGCCAGGTTCAGGGCCGTTCCCGAGCCCGCCAGGTTCACATGGTCCACATTGGCCACAGGGAAGGTCGTGGTGCCTCCCGAAAACGTCGTGCCGTTCTCGGCCGAGAACGTGGCGTAGCTTGTCGGCAGCGTGAAGTTGCCCGCCATCGCAACATCATTCAGCGTTCCCCCGCCGTTGGTGAAATTGATCGCCTGCGAGCTGACGGTGCCCCCCGAGATGTTGCCCCCGTAGAGGCAGAAGATGCCGCCGCCGCTCGGCGCGCTCAGTGTCGCGCTCGCGTTGTTCAATGATCCGGTGAGGTTGACCGTTCCGCCGGTGGCGTTGACGGCGCCGATGTCCGACGTCGCGAAACTGCCCCCCAGGTTTATCGTCCCCCCCGAGGTCGCATTCAGCGTTCCGGCGTTGTGCCAGCTCGACGAGCCATTGCCGAGGTTGATGGTCCCGCCGTTCGCCGTGATCACGCCGCCGCTTGAATTTGTCACGGTGTCGCTTGACGAGTTGCCGAGGCTCAGCGTACCGGCGCTGCTTGTTATGGTGCCTGCGTTGGTAAACGTGAGGCCGTAGCCGCCGCCATAGATGCCGCTCGTCCCCGCGGTGAAGTTGAGCGCTCCCTGGTTCGAGAAGGCGACGCCCGTGCTCGCGCCGTAGACGGTGAACGCCCCGGTCCATGTCGCTCCCGATGCGATCGAGAGGGCGACCGATGTACCGTTGAGATAAACATAATCGCTGCCGCTCGTCGTGAAGGTCGTGGTGCCCCCGCTGAAGGTCGTGCCGTTCTCCGCGGTGAACGAGGCGCCGCCCGTCGCCGGGAAATTGAAACTGCCGCTCATGGTGACGCCGTTGAGCGTGCCGCCAGGGTTTCCAAAGGTGAGCGCGCCCCCGTTCACGGTGCCGCCCGAGATCATCCCGTTGCTCAGCGTAAAGATGCCTCCGCCGTTGGGTGCGCTCAACGCCGCGCCCGTGTTATTCAGGTCGCCCGTGATGCTGATCTTCCCTCCCGAGGCGTTGATCGTGCCGCCCAGGTTCGCGGTGGTGAAGCTGCCGCCCAGCTCGATCGTGGCACCGCCGGTCGCCTCGAGGGTTCCCGCCGTTATGGCGATCGATGGATTGCTCGGGCCGAGCGTCAACGTGGTGGTGGATCCGTTCACATCGAGGGTCGCATTCGCCGTGCTGAGCGCCAGCGAGGCGACCGTTTCGCTTGTGTTCAGCGTGACCGTGTAGGCCCCGGAAAAGGCGTTGCTGATCGATACGTTGTAGGAGGTGTTTATGGGCTCATTGGCAGGCGACCAGTTGCCGCCCGTCTCCCACGCGCCGCCTGAGGAATTCGCCCACACCACCGTCGTCTGGCCCCGAACTGGAAGCATCAGCGAAAGGGAGACTCCACCAAGCGCCGCACACTGGAATAGACTTGGCAGTCGCAAGCGACTTGGAAAATGACTGATTACTCCCATTAGCCGGATTTCGGTTATATCTAGCTAGTCCCTCCAACAGAATCTCATTAGCTAGCTCATAATGAAACATCACTCGAAGTAATGAAGGCAAGCGTTTTGCAATTTGCCCGTGGAAAACAGCGTGTCCCATGGCATATGCTCTGCTCGGAGACCCCCTGATGACCCACAAACCCGCTGTTTTCATAGTTGTTGCCAGCCTGTTACTTGCCGCAAACCCTTGCGGTGCCGGTCCGAGGCAAAAGGTGATTATCGACCAGGACGCATTTGGCCCCGGAGGCAGCAACCTTCAGGCCATTCTTATGGTCGTCCAGGACCCGAATTCCGAGGTGCTGGGCATCACCATCGAAAGCGGAGACGGGTGGCAAAAGGAAAACGTGGCGCACACGCTTCGGATGCTCGAGCTCATTGGACGGCCAGACATTCCCGTCGTTGCCGGCGCCACTTACCCCTTGATCGATTCCGAGGAGGAGACCCGGCGCTGGGAGAAGCTCTACGGAAAACTGGCCTACAAGGGCGCATGGATGGACGTGTGGCCCGATTACAACACGATTAACAGGCCGCACTACCACGCCGCGGATGTTGTCCCGCCCCTCGAGGAGGGCGATCCGACGATCAAGCCGGCGCCGTCCATCGCCGCCAATTTTCTCATAGAGACCGTCCGCAAGTATCCCGGGCAGGTCTCGATCCTCGCCGTGGGACCCTTCACCAATCTGGCCCTCGCTTCGCGTCTCGACGACGGCTTCGCGGCGCAGGCCAAGCAGCTGGTCATCATGGGGGGCAGCTTCAATCCCGACGCCTCGAAGGTTGATGAATTTTCCATGCAATTCATCCACAATCCCCGGGTTGAGTTCAACAGCCGCTGGGATCCCGAGGCCGCGAAGATGATGCTCCATGCCGGCTGGAGGAAGATCGTCGTCGTCCCCCTCGACGCCACCGTGGACACAAAATTCACGAAGGAGATCGTCCGGAGGGCGACGGAGGGCGCGGACAGCCCTGCGGCAAGGTACGTGGCCAAATACGCCCAGCCGGGGTTTCCAATGTGGGACGAGGTGGCCTCAGCCGTGCTCTTGGATCCGACTATCGTGCGGCACATGGACAGGCTCGCGATGGACATCGACATCGGACACGGGCCCAACTACGGCGCGACGCTCAGCTGGCCCGCCGGCGGAGGACCGGGCCTTGGGGAGCCCGATGTTTCGGTCGTCAGGGCCGTCAACGTCCCCCGGCTCGAGGAGATTTTTGTGGAGGCGGTTCGCCGCCCCCCGCTCCCGCGCTGAACCGGGAGATACGCCGTCGGTCAGGAGCGGGTGAGGCGCCGGTACTTGATCCGGTGCGGCTGGTCGGCATCCTTCCCGCGGCGCCTCTTGAAATCCTCCAGGTAGCTCGAGTAGTTTCCAGCGAACCAGTGGGCCGTGCTCTCGCCCTCGAAAGCGAGAATGTGGGTTGCGACCCGGTCGAGGAACCAGCGGTCGTGGGACACGACCACGGCGCACCCCGCAAAATTCTCCAAGGATTCCTCGATCGCGCGAATCGAGTTAATGTCGAGGTCGTTTGTCGGCTCGTCGAGAAGGATCAGGTTCGCCCCGGACTTGAGGAGACGGGCAAGGTGGACCCGGTTTCGCTCGCCGCCTGAGAGGATGCCGACCTTCTTCTGCTGGTCAGGGCCCGTGAACCCGAATTGCGCGCAATACGCGCGGGCGTTCACTTCCCTCCCGCCCATCTTCAGGATCTCCTCCCCTCCGCTTATCGCCTCGTAGATGGTGGACTCGCCCGGAAGGGAATCGCGGGACTGGTCAACATGGGCTATCTTGACCGTCTCCCCCACCCTGAGCGTTCCGCCATCGGGTTTTTCCGCTCCTGTTATCAGGCGAAATAGCGTCGTCTTGCCGGCGCCATTTGGGCCGATGACGCCCACGATCCCTCCGGGCGGGAGCGAAAAGGTCAGGCCCTCGAAGATCAGATTATCGCCGTACACCTTCGACAGCGCCTTCGCCTCCACTACCAGGGTCCCGAGGCGCGGCCCGGGCGGAATCAGGATTTCAAAGTCCCGTTCCTTCTCGGCCGTGTTCTCCTTTAGCATCGACTCATAGGCCGTGATGCGCGCCTGCGATTTCACGCGCCGCGCCGCGGCGGACTTGTGAATCCACTCGAGCTCTCGGGCCATCGCCTTCTGCCTCCTGTCCTCGGTTCGTTGCTCCACGGCGAGGCGTTTCTGCTTCTGCTCAAGCCACGACGAGTAATTTCCCTTCCATGGAATTCCGTGTCCGCGATCAAGTTCGAGGATCCACTGTGCGACGTTGTCGAGGAAGTACCTGTCGTGGGTCACGGCGATCACGGTTCCCTCGTAGCGAGCCAAGTGCTGCTCGAGCCACTGCACGCTCTCGGCGTCAAGGTGGTTCGTCGGCTCGTCGAGAAGGAGGATTGGCGGCTTGCGCAGGAGCAGCCGAGCCAGGGCCACCCTCCGGCGCTCGCCCCCGGAGAGCCTGTCGACAACCTGCTCGCCGGGCGGGCACCGCAGGGCGTCCATCGCCATTTCGACATGGGGCGCCACGTCCCAGGCGCTGAGCGCATCGATCTTCTCCTGGAGTTCCCCCTGTCTGGCCATGATCGCGTCCTTCGCGGCGGCGTCGGCGGCGGCATTGAGCTCATCCCAGGTGGCGTCATAGGCTCCGACGAGATCGGTGAGGTGCTTCACCCCCTCCTCAACGCATTCCTTCACCGTCCTGCCGGCGGTAAGGTGAGGCTCCTGCTCCAATAGGCCGACCTCGTAGCCAGGCTCGATGTGCACGCGCCCCTCTATCTCGGTGTCGCGGAGGGCGAGGATGCGCATCAGGGAGGACTTGCCCGATCCATTGAAACCCAGGACACCGATCTTCGCCCCGTAGTAGAACGAGAGCGATATGTCGCGCAGGATTTCCTTCCGCTCGATTTTCTTCGAGACGCCGATCATCGAGAAGATGACCTTGGGCTCTTCGGGTCTTGCCATTGGCTCACTCAAACGGCCCCGCGGGGATCGGCAAGCCCGGGCGTCCCCTGCGGACGTCGCCTCGAGCAGATCGAGATTTCGCGCAGTCGCGGTCCTGGGGCCCGGTCAGCCCGGCGGACGCCGTTCCTGGGGGGGACGGCGGCAGCACAAAAGCCTTCCCCTCCCTCTTCACGGAATATCCGTTCCGCCCATCCCATGCGGGCGCTGGAACAACAGAGACAGCTCCGATTCAAACAAATCAACCGAACATTTTGATTTCCAATCAATTATGTATCACTGTGCAATTATTCACCGGCGACACCGCGACGGCTTTGACGCGCGCCGATAAATGCTCCAGCGTCCCGAACGATGAAAGCCGTCAAGGTTCCAGCGCTTGAGCTTTTCCTTCACGAGATGATTCCCCTCGCGAAGGCCATGGGCGTCGGCGTGGAGGTGAGCGATGATCGCGCCCTGGTGCTCACGGCTCCAAAGGAGCAGAACAAGAATTCCCTGAACACGGCTTTTGGTGGGAGTCTTGTCTCCCTGGCGACCCTGGCCGGATACGGCGTGGTCTGGGAGCTCATGAGGGGCGAGAACGAGTCGGAGAAGCCCGTGTGGCACATTGTCGTCAAGGAGAGCCGCGCTGCCTACCGCAGGCCTGTGATCGGCGACCTTCGCGCCATCTGTGAGCGACCCGCGCAGGCGGCGATCGCGGAATTCAAGGAGGCGCTTGCTCGCTACGGAAAAGCAAAACTTAAGCTTCGCGCTGCGATCGTCGAGGACGGCAATGTCGCCGTCGATGTCCAGGCGGCGTTCGTGGTTTCGCGCTGAGCCTGACGAATGCGGGCCAAACGGGCCCGCTGAGCGCCATCAGATGTGACGGGAGTCCGACTCGTCCTTTACCGCGTATCCCGAATCCTGGCGCTGGAGGTTCACCTGGTTCTTTTTCACGTAGGCCTGGAACACGTCGTCCGCGCTCATCCCAAGAACCTGCGCGACCGAGATGAGGAAGTGAAACAGGTCGACAACCTCGACGCGCGCATTCTGCTCATCGAATTTCTGGTATTTCGCCCACCACTTCCATGGCACGGAATCAATGAGTTCGGCGATTTCCTGTTGCATCGCCCTCGAGTAATTCAGGACCCATTTCGCCTTTTCCTCCTCCGTTGGAGGCGGCAACGCCACCCCGATCCTGCGGTTGAGTGCGTCCTGCATCCTGAAAATCTCCTCGAATTTGTCCATGGGGGTCAAAAGTGTAGCCCAAGCGGGCGGGCGCAAGATGCAATTGGCCCCCGTGGGCGGTGCTCTTTTGAGGTTGCCCTGGGAGCGGAACTAGGTGATTATTGGCCGCTTCGGCGTTTGCGTTTGAGCGCTTTCCCATGCGCTCCGCACCGCTGAAAAAAAGGCCGCTCCCGATCTTCGGTGAGCGCCACTACAAAAAACAAAAACAAAATGACAGATACAAACTCGTCCGGCGCTACGTTCGCCCCGGCTGCCGACACCCAGGCACCCGCGGCCACCGCCGTGACTCCTGCCGGAGCATTCGGCAGCACCCGCGGATCGGGCCTAGCCCGCGGCAAGCGCCCCTCGGGCGCTTCGGCCCCAACAGGAACCCCGGCAAAGAGCGATTACAAGCCCACTGCCGTGGAGATCATCACGCCCGAGCGTGAATACAGGAATCCGTTCGCGAGCCAAGAGCCCGCGAGCGCGCCGGCACCCGAGCCGGCCAACGTCGAAACCCCCGCCGCGGCATCCGCCGCATCCGAGCCGGCCGCCACCGTTCAGGCTGCCGAAGATCCCGTTCGCGAGCCCCAAGCCGCGGCCGAACCGGCCGCCGAACCCGTGGCCGAGAGAAGCGAGATCAACATACTTCCCCCGGCCGAGTCTGCGCGACCCGCCGTGAGCTGGGAATCTCCGTCCGTAGCCCGGGAGGAGCGTCCCGAAGAGCGGTCGGACCGGCCCCAACGCGACGACCGCCCCACTTTCCGGGCGGACCGCAGGGAAGACCGCCCGAATGCGCCGCGAGCCGCCGAAGGGGATGCACGCCGCGAGCCGTTCCAGCGTGAGGCGCGCCAGCCCCGCGACCCCCGCGAGCCGCGCCAACCCCGCGACCCGCGTGAGTCCCGCCAGCCGCGCGATCCTCGCGATCAGCCGCAGTTCGAACAGCGACCGAGGAATGACACGCGCATCCCCGAGGAGCAGGCATCCCCTGCACCCAAGGGCTTCTTTGCTTGGCTGAAGGGCCTCTTTGGCGGCAAGCCGGCCGCCGAGGCGCCTGCAGCCCCCGAAACGCCCGGAGAGCAGTTCGGCGGAGGCCATCGCCACCGCAGGCGCCACCGCGGCGGGCGCGGACCCGGCGGCAACCAAGGCTACCGCGGAGATCGGTTCTCGCCGGGGGGCGAGCGCCCCTACCAAGGCGGGGAGCAGGAGCACCGCGGAGGTGACCGCGCGGACGGCGGACCCCGGCGCAGGCGCCACCGCGGCGGACGCGGGCGCGACCGGGGCGGCGACCACCGCTCGCAGGGTCAGCAGGGAGGCGGAGCCATCTGATCGAGGGCCGGCCTCGAGCCCCAAGTTAATACTTGCCAATGAGCTCGGCAACGAGCGCATTCCAAGGCGTCCGCTTGATGCGGACGCCTTTTTCTTTTCCATGGCCGACCTCGTCCTAAACGGAGGCAAACCCCTCTCCGGAACCGTCACCCCATCGGGCAACAAGAACTCCGTTCTGCCCATCCTGTGCGCAACGCTGCTCACGGACGATCCGGTCGAGCTCAGAAACGTCCCGGACATCACCGATCTCGACAAGCTCGTGGCGTTCTTTTCCTCCCAAGGCTCCATTATCGATTGGGACCGAGGCAAGGGCGTGATGAGGGTCGACCACAAGTCATTCCGGAGCACGCTCTCGAACGCGGAGCTTCCCCAGGAGATGCGCTCGGCCGTGCTTCTGTACCCTGCCCTCCTCCACAGGATGGGCCGGATCACGATCCGCTCAAACGCAAAGGGCTGCTCGCTCGGCGTCCGCGAGATTGACCCCCACCTCGATGTCCTTGCCTCCCTTGGCGCATCGGTGGACACGGGCGAGCCCCTGGCCATTTCGGTCAAAGGGGGGTTCCGCGGCGCTCGGCACTGGCTCGATTACATGTCGGTCACCGTAACCGAAAACTTCGCGATGGCCGCTTCGATGGCAAGGGGCTCCTCGGTCCTCATCAATGCGGCAAGCGAGCCCCACGTGCAGGACCTCTGCAAGGCGCTGGTCGCTATGGGCGCAAACATCACCGGCATCGGGACGAGCATGCTTTCGATTGAGGGCGTATCGCGGCTGCACGGGGCCACGATTGAAATCGGGACGGACTATCACGAAGTGACCACCTTCCTGGCCCTCGGAGCGATCACAGGCGGCGAAGTGAGGGTTCGCCACTCGGTGCCGGAACACTTTGACCTGATAACTCGTTCCTTCGGCAAGCTCGGCGTGAGCGTGCTCCACGAGGGCGACACGGCCGTCGTCCGGCGCGACCAGACCCGAATCATCGAAAAGCCTTATACGACGAACCTGCTGCCGAAGATCGAGGCGGCCCCGTGGCCGTATTTCTCGGTCGACCTGCTCCCGCTGCTCATCGCCCTTTCGACGCGCTGCGAAGGGACGATCCATTTCTGGAACAAGGTATATGAGAACGGCTTTTCGTGGATGCCGGAACTCGCGAAGTTCGGGGCCCATGTGCTCGTCAGCGACCCACACCGGATCGTCGTGTTCGGCAACCGGCCGCTGCGGCCCGCGGTCGTGGACTCACCCTACGTGATCCGGGCCGCCGTCGCGCTCACCATGGTGGCGGCATCTATTCCCGGCCGCAGCGTCGTGCGCAATGCCGAGATCATAAAGCGGGCCCATCCCCGTTTCGTCGAGAACCTGAGGTCCCTTGGGGCGGAGCTCGAATGGAGATGAAGCCACCCAAGCCGGAAGGAGAACAGGGCAAGGGCACGGGGTTCGTCACGTCGACGCTCGCGGCGCCGGTGACGGCCGCGGAGGCCGCGCTCCGCCCCCTCTCATTTTCGGATTTTGCCGGCCAGGCCAAGACGATCGAGCGCCTGCAGGTGATGGTTGGGGCCGCGAAGAAGCGCGGGGACCCCCTCAACCACATCCTCCTTTCCGGCCCTCCGGGACTCGGCAAGACCACGCTGGCCTTCATCCTGGGCAACGAGCTGGGGCGCAATGTCCGCGTGACCTCGGGTCCCGTCGTGGAGAAGGCGGGCGACCTTGCGGGCCTCCTGACGAACCTCGAGGAGGGGGACCTGCTTTTCATCGACGAGATCCACCGTATTCCGAAGACGGTCGAGGAATACCTCTATTCGGCCATGGAGGACTTCCGGATCGACATCATGATCGACCAGGGGCCGAACGCCCGGAGCGTTCGACTGACGCTGCCGCGCTTCACCCTTATCGGGGCCACCACCCGAGCGGGCCTGCTCACGGCGCCCCTAAGGTCGAGATTCACGCTCCAGACACGCCTGGACTATTACGACAAGGCGACCCTCCTGACGATCGTCCGAAGGACATGCGGCCTGCTCAAGGTGAAGATCGACGAGGAGGGCGCCGCAGAGATCGCCAAGCGCGCCAGGGGCACGCCGCGCGTAGCGAACAATCTGATAAATTTCATCCGGGACTTTGCACAACAGCGCGCGGCCGGCGCGATCACGCGGAGCGTGGCCGTCGGCCGGGCTGGAACTCCTGGAGATCGATGCCGCTGGCCTTGACGAGATGGACAAGCGCATGCTCAGGGTCATGGCCGAACATTACCGCGGAGGCCCTGTCGGCATTGGCACGATTGCCGTGGCGGTCGGCGAGGAGTCCGAAACGCTTGAGGAGGTCCACGAACCCTTTCTCATCCAGGAGGGATACCTCCAGAGGACGCCGCAGGGCCGCGTCCTCACGGACAAGGGTTATGCCGCTATCGGGCTGAGACCCTCAGGCGAGGGCCAACCGTCGCTCCTCTAGAAGCCCCGGTGGCGCGGGCCAGCGGGCTCAACGCACCGTCGCACCGCGCGGATTCGGCAGGGCAAGCGTTCCGGCTTCCTGTCCGGGCGCCATCGCCAAGATGCGCAAGACGACCGGAATGACGTGGGCGCGCAGGATGAATCCCAGGCCGAGCGCGATCTGCACGGAGCCCATCAACTTGAGCCAGATCGCGCGGCTGCTGGCGCTGTCGGCACCCGTGTGCGGGAACCACCCTGGAAACGCCCTGGGAAGCATTTCCAAGGCCGAGCCAAGGGCGGCAAAGATGAGGGCGTTTAGGAGATTCACGGCTGCCGTATAGTGTCGGTTGGCGGATTGCGGTTCCCGGTCCGCCGATCATTAGAGCCAGTGCCGTGCCATTCCCCGCGCTGGAGTCCTACCTGCTACAATTCATTGGCTTATATCGCTTTGGTTCCGTTCGGGCCTGCGCGAATCGGGCAAAATGCACCGAATCTTAGGCTCCTTCGTGCCATATTCCTCCGGCGACGCGACCGAGGACGCCTACAGGTCGCCGAGCTGCGGCCGGAGGACGACCTCCTCGACCACGGTCCTGCGGCTCATCCGGTAGATCGCAATAAAGGCGGATGCCACGTCCTCCGCGGGCATCATCCGGCCCTCGGGGACCCCGCTCCCCTTCCAAGAGGGCGATACGGTCGCTCCGGGGTGCACGCAGCACACGCGCACCCCCTTGTCCTTGAATTCGGCCCTCATCGAGAGCGAAAGTCCCGCCACCCCGAACTTGGCAGCCGTATAGGCAGGGGCGCCCGGCAGGGCCGTTATCCCCGCGATGGAGCCCATGTTGAATATGTCGCCCCTGCGCCGTCGCACCATCGCCGGGGCGAAAGCCCGGCTGACAAGGAACAGGCCCCTGAGATTGGAGGCGATCATCCCGTCGAAGACGGCCACCGACGTTTCGAGGAAAGACGCGCCCACGTATCTTCCCGCGTTGTTGACCAGAACATCGACCGATCCGAAACGCCCCAGGACCCCGGCGGCCATCTTCGCTACGGCATCCTCGTCGGTCACGTCGCATTCAAATGCCGCCGCATTGGCCCCGAGCCTGGCGCAAGAGCGCACGACGGCCCTAAGGTTCTTCAGGCTCCTGGCCACCAGCGCCAGGTTTACGCCTTTAATCTCCAGGGCGAACGCCCTCGCGATGGCCGCCCCTATGCCCTGGGAGGCGCCGGTAATAACGACGACGGGGGTACTTGAGCGCGCGGCCATTCGGTGGATGGGGCCCGCGTCCTAGCAGACCAGCGAAGGGAAATCCATGAAATCAGCCTTGAAGCCGCCCTTTACCCCCTTGCAGATCACGCTCACGGCGTCATGCGAGTGGAGCGATTCGAGGTGCGAGCACGCTATCTGAAAATCACGCACCCTGCGGTCCGAATCGAATTCCAGGTAGAGGAGGCGCGCCGCATCCTCCACAAACTTCAGGTGGGCGCCGTTCAGTTCCGCAAACGCCTGCTCGTCCTCCCTCTTGACCATCACCTGGGTCTCCGTTTGCAGCGCCTTCAGGCAGTGGGTATGCACATCCTCAATCCAGATCTTCTTCCCCTCGGCCTCCTCAAGCACCAGGCGCGCCTTGCTCCGCTGGGAATGCGGCACGCCGTACGCCCCCCGCGCGTCGCGCGCGTGCTCGGTAAGCTCCGCCGAACAGGGGCACGCCGAAGAATAGACAAACTCAAAATGGACAAAGCGCCGGTATTCGCCCGAACGGGTCATTACGCCCTCGAAGCCCGCCCTGTAGAACTGGAACCCCTCAAGGCCGCTGCGCAGGCTCCTTTGCAGGATCGGATAGGAGAAGGAAAGCTTGAGGCGGGCATCCTTGCTTTTGACGTTTCGCAGGTAGGACCTGAGGATCCGGCCGACGCTCTCGCCCGTGAACACCTCGCCTCGGTGGTCGTAGAATGAGCGGACAATCCGGCTCATGTTGATGCCCTTCAGCTCCGCCTCGAGGGATACGGTCCCCGTGACGCTTGTCTCAAGCGTCACCGAGCCGCCCTTCTTCTTGCGTATCCTCAGCGGCAGCTTGAAATTCGAGACACCCACTTGCTGGATTGGCACGTGCGCCCCTTGGATAACGTCGTGCGCGACATCCATGATGTCGGGCATCGACGCGCGATACTTTGCGGAGGGCCTGAAGCGTTTGTCGTAGACGCGGGCTATCCGCGGCTTCGATCCGGTCGCCGACGGATGCAGGTACATTGGACTCTTTTTGTTCATTCCTCTCCTTGCGGGCCGTAGTACTCCGCGAAATTCCTCGGTGTCTCGTAGAGCCGCACGCAGTGCAGCCTTCCGCGCTTGAGCCTTTTCGCGATGCGCCCCCAAAAGGCGACCGCCAGGTTTTCCGAGGTCGGAATGACACCCTTCAGGAAATCGACATCCTTGTTGAGGTTGCGGTGGTCGCAGGGGACGACAACCGCCTTCTCCAGGAGCTTCTTCAAGTCGCTCAGGTCGAGGACGTAGCCGGTTTCCGGGTCCGGGCGGCCGGAAACCGTGACCTCGAGGACGTAATTGTGCCCGTGGCCGTTCTCATTGGCGCAGGGGCCGTAGGTACGCTCGTTCCATGTCCGGCTCTTGCGCGGGTTGTAAAGACGGTGCCCAGCATTGAAATGCACCTGGCGCGTGACGAACACGTCCCCCGGGGCGGAATCTTCCTTGCGCAGCGGCATAAAGAACTAGAATTAACACAAAAAGGACCTGGGTCAACCCGACGCAGGGATTACCGTTGCGCTGGCCGATGGCGCACGGTGAAGCTGTCCAAAAGCGATGAGATTTTGCATTTTGGGAAGTGGCAGCTCGGGCAACAGCGCCCTGATCGAGACCGAAGGCTCGAAGATCCTCCTGGACGCCGGCTTCTCGGCGAGAAGGCTGGAGGGATTGCTCGCGCCCCTCGGGGAGTCCATCGCCAAGATAGACGCCGTGTTCGTGACGCACGAGCACAGCGACCACTCGTCCGGGATCGAAAGCCTGAAGAAATTCCCGCACCTGAAGTTTTTCGCGAACTCGCCGACGGCGCGCGCGGTCCAGAAAACCCTCTCCTGGAGCCCGACCTGGCAGATCTTCGCGACGGGGACCTCGTTCCAGTTCCGTGACCTTGACATCGAAAGCTTCTCGATACCGCACGACGCGCAGGACCCGGTGGGATTCCGTTTCACGAGCGGGCTCGACAGCGACCTTTTCTCGCCGCGCCGCACGCTCGCCTGGGTGACCGACCTCGGGCACGCGCCGCAGAACGTGCGCGACCGAATCCGCGAATCCGACGTCGTGGTCGTCGAGGCCAACCACTGCCACAGGATGCTTGAGGCTGACCCCAAGCGCTCCTGGAACCTGAAGCGCCGGATCGGCGGCCGCCACGGGCACCTTTCCAACGAGAGGATGAGCGAGCTCCTGGCCAGCGTCGCCAGCCCGCGCTGGAGAAGGATTTACCTGGCCCACATGTCAAGGGACTGCAATTCACGGGACGCCGTCGAGCAGTCCCTGAGCTCCCTGCGGGCACTGATTCATTGCGAGTTCTCGATCGTTGAACACGGTTCAGGGACTCCTTTTTACGAGCTTTCTTGAAGACACATCAAACCGAACGCATGCCAGACTCCATCAACTTCCGCCGGACGAAGATCATCTTCACCCTCGGCCCCTCCTCCGAGAGCGAGGAGATGCTCGAGAAGCTCATCTGCGCGGGCGCCGACATCGTCCGGCTCAACATGGCCCATGCCAGCCACGACTGGACCCGGGCCACGATCCGCAAGGTCAGGGCCGTGAGCTCGAGGGTCGGCCGCGACGTTGCGATCATGATGGACATCAAGGGTCCGGAAATAAGGACGGGGGACCTGGCCGCGCCGATCGAGCTCAAGCCCGGCGAGATTTTCGACTTCACCGTGAGGGCCGGAGCGGCGCGGGAGAACGCCGAGGAGATTCGCTCGGTCGACGTCAACTACAAGGACCTGCTCAAGGACATCAAGGTGGGCGACACCGTGCTGGTCGACAGTGGGCTCATACGGCTGAAGGTCCTCTCGAAGAAGGACGCGCATATCCGCTGCAAGGTCATGGTTCCGGGCCAGCTCAGGTCGCGGCGCCACCTCAACCTGCCGGGGGTCAAGGTCAACCTCCCCGCGTTCACCGAAAAGGACAAGGTCGACGCCGCACTTGGCATCGAGGAGGGAATCGACTTTCTCGCCCTTTCGTTCGTGCGCGAGGCGGCCGACATAAAGCACCTGAGGGACTTCCTGGCCAAACACAAGTCGCACGCGCGCATCATCGCGAAGATCGAGGATCAGTCGGCAATCACCAATCTCGACGAGATCGTCCGCGCCTGCGACGCGCTCATGGTGGCCCGCGGAGACCTGGGGATCGAATGCCCGTTCGAGGACCTTCCCGTTATCCAGCGGCGCGCGGTGAATACGTGCATCGCCGAGGGGAAGCCCGTGATCATCGCGACGCACATGCTCGAGTCGATGATCTCGCAGCCCGTTCCGACGCGGGCGGAGATCACCGACGTGGCGAACGCAGTGTACGAGCTGTCCGACTGCGTCATGCTCTCCGGGGAGACGACGGTCGGGCGCTATCCCCTCGAATGCGTCCAGATGCTGGACAAGATCGCCCGGCGGATCGAGCAGGAGGAGTCCCCGGGGCCGCGCAACAGCTCGGTCTTCACTTCGGAAAAGATGAAGGTCCTGCATTCCGCCGTGGTCCTGGCCGACGGCCTGCCGGATTCGAAGATCATCACGTTCACGAGGCAGGGTTTCGTCGCGGCGGGCCTTGCCGCTCTGCGCCCCGTCCATTCCCGGATCCTTGCCTTCACGCCCTACCCCGAGACATTCCGGCAGCTGCGGCTCCTCCGGGCGGTCGAACCCTACCTGATGGCGTTCTCCCCCGATCCCGAGGCAACGATCGAGGACGCCCTGGCCTACCTGAGGAGCCTTCATCTCGTGAAGGTGGGGGACAAGCTCGTCGTCGCCTCAGACATCCTGGTCAACGACCGCTTTGTCGACAGCGTGCAGCTGAGGACCGTCCGATAGGCGGCCCAGAATCTCCGCGCCGCGGCGTCGCCGATTGACGGCGCGTCGCATTGACGTTCACTTTCGGTGAGCGCGAACCCAGTCCGCATGGAAAACAACCCAATACCTGTCACCGTCCTTACCGGCTTCCTCGGCTCCGGAAAGACGACCCTCTTGAACCGCATCCTGACCGAACAGCACGGCCGCAAGCTCGCCGTGATCGAGAACGAGTTTGGCGAGGTGGGTGTCGACAACCAGCTCGTGATCCAGGGGGATGAGGAGCTTTTTGAGATGAATAACGGTTGCATTTGCTGCTCCGTGCGCGGGGACCTCATCCGCATCCTGGGCCGCCTGCTCAAGCGCAGGGACCGGCTCGACGGGATCCTGATCGAGACGACCGGATTGGCGAACCCGGCACCCGTGGCGCAGACCTTTTTCACCGACGACGAGATGCGCCGCAACTTCCGCCTCGACGCCATCGTCACGGTGGTCGACGCAAAGCACGTCTCCGCCCACCTCGACTCCAATGACGAGTCCGTGAAGCAAATAGCGTTTGCCGACGTCATCCTGCTGAACAAGACCGATCTCGTCTCCCCGCAGGAGCTGGATTCGCTCAAGGCGCGGGTCCGCGGGATTAACGCCGTTGCGTCGATCCACATGACCCGCGACTGCAATGTCCCCCTTAACAGCGTGCTCGACATCGGCGGCTTCAACCTCGGCAGGGCCACCGAGATTGACCCGAAATTCCTGGAGCCCGAGTATCCCTTCGAATGGGCGGGCGCCTACGCCCTGCCCGCTGGAACCCATGATCTGGTGATCGGCCACCACGACGATGAGCACGGCCATGATCACGGGCACGAGATCACGGCCACGAGCACCACCACCACCACGGCAATGAGGACGAGCTCGACGTTGCCATCATGCCCGTCGCCTCCCTCGAGGAGGCGAAGATCAGCGCCGTGCGCGATTCGACGGTGGCGGTGTTCTCCGACTGGGAACGGCCCGTCAAGGAAGGCGAGGCCATCGCCCCTGGGCTTCCCCTAAACCGGCTGCTGCTCCGGGAGCGCAATGGAAGGTACAAGCTCAAGGTCGAACGTCCCGGGCTTTTTCTCGTCTTCGAGGGATGCGGCGAGTATCCGCTTCACATCCACGCCGGCGGCGAATCGGTCAAGCCGTCCTGGCAGGCCGATTACCACGCCGCCCACGAGCACAACGAGGACGTGGCTTCGGTGGGAATCCAACAAGCCGGCGAGCTCGATCCAAAAAGGCTCAACGACTGGATCAGCGGCCTCCTTCGAACAAAGGGGGCCGACATATACCGCATGAAGGGCGTCCTCTGCGTCAAGGGTTCGGGGAAGCGCCTCGTCTTCCAGGGAATCCACATGCTCTTCGATGCGAAGTTCGATCGGGAATGGGGCCAGGAACCCCGGGTGAACACGCTGGTTTTCATCGGCAAGAACCTGAACCGAGCAGAGCTCAACGAGGCCTTCCGGAGCTGTCTGTCGGCGTGAGGGGCCCATGCAGCTGACCAAGCACTGGTACGGACAGCTGGACGACTACGCCATCGACCTGGCGTGGTCGCCCAGCGGCGCGTTGCTGGCAGCGGCGTCGGCCGCCGGCCCGATAACGCTCTTCGGCGCGCATGACGGCGCAAGGCTCCACGAGCTTCCGGGACACGAGGGCGGCACGAACATCTTGGCCTGGCAGCCGGAATCACCGACGCTCGCAAGCGGGGGGCAGGACGGCTCGGTCAGGCTTTGGGACGGTGCTGCCGGCCAACACGTGTCCACGGCCGCGCTAGGGGGCGCCTGGGTGGAGCACCTCGCGTGGAGGCCCTGCGGGCCCGCGCCGGTCCTGGCCGCGGCCGCGGGACGCAGGTTCCTCTACCTGAACCCGGATGCCTCGGTTCGCCGCGCGTTCAAGGACGCCCCGAAGACGATCACGGCCCTCGCGTGGCATCCGCAGGGGGGATGCGCGGCCGTGGCTTATTTTGGCGGCGTCTGCCTCTGGGACGGCGACGACGGGGTTGTCCAAAAGGAGTTTCCCTACGGCAACGGGATCCACGCGCTGGTCTGGTCGCCGGACGGCCGGTGGCTCGTGTCCGGCAACCAGGACCCAAGCGTCCATCTCTGGATGCCGGAAAAGGACGTCGAGCTTCAGATGAGCGGCTACGAGACAAAGGTGCGCCACCTCTCGTTCGATTCGTCGAGCCGTTGGCTCGCCACGAGCGGCAGCCAGGACGCCTGCGTCTGGGACTGTTCCGGTGAGGGTCCCGAGGGGCGCGAGCCCGTCATGCTTCCCCACGAGGCGCCCGTCTGCGGCATCGCCTTCCAGCGGGGCCACGGCCTGCTCGCCACGGCCTCGCGGGATGGGGCGCTCATGCTTTGGAGCCCCGAGCGCAGGCAGCCCCTGCGGGCCACGGTCAAGATGCCCGCCGCCGCCGCCAGCGTTTCCTGGTCGCCCGACGACAAGCTCCTGGCGATTGGCTCTGAGACGGGAATAGTGTACACGCTACGCGTCGAAGGATGACCTCAGAAGCTTTTCTCGGCATACCGGGGCCGCTCTGGCAGTCGCTCGGCCTGGCGCTCGAGCTGGCCGCAGTGACGACCGCGATCCTCGCGGTCGTCGGCCTCCCCCTCGCCCATTGGCTGAATACCTCGAAGAACTCGCTTGCTCCGATCTTTGAAACCCTGGTCGCGCTGCCGCTTGTGCTCCCGCCGACCGTCATAGGTTTCTACCTGCTGATCGCATTCTCGCCGAACCACGCCCCGGGCAACTGGTGGGTCGCGTTGACCGGCCACTCGCTTGCCTTCACCTTCACGGGCCTCGTGATCGGCTCGGTCATCTACTCCCTGCCCTTTGCCGTGCAGCCTTTCCAGGCGGCGCTGCGCAGCGTGCCCCAGGAGCAGCTCGACGCCTGCGCGGCCCACGGCGCCCCGCCCTGGCACGTGTGGACCCGGGTGCACCTGCCGCTCGCCTCGCGAGGCATCGCGGCGGGTCTGACGCTCGGTTTCGCGCACACCCTTGGGGAGTTCGGCGTGGTCCTCATGATAGGGGGGTCGATCCCCGGAGTCACAAGGGTCGCGAGCATCGCGCTCTATGACGAGGTCCAGAGCCTCGACTATTCGAGGGCCCATGCATTTGCGGCGCTTCTCCTCGCCCTCTCATTCGTGCTCATCCTGACGGCGACGCTCCTCCGGCGCCGGCAGGAAAGGCGGCGGTGACCGGCCTCAGGCGCCTGGGCGATCGACGCCGAACACGGCGGCGGAGTAGTTCTCGGCGCTAAACGGCTGAAGGTCCTCGGGGTCCTCACCAAGCCCCACGAATAGGATCGGCAGCCTGAGCTCCCTCCAGATGCCGACGATCGCGCCCCCGCGGCTCGTCCCGTCAAGCTTGGTGACGATCAGTCCGGTCAGGCCAAAGCTCTTGTGGAAGGCCCGCGCCTGCTCGATCGAGTTTCCGCCGAGCGATCCGTCGACGACGAGCCATGAGTGGTGCGGCGCCGTGGGGTCGAGTTTCGACACCACGCGCCTTATCTTAGAGAGTTCGACCATGAGGTTGTCCTTCGTGTGGAGCCGCCCGGCCGTGTCTATGATGACCCAGTCGCGGCCCCGGCTCCGCGCCGCCTGCACGGCGTCAAAGGCCACGGCGGCGGGGTCCGCGCCCGCCTTGTTGGATACGAGCTCGAGGTCCAGCCGGGACGCCCAGGACTGAAGTTGCTCGATAGCCGCCGCCCGAAACGTGTCACAGGCCGCAAGTAGGACGGACCCTCCCTCCTGCTTAAGGCGCCAGGCCAGCTTTGCGGCCGTGGTGGTTTTCCCCGAGCCGTTCACCCCGATAAGGACGATGACCGTGGGGGGCGTGGCCGCCTTTGAAATCGTCCCTTCGGAGCCGGCAAGGGCCCTCCTCAGGACCTCGGCGCCTATGGCCGCGGCCTGGCGCCCTTCGAGGGCCTTGTCCCTGCGCGCGGCCGCCTTGATTTCGCCCATGATCTCCGCCGTGGTTGCAACGCCGAAGTCGGCGGAATAGAGCGCCTCCTCGAGGGCCTCCAGCGAGGATGCATCGATCGAGCGCCCCCCGAAAAGCCCGTGGGTCTTCGACGAGATCGCCGAGACGGTCTTCGCCAGTCCCTCCCTGAATTTCTTAAAGAGTGAAAACACAGTCCTCCGGGCTCCCGCCTTCGCCTACGGGGTCGCCTTGCGCGAATCCCGGCCCAGCTGGTCCTTCAGCCGGTCCAGGATGCCGTTGATGAAACGTTTGGAGTCGGCGTTCGAGAACTGCTTTGAGATGTCGATGGCCTCGTTGATCGAGACAACGGGCGGGATGTCGTTGCGGTGGAGCATCTCGAACATCGCGATCCTCAGGATGGCGAGATCGATCTTCGCGATGCGGTCGAACTCCCAGTTCTGGGCCAGGACCCGGATCTGGGCGTCGATCCCGGACTGGTTCCTGATCACGCCGTCTATAAGCTCCTCGCCAAAGGAGTAATGGTCCCGGGGCTGCTCCTGGCTCTCGAAAAATACCCTCAGGTCGTCGGCCAGGTTGTCGGGCGGGTTTATGCTCCACGCGTACAGGTATTGGAGCGCAGCCACCCGTCCATCGTGGCGCTGTGCGTACTGCGCCTTGCTCATCGGGAGAGGCTCCTCCTCAGGGCAGCCATCGCGACCGCTGCATCGGCGAATTCGGCGCCCCGGTCGATCCTGCCCGCGCACCGGGCCCTTGCCTGGCCGACATTCTCCGCGACGATGACGCCGTTGATCACGGGCACGCGCGAAGCGACCGCCACATCCTGAAGCCCGAGCGTCGCCGCATTGGCGATGAGCTCGTAGTGGATCGTTCCGCCGCGGATGATGACGCCCAGCGCAATCACGACGTCCGGCTTCCTTCGTTCGATGAGGAGGCGCGCCGCAACCGGAAGCTCGTTGGAACCGGGCACCCTCACCACCGAGATGTTCCTTTCCAGGGCGCCCGCCGCGGAAAGCCCTGCCAGGACCCGCCGCAACAGGGGCTCCACGAGCCGACCGTTGAAGCGCGCAGCCGCAATTGCAATCTTGAGGCCGGAGGCATCAACGGCCAAGGGAACGGGTGAATCGCCACTCATGGAACGTCGAGAGGAGAACCGGGGGCCTGCAATGCGCAACATGATTTCGCACGGTACCTAACAAGGTCGGCGATCGAGATCATCCTCAGGCCGAACCTGTCCTTGAACCTCGTGATGTCGCCCATGCGCGCAACGGTGCCGTCGTCATTCATCAGTTCGCACAGGACGCCGCTCGGATGCACGCCTGCGAGGCGCGCCAGGTCAACGGCAGCCTCGGTGTGGCCGGGGCGCTCCAGCACCCCGCCCGGCCTAGCCCGAAGGGGAAACACGTGGCCCGGACGCGCCAGGTCCTCCGGCCGGGACGCTGGGTCCGCGAGAATACGTATCGTCTTCGCCCGGTCGGCCGCGCTGATGCCGGTTGTGACGCCGCGGGCCGCGTCCACGCTGACGGCAAAATCCGTCCGGTGTTTGTCCCGGTTGTTGGCCACCATCGGCGCCAGGCCGAGGCCCTGCAGCACGTCGGAAGTCGTCGCCACGCAGACGATGCCGCTGCAGTGGCGGATCATGACTCCAATCGCCTCGTCGGTCGCCATTGAGGCGGCCATGATGAGATCGCCCTCGTTTTCGCGCCGTTCGTCATCGGTCACGATCACCATCCGGCCCGCGGCGATGTCCGCCATTGCGGACTCGACGGAGTCAAAGGCATAGGGCTGCGACGAGGGCATCCGGACAAAATCGGCCCCCCGTCGCTCCCTGTCAATTCATGGCCGCGGCCGGTGGCGGGGCCTATTGGTCGCTGAAGTCAATCACGTATGACTCCACATCCGAACTGCCTTCGGTGAACAGCGAAATGAAGAGCTTGAAAGTGTGAGGCGGCTTGACGGGATACGGAGAGGCCAGCACAGCCGGGTCGTCGGTCGGCAACAGCTCCGTTCGCTCCTGATTGGGCTGGTAATGCACCGGCCAATGCAACACGGCCGACGACCGGTCGGCGGGCACCGGCTTTTTCTTGTCGTTATAGAATGTAATCTGGAACGAACCGCCCTTCAAATCGACCCCGATCCATCCTCCCTTGTCGCGCTTGACCGCAATCCCCGAGATCGTCCCCTCCTTCTCGCTGTCGGTCGGAGCATCGGCTGCGGCGGGAGCGGCCGACGCGCACACCGCCGAAAGGAGGAAACCGGCAAACGCAAGGAAAGCAGCGCGCTTCATTGGGGCGATCCTAGGGATTCCGACCCGCCCCCAGCAAGTTCGTTCCCGGGCTTGGAGCGCACCGCGGCCTTAAGCCCACGCCAGCGCTTAAGGCGTTCCTCAATAGCCGCTTCTGCACCGGCCCCTCTTGCCGAGTAGAGGCGCAGGGGCCTCTCGAGATAGTCCTGCCCGGATATGCCCTCGGGGTAGTCGTGGGAATAGAGGTAGCCCTTGCCGTGCCCCATCCTCTTGCTGGCCTGTCCCCCCTTGTCGCGCAAGGAGGCCGGCACCGACTGGACCGGCTCCTCGCTGAGCACCCGCTTGGCCTCGCCGAGGGCAAGCGTCGCCGAGTTGCTCTTCGGGGCCGTCGCAATGTAAAGCGTTGCGTGCGCCAGCGTGAGCTCGGCCTCGGGAAGCCCCACGAAGTCGACCGCATGGTGCGCCGCCACCGCCAGCGGCAGCGCATGCGGATCGGCCAGGCCGACATCCTCGCTTGCTAGGATCACAAGTCGGCGGGCAACAAACCGGGGATCCTCGCCGCCCGCCAACATCTTCGCGAGCCAGTACATGGCCGCGTCCGGGTCGGAACCACGGCAACTCTTTATAAACGCCGAAATCGTGTCGAAATGCTCGTCCTCGTCCGCGTCGTAGCGGATCCGGCGTTCGCGCGCGAACATGGCGAGGTCCTCGGTCGTCATCTCCGCGGGCCCGCCCTTGCCGAGGGCGATCACCTCGAGCGCATTCAGCGCGCGCCGCAGGTCCCCGTCACAGAAGACCGCCAGCGCCTCAAGGAGGCTGGACGTGGCCGTGACGCCAAGGGCCCCGAGACCCCGCTCCCTGTCCCCAAGCGCCAGCGCAAGGACGCCCGCGACGGCCGGCGTCGAGAGCGGTTCCAGGCGGAACAAATGGCTGCGCGAGAGCAGGGGCGGATTCACATAGAACCCCGGGTTGTGGGTCGTTGCCCCGATCAGGCGAACCGCACCCTGCTCGACGTCGGGGAGCAGCAGGTCCTGCTGGGTTTTATTGAACCGGTGGAGCTCGTCGATGAAGAGGATCGTTCGGGCGCTCGGAACCCTCCTCGCGGCCGCCAGAATGTCGCGAAGCTCGGCGACATTGGACATGACCGCGTTGACGCGAACGAAGCGGCTGCGGGTTTGGCGGGCGATCGCCTCGGCGATGCTCGTCTTGCCGGTGCCGGGCGGGCCGTAAAAGAGCAGAGACCCGAAACGATTCTGGGCGACAAGGCGGGCGAGCAGGCTGCCGGGCCCCAGGATGTGCTCCTGGCCAACGACCTCGGAAAGCAGACGAGGCCTCATTCGCACCGCCAGAGGCAGGGTCGACGGGTCGCCGCCGCCTTCGCCGCTCGCCGCGCCTTCGGGCTCGCTAAAGAGTTCACTCTGGTCGTCGGGTCTCATGCCGGTGCCGTGCCAATCTCCGCCCAATCCGCCGGGATGAGAAGCCATTTTGTTGCCATTCGTCGGATCGGCGCCGAAGCTCTGCTCCTTTATGAAAAGCGCCTACGAGTTGGCCATGGAGCGCCTGTCAAAGTCGGATCCGAGCGGATCGCGCCCGCTCACCCAAGAGGAGCGCAAGCGGCTCGCGGAGGTGGATCGCCTTTACCAAGGACGGCTCGCGGAGCGGGAGATCTTCCTGAAGCAGCACCTTGAACAGGCCCTGACCGCGCAGAACGCCGAGGAGGTCGACAAGATCAGGAAGCAGATTTCGTCGGAAAGGGCGCGCCTAGAGGAGGAGCGGGAGGCGGAGAAGGATCGTATCCGCTCGGGCAAGGCTTGAAGCCTTCGGGGGGAGCGTTCAGAAGCCGAAATCGAAATCAGCTTGGACGGGCAGGTGGTCCGACACCGTGGAGTCCACGACGCTGTGGCCTAGGCACCGAAGGCCCGAATTGTAGAAGATGTGGTCGAGCACGAACGGCCGGCGGTGCCACGTGGGGATCTTGTACTGCACGGTGGCGTAGCCAAACTCCGCAAACTGTTCAACGAGCGAGGAATGCTGGCTCACATTGAAATCGCCGGTGAGGATAGTCGGAAGGTCGGACGATGCCAAGCGGTCGGCGACAAGGTCCCGCTGCCACGGGAACATCGTGCTGCTGGATCCGAGCATGAAGAACGCGAGTAGATGGACATTGAAAAACTGCACCTCCCTGCCGTCGAGGACCGTCTTCGCCCCGATCATCAGTCGGTCGGTCGGCGTCGTCTTCTTCCCGCCAAACTCGAACTCAATGGCCGGCGAAGGAACGTCGACGCGGAAGGGATCGACCAGCGGGGTGCGCGAGAAGATCGCAAGGCCGATTCCAAACGGAAGCTCTCGGGGGTCGGCCTTGGGATAAGAAAAGTAGCTGTCGTACTGGGTCAGAGCCTGCTTTATCTTTGTGTAGTTTGGCGGCGGTTCGATCTGCACGCCCCCGGGCTGCGCATGCTCGACTTCCTGCAAAAGGACCACGTCAGGATCGTGCTTTCGGATCTCCGCAATGGTCGCCTCGATGTCAATCGGGACGCTATCTGGGTCGGCGGCGTTCCAACCCATTCCAAACTGCATGTTGAACTGAAGGACTCGGAACATTCTTTCTACCTCTCTAAAGCGGCCGGTCTAAAAATCTGAGCTTTGGGATACATGAAGCCGGATGAGATTCGTGCCTTCGCCAATCAATTGCAGCAATCATTTATTGGCTAGTCATTTCTTGTTAGTGATTACTCGGGTTCGGCTGTCCCTTCAACGACCCATTCGCGGGCCTCGGGAACCTGTTCAAAGAATCCGCGCAGCGCCAGCCCCAGGTGCTCGGCATATCGGAAATGCGCGCCCATTCCCGTGCGCAATTCCGCCTCGTAGATGAACTTGTCTGCATGGGTGCTATGCTCAAACGGAGTCTGCGCACCCAAAAGCAGGGAATATACGTAGGATGAGGAGCCGCGGGACATCAGCTCCCGCGTGAGCTCCAGCTGAGCGTCAAGGAGGGCAGTATGGGGCCCGCGCTCGATTTCGGGCGGGAGATAGAAGCCGGCCTGGATCAGCGGCGTATACCGGTTGCCCGTCCGGTGGCGGTTGAGGTCGCGAAGCTCGGCGATCGCCATGTTGTTCCAGGCAAACGCGACCCTCATCCGCCGGGTGGCCTCGCCCTGCTGTCCGTATCGGTTGGTGCGGTGACGCAGCGCCTCGGCCAGCGCCTGCCACTGCGGAAGCCACGGCGGCGCGCTCCGGTCAACCCGGACCCAAACCTCGTCTCCCAGGGGCCGATTGCTCAGGATCCCGAGGCCCAGCTCCAAGGAGGCCGCCAATTCCTGGCGCGCCTGTTCCTCGAACGACGTCTCCGCAAAGCTGTGTTTCATGAGCCGCGGGGACTGCTTGAGCAGCTCGGCCCGGATCAGTTCGGCCGCGGCGCGGGCCTCCGGGTTCGGGAGGGAATCGAGCTGCTTCACCGTGAGCGACCACATGCGCGAGGTCTGCACGAGTCCGACGTTTGTCCTCGTCGCAAGCGGGATGAAATACCGGGCCCGGTCCAGCGCGTAATTCTTGCGCATGCGCGCGACCACGGCCGGCTTTGCTCCGCTTGGAATGCGGATTCGCCCGGGTTCGGCAACGGAGAGGGCGTCAAGACGCGCATACTCGGCATTGTATGCCTCGAACGAGCGGGCGATCATGTCGCGCCAACGCGGGGCCAGGTCATCCGGGATTCCGAGTTCCTCGGCTCCCGGGATGTTGGCCGGGTCCATGGCGATGTAGCGTGTGCTCGATTCCTGCCCGTCCGCCATCTGGGCGATCTCAAAGAGCTTGTACGCGAGCCACATCGAGACGCCGTCCAGAGCGACGGCAAGGCCGCCGGTCAGCCCGCCGATCGACGCATGGCCGTAGTCAACGAACTTCAGGATCCGGTCAATCGAGGCCTCCGGATTCGAAACGTCCACCTTTGCGAGAATGGAGGCGATCCCCTCGTTGCTGCGCGAATACCGCGCCAGGACCGAGGCGAGAAGCTCGGGCGTGACTTTCGGGAGATCGGAGGCGCTTGGGGGTGGGACTAATGCGAGCCCGGTGACCTTCATCATTGCACCCAATCAGGCAGCATTTTGTTGGAGAAACAAACTGGAAACAGTCACACTCGCCAGAATTCGATTCCCAGCTCGGGCCCGCAGCTCCCGGCGCCGACCGCGCCGCCCGCGGGAGGAAACCTTTTCCCGAAATGGGCGTCTAACCTCTTGAACAGCAGAAAAACCCATGTTCCATGAAACTCGCTAAGATTTCCCTTATTGGCACTCGCCTGCGGCGCGCTTCCCTTTGCGGCCCGGGCGGGTTTTGAGATTGGTTTGAATATCGGCGGCCCCGAGGTCGTCGTGCGCAGCCAGCCGCCCCCGGAGCGGGTCGAGGTCGTTCCGATGAGCCCGGGACCGGGCTATATTTGGATCCGGGGCCATTGGGCGTGGCACCACGAGCGCTGGGAATGGTTCCCGGGACGCTGGGACCGTATGGCCCAGCCCGGATATACTTGGATTCCGGGCCAATGGGTCGCCCGTGGAAACGGCTGGGTTTGGATCGAGGGCCACTATGCGACCGTGGTCGCTCAGCCTCCCGGCCCGGGCCAGTCGGTCGAGGTGATCGCCTCGGAGCCGCCCCCCGCCGAAATCGTCGAGACCGTTCCTCCTGCGCCCGGACCCGAGTTCTTCTGGATCGGAGGCCATTGGCACTGGAGCGGCGGCTGGGTCTGGATTCGAGGCCACTATGAACGCCACCCTCACTTCCATCCGGGCGCAGCGTGGGAGCCCGGCCGTTGGGACCGGCGCGGCGGCTCTTGGGTCTGGCACGAGGGCCACTGGCGCTGATTGCGGCCCTCCGGGCTCGGCGAACCTCACTCCCCGGGACCAGGCGGATAATTCTTCGCCTGGCCCTTCTTATTTGGAAAGCAGGCGGCCAAGCGGCCCCTGGTAGAAGCCGAGGATGATCGAGGCGGCTGCCAGCACGGCGAGGGAGACGCGCAGCGCCGCGCCGCCCCCAGCAAGCCGGCTGGCGTCTGTGCCGACAGGGCGGCCTCGTCGCTAAAATAGGCCGCGCGAATCCAACCGAAGTAATAGTAGATCGAGATCACGACTCCGACGATGGCCACTGCGAGCAGGCCGTAATGTCCGGCCTTGAAGGCGACCGTGAAGACGAAGAGCTTCCCCATGAAGCCTGCGAACGGCGGGATGCCCGCGAGCGAGCCGAGTCCGCAGGCGAGCACGCCCGCCAGGAAAGGGGGACTCCTTCGCGAGGCCGCAATAGTCGCCCAGCTCCTGAACCGAGTCGTCGGGGCCCGCCAGAACGGTCATCACGCCAAAGACGGCGAACGAGGCGATCAGGTATGCGATCAGATAGAAGTAGACGGCGCCCACCGCGCCCGGCACGTAAGCCGCCGAGGCCACGGCAAGGAGCATGAATCCCGCATGGGAGACGCCCGAAAGGCCGATCAGCCGCTTCACGTTGTTCTGCTTAAGGGCCGCCAGATTCCCGAAAAGGATCGAGGCGCCCGCCATGAGCGTGAGGATCGGAGCGACCAGCCATCCGTAGGGAGGGAACACCTGGGTCACCAACACCAGGAGGACGACGAACCCGGCCGCCTTTGAGGCGACCGCAAGGAACGCGGTGACCGGCGTCGGCGCCCCCTGGTACACATCGGGTATCCAAATCTGGAAGGGAACGGCGCCGATCTTGAAGGCGAGCCCCGAGAGGACGAGGACGATGCCGGCCGCCGCCATGAAGTTGTGGGGATTGGCATCAAGGAAAGCCGCCAGCCCCGGAAAGTACATGCCCGCGCCCGTCCGGCCAACCAGTCCCGGGCTTCCCGACACGCCGTAGAGCAGGACGATCCCGAAAAGCAGGAGCGCCGAGCTGAGGGCCCCAAGGACCAGGTACTTGAGACCCGCCTCGAGCGTCCTCGGGCTGGAGCGGTAGTAGCTCACGAGGATGTAGAGGCCAACCGTCACCGTCTCGAGCGCCACGAAAAGCATCACGAAATTCCGGCTCTGGACCAGGAGCATCATCGAGGCCGCGACGACGAGGACGATGTGGTGGAACTCGACCTTCGGCGCCTTCCGGCCCGCAAGGCTCACGCGGCCAAGAATCGAGACGAGGATCGAGGAGACCAGGAAGAACACCCTCATGAGCTGGCCCAGCGGGGACTGCACGAGGAGTCCGTCGAAGCTTTCGCGGTTGGCGGTCCCGAGGTTCGCGAGGAGCGCGCCCAGGATCGCCAACTGTCCGGCGATCGACACCGTCGGGATGCGCTCGTGCGCCGATTTCGGAAGGACCGTCTCCAGGACAAGAAGGAACAGCGCCAGGCAGCCGAGGGAGAGCTCGGGCCATATGGCCCACCAGGAGTTCCCGGCGGCTAGGTCTCGCAGAACGTTGAAGTCCATGTGAAGGCGTCGTTTCGGATTGGTCTATCGGCTAGCGACCAAGGCGGCGGGCTCGCCCCCAGCGCCTGGTTGATCCCGCTCGAGAGCGACCGCGGCCAGATGCCGACGAAGAGGAGCGCCGCAATCAGGATGAGCGCCGGGAGCCTTTCGCTCCAGGCGATGTCGGTGGGCGCCTTGTGGGCCGCGTATCGGGCGAAGGCCTCGGTCTGGGGTCCGAAGAAGATGCGCGCCGCGGCGCGCAGCCCGTAGACGGCCGAGATGATCGTGCCCGTAAGGGCGACAAGGGTCAGGGTGTGCGAGAATCCCCAGAGAGCGAAGAATATCGGCAGTTCGCCCCAGAAGTTGGCAAACCCGGGCAGGCCAATGCTGGCGAATGTGGCCGTGACAAAAAGGGCCGTGAGGACCGGGGCCTTCTGCGAGAGCCCACCCATCTGATGGAGGTCAAACGTGTTCGTGCGATGGTAGACGCTGGTGGAGAGCAGGAACAGGAGGGCGACCGACAGCCCGTGGGCCACCATGAGCATGACCACGCCCCCGACCCCCAGCACCGAGCCGACGGCGATGCCGAGAAAAGCATAGCCCATGTGCATCACCGAGCTGTAGCCGACCATCTGCTTAAGGTCGCGCTGCGCCATGGTGACCAGGCCGATCACCACCACGTTGCCCACCCCGGCCACCACCGCGAGGCCGTGGCCCCACTGCGAGGCGCCGAATGGCAGGAGGGGAAGGGCGATCTGCACAAGGCCGTATAATCCGAACTTCTTCAGGACGCCCGCATGGAGCATCGCCGCGGAGCTCGGCGCCGCGCCGTAGCCGAGCGGCGCCCAGGAATGGAACGGCCAGAGGGAGACGAGGATTCCGAAGCCAAAGAGGAGGAGGCCGAAGATGTGCTTCTGCGCGACCTCCCCGAGGGGCCTCGAGGCCAGCGTGTCGCGCAGCACCATGAGGTCAAAGCTGGTGGCGCCGCTTTTCACGTAGATCGCGATCAGCCCGAGGAGGGAGAGCATGGCCCCGATCGTAAGGTAGATCGTCATCGTCATCGCGGCATAGCTCCGGTCGCGCCCGCCCCAGATTCCGACCATGATGAAGGTCGGGATGAGCGCCAGCTCGTGGAAAAAGTAGAAGAAGAACACGTCGACGCTGGCAAACATGCCCATGAGGCCGGCCTGCATGACGAGAAGCAGGAGCAGGTAGGTCTTCATCCGCGACGCGTTGGACTGGAGGGCGAAAAGACCCGCGGCCAGGCCGACGATCCCGGCGAGGACGAAGAGCGGAAGCGATATCCCGTTGAGCCCGAGCTTAAGGCCGATTCCCAGCGCACCCAGTCCCGTCGGGTAGCTCGTGAGGAACGCGTAGCCGTGGGCCTCCTTGGAGGCGGCGCCAAAGCTCCACCACGCATAGAGGGCGACGAGCGCCGGCACCGCGAACCCCGCGTAGGCGAGTTTCACGACGAGGCGCTTGGGCACGCCGACCGCGATCGCCGCGGCCACCGCGAGCGGCGCGGCGACCGCGAGGAGGAGAGGGTCAAAGGAAAGGTTGCTCATCACGGGAATCAGAGGACGCCGGCGGCAAAGGCCCAAAGGACGACTACGCCCGCAAGGAACCAGTAGACGTAGTTGTTGATGCGGCCGGTATGGAGCGCGCGGACCCCGAAGCCGACAACCTCGACGGCCCCTGCAAGCCCGCGGACGGCGATGCCCGCCAGCGCGACGATGTCTATGAAATTGAGGGCCATCGCCGCTCGCTGCTGAATCTTCTGGACGTAATAGTCATAGGCGCGGTCAAAGCAGGCCCTGAGCGCGAAAAGGAAGCCGAATGCCGCCGGTGACCGCTGCTCAAGCGCGTCGGAGCCGTCCGAGGTGTAGAACGACGAGGGAGGAGCCGGCGCCGACCGCGAGGACGAAAAGGCTCGTCAGCAGGATGACGACGTGGGCCGATCCGGCCGCCTCCGGGATCTGCGAAAAGACGCCCCCAAACGCGCCGTGATACAGCCACATGTAGCCTCCCGCGACTGAGAGCAGCGCAAGCAGGACAAGGGGCGCCGTCATCGAAACCCCGCTCTCATGGGCGTGCCCCGCCGATTCGCCCCTCGGTTCCCCGAGGAAAACGATCTTCCAGAGCCTGAGCATGTAGAAAGCGGTCAGGATAGCCGTGAGAGCGAGAACGGCGAACACAGCCGGGTTCCTGTCGTAGGCGAGGACGAGGATCGCGTCCTTGGAGAAGAAGCCCGCCAGGCCGGGAAGGCCCACGATGGCCGCTACCGCAACGGTGAACGTCCAGAACGTGACGGGCATCCGGGTCCTGAGCCCCCCCATCCTGAAGATGTCCTGCTCGTGGTGGCAGCCGAGGATCACCGAGCCCGAGCCGAGGAAGAGGAGGGCCTTGAAGAAGGCGTGGGTCGTCAGGTGAAACATCGAGGCCCCGACCGAGCCGAGGCCGAAGGCGGCCACCATGTAGCCGAGCTGGGAGAGCGTGGAGTACGCCAGGACCTTCTTGATGTCGCGCTGCGTGACCGCGCAGAGCGCCGAATAGAGCGCCGTCAGGGTGCCCACCCAGGCGATCACCTCCATGGACGAAGGCACCATCAGGACGTTGATCCGGCAGAGCATGTAGATGCCGGCGGCCACCATCGTCGCCGCGTGGATCAGGGCCGATACGGGCGTCGGGCCCTCCATGGCGTCGGGCAGCCAGACCTGGAGGGGAAGCTGCGCCGACTTGCCAACGGCGCCGCAGAAGAGCAGGAGCGGGATGAGACGGCTGAAGACGAGATCGTGGCTTGCGCCGAGCTCCGTGAGATTGACGGTGCCGTTCCTCCAGTAGCAGAGGATGATTCCAAGCACGAATCCGAAGTCGCCGACCCGGTTTACGATGAACGCCTTCTTTGCGGCGTCCGAGGCCGATAGCTTCTCATACCAGTGGTTGATCAGGAAGTAGGAGCTGAACCCGACCAGCTCCCAGAAGATGAACATCATGAACAGGTTGTCGGCAAGGACGATGCCGATCATCGAGAACATGAAGATCGAGAGGCCGCCAAAATACCGGGCCTTCGCAGGGTCGTCGCGCATGTACCCGAGCGAGAAGACGTGGACGCAGAGGCCGATGACACCCACGATGGAGAGCATCAGGGCGGCCAGATCGTCGAACTTGAAACCGAGCTCGACCGCGAACGATCCGAATCGGAACCATTCGACCGACCCCGAGAAGCGGGAGAGGCCGAATGCAAGCTCGAGCCCTCCGAGCGCGGCGAATGCGGCCGCCGCGACGGAAACCACGGAGGCCGCGGTGCCCCGCCTCCTCAGGAACAGCGCGATGAAGGCCGCCGAGGCAAGCGGAGCGAGGAGGACGCTGAGTGCTGTGTGAAGGGGCGTCATTTCCGTGGGCTCAGTGCTTCAGGGAATCTAGCTGGTCCACGCGGACCGTCTTGCGGGCCCTGAAAAGCGCGACGATGATCGCCAGGCCCACGGCGACCTCGGCGGCCGCCACGGTGAGGATGAAGAAGACGAAAACGTCGCCGTCGAGCGCCCCGTTGAAATGCGAGAACGCCACGAGCGCGAGGGTCGACGCCACGAGCATGAGCTCGAGGCACATGTAGATCACGAGCGTGTTCTTGCGGACGAGGACACCCAGGAAGCCCACGGCAAAGAGCGCGGCGCTGAGCATCACGTAAGCTTCGAGGTTGGGCGTCATTCGGAATCCTCCCGCCTTTCGTTCCGCCTGCTGAGGACGATCACGCCGAGCATGGCGATCAGCAGGAGGAAGCCCATCACCTGGACCGGCAGCAGATAGGTGGTGAAGAGCTGGTAGGAATAGAGCTTCAGGGACGAGCCGACCGAGTGGCCGGTCGCCGGCGCGCTCTCAAGCCTGCCGCGTACGGCCAGGAGGTTGAGCCCCGTGATGAGCAGCGCCGCCACGACCGCCGCGGCGAACAGGTCGAGGCCGCGGAGCCTCCAGGTCTGCCCGCCCTGCATGTCGAGGAGCATGATGATGAAAAGGAAGAGGGCCACTACGGCGCCCGCGTAGACCAGCACGAGGACGAAGGCCAGGAGGTACGCGTGGAGCTGCACGAAGAGCCCCGCGACCGCGGCAAGGCACAGCAGCAGGCACATCGCCCCGTTCACGGCGTTCTTGCTGAGCACCATCCCGAACGCTGAGGCGAGGGCCAGGACTGAAAGGCAGGTGAACGCGATTTGTTCCATCTTGGGTCTCCCTAGTGGCTCCCGCCGGCATCCAGCTCGGCAGCCTTCTTCGCCTCCCATTTGAAATGCTTGTCCGGAAGCGTGCCGCCCATCTCGTAGAGGCGATCCTTGTGGTTGACCATCTCGGCCCGGCTGTAGCCCGACATGGAGTACTGGCTCTTGAGGAATATGGCCTCCTCCGGGCAGACCTCCTCGCAGAGCCCGCAGTAGATGCAGCGGAGCATGTCGATGTCGAAGGCCTGGGGCGCCTTCTCGACGTTGTCGATCCCCAGACCCGGCGCGACCGAGCCCGGCGTGATGCGGATCGCCTTCGGCGGGCAGACGAATTCGCAGAGCTGGCACGAGACGCATTTCTCGCGCCCGTGGGGATCCTTGACGAGGGTCGGCACCCCCCGGTAGCCGGGCGGGATCGCCGGCCGCTCTTCGGGGTATTGGAGCGTCTCCGGCGGACGGAAGAAGTACTTAATCGTCGTCATCATCCCGCCGAAGATCTGGGGGAGGTAGGTGCGTTCGGCCAGGGAGAGGGGCTTTCGCTGTACTTGTATGACGGCCATGGCGTTTGGTGCTATCCCTGCAGGAAGTAGATTCCCACCGTGTAGGCGAGGAGGTTGGCGATCGAGAGGGGCAGGAGCAGCCGCCAGCCTATCCTCATGACCTGGTCGTAGCGGAAACGCGGGACCGTCCAGCGCACCCACATGAAGAAGAAGATGCTCAGGAGCACCTTGGCGACGAAGATGAAGATGGAGACCACGCCGGCCACGAGCGGATTGAGCCACAGCGCCGACCCGCTCAGGTGGTGGAGGCCCTCGAGCAGGCGGGAGAGCGGCAGCCACGGCAGCGGATTCCAGCCGCCCAGGAAGAGGAGGCAAAAGACCCCGGAACCGACGAGCATGTTGGAATACTCCGCGACAAAGAAGAGCGACCACTTGAACGCTCCGTATTCGGTGTGGAATCCGCCGACCAGGTCGGCCTCGGACTCCGGCATGTCGAACGGCTGGCGGTTCGTCTCGGCGAAGAGCGCGATGATGAAGATGAAGGCCGAGATCGGCATCGTGAAGAGGAACCAGGAACCGCCCCAGAACCCCGCTCGGCTCTGGAACTCCACGACGCGGGCAAGGCTGAGCGACCCCGAGGAACCCGGCTCGTTAACCCAGAGGAAGACCGGGAGGACGGAGAGCGTCATCGACAGCTCGTAGGAGATGAGCTGCGCGGAGGCGCGCACCCCGCCGAGGAAAGGGTATTTCGAGTTCGAGGCCCAGCCCGCAAGGATCAGCGAATAGATGCCGAGTGAGGCCACCGCGAACACGGCCAGGATGCCGATGTCCACGTTCGCGAGCATGATCGGGATGACCCTGCCCGCCGGATCCAGGTAGGCGCCGAACGGAACGACCGTCACCGTCGTGAGCGCCGGGATCATCGCGACAAACGGGGCCAGCACGAAGTAGAACCTGTGGACGTGGTTCGGCATAGGCTCCTCCTTGAAGAAGAACTTGCCGCCATCCGCCGCCAGCTGGAAAAGGCCGAGGCGCTGGAGGATGCCCATCCCCGGTATGCCGACAAGCATCGGGGGAATCGTCCGGTTCGGGCCGGGGCGGCGCTGGATCCACGCGCAGACCTTGCGCTCGGCCATGGAGCACGCAGCCGCAACCGGGAAGATGAACAGGATCACCGCGAGGCCCTTGACGACGCCCTGGACGACGACCGGCAGCCGGAAAAAGAAGTCAAACACGGCCCGCCTCCTTAGCCGCCGGCGTGGCCGGCTTAAAATGGAGCCCGGGACCCTCTGCGAATTCGAGGCCCTCCCACGGAGCGCCGCTTATCAGGAGGCCCGCGTCGGGGATGTTGCCGTAGGTCATGGTCGCAAGCGGGGGCACCTCGGAGGCGATCGACGGCCAGAGCGCACCGACATCGGCGCCCAGGTTGGGCCCCCCCGAGGCGGCGACAAGCTTTGAAAGCACGAGAAGGTCGTCGCTCGCGCCGGGCAGGGCGGGCACGGCCTTCGCAAACCTCTGAATCCTGAACTGCTGGTTAACAAACGTCCCATGCTTCTCGAAAACCGTCAGCGTGGGGATGACGATCTTCGCCGCGGCGCTCGTCGCATTGGAGTGGGTGCCGAGATATACGACCGCGACCTTCGCAAGCTGCTCCGCGCTGAGCCCGGCCGCGGCGAGGTCCTCGCCGACCGAGACGACGCACCTGACCGCCCCCGAGTCGATCAGGGCGGCGAGGGGACCAAGCGCAGCGGACGGAAGCTCGGAGATGAGCCCCGTGACCAGGGCTCCGCGGACATTCGGATTGCGGTCGGCGGAGATGAGGAGCCCGTCGCCCTCTCCCACCCTTGAGACAAGCCACGCCCTGGCCCTGGCGGCCTCGGCGAGCTTCTTCGTCAGGAACTGCTCCTCGACCGAACTGCGACCCGACCCGACCACGGCCACGCCTCCTGCGGCGATAAGGTCGGCGCAGGCCTTGGCCGCCGAATCGAGGGTCGCGCCCGAGCCGTTCACGCGGATCGACTCCAGCCGGCCCGGGTCGCGCACCTGCTTGTAGAGCGCCCGTCCGCTGTCCGCCATCCAGGTGTCGTTCACGCCGTCGTTCTGGCGCGGAGTGATCCGGTAGACCGTCCCCTCGCGGGACCAGACCACCGTGTTCGCGCCGACGCTCGACTCGGTGTCGATGCTGTTCGTCTGCCTGAGGAACCAGACGCGCATCTTGAACCGGAAATCCGTGCTCGTGAGGGCGCCCACCGGACAGATGTCCACGGTGTTGAGCGAGTAGTTGTTTTCGAGCTTTCGGCCCGGGTAGCACGTGAGGGTGCTGAAGCTGCCCCGGTCCGTGAAGCCGAGGACGTCGTCCTTGGCGACCTCCTTGCAGAAGCGGATGCACCTCGAGCAGAGGATGCAGCGCTCGTCGTCGAGCATGACCCGAGGCCCAAGGAGCGTGCGCTTCGGCTTCACATTCTTTTGCTCGATGAAGCGGGAATACCCGCGGCCGTATCCGGTGGACTGCTCCTGGAGCTTGCATTCGCCCGCCTGGTCGCAGATCGGGCAGTCGAGCGGGTGGTTGATGAGCAGAAACTCCATGACCCCCTCGCGGCAGTCCTTCACCATCGGGGATGTGGTGCGGATGTGGAGGCCGGGCGAAGCGTTCGTGGCGCAGGCAATCGTCGGGCGCGGGCTCCAGTTGATCCTCTGCTTGCCCGTCGACGGGTCGATGACGGGCGCCTTTGTCGCCGGATCCACGGCCGGCATCCCCATCTCGACCAGGCACATCCGGCAGTTGCCGACGACCGAGAGCTTGGAGTGGTAGCAGTAGTGGGGCACGTCCACCCCCACCCGCCGCGCGGCCTCGATCATGTTGGTGCCCTTCGGCACGGCGATCTCCCTGCCGTCGATGTTGACGCTGATCTGGTCGGGTGATGCAGGCTGTATCATCGCAGGAGGTCGATTGGGGTTGCGGGGACCGCGCTCACACCAGCTCGGGGGCTCCGTCGGCCCTTGGGTTCTTCTTCGCCTGGGGGTACTCCTTGAATTCGTCGCCAAACTTCGCGACGAAGCTCTGGGTCGGCCACGCGCACGCCTCGCCAAATGCGCAGATCGTCCGTCCGGCTATCTGATCGGCGACGCTCTTTAGGAGGGCGCCGTCCTCAGGGCGCGCCGCCCCGTGCACCATCCGGCCGGTGATCTTCTTCATCCAGAGGCTTCCTTCGCGACACGGCGTGCACTGGCCGCAGCTCTCGTGGGAATAGAACGCATTGATGTTCCCGAGGGCCTCTACCATGCTGACCGAGTCGTCCATCACGATCACGCCGCCGGACCCGCCCATGGACCCAATCATGCCGAGCGAGTCAAAATCCATGGGGACGTCCTCAAGGCCCCAGTCGTAGTCGACCATCTCGGCGCCGACCTTGCGCTTGCCCTTGTAGCGTTCGCCGAACTTGAGCACCTTGGCCGACGATCCGCCGGGGATGACCGCCTTGAACCGGCGCCCGGGCAGAGGGCCGCCGCAGACTTCGTTCAGGAGCTGGCCCATCGTGATCTTGCCCACCTCAAACTCGTAGTAGCCGGGGCGCTGCACATGGCCCGAAACGCAGAGGATCCGCGTTCCGGTGTTGTTCGGCGTCCCGATCTTCGAATACGCGTCGCCTCCCCTGTCGGCGATGTGCTTAACATGGCAGAGCGTCTCGACGTTGTTCACGATCGTCGGGCACTGGTAGAGGCCGAGGACCGCCGGGAAATACGGCGGCTTTATCCGCGGATAGGGCCTCTTCCCCTCGAGCGACTCAATCAGCCCGGTCTCCTCGCCGCAAATGTACGCCCCGGCTCCGCGGTGGACGTAGATCTCGCAGCCGTAGCTCGTGCCGAGGATGTTGGGTCCGACGAAGTTGGCCGCCCTCGCCTCGGCGATGGCCCTTTCAAGGATCCTCGCGCCCTCCGGGAATTCCCCGCGGATGTAGATGTACGTCCGCTCCACCTTGTTAGCGAAGCAGGTGATCATGATCCCCTCGATCAGTTGGTGGGGGTCATTGTGGATGATGTAGCGGTCCTTGAACGTGCCGGGCTCCGACTCGTCGGCGTTCACGACGAGGTAGATGGGCTTGCCGCTCTTCCGGTCCAGAAGGGACCATTTCACGCCGCACGGGAACCCGGCGCCTCCGCGGCCCCTAAGCCCCGACTTCTTGACCTCGTCGACCAGCTCCTCGGGCTTGCGCAGCACGGACTTCCTCAGGACCTCGTAGCCCCCGTTGCGCAGGTAGCAGGCGAGGTCGTTCGTGTATCCGGGCTCGTCGATGTGCCTGAAGACCAGCCTGTGTTGTTGGGGGGCGGGCATGGGTCGAGGGTTCAGCGGGTTCCTGCTCCGGCCTTTGCCTCGGCCTTGATTTCATCGCACAGCTCCTTGGCCCTCGCGGCGTCGACCTTCTCATGGAGCACGTCGTCGACCATGACGACCGGAGCCGTCCCGCAGCTCGCGAGGCACTCGACGAATTCCACAGTGACCTCTCCGTCGGGGGAGACCTGGCCGAGACCCGTGTTGAACTGCCTCTGAAACTCCGCGCAGGTGCGGTAGCCCCCCATGATGGCGCACGAGAGGGTGCGGCAGACCTTGATGTGCCGGCGCCCGATCGGCTTCTGGCGGAACATCGGGTAGAAGGTCACGAGCTCGTAGACGTTGATGGGCTGAAGCCCGAGCCTCGACGCAATCCATTCGACCGCCTCGTTCGAGATGAATCCCTGGTCCTCCTGGACCAGGTGCAGAAGGGGCAGCGCGGCGCTACGCCTCACCGGATAGCGCGGCAGGACCTCCTCGATCTTCGCAAGCGTTTCGGGTTTGAGGTTCATCATCGGTCGCATTCGCCCATCACGAAATCCAGCGATCCCAGGATGGAAACGATGTCGGACACCATCATGCCCACGCACACCTTCGGGAGAATCGACAGGTTGCAGAACGAGGGTGCGCGAATCTTCAGGCGCCAGGGAACGCCGCCGCCCTTTGAGACGACATAGAATCCGAGGGCGCCCTTGGGATTTTCTGCCTCGAAGTACACCTCGCCCGAGGGCATCTGGGGGCCTTCGGTCACGAGCATGAAGTTCTGGATCAGCTCTTCCATCGAGGTGAGGACCTTGTCCTTGGGCGGCGCAAAGATGCGCCGCGCGTCCTCAGCGTACCATTTGCCGCCGGGCATCTTAGCGATCGCCTGCTTGATGATCCGGACGGATTGGCGCATCTCCTCGCCGCGCACAAGATAGCGGTCGAAGGCGTCCCCCTTGGATCCGACGGCAATGTCGAAGTCGTACTGCTCGTAGCCGCTGTACGGCCGGTCCTTCCTCATATCGAGCGGCACCCCGCTGGCCCGGAGGTTGGGGCCGGTCAGGCCGTATGAGATCGCATCCTCCCTAGAGATCACGCCGATGCCGCTCGTCCGGTCGAGGAAGATCTTGTTGCGCGTCAGCAGGCTCAGCGTCTCCTCGAGCATCGGGATGAACTGGTCGCAGAACGCGTTCACCCGGTCCGTCCAACCCTCGGGCATGTCGCGAGCGACGCCTCCGATGCGTGCGTAGCTCGTCGTGAAGCGGGCCCCCGTGAGCTCCTCGAAGAGCTTGTAGAGCTTCTCGCGCTCCGTGAACGAATAGAGGAAGACCGTCCATGCCCCGACATCGATCCCGAAGGCCCCAAGGCCCATCATGTGGGACGAAATTCGGGCCAATTCCGCGGTGATGACCCGGATGGCCTGGCACCGGGGGGGCACCTCCAGCTTTGCAAGCTTCTCCACGGCGATCGCGTACGCCATGTTGTTGGCGAGCGGCGCCAGGTAATCGAGCCGGTCCGTGTAGGGCACGAACTGGTTGTACGTCATGTTCTCGGCGATCTTCTCGTCGCCGCGGTGCAGGTAGCCGATGACCGGATCCGCCTTGGTGACGATCTCGCCGTCGAGCTCCATCTGAAGGCGCAGGACGCCATGGGTGGAGGGATGCGACGGTCCCATTGAGAGGGACATCTTCTCAGCCTCAAACTCGCCCTCGGCGTTCCTAGCGGCCGAATCGGAAAAGGTGTGTTCGACGGGCATGGTGGACTCGGGATTCAGGCGTCCGGCTTGGGGCGGCGCTCGCTCCAGCTCTCATCCTTTGCGCGCGGTTCGGCCTCGGTCATGTTGATCTCACCGGGCGACGCGACGAAGGGGCCCCCCATCATGGGCGCCGCGATCGCGTTGGTCTTTGTTTCCGCAACCACCTCAACATCAGGAAGGTCTGTGTCCTTCCCTGAGAGCGGGAAATCCTTTCGAAGGGGAAAATGCGGATATCCGTCCCACATCAGGATGCGTCTGAGGTCCGGATGGCCCGCAAAGCGGATACCGAACATGTCAAAGGCCTCGCGCTCGTGCCAATTGGCCCCATGCCAAAGCCCCGTGGCCGTCGGAGCCTCGGGAGCCGTGTCGTCCGGACAGTCGGTCGCGATTCGGACATACTCGTGCCCCACCGTCGAAAGGACGTGGTAGACGACGGTGAATCTAGGATGAGCCTTTAGCCCCCAATCGACGCCGGCGATGTCCACAAGCATGTCAAAACCGTGATCGTCCCTCAGGGATTTGAGGACCGCCACCACGTCGGTCGCCGGAACATTGATCGCAGGATGGTCGACACTGGCGCGGTCTGCTACCGAGCCCCACTTGCCCTTCAGCGCTGCGATGGCGTCTAATGCTTTGGGCATCAGGCCGTGTTCAGTTTGCTGAAGGAGCGCTCGCGCTTAACCTTTTCCTGCAGTTTGACGACGGCGTCGAGGAGCGCCTCCGGTCGCGGAGGGCACCCGCTCAAATAGACGTCCACGGGAAGAATCCGGTCCACCCCCTGGAGGACCGCGTAGCTCCGGTACATGCCCCCGGAGCTCGCGCAGGCCCCCATCGCGATCACCCATTTGGGCTCGGCCATCTGGTCATAGATCCGCCGCACCGCCGAGGACATCTTGTAGGTCACCGTCCCTGACACGATCATGCAGTCCGATTGTTTTGGGGAAAACCTCATGACCTCCGCGCCGAACCGCGCGATGTCGAAGCGGCTGGCGGCCACCGCCATAAGCTCGATCGCGCAACAGGCCAAACCCATGGGCATCGGCCACATCGAGCTGCTGCGTATCCAGTTGATGACCGCATCGGCCCGGGTGACGATGACGTCGCCCTCGATCTTGCTGTTGTAGGTCAGTTCGGTGTTGGCGGAGACCATGTTCGAATTTGGGCAAAAACCACCCCACGGTACCGGGGCACCAAGGCCGCGCAAGAAGGTTTTCCTTAATGTCGCGTTTTAGGGCGCCTTGAGGGTCCAGATGCAAGAATCCGTCATCTCGTTCCCGCCAAAATGGGCCTTCGCCGACACGCGGTTCTCGCCGGGCGACAACGCAATGGCCTGCCAGCGGAAGATATGGTCCCCGCTGGGGTCCCGCCTTGCGCCGAGGGACTTCCCATTGAGCTCCAAATCGACCTCCGTCGCGTTCGAGTACACCTTGATTTCAGTCACCGGCTCCGTTCGCTCGGTGAACCGGCAGCTCGTGATATGGAGGACGGGCTCCTTGCTCCAATTCGCCTTGTAGAAAAAGAACGCGTCCTTCTTCACCCTGCGGTCATACGTCACAAGGCCCTTGTCATTGCGGCCCGGATGGTCCCCCTCGTTGCGCCCGTCCGAGGCGAAATCGTGAAGGCACCAGATGAACTTGGCCCAGACGTAGGGCCGAGTCTTCAGCGCCGCCCAATAGGTCTCGTGGACCAGGTTCTGATATTCCTCGGGGTGGTAGGGACCGTTGGCCTTCGGCGCCACAGGAGGGTCCTCGTGCTGGAAGATGCTGGCACCCGCGCCAAATTCGCTCATCCCGAAGCGGGCCTTGGGGTAATCGGCGTGGGTCTTGTCCAACCAGGGCGCGAATTCGGAGAGCTTGCCGCTGTACCAGCCGTAGTAGCGGTTGAACGCGACGACATCCGTGTGCCAGTTCTTCGGGTCGGCGTCGTCATGATTTGAGGCGTACGTCGAAAGGCGTGTCGGATCCTCTTCGTGCACAACAGGATTGAGCGCAACGATCGTTGGATCCGAGGCGGGGCCGTACGTCTCGTTCCCCACGCCCCAGAAACAGATCGACGGATGGTTGAAGTTCTGGCGGATGAGCTCGCGCAGCTGCTGCTTTGCGCTCTCAAGGTATTCGGGGGTGGCCAGCACCTTCTGCCAGGACGGAATTTCCGCCCATGCCACAATCCCAGCCTGATCGCAGCGCGAATACCAGGAGTCGGACTGCTGGTAGTGCGACACGCGCACCGCGGTGGCCCCCGACTCCATCATGAGGTCGAAATCCACGGCCTCCTCCCCTTCGGAGATGGCCCATCCCTTGTCGGGCCAGTCCTGGTGGCGGTTAAAGCCGTAGAGATCGAGGTAATGCCCGTTGAGGATGAAGCCCTTGTCTGGGTCGACTGAAAAGGACCTGATCCCGAGAGGCTGTTCGACCGCATCGGAAAGCGCGCCCTTTGCGCCATTGGGCGCGACCGGCCGCAGCTCCACCCGAACGGTGTAGAGGTAGGGGTCGGCCTTTCCGTCCCAGAGGCGCGGGTGTGCGATGACAAGCGGCTTGAGCACCTCGCCGGAACCGTGCTCCGCCATGTGCATTCTGAAAGTCGAGTCGGCGCCCGGCACCGCGGAGTGCGCCGCATCCAGGATGGCGACCTCGACATCCACTTCGCGAGGCATCGCAGTGTGGTTCTCGATCTCGGCACGGACGATGACATGCGCGGACTCGGCACTCACATCGTGCGCCTCCGCGAACACCCCCGGGGAGCCGAGGTCCATCGTGGAGATCTGGACCGGATCCGTCGCCAGGAGGGATACGTCGCGGTATAGCCCTCCAAAAAGCGTGAAGTCCGCTGCGGCGGGCGGGATTCCAAGGTCGCTGTTATCCACGCGGACTGCGATCACGTTGTCGGCGCCCAGGCGCAGGGCCCCTGTGGCGTCAAACCGGAACCGGGCGAATCCGCCCTTGTGGTTGCCGAGGTGGACGCCGTTCACATAGACGTCCGCCATGAGGCTCGCCCCGTCGAATTGCAAGTAAAGGCGCCTTCCGGCAAAGGAAGCGTCCACAGCCAGGTGCCGCCGGTACCAGCCGGCCCCGCGGCGGTAATTGTTACCCCCGTCCTGCCCGTCGAGTCCGTTCCACGTGTGGGGAAGGCTGACGGGCTGCCACGCGCTGTCGTCGTAAGCCGCCTCGTGCGCTCGGGGATCGTCCGAAGCAAGAAACCGCCAGCCAACGTCCAAATTGATCAGCTGCCGGCCGTCGGCCACGGGGGCGCCACGCGCCGGAAGCATCAGCGCGAACAAGGACACCGCGACGCCTAGAACTGGGCGAATTGCACTCATAGGGATTCCCTGCGGGGGGGTCCAAATGAAGTTCGCCGAACCCTACGACTGCAACCCCGATGT